>NZ_QTMT01000001.1:0-833512 GCF_003603295.1 Veillonella sp. AF13-2
AAGTACTTGGCTGGAGACGGCCTGGGAGGATAGGAAGCCGCTGATTGCTTAAAGGCACACCTGAGGGTGTGTCTTTTTTTGTATATGGCTTCCTATCCTCCCAGGGGACCTGGTAAGCAGGGCAAGTTAAAGGTAAAAAGAATAAAACGACGACAGATTCACTGCATCGCTTAGTTCATTATTTTTTAATTATATTATCAATTAATTGATAATATAATTAATGAAGGTCTAATTATAAATTTTAATAATTACTATTTATTACATATTCTATTCATGCATAGAATTATCACTTTTTTATATAGGTCCCTATCTAGCCTAGTAAATACGTGCTTTATAGCTATCTTTCTGATATTTAATAATATACCAAAATGTACCAAAAATTACTCGTTTTAATTATATTTCATATCACTTTCACTATGTTTTCACGAACTATCTATATACTAGCTATAGTTGATTGAGATCAACTAAGGAAATGGAGGTCTACTACTAATAACTTTTACCTGTCCCTTTTACAAATAATACAAACAACACAAAACAATACAACACATAAAACAACACTTAAATACACAACAATACTCTCCCTGTGTATAAACAAAACAATACATATACAAAACTCTCTAATTATATATACCATCTCCCGTATATATAAAGGTAAAAGTTAGGTAGACATAAGAGCCCTTGAAAGAGGGCTCTTTTCCTTTAATATTTCTTATTATTTATTGATTAATAAGCCTATATTTCTTGACATAGTATGTAATATTTGTTAAACTAATCAAGTATCAAGCAAAGCTTGATGAATATAGGGGTATAGCTCAATTGGTAGAGTAGCGGTCTCCAAAACCGTTGGTTGTGGGTTCAAGTCCTACTGCCCCTGCCAAAATTTGGATGGCGGTCTTCGGGCCGCATGTCCATAAAATTACTCAAAAAATATTAAAAAATGCTTGCGTAGCCGCAATCATTATGTTAATATAAGTGAGTACCTTGTACATGACTCAGTAGCTCAGCTGGATAGAGCGTTTGACTACGAATCAAAAGGCCAGGGGTTCGAATCCCTTCTGGGTCACCAAATTAAAGCATCACAGTAATGTGGTGCTTTTTTATTTTGCTTTTTATATGTATATAAAGGACCCTACATATTTATGTAGGGTCCTTTTATGAGCTAATGATCTTTATTTAATTAACTAAGTTTTATTATTTCGCATGTGGCTGATCTGATTCAGCTACTACGTTAACGACAATTTCTTGATCTGCAGAAATAAGATTCATAATGATGGGGATTGGCTGTTCGATGGCTTCAGCTATACTTTTAATTTGTCGCATTGCAACAGGATGAGGTGTTGTTCCATCGCTTTGAAATAATTCTTCCAATTGGGTGATTTCTGCTTGACTTAGATTCGATTTATTTGCGAATTCTTCAACTGTCATATTATGTTGTTCGCGATAGCTTTTAATGATTTCACCGATATACATAATCGCCTCCACTTGAATTATATTAATACATTTTTATTTTATGTGAAAGTTCGATAAAACTCAAGTTAGATTGAAATGATACTTCATATTATTGATACATAATGGTTTTATATTATAAGATGAACATATAATGATACTGATATATATGGAAATGAAAAGAGGTTTGCTATGAAGACGAATAGAAAACAACTTTTAATTGTTTATATATGTTTAGCATTAGGGGCTTGGAGTGCTAGCGCTGGCATCAGCTTTAGTCAATCAAATAGAGATACGAATCAAACGCGTCGAGATAATACGATAATACAGCATAAGTCTGAAAAAACTGTTGACGATTCTGACCAAGGCAGTCCTGTTATTGCATCGTATTACAAAGATGGCAAAAAAAAGAAGAAAAAGAGTACTGCTGCTGATGAGACTAAGCTTTCAGAGAAACAAAAAGCAACTAAAGAATTGAATGAACATTCTTGGGTAGAAGAAGCGGGAAAACATCCCTTACCGTATGCGGTTGTGGAAGGGAACGCGGTCAGTGAAGAAGAGTTAGCCCACTGGTGGAAGGTTTTTAATGATCCCGTATTGGATCAATTAATTGATTTGACCCTCAAAAATAATCGGCAGTTAGAGGTAGCTCGTTCTCGAGTTAGACAAGGACGGTTACAGTTGGGTATTGCTGAAGCACAGCGATTACCTTGGCTAGATGCTTCCGGTTCATGGTCGGCTAATAGAGGTCAGGGTGAATGGGATTCAGACCGAGAAGCGATAAAGAATTTACCTATATCTGATAAGATGACGAGAAATGTAGAAACCGGTAAATTGGGAATTGATGCGCGATGGGAAATTGATATATTCGGAAGACAAAAAGCAAAATCACGTGCTGCATCGAATTCGTTACAAGCATCACAGGCGGATTTATATTCCACCTGGGTATCTTTGAGCGCGGAAACCGCATTACAGTATATGTCGTTAAGAACTTTACAGGAGCAATTGCGCATAACAGAAGATGATGTGAAGCGTCAACAGGAAGCGTTGGAACTGATTAAGATAAATAATCAGTCTGGTATTATTAATGAATTACCTGTGCAACAGGCTACATATGCATTATCTCAGACTCAAGCGGAGATTCCTTCATTAAAGAAAAATATAGCTTCCACAATGGCTGCTCTTTCTATATTGACAGGAACAGTTCCAGGCGAGATTGACGGGTTATTGATGGAAAATACTTCATTACCTACGGTGAATCCACACATATTTATCGGCATACCGGCGGAAGCTTTACGACAACGGCCTGATATTCAGGCGGCGGAACGACGTATTGCGGCGCAACAACAGAAAACCAAGGCTGCAAAGGCTGACCTTAAGCCTAGGTTTTCACTAAATGGCAGTATAGGCTTGGAGTCGTTTTCATCGGGAGGTCTTATTTCGGCTATCGGTAAAATGATAGGAATAGGACCATCTATCACTATGCCTATTTTCAATGCCGGTGCTATTCGTAAGAATATAAAGATACAAACAGAAAAGGAACAGGAATATTTGGCACTTTACGAAGAGACTGTTTTGAAAGCTGTAGGGGAGGTTCGAAATGCGGTAACGGATGCATCTCAGGATCATATTAAGTCCGAGGAATTGAAATCTGCTGTAGAATCTGCACAGCAAGCGGAATCTTTGGCGCAAACCAATTTTGACTCCGGTCTTAGCGATTACTTAAGTGTTCTTGATGCACGAAGAAATGTATTGTCTGCAAGGCGGCAATATATCATGAGTCGGGGGCAAGAGTTTGCTGATACCGTTCGTTTATTCAAATCCTTAGGCGGTGGTTGGGAAGCCATGGACATGGATCAGGAGGCAGAGGCGGACTCGCATGCTAAGAAATAGTGTGAGAAACGGGGAATGATTATGAAAGAGAAACTTGATGTCATTAAAGGGTGGATGGCGAATAATAGAAAAAAGTGCGCAGGTATAATGATTGCCTTTCTAATAATTTTGGGTGGAGTAAGTTATTATGCTTATAATCAATACGAAGCGTACATTGCCTCTCATCATATTGTGTTGCAAGGCAACGTGAATCTGCGTGAAGTTAATGTTGCATTTCGGGGAAGTGACCGGATTGCCAGCCTTTTGGTGGATGAAGGTGCGGTGGTGAGCCAAGGGCAGATTTTGGGGTATTTACATTCTGATGAATTGAATCTTACTGTACAGCAGGCTAAGGCTACCATTGTAGCACAGGAAGCTATAGTGGCCAAGTTGCAGGCCGGCAGTAGACCAGAAGAAATCGCTCAAGCATCGGCACGAGTTACATCTGCAGAAGCTGCGTTAGCGCAATCGAAACAGGAAGCAGAGAAGTTACGAAAATCCTATAATGCTTCAAATGGTAAGGCCGTTAGTCGACAGTCTGTAGATGATATACAGGCGAAGGTGAAAGTATCGGAAGCCAAATTAAACGAGGCTCAGCAAGCATACAATTTAGCTGTCGCAGGGCCAAGACAGGAAGATATAGCACAGGCCCAAGCCCAATTGGATGCGATGAAAAGCGAACTGGCCCGTCAGGAGTTCTTGCTGAACCAATCTGTATTAACGTCCCCGATAGACGGTGTTATAACGGCCCGATTATTACAGGTCGGTGATATGGCTTCACCGAATACACCTGTATTTAAATTGGCTGAGAATACTAAGAAATGGGTTCGTGTATATGTGAACGAACGGGATTTAGGAAAAATTTATAACGGTATGGATGCAAATGTAACAACGGATACATATAAGAACGAACCGATTCACGGAACAATCGGATATATTTCTTCCGTAGCGGAATTTACACCTAAATCGGTAGAAACGGAGGATGTGCGTACTACACTTGTATATGAAGTGCGGGTATATGTAGATGATCCTGATAATCGTCTCCGTTTAGGAATGCCTGCCACTGTTTCCATTGATATATAGAGGTGTGCAGTGAATGATGTATATGCAATCGAAGGGTCACAATTATATAAAGAATTCCCCCTTGTCGGAGCTGATCCTATAATAGCATTGGACCATTTGGATTTTAAAATCCGGAAAGGCTGTTTAACTGCGTTGGTTGGTCCAGATGGGGCGGGAAAAACGACTTTGATTCGTTTGATAGCTGGTTTATTGGATGCCACGGCTGGTTCTTTAGAGATCCTCGGAATGGATGTGAAAGCACATTCACAGGCAGTTCAAGATAGACTCAGTTATATGCCTCAGAAATTTGGGCTTTATGAGGAATTATCCGTCAGTGAAAACATGAATCTCTATGCAGATTTACACGGTATTCCTTTGCATGTGAGAACGAAGCGGTTTGAAAAATTACTGCATATGACAGGGCTAGCCAAATTTACTAAGCGTCAAGCCGGTAAATTGTCAGGTGGTATGAAGCAAAAGCTTAGCCTAGCCTGTACATTGGTGCGTTCTCCGGAGCTTTTATTGCTCGATGAGCCTACCGTAGGGGTAGATCCATTTTCAAGGCGGGAGTTATGGGAAATCTTAGAGTCGTTAGTACGTACAGATGGAATCAGCGTACTTGTTAGCACTGCATACTTAGATGAGGCGGAGCGTTGTAAAGATGTTTTCGTCCTCAATAAGGGGCACTTTTTAGCAACTGGGACACCGCATGAGTTGACTCAAATGTCTGAGGAACGATGCTTTCAGGTAAAGATTCCGAAGTCGTTGAGCATGAGAAATGTACAGGCCGCATTGATGGATGACAGGAAATGCGTGGCGGATGCCGTTCCGGAGGCCGGTGCCGTGAGGTACATAAAAACAAAAGAAATGCTTTCGATTCCTTGGCTTAGCGAGTACGGTATGGAGGAACAACCAGTTCAGAGCCGTTTGGAAGATACCTTTATGATGCTGTTAAAAGAGGATAAAATTGCCTCAAAACAAGGGGCTGAGCCTTTAGATAGTATCGATATGGATTTGAATGAAAGTGTGATAGAGAAAGAACGAAAACGTTTGTTGTCCCCAAATGAAATGGTTGAGCGTCCAGTAGAAATTTCCGTATCTCATTTGGTGAGGACATTCGGTGATTTTACGGCGGTAGCTAATACATCATTTACGGTGCAGCGCGGAGAAGTATTCGGATTGCTTGGACCAAACGGAGCCGGCAAGACGACGACATTTCGTATGTTGTGTGGATTATTACCTGTAACGAGCGGGGATTTACGTGTAGCCGGTGTTGATGTCGTTAAATCTCGTACGGCAGCAAGAAGCAATTTCGGATATGTAGCGCAAAAGTTTTCTTTGTACGGCAATTTGTCCGTTATGGAAAATCTAGAATTTTTTGCTGGTGTGTACGGTTTGTACAGTCAAAAAAAGGATGATCGAATAGAAGCTGTTATCAAGGAGTTTCGTCTAAATGATGTGCGAGATATGATAGCCGGTGATTTGCCTGGTGGTTATAAACAGCGCTTGTCCATGGCGGCTGCCTTAATGCATGAGCCTAAAATTCTTTTTTTGGATGAGCCCACAAGTGGTATTGATCCTCTTACACGGCGTAATTTCTGGCGACAGATTACTTCTTTATCAAAGCGAGGAACAACGATTATTATTACGACTCATTTTATGGATGAATCGGAATATTGTGACCGTATTATGATTCAGGATGCAGGAAAACTCGTTGTACTGGGAACACCTGATGAAGTTAGACGGATTGCCGGCGATGAGAATTGTACTATGGATGAAGCGTTTATCTCCGTCATACTAAAAAAACGGGAACAGGAGGATGACGTATGAACGGATTTATAAGACGGTTTTCCTCATTGGTATACAAGGAGACCTTACAAGTATTGCGCGACCCTAGCATTATTTTGTTGGGTGTTGTGCTACCTATACTACTTATTATCCTCATCGGCTCAGGGGTTACTTTGGATGTTAAACACGTGCCGATAGCAGTGGTTATGGAACGGCAAGATTCTATGACCCAGAGTGTGTATGACTCCTTATACGGCTCTGAGTACTTTCAACCTATAGCGGTTCGCGATAGAAAAACGGCGGAACTATTGATGGAAAAACGAAAGGTAGATGCCATATTGGTGATTCCACAGGACTTTTCTGCTCAAGTTATGCGTGGACAAGGGAAAGTGCAGGGAATTTACTACGGTGTCGATACTTCGGTAGCGATGAGCATAGAAAGTTATGTAAACTCAGCTATTAATTTATGGGCCGTTAAGAATATTCCGTTTATGCTACGTGGTGGATATATAACAATGAACCATCGCATGTGGTTTAATGAAGCAAATACAAGTACCTGGTTTTTGATTCCTGGGCTCATCATGATTATCATGACGATTGTATCCGTCTTTCTTACGGCGGTTGTTATGGCTAGAGAATGGGAACGTGGTACTTTTGAGGCTTTATTCGTTACACCAGTTAAGCCTATTGAAATTATTTTGGCTAAGGTAGTGCCTTATTATGTATTGGCCATGTTGGGGCTGTTGTTTTGCCTCGGTGTTTCGTATTTCTTTTATGAAGTACCTATGCGTGGTTCCTTATGGATCATCTGCATCGTGTCCACATTGTATTTGATTGTTTCCTTAAATATGGGACTACTTATATCTGCGTTTACGAAGAAACAGTTCTTAGCTTGTCAAATGGCGTTACTTACCAGTTTTTTACCGGCGTTGATATTGACGGGGTTTTTATTTGATCCACATTCACAACCTGTGGTGATTCAATATATTTCACGGCTTTTACCTCCTACATATTTTTTAGAATTACTGAAATCATTGTTCCTAGGTGGAAATAACTGGTATTTGATTATTAAAAATAGTGCCGTATTATCGGGTTTTGCTATTTGCTTTACAATATTGACAATTTATATTACGCGGAAGAAGGTGGAATAATGAATTGGCGCCTGTATTGGAATCAAATTGTCTCCATCATATGGAAAGAGCTATTAGCCACCTTTAAAGATCCGAAAACTCGTATAATCTTACTGTTACCGGTTATTATTCAAGGGTTCCTCTTCGGTTACGCCGCAACCTATAATCTCAACAAGGTTCCCTATGTATTGATTGATGAAAGTCATACGCAGACCGCAGCTGCATTAGAATCGACTATTAATTCATCCGGTGTTTTTGAACTGTATCAATCTGCGAACTCTCCGGATATAATCGCACCACTAATAGACTCCAACAAGGTTATTATGGCGGTTATCATACCTCAGGATTTTGAAGAAAACTTAAAGCATAAACAACCTACATCTATTACTGTTATTGTAAATGGAACGAATACAATGACTTCAGGTCTTGTTGCAGCCTATATGGGGCAAATCATTTCTCAATTCAATCAGACTTGGTTAGGTGTTGATCATAAGGGAATCACGATTGAATCTCGTACCTGGTACAATGAAAATCAGCAGTCTTCATGGACTTTCTTGACAGGTCTCGTTATATTGATCAGTATGACACAAGTTATCATGTTGGGAGGCTTATCTGTGGCGAGAGAACGAGAGCAGGGGACCTTTGATCAATTATTGGTGACGCCCGTATCATCTATGCAAATTTTGATTGCAAAGTCTATACCCCCTATGATAATAGGACTGTTTCAAAGTACTGTATTGTTATTAATAGCCATGTTTTGGTTTAAAGTTCCATTTCGGGGCAACATATTTCTTGTGTATGCCGTGTTGTTTACGTTTATAAGTAGTAGCATTGGATTGGGGTTATCTATTTCGGCTATTGCAAAAAATATGCAGCAAGTTCTCGTATATGTTTTTGTTTTTCTTTTTCCACTAGCATTATTGTCCGGATTAATCACACCTGTACATAACATGCCGAAAATATTGCAATATCTTACATATGGAAATCCTATGCGGTTTTCTGTTGATGCAATGCGCAGGATTTATTTAGAAGGTGCAGGATTGACGGATATTTGGTTTAATTTTATTCCTATGATTATCCTAATCATTATAAGCATGTCCATAGCAGGATGGCTATTTAGAAATCGCGTTGGATAAAGCTAATGATTAGATTGTTAAACTTTTTATATTTTGTTATAACAATACGGCAGACCTATATAGCATTTTTTTATTAATAAATATGCTACTGCCGTATTGACTAAATGAATGTAGACTGTTAGAATAAAGGCATAGAAAATATCATATTTGGGAATAGGTGCTGAAAAGCATAATAGAGAAGCCGGTTAAAGGCCGGCACGGTCCCGCCACTGTATGGTCGAGCGAGTCTAAATTAAGTCACTGGGAAACTGGGAAGGCTAGATGAGCGATGACGCCGAGTCAGGAGAACTGCCTATTCAACATTCACCATTTGACCTACGAGAGATAGGGAGGAGAAGTTAATAGCTCCTTTTTACGTACCCGTAAAAAGGATTTTTTAGTTCTATTGAATCTAAATTGCATTATAGTTGATTTAGATTTTAGTTCTATACGACCTAAATGTCGTGCTATGGTCATGGTGGATTACCTTCTTGGTATTACCAGCATGACATATGTTGTGACTGTTAATATATTTTATGGTAAATGTAGGGCATGCATTTATTCATCATCATCCTAAAAAAGAGGCTGACCCAGGGTTCTAGTAGTTCGGATTCTGGGTCAGTCTCTTTTTATTTTGCAAATATTAATTATCGGTAAGACCTTTTAGATTGAGACCTGTAGAGTTAAGGTTTATTAGATGAGGTGTTAAGCGTTAGTTAATAGATATACAATTGTAGAGTTAAGAGCTTTTAGATTTAGAATTTGCTTTGGGTTTACATAAATAGTAAGGTGTAATTAGATAGTTGTTTTTCTTGGAATCTATTTCTTGGAATCTATTTTTAGATGTATGAATTTTAAGTCATTTATAAAAAAATGATTGACGATGAATTCTATACATGATATTATTATTTCAGTTGAGACGCGGGAGTGGCGGAATTGGCAGACGCACCAGACTTAGGATCTGGCGCCTTACGGCGTGGGGGTTCAAGTCCCTTCTCCCGCACCAACTTTATTGCACCTTTAGAGGTGTATTTTTTTTGCCTAAAATTAAGTAGTTAATGTGGATATTTATATCGATAAAAACTTGTAATTTAATAGTAGGGTAGGGACAGAATTAACTACTACATTATATGTTATAATAAATAAGTTAGAACTATTTAATTAATACAATCATAGTAATACTATATGGTGCAGTATGAATAATACATTAACAAAACTGCTTTCACAGAACCCATCCTTTATGGATGGGCTAAACGCATTTCAGCGTAAGGGAAAGTCAGTCATATATGGTCTTAGTGGATCTCAAAAAAGTTTCCTCTTAAGCCAAGCTTTTTCTGTAGGTCTTAAAAAGCCTGTAGTCATCGTAGTCCATGATAAGGATCATAAGGAGATGTGGGAGCGAGATTTAGCTTTCTTTTGGCCTAATGTGCTAGTCCAATCATTTCCTATAACAGATCATGTAGACTTTACAACTGTAGCACGTAGTCTTGAAGACCAAGGTGCACAAATGCGAGCTTTAGCATTATTAGCATGGCAAGAGCCGGCAGTAGTCATTGCCAATGCTGAAGAGGTTACACAATATGTTGTATCCCCTCATTATTTAAAGGGGCAATCGTTGCATTTTGCTTTGAATGATACAATTGAACGTGATGTAGCTCTTGAACAGCTCGTAACAATTGGATATGAACGCGTAGACCAGGTGGAACAACGTGGTCATTTTGCCGTGCGTGGAGATATTTTGGATATTTATCCTGTAAATAGTGAGCATCCGATTCGTATTGAATTCTTTGGCGATGAAATCGATACATTGCGTTTCTTCTCCGTTGAGAATCAACGCTCTATTGAGCAAATCGAATCCTATACGGTAACTCCTTTCTTTCTTGGTAAAAGTGATGCAGATAGTACTTTACTATCATATGTGAAAGAGGGCACTCTGATTTATGACGAGCCAGGTCGTATTCAAGAGGCGTTAAAGAAATTCTTAAAAGAAGATCCTACACATCGGAAAAATCATTGTGATTGGAATGAACTACAACGCACTGTAGATGCTACGAATCAAGTGGCTTTCACGTTTATGCAACAACGTTCTATTGGTCTCACTGGATTTAACCCTATTGGTATTCAAGGGAAGACGATGACGAGCTTTGAGCGTCAAATTCCCCTATTAACAGATGAAATTAAACAATGGCATCGTTTAAATCATCAAGTGGTACTAGTACTAAATAATCAGCAACGACGAGAAGGTATTGAGCGCGCCCTTGAAGGGGAGAATATTGCATTTATTCATAGTGATACATGGATAGCAAAGTCGAACACCGTCGTTATTTTAAAGGGCTTATTAACAGATGGTTTTGAATTGCCCAATAGCCATCTCGTGGTTGTCGTAGAAGGTAATATTTACGGACAGCAAAAGCGCAAGCTTCGTAATAAGCCTAAAAAGGGCCAAGAAATCAATTATTTTACAGATTTAACGCCTGGTGACTATGTAGTACATAATATGCATGGTATCGGCAAGTATATTGGTCTTAAAACAATTGAGACGGAAGGCATTCACCGCGATTATATTGAGATTGCTTATGCTGGAACGGACAAACTATTCTTACCAGCTAATAATTTAGATCAACTGCAAAAATATATTGGCAACGAAGGTGATGTGCCACGTATTAATAAGATGGGTGGCCGTGACTGGAGCAAGGTTGTTACAAAGGCAAAAAAATCTATTGATGATTTAGCAGATAAACTCGTTGAGATATATGCACAACGAGAAATCACAGAAGGTTTTGCATTCTTGCCAGACCAACCATGGCAGCAAGAGTTTGAAGATGCATTCCCCTATGAGGAAACGAAAGACCAATTACAGGCTACCGCAGAGATTAAAGAATCCATGGAAAGACCTGTTCCTATGGATCGCTTGCTCGCTGGTGATGTAGGCTTTGGTAAAACGGAAGTGGCTATGCGCGCCATTTTTAAGGCTGTTATGAGCGGAAAACAAGTAGCAGTACTTGTACCGACTACGGTTTTAGCACAGCAACATTTCCAAACCTTTTTAAATCGCTTTGCTCCATTTGGGGTAAAAGTAGATGTGCTTAATCGATTCCGAACTACATCAGAGAAAAAACAAATTCTTAAAGGCGTAGAGGATGGATCTATTGATATTCTCATTGGAACTCATTCATTACTTAATAAAAAGGTGGTATTCAAAGACTTAGGAATGCTCGTTGTAGATGAGGAGCAACGTTTTGGGGTAGCACAAAAAGAAAAGTGGAAAGAGTGGGCTAGCAATATCGATGTACTCACTTTGAGTGCTACACCGATTCCGCGGACTTTACATATGTCCCTTGTTGGCGTTCGAGAAATGTCTGTTATCAATACTCCGCCAGAGGAGCGATTGCCTGTTCAAACCTATGTGGTGGAATACGATATGAATCTCATAGCAGATGCTATCAAACGAGAACTTGCAAGAGGTGGACAGGTCTATTTCGTATATAACCGTGTCGCGTCCATTAATCACATGGGAGAACTATTAGAATCCGCATTGCCTGGCTTGCGTTATGCTATTGCTCATGGACAGATGACAGGCCGTCAAATTGAGGAGATTATGACCGATTTCTATGAAGGTCATTATGATGTTCTCTTGTCCACGAGTATCATTGAAACTGGCTTAGATATTCCTAATGCCAATACTATCATCATTTATGATGCAGATCGCTTAGGTTTATCTCAACTATACCAAATGCGAGGTCGTGTAGGACGCTCTCGTAGACGTGCTTATGCATACTTCATGTATCGGCCAGATAAAATACTTTCAGAGGCGGCTGAAAAGCGTTTAAAAGCTATTGAAGAGTTCACAGAGCTCGGTGCAGGGTTCAAGTTGGCCATGCGAGATCTAGAAATTCGCGGTGCCGGCAATCTATTAGGTTCACAGCAACATGGCAATATCGCATCCGTGGGCTTTGGTATGTACGTGAGCATGTTAGAAGAGGCGATTGCAAAGGCCCAAAATAAAGAAGTTGAGCGAGATGTATCCATTGATCCAGCTATCGACTTAGAGGTAGATGCGTTTATTGATGATGCGTATATCAAAGATAGCGCTCGTAAGATTTCTGTATACCAACGATTGTTACATATTAAATCTAAAGAGCAACTCGACGATATGACGGATGAGCTCATTGATCGCTTCGGTACACCAACCGATCCAGTAGATCGTTTGTTGCGCATTGCTCAAATTAAAGAGCAAGCGCGCATACTGGGCATTAAAAGTATCGTCCGTAGAGATAAGCAGCTCACCATCCATTGGTATGACGATTCTAAAATGGCCGATTGGGACATGGGGGCTGTACGAGAAGATTTATGGAAAAAAATGAAGTTTATGGACACCAAGCCAGCCACATTATATGTGAATCTTAATGGCATGAAAGGTTCTGTTTTGACCATTACGGAAGCGGTGATAAAGGCTCTTAGCCACAAGTCACCGACTAAGGAGGGCCTATGAATCGATTTTTAAAAGGAGCCATGATTTTAACCTTAGCCGGTATTATCGTGAAGGTCATCGGTGCGTTTAGTAAGGTTCTTATTGCACGGATTTTAGGTGGTGAAGGAATTGGCCTATATATGATGGCCTATCCAATCTATCAAATTATCGTTAGTATTTCTGCTGCAGGTATTCCTGTAGCCATATCTATTATGATTGCAGAGAAACTTGCTAATGATGATATGCGAGGCGTACAACAAGTATTTTCCGTATCTTTAAGGGTACTCGCTATATTAGGGCTGGTATTTAGTTTGGCCTTATATGGTAGTGCGCAATGGCTCGTAGATAATCATATTATCACCGATCCACGTGCCTTAATTGCTATTCAGTTATTATCTCCAGCCATTTTTGTAGTGACCATCCTGAGCTGTTTTAGAGGGTATTTCCAAGGTTTCCAGTATATGGTGCCTACTGGTACGAGTCAAGTATTTGAACAAATCTTTCGCGTGTCTTCTATGGTAGGTTTGGCATACTACTTCATTGATCGTGGACTCCATTTGGCGGCAGGTGGTGCGACCTTTGCTACATTCCCAGGCGTATTGGCAGGGTTACTGGTATTAATTTATTTTTACTACCGACAACGCAATGTTCGAGAGAAGATGCTTTCACAACAGAATCCTAATGCTATTTGTGAAAGTAATGGCACCGTAGTTAAACGCTTGTTTAGCCTTGCTATACCTGTTTCTATGGCGAATATTATGCTTCCTATGGTATCACTCATTGATACATTTATCGTCCCAAAACGATTGATGGATATTGGATACTATCTCAATGAAGCAACCACACAATTTGGCTATTTAACGGGGATGGCAACATCTCTGATTGGGTTGCCAATCATTCTAACTACGTCCTTAGCCGCTAGTCTTGTGCCAGCCGTATCTGAGGCCCATACTCAAGGTGATGTACATCGCATCGTGAAACGAGCGGAAACGGCGATTAAAATTGCTAATATGTTTACGATTCCAGCCTGTATTGGTCTCTGTGTACTAGCTACGCCAATATCGCAATTAATATATGCAACACCCCACGCAGGGCCTGTTATTGCTGTTATTAGCTTGAGTATTGTGTTCCTCGGATGGCAGCAGGTTACTGCAGGTGTTTTGCAAGGGTTAGGAAGGACAGTAATTCCTATGGTGTCGATTTTTATCGGCTTATTAGTGAAGACATTCTTAGATTATGAATTGACAGGCAGTGTTGAGTTGGGCATTAATGGTGCCGCTTGGGCGACGAATTTAAACTTTGCTATTGCAGCGCTTATTAATTATATTTTTGTAAAAAGATATGTAGGTTCGGTACTCAACACATTAGAGTTATTAAAAATAATAGTATCTGCCATGGCCATGGGCGGTGCTACACAAGTCATCTATGTGAGCACTGTTGACTTATTAGGTAATGGTGGCGCTGTGGCTGCAGCAATTGTAGTGGCTATTTTTGTATATGGTTTATCGTTATGGCTTACTAAAGCTGTCGTAAAAGATGATATATACCATTTCCCAATCATAGGCAAGCGCTTACAAGCTCGACGCAATAGGGAGGAAGCAAAGCTATATGAAGAACAATATTGATATTCAACCTTTAGTCGATGTAGTGAAAACTTTGCGTGCACCAAATGGCTGTCCTTGGGATCAAAAGCAAACGCATGAATCTTTACGTCGCTATTTTATAGAGGAAACTTACGAAGTGGTAGATGCCATTGATAATAAAGATATGCCGAATCTTCGTGAAGAGTTAGGTGATGTATTATTGCAAGTTGTCTTTCACAGTCAATTGGCAGAGGAGGCTGGTTATTTTACACTTCAAGACGTAATTAATGATGTCGCTGAAAAAATGATTCGTCGTCATCCTCGTGTTTTTAGCCCAGAAAATAATGAAAAATCATACACTTGGGATGAATTAAAGGCACAAGAAAAGAAAAATATTCAAAATTCTGTATTGGATGGTGTATCGAAAAGTTTACCTGCTTTAATGGCGGCTTATAAGCTCCAAGAAAAGGCTGCAAAGCTAGGATTTGACTGGGATGAGCTTGATCCTGTTTGGGCTAAAGTTTCCGAAGAAATGGGGGAATTTAAGGAGGCTATTGACCAAAATGATAGAGAAAATATGGAAAAAGAAGCAGGAGATGTGCTTTTTTCCTTGATTAATCTATTCAGATGGTATAAAATAAGCGGTGAAAATGCACTAAATCGCACAAACACAAAGTTCCGACAGCGTTTTTTACATGTAGAAGCTTGTGTTAACCAAAGCGATCGCTCATGGGAAGACTTTTCATTAGCTGAGCTCGATGCTTTTTGGGAGGAGGCTAAAGTGCAGGAAAAGTAACCTAGAGGTTTATACACTTCTAAGGTATTGTAATTTTAAGGAGGTTCTGTCATGAACAAAACAGAATTAATCGCAAGTGTTGCACAAAAAACTGAATTAACTAAAAAAGATGCTGAAAAAGCAGTAAAAGCTGTATTTGACACAGTAGCTCAAGAATTGGCAGCTGGTGGCAAAGTACAAGTTATCGGCTTCGGTACTTTCGAAGTTCGTGAACGCGCAGCTCGTGAAGGCCGTAACCCACAAAACGGTAAAACTATCACAATTGCAGCTTCCAAATCCCCTGCATTCAAAGCTGGTAAAGGTTTGAAAGAACAAGTTAACGCTGCAAAAGCTAAAAAACGCAAAAAATAATCCATATTGGATGCGAAAGAGACCTTTCGAGGTCTCTTTTTTTTATCTATTTATGGTATAATGCACAGAGAAAGGGTGCATTATGAATAACGAAACATCAAGGAAGGTTCTCATCGTGTCTGCCTCAATCGGCACTGGACATATGCAAGCCGCAAGAGCCATAGAAGAATATTGGAAAGAAAAAGAGCCACAAGCATCGATTACCCATGTTGATTTTCTTGATACAGAAACTATGTCTGTAGAGCATTTAATTAAGGGTACCTATATCAAGATGATTGACGTATTCCCCATGCTCTATGATATGATTTATCGCGTATCGAAAGGGGAAAAACGAGGTACCATTATGCAAACTGCATTGTCGTACCTACTTAAAAGCCGCATGCTTAAACTAGTACAACAAGAAGAGCCAGATGTAATGGTCTTTACACATCCATTTCCTTGTGGGGCGGCATCGATTTTAAAACGTCAAGGTCATATAGATGTGCCACTAGTGGCTATTATGACAGATTTTAGTAGTCATCAGTTTTGGCTCTATCCACAGATTGATGTTTACTATGTTGCAACAGAATCTATGGTACCTGAAATGGTAGCTTCAGGTATCGATGAATCTCGTATTCATGTATCTGGCATTCCAGTGCGGCGATCTTTTTTTCGTGATGCTATTGAAGAGTATAGCTTAGAGGAACCTGTGAAAGTTCTTGTTATGGGTGGTGGCCTGGGTC
This sequence comes from Veillonella sp. AF13-2, assembly GCF_003603295.1. NCBI lineage: Bacteria > Bacillati > Bacillota > Negativicutes > Veillonellales > Veillonellaceae > Veillonella > Veillonella sp. AF13-2. The sequence continues at coordinate 16,337 of NZ_QTMT01000001.1, forward strand.
TAGGCTCTCTTGAGACGGCTTTAAAACATCTAGATGAAGTAAATGGTATTGGTGAAATTACCGTTGTAGCCGGACAAAATACGTCTCTTTACGAATCGTTAGTTGTCCTTAGTGAATCTATGAAGACGAAGACCACCGTATATGGTTATACTACCAATATTTCTGAGCTCATGAAATCATCGTCTTTGCTCGTTACAAAACCTGGTGCATTGACCTGTATGGAGGCTGTTACAATCGGATTGCCAATGGTATTCTTTAATGCTATCCCAGGGCAGGAAGAGGCAAATGCAGAATTGTTAGAGCAACGGGGATGTGCTCGTTGGGCTCGCGATATTCACAACTTAGAAGATGTGGTAACTGCACTGTTAATTAATTCTCCGCGACTTCAACAAATGTCTGAACGTGCTCGCGAATGGCATGTGGATGGGGCTGCTGATATCGTAAATAGTCTCATTGAAATTTTAGATGCTAGTGCACAAGATGAGCTTGTGAAAGCTCAAGAGGCAATTAGCTAACCAATATAGAAAAAGCGATGACCTAAAGGGCCATCGCTTTTTTCTATTGATACTGTTCAATATGTTCTTTTCGAAGTTTTTGTAATGTAACTAAGAAAGCATCCGTACTTTCTGCACCATCCAATAGATCTTTTAATTGGTAAGAGTCATCAAGGGTAACACTCCATTGGAAGGAGTCGTTATCGTCGTACACATTGAATACGACTGGTGTCTCTAAGTCCTCTGGCATATAGCCGTCATCATCGGACACAGTTGCATACGTGCCATCCTCTAAGAGCTCAGTAAATAATGTGTCATACCCATCAATGTCGATAAGTTCAAAGTTGATACTTTCATAAAAGTCTAAAACCATATCCGTCGCCATGTGGACCTCCTCATGAATATATATGTTACGTTTATTCTACTGAGGGCGCCTGTTACTGTCAATGGTAATGTGTAGTATAATAAATAACAGAATTACAAAATAGGAGCGGAATATGAACGTTATTAGTTTACAGAACATAGAGAAATCATATGGCACAAGGCTACTGTTTAAAGAGGTGAGTATGACTTTTACCACGGAAAAACGATTAGGTCTTGTGGGCATCAACGGAACGGGTAAGTCTACATTTCTAAAAATATTAGCAGGACAAATGGAAGCTGATAAAGGCACCATTGAGCGTAATGGTAAGGCTAGCATTTATTACTTAGCGCAGACACCTGATTTTGATGCGGAAGCTACTTTGCTTGAGGCCGTTCTTGATGGAAATCATCCTCGGTTGCAAATGGTAAAAGTCTTTGAACGTATTAGTCGTGAGTATCGCCAAATGCAAGAGTCTGGTAAAGACGATGCTAAAATATCTCGCAACTATATGAATGCACTGGAGCAAATGGATCAGCAAGACGGGTGGCAAGTAGAGCAAGAGGCGCGCATTATTTTATCTAAATTGGGCTTTCCTGATGTGGAGCAAAAGGTAGCTATGTTATCAGGAGGGCAAAAGCGTCGTCTTGCATTGGGGCAAGCATTGCTATATCCATGTGATCTTTTATTACTAGATGAGCCGACTAACCATTTGGATGAAGATAGTATTGATTGGCTAGAGTCGTATTTGAGTGTACGTCAAGGCGGATTATTAATCAGTACCCATGATAGATATTTCCTCGATTCCGTATGCAATGGTATTTTAGAGCTATCAAATCGTCATATGTATCAATATGATGGCAATTATGAAGAATTTATTGCCTTGAAAGCTGATCGAGAGGCTCGTGAAGCTGCTATGGAAGAAAAACGACGTCAATTTTTAAAACGAGAAATTGAATGGGTACGTCGTGGTGCTCTGGCTAGAACTACAAAACAAAAGGCTCGTCTTGACCGTTACGAAAAATTAAAGAATATGGAGAAAACCCGTCGTCCGGATCAAATGGATCCTATTGCGCTGAAGACACGTTTAGGAAAAACCATCTTTGATATTGAGCATTTAGAGTTTTATTTTGATGAACGTCCTATGATTAAGGACTTTACCTATCACGTGGTACGCCATGATCGTATCGGTATAGTAGGGCCCAATGGTGTTGGTAAGTCTACTTTTATGAATATCCTTGATGGCACCTACGAAGCGACGAGAGGCACTATTGGTAAAGGTGAGACCGTTCGCATTGCTCACTTTAAACAAGAGCTACCTGAATTTGATGAAGATATGCGCGTTCTCGATTATATTCGTGAGGACCACTCTTATATGGTACTCGGTGATGGATCTACATTGAGCGCAGGACAAATCCTTGAGCGATTCCTTTTTACCCCAGAATTACATGGTGTACCGATTCGAAAACTCTCTGGCGGGGAACGTCGTCGTTTATACCTCTTAAAATTGTTGATGAGCGCCCCTAACGTATTATTGCTGGACGAACCGACGAATGATCTTGATATTCCAACATTGGAGGTATTAGAGGATTTCCTTGACTCCTTTAGTGGCGTCATCATCATAGTTTGCCACGATCGGTACTTCCTAGACCGCGTAGTGGATAAACTGTTTGTCTTTACCGGCGATGGGCATATTGAAATCGTTCATGGCTCGTATTCTGACTACAAAGATGCTCTTGATGAAAGTAGTGGCAGCAAGCGCCCATTCTATATGCCAAATGATAATATACCGGCTAATTCCAAAACGGTACGAGCTGTAGAAGGTGGAGAGGCTGATACCGATGACTCTGTTGATAATCAATATGATAGGTTAGATACCCTTGGAAATGATAATGTTGTTGCTGGTGATAAAACAGATACTTTCAAAGAAATACCAAAGAAGGGTCTCAATAAAGCAGAAGAAGCGGAGTATGCCAAAATTATGGATGAATTGCCTAAGCTAGAACATTTAGTGAAGGGTCTCGATGTTATGATAAGCCAAGTGGCTACTGATTATGAAAAAATGCAGTCACTGATGGAGGAACGAGAAGAAACACAGTCTCAAATAGATGCGCTCACTGAACGGTGGATGGAATTAGAGGAACGCCTATAACTCCTTTTATCATGCTATTTTTTAATATCTGTTATGCAAAGGAATTACGTGTAAGTTTATTGATAAAACTCACAATGTATAGTATAATTTCTACGATTAACGATAACAACGTTACCTAAGTAGGAGGAACTCATGAGTAAGTACCAATTTTTAGACCGTCGTGTGCCAATTGAAGACGGAAATATTGCATTAGTACAAGATTTAACTAAATGTAAAAACTGCTCCTTATGTCGTAAAGCTTGTGCTGTAGACATGGGTGTATTTGATTATTATGATTTAACAACGAATGGGGATCATCCAATTTGTATTCATTGTGGTCAATGTGCATCTATTTGCCCATTCGATTCCATTAATGAACGCTCTGAAATTGATGAAGTAAAAGCAGCTATTGCTGATCCTAATAAAATTGTCATTTTCCAAACTGCGCCTGCCGTACGTGTTGGTTTAGGTGAGGAATTCGGCCTTGAGGCTGGTACATTTGTAGAAGGCAAAATGGTAGCTGCTCTTCGTAAATTGGGTGGCGACTATATTCTCGATACAAACTTTGGTGCGGACATGACTATCATGGAAGAAGCATCTGAGTTATTAGAACGTGTTATTAATAGTGATGCAGTATTGCCTCAATTCACATCTTGTTGTCCTGCTTGGGTTAAGTTTGCGGAAACATTCTATCCAGAATTCTTGCCAAACCTATCTACGGCTAAGAGCCCGATTGCTATGCAAGCGCCTACACAAAAAACTTATTTTGCTGAAAAAATGGGCCTTGATGCAAAACAAATCGTTGCCGTTGCAGTAACACCATGTACAGCTAAGAAATTTGAAATTCGTCGCGATGAAATGAATTCCTCTGCGGAATACTGGGATACACCAGAAATGCGCGATACAGACTACTGTATTACTACACGGGAACTTGCAAAATGGTTGCGCGCAGAAGAAATCAATTTTGATGATCTTGAAGATTCTGCTTTTGACCCATTGATGGGTGAAGCTTCTGGTGGTGGTATCATTTTCGGTAACACTGGTGGCGTTATGGAAGCGGCTATGCGTGCGGCTTACAAGATGGCGACAGGTGAAGATGCACCTCAAACATTGATTCCATTCGAAGCTATTCGCGGCATGGACGGTGCTCGCGAAGCAGACGTAGTGATTGGCGATAAAACATTACACGTAGCGGCAGTTCATGGTACAGGTAATTTGCGTAAGTTCATCGAACGCATGCGTGCAGAAAATATCCATTATGACTTCATTGAAGTAATGGCTTGTCGTGGTGGCTGTATCGGTGGTGGTGGTCAACCACGCGTTAAATTACCGATGGCTGACAAAGCTCGTGAAGCTCGTATTGCTTCCTTGTATACTCGCGATGCAGAAGTAACTGTAAAAGCTGCTTGTGATAATCCAGATATCCAAAAATTGTATGCTGAGTTCTTTGATGGCAAACCAATGAGCCACAAAGCACATCATATGTTACATACTACCTTTGTAAATCGTTCTGAAGATTTAGGCCCTAATGGCGCTTGTACGCCTGCTACATGCCCTACATCCGTACCTAATTTGAAAAAGGCGGCAGAGGCGGCTAAAGCGGCGGTGGAAGCTAATAGCTAAGAGTTGATGGTTATTAGTTAATAAAAAGCATAAAGATAGCTAAGAAATATATAGCAGATAGTTGATATGTTAGTCAGCTATCTGCTTTTTTATCTATTTTATATAGTGGAAATATGGTCAATAAAAGTTTTCACAGATGTAGATTCTATATATGCCATATACGCATAGGGGTTAAAATATAGAGATTGGTAAATTGGTTTAGGAATTATCTGTAGTATGCTATAATTAAATTGTTATTATAGAAGCAATCAATACTGGTTCGGGAGGATCTTCATGGCTTTTAAATTAAAAGGAAAAGAAGAAAAATTTTTCAGTATTTTGGAAAAGCATGCTGCACTAACTTATGAAAGTGCGGAAATGATGGAACGCGTGTTTAAGGGGGATATCTCTAAGGAAGAGGCATTTCTTGAAATTGATACAAAGGAAAAAGCTGCCGATGAATTAGTAAATGAAACTGTAGAGCGTTTGCGCAAAACATTTATCACTCCAATGGATCGTGAGGATATTCAGCTTTTGATTGACCAACTGGATACTACATTGGATAATATCAAAGAAATCATGGATAAAATGGTTATGTATCACGTTGGCAAACCAAGTGATGGTGCTATTCGCATGAGTGAAATTGTTGTTAAATGCGTTAAGCATATCAACAAATCCATTGGTTATATGGGGAGTCTTAAAAAGGATCATGTGAAGGTAGAGGGGCGTGTTCACCAAGTATTGAAACTTGAGTCTGAAGCGGATAATATTTATCATGAAGAAATGGCTAAGCTCTTTACAGAGTGTACAGATCCAATTGAAATTATCAAATGGAAGGAAATCCTTAGCGCTATGGAAGATGTAATCGATGGCTGCGAAGATTTGGTTGGTACATTCCGCCGGGTAGTATTGAAGTATGCTTGATGCTCATTATTTAGTATGGCTAGTTGTATTTTTAGCATTAGCCTTTGACTATATCAATGGCTTTCATGATACGGCGAATGCCATTGCCACATCCGTTTCTACACGAGCTATTGAGCCTAAAAAGGCAATTATGATGACCGCTGCTCTCAATTTTTTGGGTGCAATGGTTAGTACAGGTGTTGCAAAGACTATCGGTGGTGATATAGTAATGTCGCCATCTCTTATCGATAGTGGTATTATTTCTGCAGCCCTTATCGGTGCCATTACATGGAATCTTTTAACTTGGTATTGGGGAATTCCAAGTTCCTCATCTCATGCTTTGATTGGTGGTATCATCGGTGCTGTGGGTTGGTCTGTAGGATTTGACGCATTGAATGAGGCGGGGATTTTAAAAATCTTTTTGTCTCTTATTTTATCTCCGATTGTAGCCATGATTGGTGGCTATATTGTGATGAAAGTATTGTTGCTTATTTTCGGTAGATTTTCTCCAATTGCTTTAAATGATCGATTTAGATCCATGCAAATTGTATCAGCAATTATGATGGCATTTTCTCATGGCTCTAATGATGCACAAAAAGCGATGGGGATAATCACATTAACCTTACTTAGCGGTGGTTTCATCGATACATTAGATGTACCGATTTGGGTAAAACTTTGTTGTGCTACTGCAATGGCTATGGGTACTGCTGTAGGCGGTTGGAAAATTATCTCTACAATGGGTACCAAGATTTTCAAACTAGAAACTATTAATGGGTTCGCTGCTGATTTAAACTCGGCGATTACTATTTTTACAGCTACATTCTTACATTTGCCTGTAAGTACTACACACGTAGTAAGTGGTTCTTTACTAGGTGTGGGCTCTTCTAAACGTATTAAAGCCGTTAACTGGGGCGTAGCAAGATCTATGGTTATGGCTTGGTTTGTAACGATTCCATTATCTGGCATCGTTGCTGCTATTGCTTATGAAGTAGGTCACTTACTATTTGGCTAATTCATATACTTTTTATTATAGTAAAAAAGACTGCAAACGCAGTCTTTTTTGTTTATCAAAATATTCTTGCTATATTGTCATATTTATAAATAATTTGCTTTTCTATTTTAAAATTCTATTTACTATATATGTACGTGATAGTATCTAAATAGTCTAAAAATATAGAAATAAACTGGTTTTTAAATACTATATTCTATAAAAGAGATTTATCTATATTTGGCAACATTAATGTTACAATTCAAGTTGAATAGGGAAAAATACTTATAAATATGTGTTTTGTTGATTATGCATTTTACTAATAAATGAAGTTTATTACTAATTTATAGGCTGTTAAGAGGCTGTTTAAAGTGAATGGCTATTGCATACTTATGTATACGAGGTTATACTATCGGTAGAAGGAGTTTTTCAAGTGAAAAGTGAGGTATGTATATGGCATGGGGTGGATCTAGACGCGGTGCCGGGCGCCCACGTAATCCTATTAAACGTATTGGTAGAACCTTTCGACTCAGTGATGAAGAGTTTCTTTCGCTAAAGCCATTGATCATGGCTATTAAGGCAAATAATGATAAACGATATAGGCAACAATATAGTCGAGAAGTATAAATAATCAGGCATTGTCACAGCATATACAATTTAATACATTTTAAATCTATTTTACAATAATTCATTATTTCTAAATCTTTCAACTACAACACATCTTTACTCTCTAAACAATATGCTGTGTGCAATACAAGTAGTACGAAAAGGTCCCAATTCATTTGAATTGGGACCTTCTTCGTTATATATAATATACAAAACATATTACATATATTACTCTATATCTTGTTATATTAAATTAGTCTACTTTGATGCCGTGAATTTCTTCGGCTAAACGTTTTAAAGCATCGACGGTACGTACACCAGGTGTGATTTCAGAAAGTTTTACACGAATGAAGTGACCTTCTTTAACGGCTGTGATGTCTTGAAGTTGAGGGTTAGCCTTGATTTTTTCAATTTTTTGTTGGAAATCATCGTCGTTGCGGATAGAATTGCCATAGTCAGCGATAATAATATAATCAGGGTTTTGTGCAATTACTGTTTCCCAAGAACCTTTAGCCCATGTTTTATCAACGCCTAAGCCGCTCATTACATTATCAGCACCGATAAGTTTTAAGATGTTAGTAGTATAACCTTCGAATGCTGTGAATGGTTGACCGTCTTCAGAGTCATAAATGAAAATGCGTTTACGAGGTAAGTCTTTTAGTTTATCCTGGATAGCTGCCAATGTTTTACGTTGACCTGAAACCCATTCTTCAGCTTTAGGTTTTACGCCGAAAATCTCACCCAATTTAATCATGTCGCTGAAGTTGGTTTCTAGGTCAGCCTTAGTAGATAACATGGATTCAGGGATCCAAATATTAACCTTTTGGGAAATCATTTTATCTGCAGGAATGGCTCGTTTGCTGAAAGAATCAGGCCATCCTGTAGCAAAGTCAGGCTTTACGGACATAAATACTTCATAGGAAGGCCATTTTTCAGATAATACTTTTACTTTGTCGTAAGCTGCTTGTAAAGGTGGGTAGATTTCTTCTTCTTTGAAAGCGGTCCCAGCCATTTTGTCTTCAAGTCCTAATTGTAACATCATTTCCGTTGTTGCTTGGGACATGGACACGGCATGAGTTGGGGCGGATTTTACGGCAAAGTCTGTTTTTGTACCGTCAAATGTTTCACTCCATGTTACAGAGGGTCCATTATCCGCTGTAGTTTTTGTAGTATCAGAACCACAACCAGCAATAGCGAATGTAGCACATGTCATTGCGATTAATAATAATTTTTTTGACTTTCTTAAATTCTGAAACATAGTAAGTCCTTTCTTTACTAATTAATAATATAAATGATAGCGCCCTTCATCCCAAGAGGTTTTGAAAGGAACTTCAAAAATTGGTTCAAGAATTTCAGGTGTGAGCACCTCGGTAGGGGAACCTTCTTTTAGGATAGTTCCGTTATTCATGATGACTATATGATCGCAATATTGAGCCGCTAGATTCAAGTCGTGAAGGACTACAATCGTAGTGCCTTTAAAAGCCCGTAATTGTTCCATTAGCGCCACTTTGTACTTCATATCTAAATGATTAGTAGGTTCATCTAAAAGAAGTATTTGAGGTTTCTGGGTTAAGGCTTTAGCAATGAATACGCGTTGCTTCTCACCACCTGATAAATGATGAATTTCTTCATTTGATAAATGGGTGATGCCTACTTCATTCATATAATGCTCTGCAATTTTAACATCCTCAGAACTATAGGTGCCAAAGTGTTGTTTGTACGGATATCGGCCCATGAGAACGATATCTTTTACGAGAAAATCATCGATCATAGCGTCTCTAGATTGTGTTAAGACTGCTACCAATTGAGCAAACTCGCGACCTTTATAAGACTCTAAAGGGTTTTCGTTTAATGTGATTTTGTTTTTTGACGGATGAAGTCGATATAGATGGCTAAGTAGCGTAGACTTACCACATCCATTTGGTCCAATTATGGCTGTTATTTTATTGGTAGGAAATGTTACAGAAATATTCTTTAACACTTCTTTGGTTTCATAAGAAAAAGACAGCTGATTAATTTGATACATAGTATCTCCTATAGATATGATATACACTAACCATTGTGTTTATAACGATTCATGATAATCCAAATGAAGAGTGGAGCCCCCAATAAAGATGTAAGCACACCAATAGGGATTTCTTCTGGACTGTAGAGTGCTCTCGATAATACGTCTGACCAGATCATAACGATGCTACCTATGAGTGCACTAAATAGTAATGTATGTTTATGTTTAGGTCCGCCTATAATCCGAGCAAGGTGAGGGATGATAAGGCCGATAAAGCCAACTACACCAACCTTTGATACTAGTGTGGCGATCACAATAGAGGATATGACAACAATACTTAATTGTAACTGCTTAACGGAAAGGCCCATTTGTGCTGCTTCATGATTACCGAGTAGCAACACATCAAGGTCTTGATTGAACGTATAGATATATAGCATAAATAAGGTTATGATGATTGCTGTTAATGGTAAATCACTCCATTGTATGCCTGCAAAGCTGCCAAGTAGCCAGAACATAGCACTTCGCACTTGAGCTTCGTGTTTGGCTCCGTAAATAATCATCATTGTTAAGGCTGAGAATACACCAGTCATACCCATACCTATGAGGATAAGTTTTACGGGGCTGTTGCTTTTACCAACACATAAGAGGACTAATATAATTGAAAGTGCTGCGCCTAGGGCCGCAAAAATAGGCGTATTGTACTGGCCTAAGAATGGTAGGCCACCCATGATAATAGCGAAAACGGCACCTGTGCTTGCGCCAGAAGAAACACCTAATACATAGGGATCTGCGAGGGCATTGCGTGTGACAGTTTGCATTAATAGACCTACAAGTGATAGACCTATACCTGTTAGAACAGAGTAAATAAGTCGTGGTAAGCGGATATCTGTAATAATCGTATCAGTCATAGATGCTGTAGTATTTGCATCAATCATAGACATAAGTGCTGAAATAATTTGGTCTAGAGAAATGAATTTAGCGCCAAACTGTAAAGCTGTTACTAATGAAATACAGAGGATTAGACAGAGTACAAATACTTTTACCGAAGTCTGCATAAAATCTCCTTATTCTATTTTTTATTTAGGTAGTTTAAGTCTTATCTAAGTATAGAGAATTTTCAATATATATACAATATTAATACCTGTATAGGTATTATACGTATAAGGGTTTATTAAATTATAAATAGCAAAATCTTATGTTAGCTTTATTCATTTTTATAAGTTCATTGTTATTTTGATATATGAAAAATTTATTATAATAGCTATAATAGAATTATATGTACAGAAGTACGTTTAGGAGGTGTTAGTTTGATACAAGATTTATTATCTGAGGATAATGTATCCTTTCATTATCCCGCTGAGACGTGGGAGGATGTTATTCGTCATGGTGGTCAACTGATGGTTGATGCGGGTTTTACGGATCCATCTTATACAGAGGCTATGGTTGAAGTAGTTCGCGAAATGGGCCCATATATCGTATTGGCTCCAGGTCTTGCTATGCCACATGCTCGCCCAGAACATGGTGCAAAGCGTGTAGGAACGGCTTTGGTGACATTGGAAAAACCATTGAATTTTGGCAGTCCTGATAATGACCCTGTATCTGTCGCATTATTTTTATGTGCTCCCAACAAAGATGAGCATATTCAATTGTTAACAGATATTGCCACTTTATTTGAGGATGAAGAATTCTTAGATGCGGCCGTTGACTTTGAAAGTATCGATGATGTTCAAGCATTCTTGGCAGAGCATTTAGACGAGCAATAATACGTTTTGAAGGAGGCACGTATGATTTCTGTATTAACTGTATGCGGTAATGGTATTGGTTCTAGCTTGATGCTAAAGATGAAAATTGAAGAGATTTGCGCTGAAAATGGTATTGATGCACAAGTTGAATCTATTGATTTTAATGCGGCTCAAGGACGTAAGGCGGACCTCATCGTTACTGTAAAAGAATTAGCAGAACAATTTGAAGGGAAAAATATTGCTATTGTTCGCAGCTATATTAATAAAAAGAAAATCACAGAAGATATTCTTGAAGCATTAAAACAAGCTGCTCAATAATTAAAACAACTGTATATAGGAGGTAGTGTTATGGAAATGGTATTAGAGTTCTTACGTGACGTGCTGTCACAACCAGCACTTTTAATTGGTATTATGTCATGTGTAGGCTTAATAGCTTTGAAACGTCCGTTTCATAAAATCATGACGGGCACATTGAAACCTATTCTAGGGTATTTAATGCTTGCAGCAGGTGCTGGCGTTATCGTTAGCAATCTTGATCCGTTAGGTAAGATGATTGAACATGGATTCCATATTACTGGGGTGGTACCAAACAATGAAGCTATCGTGGCTGTTGCACAAAAGGTACTTGGCGTTGAAACGATGTCTATTCTCGTAGTAGGCTTATTGATGAACTTATGTATTGCTCGTTTCACCAAGTTCAAATATGTGTTCTTAACTGGTCATCACAGCTTATTTATGGCATGTCTTATGTCTGCCGTACTTGGTACAGCAGGTTTGGCCGGTATGGAGCTCATCCTTGTGGGTGGTTTCTTAATGGGTGCTTGGTCTGCCATTTCTCCAGCAATTGGTCAAAGCTATACTTCTAAAGTGACTGATGGGGATGAAATTGCGATTGGTCACTTTGGTAGTTTAGGTTATTATTTGTCTGCTTGGGTTGCTAAATATGTTGGTAAAGCTGAAGATAGCACAGAAGATATTGAGATTCCAGAAAAATGGGGATTCTTACGCGACTCAACATTATCTACAGCATTGACTATGATCGTATTCTACTTGATTGCCGCATTTGCAGCAGGTTCCGAATTTGTCGCTACTTTATCTGGTGAAATGAGCCCTTATTTATACGCCGTTATGAGTGCTATGAACTTTGCCGTTGGCGTAACAATCGTATACTCTGGTGTACGAATGATCTTAGGCGATTTGATTCCTGCATTCCAAGGGATTGCTACCAAAATTATCCCTAATGCAATTCCAGCTGTAGACTGTGCCGTATTCTTTACCTACGCTCCAACTGCAGTAGTATTAGGTTTCCTTAGCTCTTTTATCGGTGGTATCATCGGTATGCTTATACTTGGTGCTGTAGGTGGCGTATTAATTATTCCTGGTCTTGTACCACACTTCTTCTGTGGTGCTACGGCAGGTATTTATGGTAATGCTACTGGTGGTCGTCGTGGCGCAGCGGTAGGTGCTTTCCTAAATGGTTTGGCTATTACATTCTTGCCAGCTTTGGCATTGCCAGTTCTTGGTCAATTAGGCTTCCAAAATACAACCTTTGGTGATGCGGACTTTGCAGTAATGGGTCTTGTATTAGGTAATGCGTATGAATGGGTAGGTATGGCTGGTATTTATGGCATTGTAGCTATTGCCGCTTTAGTACTTATTATTCCTAACTTTATCAAAACAAAAGGTAAAGTTATTAATTATGTAGAAGAGGATTAATGAAAACAACTGAGCAACACAGTAATGTTGTAATACGATATGTATTCCTGACTATTGGTGCAATAAGTTTTGGCCTTGGTACAGCAGGTATCGTATTACCACTATTGCCAACAGTTCCTTTTTATATGCTAGCTTTATTTTGTTTAGCTCGAGGGTCTGAACGATTCCATAAAATGTTTTTGGAATCTAGTTTATATCAAAAGACTGTTGCTACTTATGAGCGCGATAAAGCGTTGACGTTGCGGACAAAGTTGTCCATTCTCGCTTCTGTTAGTACAATAATGGCGGTTGGCGCCTATTTCAGTCAAGACATGCCCATTGCCCTTATCGTCATGGCCCTTGTATGGGTTGGTCATATAATAGCATTAGCTTTTATTGTAAAAACAAAAAAATAGGAACTTGCATCCGTACTTCTGAATATAGCCTCATGAATTAAATTGTTGTAGTTTAATTCATGAGGCTTATTTTATAGTACACTAAAATAACTTCTAGCGATGATCTTAATTGTTTTATATTACTAAAACAAACTAGTTAATATTTTTAAATTTAATATGAATTATTAGTAATTAGAAGTTGACAATGACTATCAATAAGTATACTATAATATAATACTAACCTTTATGTTTATAGTATTTGTGTATATGGTGATAGTATGAATCCACATAATCATGCGGTTTCACATGCAGGAATGTCTATGTCGAGACATACGATATTTGATGGTATCGATTTAATGTTCCTTGATGTGAAACAAGAAACGATTCAATTTTATGCTAAATCACATACCAAGACGTTTGCCATAAATCACTGTGAAGAGGGGCGCATTGAGTGCAAATTCACATCTGGTGAGTATTTATATATGGGCCCAGGGGATATGTCGTTAGGGTGGCATACACGCTCAGCTTACCAACATGAAAATTACTTCCCTACAAAATTATTTAAAGGAATTGTATTATTAGTAGATGTTGAAAAGGCACAACCCGTATTAGATGCACTTGTTAGTGATTCTCGAATTGATTTGACTGAGCTGGCCAATCGGTTTTGTGAGCATTCTGATTTTGGTATGATGATGGAAGAAACGGAAACAGTTCGTCACATTTTTTCCAGTTTATATAATGTGCCAGATCAAATAAAGGAGCACTATTTTAAATTAAAAGTAATAGAAATTTTTTTATTATTATCTGTTATCTCTACAGCTAATCCTGAAAAGAGAAGTACCTATAGAAAGCAACAGGTAGATATTGTAAAAGCTGTAAGTGAATATGTATCGACACAGTTTATGAAGCGTATTACTATTGACTCCTTGTCTGAACAGTTTGATATTCCTACATCTACCCTGAAACGTTGCTTTAAAGGTGTATTTGGTACAACCATACATCAGTATCTAAAAGAATGTCGTATTAATGCGGCAAAGCGATTGCTTCAAGACTCAGATCAGTCTATTTTAGAAATCGCTAATGCGGTAGGGTATGAGAATGGTAGTAAGTTTACTAGTGCATTCAAAGAGGCTACTGGTGTAACGCCAAGTGCTTATCGTAAGGTTTAAATAATTTGGATCTTATATTATTCTAGATAGAAATTTTGTGCTTTAGGCTAGGTTTGATAGTCTATGAAAATTAAATATTGTCCGAAACGTATGTTTTTGGTCTATTCGGAGTAGATATGTATAATACACTTTGCTACCATTAAATCTGTAAATGATTTTCAATGTCATTTGGTTGTGGTGGTAAAGTGTATTTTTATATGCATGGTTAAATATATGTCTGGAGGAAATTTAATGAATAGGAGTTGGGTGCGGGCAAGGAGATATGTTATATTATCCTGCGCAGTAGCGTGCTGGTTGCAAATGCCGGTAGTTATGGCGGATAATGCGACTGTAACAACCGATGTAGTTCATGTTCGCGGTACATGGGCTGAAGAGCAGGCAAAACAAGAGTCTCAACAGACGACGATTATTACGAAGAAGGATATTGTCAAAAAGCAGGCAAAATCCGTAGAAGATATTGTATTTTCCGAAACTGGTGTATCCAGAACCGTTGATTCGATGGGGCGCGTCGGTGTATCTATCCGTGGTGCGGATCCGCGTCATACCTTGATTCTTGTGGATGGACAGCCTGTGATGGGCGATCTTGCTAAATATCAAGGCGCCGGTGATGAATTACAGCGTCTCGGTACAGAAAATGTGGAACGTATAGAAATTATTCAAGGTGCAGCTAGTGCTAAATACGGATCCGACGCCATCGGTGGTGTTATCAATGTTATTACCAATAAACCGCGTAAGATCGCTGGCCTTCAGTTTAATGCAGAAGGTCGTAGAACTAAAGGCGACGGTGATATCGTACCGTTTTCCAATTTCTTTATGCGCGCTGATTCTGGCTCATTAGGTAAGTTAAAAGTTAATATTCACGGTAGTAAACGTGACATTATGCCTATTTATGCCAGTGAGCAGCGTCGTATCAGCGCTATGACCAATGATGAAGACCATGGCTTTTTAAAGAATTCCCTACGGTATTACGGTACAAATTCTAATATAGGTTTGGCCGCTACGTATGATATTAATGATAAGCAGTCTCTGGGAATTCGCATCGATCGGTATAATGAGGACTTAGAACGGTATGTAAAGCGCAGTACTTCTTATTTGGAACCTCAGGTTCATTACAAACGGGATTTAGACAGGAATAATCTCAATTTGACGTATACTGGTCAGGATAATAAGAGTTCGTGGAAAGCGGAACTGAATTATACGCGGACCAAAGAAGATGATGTAACATTAACCAGTGACTACGGGAACAGTACCTATGAAGGGAAAAATACATTAAACTATGTGGATAATGTAGATCATCGTCAATGGAGCATAACACTCGGGGCAGATACGCAAGTCAATAAGAAACATCTCTTGTCTTATGGAATTGGGTTTATACGGGAGACAGGCGAAGGTAGCAGACTTAAAAATGCGCCTCATACCTATAAACGGCATATCGACCCCTGGGATTATGATAAAAGTCTGGCAGTAAAAAACGGTGTTCCCTCATCCACAATTTATGACCATTCTTTCAGAAAAAACGAGGCCGGTGTAGAGCAGTGGAATAAGGAGAAAGAATGGTATAACGGAGATAAAAGCAAGCCAAACACATTGCCGGAATTTACTTACGAAGAATATCTTCAATATTTGGATCCGCAGGCGGGGATTGATTCAGCGGCCGCAATGGGGCTTGTGGACGGCCCCGTGACGGAGCGTACGCTGAAAAAACGGAATCCTGAAGCTTATGCGCGATATCAGCAGTTTGCTAAACGTTTATTAGCGGAGAATAAAGAATTTATTGAAGACTATCATTTTAATAAGGAGGGCCGAAAAGATGAAAACGGTAAGTATTATCCAGCACTTTATGATGCCTATTTACCGAGCTTTTACTATGGCGCCGTACCGGATTTTGATTCTACGAAGTTGAAATTAAACGGAGCTTATTTTAAAGAAGAGTATTTAAAACGCGTTAATCAACAGACCGCAGGACGTGCGGAAATCAAGAAACAGAATTTCTTTATTCAGGATACGTGGCAGGTTAATAAAAATACTACTTTATCACCAATTATAAGACTGGATCATAGTGATTTATTTGGCTCTAACTGGTCGTTTAATTTCGGCATGACTCACAATGTACATGGAAATGTACACCGCAGATTAAAGGCTAATGTGGGTACCAGCTATACGGAACCCGGTATGGGCGAGCTGTATTATAACTGGGAAATGTATGGCCCGAATATTACAAATGCCACAATCGGTGGCGGTGAAGCCCGATTAGGTTGGTATTGGGTCGGAAATCCGAACCTTAAACCGGAGAAATCCATGAATTTTGACCTCTCTTTGGAAGGGGAAAATAAAAATACCTATGGTAAAGTAACCGTATTCCATAATAACATTCGGAATTATATGTCGATTTACAATACGGGATATTTGATGGATTTTTATCCTCAGTATGATGAATCTACCACATATGGAGCGGCGAAATTTGCTCATGCACCAGATATGATTTACAGTTTCCGTAATATCGGCAAGGCCCAAATTACGGGACTTCAATTTGAAGTTAAACAAACTTTGAATAAACACTGGAAGGCCCGTTTGGGATATACGTATTTACGAGCGCTTAATAAGAGCGATAAAGATATGCCTCGTGAATTACTGGATAAACCTCGTCATAAAGTGGATATCGGTGTGGATTTTGAGGATAAGGCTAGCGGATGGAGCGGTAGTCTGTGGGGAGATTATTATATTCATATGCTGGATAGTAACTCCTTGTCTGGTGGAGGTAATTATATGGTATCTTATATTGATCCTAATAATTCCGATCGTTCCGTTATCAGATATAATTTGAATAATAGAAAAACCGCCGATATGTATGAACATAAAACTTACGGCATATGGAATTTGATGATTCAAAAGAAGATTGATAAGGATTCACGAATCTATTTCGGTATTGATAATCTCTTTAATCATCGTGATGATGATCGGGCTTTATCGGCTCGAGTATATCGGATCGGATTAAATATGAAATTCGGTTTCGGTTCAGGTGAAAGTAAAACGAAACTTACGAAGGAGCAGTTTGAATCGTTACCTCCGGTTATGCTGCAGGATTTTATTACGCGTCCTTTCGATACAGACAGAAAACAAGGTATGGAACTTGTAGGTGATTATCGTGTACGTAATGACAGTCATCTTGGATCTGATCGTCCTGCTACGCGGGTGACTGCTACAAGTTACGTATCCGACGAGGCCGCAAAGAATCTGGCGGACCGCAAGGAACATGGCTTGAATCAACGTATACGTGTCGGTGTCGATGCTCGTATTAACGATAATATGAATGTACGTGTTGTGGGTAGTGCTTCTGGTCAAGCTGGTGTAGATAGCAGTCATGAAACAGAAGGCTCTAACGGTTTTAATCATCAACGTCTCGAAGAACTAGATGTAACACATCACGGTTCTAAATGGGATCATAGTGTTGGTCGTATTACTGAATCTATGGGGGTTACAGGTTATTGGTTTAATAAAGAATATGACGGCCTTCGTAGTGTTTGGACGAATAAGAATACTCAAGTCCGTATCGGTGTGGGGACCTTTAAACATAGTACGGGAATTAGCGACAGTGCTTATACTCATGCTATTTATACGCATTTTAAACGGGTTCCAACGGTAGAGGAATTCTTAGGTGTTACTATGGATTCGGACGGTGCCAATAAGGAACTCATCGTACCAAATGCAGGGAATACTATTAATTTCTACCAGCAATTAAAAGCCTTGCGCGATAAGGAAGGCACCTTAGATGCGGAGGTAGGTACATTAAAGAAGAAAATCGACGATATGACTTCCGATATCTGGTCTAAAGAATTTATTGACGGCATGTCCGCGGATCAACTGGCTCCATTAAAAGCGGAGTTGGCAAAGTTGGAAGCATCTTTACCGGATGTGGAAGCTCGTGTGGCGAAAGAACGGGAACCGTTGCGAGCTGCGCAGTTTGATGTGTTGCGCCGGATGCAGGAAATCGCGGTGAAAGCTTATGGTGCGGATGCGGCTAAACAGACTGTATCGATTAAGATGCCTGATGTGTCAGTAACGTATTCTTATAAATCGCGATACTATGATGAAGATGATGAACAATGGTATGAAGACGAACGTACTTTCACTCAGAAAATAGCACCGGGAACGATTGGGCTTGATAAGAAAAACCCATTGTTTGAAATGAAGTTGAGTGATACCACTGTTCTTTCCAATGGCGGAAAAACGTTTATTTCAAATTGGTACAATCAGAATAAGGCGGCTATCGTGGAGGCGTATCGTGCCAAGGCGAAAGATATAGCAACCTATAGCTTCGGCAATAATCCGTATACGATGAAATTTGAAGATAATGCCTTTGACGGGCTGGACAAGTCTATTTATAAGGCGAATGTCGTTGATATTAACGACTCCGGCACGTCTGGTCTTATTAACGTAAAAGGAAGTGCCTATTATCCTTCTATGATAGCTTCGTACTTTAATAGCTTGGCCCGAATGCTTGAAAAAGCGGACGGCAACAGTCGTTTGCCGAGAGAGGCGCTAGGCAAATATACAGGTGCTGTTATTCCTTCAATAGGTGTCGTATTGGAGCGGGATACAATTCCACCAATTGAAAAGGCTACCTATGTTCAAGTTAAACATATGGTAACACCTAGACTTGGCTTAGCTGCGTGGTACTTACGCTCCTTTGGCGGTAGTGACTATCGCTTCTATACGGCGAATGGTAATGCTACAGAAGCGCATGAATTCAACAATATGGCTAATGTTTTTGGCGTTGGAGCTAAGTATCAATTAAATCATAATGTAAGTGTTTCCTTCGACTATGGACAAAACCGTAGTGACTTTGGTCGCTTCATGAATGGCAATACTCATTATGACCATAAGGCTGGATCCTCTCAATTCGATATCAAGGGCCGTGACGTAGGTGGTGTACCTCATTTCTGGGCATTGCGCTTTGATGTTGGTCGTGCCGATATGAATAAACCTGGTTCTTGGAATGCCTATGTAGACTATAAATACTTTGCCCATGGTTCCTTTTTTGGTGGCAATGGTACAGAGGCTGTTCCTGACCGTTACTTGGATGGTATTAAGAGCTTTACCTTTGGTGGTGGCTATGTGCCAACTAAAGATCTTCTTTTACAAGCATTCTATACATTTGATGCAAAAGGGATTAATAAACGAGATACCTTATATGGATCTGAAAACTTCAAACTTGGGAATTATACTCGTTTCCAAATGACGTATAAATTCTAAAAATTTATGTCCGATTTGTCCAAAACGTATATTTTTGGTCTATTCGGAGTAGATATGCAAGATACACTTTGCTAACATTAAAATGTGAATGATATTCAATGTCATTATATGTTGGTGAAGTGTATCTTTTTAATTTTGTGTGGGAGATACAAGTCATATGTTTAGTTAGAAATTTAGGAGGGCACAATGACCCGGTGGGGACATACAAAGCGTACCATAATTTTGTCTAGTGCAGTTGCCTTGTGGCTTAGCGCGCCTTTAGTGGTTTGGGCGGATAATGCGACTGTCACTACAGATGTTGTTCATGTGAAAGGCACGTGGGCAGAAGAAGAAGCAAAACTGAACTCACAGCAAGTGCAAATCATTACTAAGAAAGAAATTGAAAAGAAACAGGCGAAGTCCGTCGAAGACATTATTTTTACGCAAACAGGTGTATCTAGAACGGTAGATGCTATGGGGCGTGTGGGCGTATCCATTCGCGGTGCAGAAGCTCGTCACACTCTCATCCTCGTAGATGGTCAACCAGTGCTAGGTGATTTCGATAAGTACTCAGGTGCAGCAGATGAAGTACAGCGTATCGGTACAGAGAACGTAGAGAGAATTGAAGTTATTCAAGGTGCGGCCAGTGCTAAATACGGCTCCGATGCTATAGGTGGTGTGGTTAATATCATCACTAAAAAAGCACAAAAGAAACCATCTGTACAATTTAATGCTGAAGGCATGCGTCGCAAGAGCGATGGCGATGTGTTTCCATTCCAAAACTTCTTCATTCGTGCCGATTCTGGTCAAATGGGCAAGTTAAAGGTTGGTTTATCAGGTAGTAAACGAGATCTTATGCCTGTTCTAGCATCTGTTAAACGTCGTGCCTCTGGGATGGCTTTTGATTATGCAAAACATAACTTCAAGCCAAATGTACTTCGTTACTATGGTGATGCGGCAGATATCGGTCTTGTAGCGACCTACGAGGCAAATGATAAAAATAAGGTAGAATTACGACTTAATCGTTACACGGAAGATCTTGTGCGTGATGTTAAGCACTCCGACTCCGACTTAGAGCCACAGCAACACTTCAAACGTACGGCAGATCGTAATACAGCTAACCTGCAATGGTCCTCTAGAGCTGGAAAGAGTGACTGGACTGTAGAAACTAATTACTCTCGTATTAAAGAAAATGACGTAGCGCTCATTAACTATACAGGTCGTTCCGCTTATGAAGGCTCTAATGAGTTGCGTTATATCGATAACATCGATCATCGTCAATTAGATATTCGAGTAAATGCTAATACGCAAGTCAATAAAAACCATTTGCTCAGCTATGGTGTTAGCTATGCGCGTGAAGAAGGTTCTGGTAGCCGTCTGAAGAGCTCTCCTAATACAAGTACAATGTACATCGATCCATGGGATTACGATAAAAGCTTGTTAGTAGACCGCCTTGATCGTCTCGTGCGACGTAAAGGCGATAATAGTATTAAAGTTTACTCTCACATCCATGACTATAAATTCATTAATTCCGGTGGTGGCATGCCGCAATGGGATATGGATTATGAATACTATGGGGCTGAAACAAAGGCACAAAAGCCGGGCATTACGTACGATGATTATGTGAATTATGGTTTATCGGAAAGCAGACTTAGTGAATGGTCAAGCACATCGCCGAATAATCAACCCGTAACGGATGAATTTAAGAAGCGATATTATGCTTTGGAAAATCGATTGAAATCGGAAAATCCTGAAATGGCGGCACATCGTGCAAATATCGTAGGTGACTATTTTAAATATGGTGAGTCTAACGATCCAGAAATGCGTAAGAAAGCACCTAAGCTAAATGGTAAGGCTTTCTTGGAAGAGTACCGTAATCGCGATCAACGCTTGACTACTGGTAGTGGTACGATTCGTAAAATAAACGCTTACATTTCTGATACATGGCAAGTTAATAAGAATTTAACATTGTCTCCAATTGTGCGCTTCGACAATAGTAGCTTGTTTGGTTCTAACGTATCTGCATCTTTGGGCATGACATATAACGTTAAAGGTAATACACATCGCAGATTTAAAGCCAATGTAGGTACCGGTTATACAGAGCCTGGTATGGGCGAATTGTGGTATAACTGGGAAATGTACGCTTCTAACCCTGTAGGGATTGGGGTAGCAAAACTCGGTTGGTATTGGGCTGGCAATCCTAATTTGAAACCAGAAAAATCGGTCAATTTCGATATGAGCTTGGAGGGTGAAAATAAAAATACATATGCACGCGTAGGTGTATTCCATAACCGTATTAAGAACTATATGTCTGTATACTTCACTGGTGATTTTATGGACTTTGCACCATATCTTAAAGGTGATGCGAAATACCAACGTGCCCCGGATATGATTTACAGCTTTAAAAATATTGGTAAAGCTGAAATTACAGGGCTGCAAGCGGAAGTACAACAAAAATTTGGCAAATATTGGTCTGGTAAATTAGGTTATACATATTTACACGCTATCAACAAAAGCGATCCATCCATGCCACGTCAATTATTGGATAAACCAATGCACAAAGTTGATATTGGCATTACTTATGATAACCCTAAATCCGGTTGGAATGGCTCCATCTGGGGTGATTACTATATTAATATGCTTGATAGTAATACTCTTAATAACGGTGGTAACTACTGGCCAGATATCTTGTCTGGTGATGCTGGCGTATATAAGAAACAAATGTATGAAAAGAAAACATTTGGCATTTGGAATGTAATGATTCAAAAACGTTTCAATAAAAATGCCATGATGTATTTCGGTATCAACAATATCTTTAACCATCGCGATGATGATCGTGCTACTCAAGAGCGTGTATATCGCATGGGTGTTAACCTTAAATTTGGTGGTGGCGATAGCAGCAAAACTACGGCTATCGGGAAAACTAAAGATGGTGCGAATGTTACAGGTGCTAATGTAGCTAATGGTGAAGTGGTAAACTCTGAATCTGGTGTACAAAACGTAGCTGATGTAGTTCGTTTAACTGACTTTATTCGTTCTGATTTCGATACCACTAAAGAACGTGGTATTACAATGGTTGGCGACTATAGAGCACGTTGGATGGCACATGATGGTTCTAATAGACCACAATCTCCATTTAGATCGAATTCTGCCATCGGTTCTGCAAAAGCCAATATGTACGATGCTAATCGTCATAGTTTTGAACAACGCTTACGCCTTGGCTTTGATGCTCGGCTTAATGAGTTCACAAACCTCAAGGTTATTGGCAGTATGAGTGGTATGAGTGGAGTAGATACAAGCTGGACAAAATCTGATTCCAAAGGTCTCAACCATCAACGACTTGATACAGTTGATCTTACAAGACGCGTTAAGAAATGGGACGTATCTGTAGGGCGTTTAACTGAGCCTATGGGTGCTAGTGGCTACTGGTTTGGTCAATCTTATGACGGCGTTCGTGCTGTTTGGAATGGCCATGATTCTCAAGTTCGTATTGGTGTTGGTACTTTCAAACATAGTACAGGTATCACTGATTCTGCATATACTCATGCAGTGCACAAAGTTATCTTTAGACCACCAACAGCAGCTGAATTGATTGGTATTAATCGTGATGATTATCCATATGATATTGAGAGTGCTACTAAAACCGGTTCTGATGGTGAGAAGAAGACCTCAACAGATCCGGCAGCTCCAGATAGTCCAACTGGTATTTATAACTCCACCTACAAAGGTAAGACAGATAGCCTCTATTTCTATCAACAACTAAAAGGTTTACAAGATGAGTATGAAGCATATAAGGCTACATTGAACCTAAATTGGAGCAATCCAAACCGAGATCAAGAGCTTGAAAAGGCTAATGCTAAATTAGCTGAAACTCAGAAAAAACAAGCTCAAATTATGGGTCGATTACAAGATATTCTTACAAAAGCATATCCTACAGATATGGCAGGGACTAAATTCTCCCTTGATATCCCATCTGGTGGGTATGCAATGTATGAAATCACCAATAAGAAAACAGGGGAAAAACTGTATAAAACAGGCGACATTATGTATAACGTAAATTCCCCATTGTACCCTGAATCTATGAAAGAAAAGGCAAAAGGTCTTATCGTATCCTCTGATAATAAAGAAGCCTTGCTAAATCCTAAAGAGTATGTTGATAAACATGCAGCTGAGATTAATCAATCGATTACAGAAATTGCTAAATATAATGCAACTGATAACTGGAAAAACTACAATAATAGCGAGCTTGATGAAGTTTGGGTAAAACAAGCTGATGGTACATTTAAGAAATCTTATGATTATTATGGTCAACCATCAAGTGATTATGAATTCACTGGCTTCTTAGGTGCAAAGACTTACAAATACGATAGTGGTAAATACGTATTTAGTGATTATGATGCTAAAGATGCCATTTACAAAAAGAACTTCACCATGTCCTCTAGCGATTATGGCGAAGGTGGTTCTTACTATGGTTGGGGTATGCCTAATGCATTGTTTAACTATATGTATAATCTTGAAAAAGTTGTACATGATGCGGAATCTGAAAATAAATTGCCACGTGAAGCAATTGGTAAGATCATTGGTAATTTGATTAGAACAGAAGGTGTAGTTCTTGAAAAAGATACTGTACCAGCTATTGATAAGGCAGCCTTTATTCAATACAAGAAACAAATTGGCTCTCGTTTAGGTTTGCAAGCTTGGTACTTACGTTCCTTTGGCGATAAAACCCATACATATTTCAATGCTAATGGTAACAGTAATGATGAATACAGCTTCTCCAATGTAGCTCATGTGTTTGGTATCGGTGCTAAGTATCAACTTGGTGCTAATGCAGCTGTTACAGTTGATTATGGTCAAAACCGTTCTAACTTAGGACGTTACCTCAATGGTAATACTGTATATCAACATGAACGTGGCACAGCAGACTTTACTCTAAAAGGTCATCAAATGGGCGGCACACCACACTTCTGGATGGCTCGTCTAGATATTGGACGTGCTGATCTAGATGTTCCGAAATCTTGGAATGCGTTCATCGATTACAAATACTTTGAACATGGCTCCTTCTTCGGTGGTAATGGTACGGGTGCAGTACCTGATCGTTATTTAGATGGTGTTCGCAGCTTTACATTTGGTGCCGGCTATGTACCGCGCAAGGACTTGCTCCTTGAAGCATTCTATACTTTCGATGCGAAGGGCACTAATAAACGAGACACTTTATATGGTAGTGAAAGCTTTAAGTTAGGCGATTATACACGAATTCAAGGAACCTATAGGTTCTAATGCTCAGTCTGTAAACAGGCAGAAAGGTTACTAATATGGAAAATTTAAATTATGTCATTCACTTATTTCATAGTGGCGGGTATGTAATGTATCCATTGTTACTCTTGTCTTTCATGGTTATCGCTATAGCTGCAGAACGTGCTTTCTTCTATCGTAAGTATGCAGGTAAAACATTTGTTGTAACTCATGCCGTAAATGAATTCGCAAAATTACAACGTTGGGATGAAATTGATAAAGTAATTAAAGAGAACCCTTCTATTGCAAGTCGTATTGCGGAAGCAGGTTTAAATAATGATTCTAGCGAAGAAGCAATGAAGACCGCTTTTGCTGATCAAATGGGGGTTGATGCAGTTGGTTTCCGAAAATATATGGACTACTTAAGTGCAACAGTTACAATTTCTCCATTATTGGGCTTGCTTGGTACAGTAACAGGTATGATTGGCTCTTTCAGTATCCTTGACTCCGGTGCGGGTGCATCTGCCATTACTGGTGGTGTAGGTGAGGCGCTTATCGCGACAGCATCTGGCTTATGTGTGGCCATAATGGCATTTATCGTTTACACAATTTTTAGTCATCGTTTGGACTCCATTATTAACCAAATTGAAAATATGTGTGTAAATATAGTTACAGCTAAACGAGAAGGGTGGAAATAGTTATGAACTTGCAAAGCTTTCGTATGAAAACTAAGCCGGAATTCATGATCATTCCAATGATTGATATCATTTTCTTCTTGTTGGTATTCTTCATGATGAACAGCTTGCAAACAGTGGCTCAAAAAGCCTTGTCTGTACAATTACCACAGGCTACTAGTGCTTCTGCACCAGCTCAATTACCAGTGGTTTTAACATTAGATGCGGAGGGTCATATTACGATTGATAACAAGCCAATGAGCATTGACGATGCTGAGGCAATGGTAAAACAACGTATCCAAGAAAACCCTAATGCTAGTGTTATCTTACAAGCCGATAAACGAGCGGCTCATGGTCAAGTAGTAGCGATTATGGACATGTTAAAACAATCTGGCGTTAAACGCTTAGCTATTGCAGCTGAACAGAAAGGATAACTATGGGACTAGGCATATCATGGAAAAAAGCAGCCATTATATCCGCCGTAGTTCATCTTATTGCTCTCTTTATTGCTGTA
Source organism: Veillonella sp. AF13-2 (assembly GCF_003603295.1). Taxonomy (NCBI): domain Bacteria; kingdom Bacillati; phylum Bacillota; class Negativicutes; order Veillonellales; family Veillonellaceae; genus Veillonella; species Veillonella sp. AF13-2. The sequence goes on from NZ_QTMT01000001.1 coordinate 42,083, forward strand.
ATCTTTTTTGTAGTGGTTCCAGCCATTCAAGAAATGGATACCTATGAAATCGACCTCACACAAAGTGTGCTCGATGATGGTGGCAGTGGACATGCTGGTGGTGGCGGAGGTAACAGAGCCGATCTGTTCCCAAAACCATTGTCAGCAGATGAAGTAGCGGCAAGAACAAAGGCTGTTGTAGCAAATGTTGAACCATCTACAGCAACAGATATCCCTGATGCAGTAGATGTGGCAGCTAAAGCAAGCGAAAATAAAGGCAATACATCCGGTGATAATTCCGCTGTTGGTGGCACCGGCCCTGGATCTGGTGGCGGATCTGGCGGTGGTCATGGTACCGGTGAAGGCACTGGAGTTGGTGATGGTAGAGGCCATGGTACTGGTACAGGTGATGGTACTGGTGAAGGTGATGGTCATGGTACAGGTAAAGCAGCGTTCAATGTAGAGGGGTTTTATGCAGCTGTAGATAGCCAAAAACAAATTCCTTATGCGGCTATTAAACGTAAAATGAACGTAGATGTTACAATTAATGTAATGGCTAAATTAGATACTAATGGTAATTTAATAGATGTATATCCAACTAGTGGTGGGGATGAGATATTTGTAGAAGCGGCTCTTGATGCAGTGCGACGAGCGACTCCGTATCCAAATGAAACAGGGGATATACAACCAGTAGAAGTTCCTGTACACTTTGTAGTACAGGCCGATGGCGAAGATGAAGAAGAATAAATATATCTAAGTAATAAAGGAGATAATTATGAAATCTATTATTTTATATTCTTCCCTTACGGGAAATACTAAAAGTGTAGCGGAAGCAATGGCTTCCGTTATGCCTGAAGGTACACCTTGCGTCCCTGTAAAAGATGCACCTGAAAATTTAGCTGATTATGATACTGTGTTCGTAGGTTTCTGGGTAGACCGCGGTACAGCTAACAAAGAAGCGGCTCAGTTGATTGAAACTTTGACAAATCCTAACATCGTATTCTTTGCTACGTTGGGTATGTATGCTGATTCTGATCACGCTCGTGAAAGTATCGATAAAGCATCTACATTGTTGCAAAACAAAGAATCCCTTGTAGATGGGTTTGTATGCCAAGGTAAAATCGATCCTAAAGTAATCGAAATGATGTACAAAATGTTCCCACCTGGATCTGCACATGGTCAAAGCCCAGAACGCGATGCGTTACATAAAGCTGCAGAAACTCATCCAGACGAACAAGACTTTGCAAATGCAAAAGAATTCACAAAATCTGTACTTGCAAAGTTGCAAGCCTAATTTCTGAAAGGGGATTGGAGTATGAGTTTAGCAAGTTTCTTTGAGTCCATTCCGGAGAAGCAGCGAAACCTACAACTAGGTTTAGAATGCGATAATCCGATGAGTGGTGCATTTCCTCATAAACGTGTTGTTCATGCAGGTCTCAATGGTACGCTCGTTTCTCCAAAAGAAACGCAAGCCGTTTGGGATGCATTAATGAATGGGGCTCCTAAAAAGGGCGAAATGCAATGCGCTTACATTCATATTCCGTTTTGTAAGACAAAATGCACATATTGTGGATTCTTCCAAAACGGTACGAGTCAAAGTGTTGAAGACCAATATATTGATGGTCTTATCAGTGAATTAAAGCTCGCTAGTGAGCGTCCGAGATTAAAAGATGGCTTAATCCATGCCTTGTTTATCGGCGGTGGCACACCAACATCTTTATCTCCTACAAACTCTGAAAGACTGCTCAAAGCAATTAAAGCGTACTTGCCATTGGCAAATGATTACGAACTTACCTTAGAAGGTCGTATTCACGATTTAATTCCTGAAAATCTTGAAGTTTGGATGGCAAACGGTGTTAACCGTATGTCCATCGGTGTACAATCTTTCAATACAGAAGTACGTCAAATGGTAGGACGTTTAGATACGAAAGAAACCGTATTAGAACGTTTATCTGCCTTGAAAGCTTATGGTCAATGCTCTGTTGTTATTGACTTGATCTATGGTTTGCCTGGTCAAACTATGGAGGTTTGGGAACAAGACTTAGCAGATTTGGTAAGCTCTGGCGTAGATGGTGCGGATCTATATCAATTAAATGTATTTGATGGTAGTGATCTCAATAAAGACATTGCAAACGGCAAAGTTCCAGCTGCAGCCACAACTGCGATGCAAGGTGAGATGTTTGAATTCGGTCGTAAATACCTTGATGAACGCTCCTATCGTCGATTGAGTGCCGCTCACTGGAGTGCTAATAATCGTGAACGTAGCTTGTATAACACTTTAGCTAAATCGGGCGTTTCAATGTTCCCATTTGGCAGTGGTGCAGGTGGTAACGTCGACGGTTATGGTATGATGTTACATCGTGCATTAAAACCATACGAAGATATGGTTACTCGCGGTGAAAAACCATTTATGGCCCTTATGAAACAAAGTGATTTACAACCTATCGTAAACCAAGTAGTAAGTCAATTAGAACAAGGGTTCCTCAATATTATGAGCTTAGTAAAAATGGATTCCAGATTAGATGAATTGAACTGGCTCTATAAATTATGGGAAAAACGAGGTCTTGTTGCCTATAATGGTTTGCTTTATAAATTGACTGATGCAGGTGAATTCTGGACTGTAAACCTTACGCAAAGTACATTAGAAGCTGTTGAATATATCATGACTGGTAAGAATTCCTTCGCTATAGAAGCAGTAGCAGCACAAGATACAAAAACAACTTCTAAAGAAAATCCTAACCAAGAGGTTCGTGGCATTGGTCAAGGTAAAGCCAATATTTCTGTACCAACTGACGAAGATTCCGAAGCACAACGTAAAGATGCTCTCATTGCTAAGGCTAAAGCTGAAATTGCTAAGAGCGGTGCTTCTGGCGAAGCAGCAGAACGAATGGTACAAGCTATGTACAATTTAAGTGCTGATGAGATTGAATATATGATGGAACGTATGATGTCTTAAACTGTTATGTTACACCTTAATTCTAACAACCTCTCCCAATAACCAACATATAATATACAAGACATATTACGTGACATATACGTGCTCTCTGTAGTACAAAGTAACCCCAGACTGTAGTCTGGGGTTTACTTTTTATAGAGCGAAAGGTATTCTGTAGATATAAGACTTAAAGGGCTTTAAACAGTATAAGAATAGATATACAGACCTATAAGGCTATAAAAACTGATTACTGTTAAATTCATAAATTGATAAGAAAGATATTGAATCTATAAGATGTAAAGTAATATTGCTTATATAGCCAATTGTAGGCTTAGGAGGTTAGTATGAGTACATTTCCTCAAAAAGAAATAGACATTGTAGGTATCGGGGCTAGCACATTAGACCGCTTCATCGTTGTCGATCATTACCCAACGGGACGTGAGGTACAACAAGTTGTATCTTCTACCACCGATGGTGGAGGACCTGTAGCTACAGCATTAGCCGTTGCAGGTAAATATGGTGCACGTACGGCGATGATTGACAATATCGGTGACGATATGGTGGGGCGTCATATTTTAGATGATTTCAAAAAATATGATGTTAATACCGATGCTATCCACATTGAAAAGGGTGAAAAGAGTGGCGTTGCTACAATCCTAGTAAAGCATAGCACTGGCGAGCGCGCCGTATTTTTTGAACGTTCTACTGCGCCAGAACCAGCGTTTTTAGATTCTCATAAACAATTAATGGCAGAAACTTTTATTTTGCATATCAACGGTCGTCATAGAAACTTAATGCGTTCTGCCATGGATGTTGCAAAAGAGGTGGGGACAATCATCTCTCTTGATGGTGGAGCACAACGCTACGATGAAGATATGAAACCAATCACTGAAGATAGTCATATCGTTATCGTTGCCCGTGATTATGCTGAGAAGTATACGGGCACTACTGATTTAGAAGAGGCCTGCCATATCATTCATGAACGTGGCGCACTTATTGCAGGGGTTACGGATGGCGCTAATGGTAGTTATTTCGTATGGCCTGATGGAACTTTCTATCGTTGCCAAGCATTCCCTCAAGAATATGTAGTTGATACAACGGGGGCCGGAGATAGTTTTCATGGTGCATTTCTTTCAAAGCTTGTTACATTATTGAGAGAGTTAGCCCCAGTAGAAGGGTTAAAGACCTCTACATATGCTATAGAGTTATTACAACATTGTGGACATTCTGATTTAGAAAAGGCTGCTATTTTTGCGTCCGCTGTAGCAGCTCTAAATACGCAAGGGCTTGGTGGTCGTAGTGCTTTACCAAGTTTACAAGTTGTAAATAAGTTAATGGGATTGGAGTAAATCAGTATGTGGCACGATATTTCTCATTCTCATGTACAACGGTACATGCAACAAAATCCCTATCGATTATTAGCGTTTAGCTTTCTAGGCGTCATGATTATAGGTACAATATTGCTTATGTTACCGATGTCGAGTGCTCAGGGACAAACGACGGCTCTTGTAGATGCCGCTTTTACAGCCGTATCTTGTGTTTCGGTAACAGGGCTGACCACTGTAGATACTTATTATCATTGGTCTTTATTTGGTAAGATTATAATGGTTATCCTTATTCAGTTAGGTGGGTTAGGAATTGTATCTTTCACGACCATAATTGCTTTGCTTTTAGGTAAACGAGTAGGCCTTAAAAATCGTGTGCTTTTGTCCGAGGACGTCGGACAGGATGGTATGACTGGTTTATTACATATTACGAAAAAGTTAACGCTGTATACCTTTGCTATTGAAATTGTGGGAGGCATAATCTATACGATTCAGCTATATCCCTATATTGGACAGGCTGCATTGTATACCGGTATCATGCAAGCTATTTCCACTTTTTGTAATGCTGGATTTGTATTTTTTGATAATGATCTACCGTATGCCATGGTAGGGGACATATTATTTAATATCAATACAGCCGTGCTAATTGTGATCGGTGGTTTTGGTTATTTAGCGGCCTTTGACATATGGTCACATCGTAAGGTGCGACGATTTGTTGACTTAAAACTTCATACTAAGATTATGTTAGTAGGCACAATGACTCTTATTCTACTAGGGACCGTCATTTTCTTAGGAGTGGAATGGTCAAATCCAAAAACCTTTGGGTCATTACCGATTTGGAATAAAATAATGGCCTCTTTATTTCAATCGATTACGCCGCGTACAGCTGGGATTGCAACGGTTGATTATAATGCATTACATCCAATTACCTTGTTTGTTACCATTATTCTCATGTTTATTGGTGCCGGCCCAAACTCTACCGGTGGAGGGGTTAAAATTAGTACCGTAGCAGTAACCATACTTGCATCGCGTACCTTGTTTAATAACCGTCCAGATACAGAGATTTTTGAACGTCGTATTTCATTAGTAACCGTGCTTAAAGCCAACGGGATTATATTTTTATCGCTTCTTCTTATTTTAATAGCCACATGTTATCTGGCCTGGGATGAGCCTTATGATTTTATCCGATTGTTATTTGAGGTTACGTCTGCCTTTGGGACTGTAGGCCTTACAACGGGAATTACGCCTGATTTATCTGAAAGCAGTAAATGGGTGCTGATGCTTGTTATGTTTACCGGTCGTGTTGGTGTTATGACCGTTATTGGTACATGGGCTCTTAGGACATCACCAACGAAGCCAATTGGGTATGCAGAAGAGAATGTATTGTTGTAATTGAGTAGAATAGTTAGCCTATCAGGAGATATAGCATGAAATATAAAACAATAGCTGTCATTGGTCTTGGACAATTTGGTACGACCATCGCCAAGATGTTAGCCTCTATGAATCATGAGGTTTTGGGTGTAGATATTAATCCAGAAATTGTACAAAAGGTTTCCCCCTATGTCACACATGCTATCGTAGCAGATACTACTGATGAAGAAGCCATTAAAGCCTTAGCTTTGAGCCAATTTGATATAGTTATTGTTGCTATTGGGGATAATATCCAGGCAAATCTTATGACTTCGATGTTATTGAAAGAAATGAAAATGCCTCATGTGGTTTCGAAAGCTGAAAATGCACTCCAAGGTAAGATGCTCAAGAAGATGGGGGTAGATATGGTTATCTATCCAGAATACGATGTGGCACAACGGTTAGCTCAATCGTTGACACGAGAACATGTAATGGATTACCTACAGCTATCTAAAAGTATTAGCCTTATTGAAGTAGATATGCCAAAATTTTTGGTAGGCACTTGCTTAAAAGATTCTAATCTGCGTGAGAAATATAATCTTAATGCTGTAGGAATCAGGCGTGGGGAGGATTTAGAAGTCCCTCCTAATCCGTTTACGATTCTTTCAGCAGAGGATAAACTATTAATCATAGGAAATAATTCTGATTTAGATGCATTAACAGTGTAGTAAGTATACGAAAGAGATATAAATATATCTAAAAAATATGATATAATAAGATAGAATTCAGTATAGGCCATACGTATTCGTATGGCCTTTTAATATAGAAATGAAGGTTATTATGACAGAGGAACAATATATAACGGCGCTGACCAATAACCCACATGGGATTCGAAATATTCCAAATCCTACAGAAGCTATGCAACTTACATGTGTGGGACAAAACGGCATGTTGTTACAATATATTAAAGAACCTACTCAAAAGGTTATTGAAACGGCGCTTTTACAAGCACCACGAGCTATACAATTCGTTGAAAATCCTACAGAAGAATTGTTAAAAGCCTTAGTGGAAAAAGATTGGGCGGTTTTAGAATATATCGACAATCCGTCTGATACATTAATAAAAAGTGCGTTAGCTCAATCAGGTTGGGCTATTCGCTATATTGCGAACCCATCTGAAGAATTGCAATTAGAGGCGGTGAAGGCGAATTATGATGCCTTACAATATATCAATGCTCCAAGCGAAGCTGTGCAGTTACAAGCCGTGCAAGAGAGTTACTTAGCCTTGCGCTACATTGATGAGCCTAGCGTAGCTGTACTAGAAGCAGCAGTAAAGCAAGATCCACAGGCAATGCGTCAGATTACAAACCTCACTAAGAACTTGGCCTTGCATTTATTTAAGGTAAGTGCGGCTATCGTCGGTTATATACCTAATACATTGGGCGTTACGGTAGACGAAATCAAAGATATAATTCTAGATGCCATTTCTAGCGATACCGTTGATGAAGACTATGTACGCGAGTTAATCAACAATAAAGCTATCGGTGGACGTCAATCCAAATGGCCTATTGATATATTGTCACTTATTGATAGGTATGGTACTAGAACTGTTAAGAAAATTACAGTAGGCGAATATTTGAGATATTAGAACGGAGATACAATGAACTTTATAGATACAATGGCAAGCGTTGAGTTAGTGCTTGCTGCTAATCAAGTACCCTTGCTCGTCGGTGAGACGGGTATAGGTAAAACCTCTCTCGCAGCGCGCGTTGCAGAGGTACATAATTGGGAATTAGTAACTATTGACGGAAACCTTTTAAAAGAAGGTGAAATTGGTGGCTTGCCTACAGTAGAAACGGTGACTCATACGGATGGTCATGGCAATACACGGGATGTGAAAACTACAGTATACGCTGTGCATCATACATTGGAACATGTAGCACAAGCCGTAGATAAAGGGCGCCAAGTATTACTGTTTATCGACGAAATTAACCGCGCAGAACATGCAGTTCAACAAGAATTGATGAACCTTATTCTAAACCGTGAAATTAATGGCTTTTCTTTAAGTGATCAAGTGCGCATCATCGCCGCTATGAACCCTGAGGATTCCTTTGATTACCAAACGATTGACATGGACCCGGCACAGCAAAACCGTTTTGTATGGCTTTATATGAATGCTGATTATATGCAATGGATTGACTGGGCTATTGGTGCTGGTATTGAAGAAAAGGTTATTGAATTTATTTCTTCCTATCCAGAATATTTAAATCAACGTCACGAAGACGATATCGATGCCACACCTCGTTCCTTTGAACGCGTGTCCGGTCTATATAGAATTTATAAGAATCAAGAGGGCACAAGTTATAGTCGCGACGTATTTATGAATGTTATTCGTGGTAACGTAGGTAAACTCATTGCGGAGGCTTTTGTAAACTTTATCGAGTCCGATCAAGAACCTCTTATTACCTTTGATGATGTATTGGCAGCGGTTCAAAAACCAGGTGCTATTATGTCTATGGCTGAGCAGGTTAAAGGTGAAAGCCCAACTCGCCTTTATGTAGCAGCAAAAAATATGTTGCATCGTTTAGATCGCAATAGCAATGCGCAGGAAGTACATCATTTTGTGGAGTTTTTAACCTTGTATCCAGGCGATTTGCGCGTAGCGGTTATGAAAGATCTTCGTAACACGTATGAGCGCGTTTACGCTTATGCTATTGAAAATGACCTTTTTGTAGATACTTTCTTTGACGCGCAAAAATAATTTTATGTGCGTAGTTAACCAAATCGAAGCTATCTATATAGATAATCAACTGTAGTAAATTATTAGTTATGAGGTTAATTGATATATAGCATGTGACATATATTAAATTTGTTTTCTAAAGAAAAGGGGGTGTAAATATGCAACGAAACTTAGATAAGGATGATATACGTGATGCTTCGGATTTGCTGACTCATATCGATGGTTGGGAAAAGACGGGTTCTTATGATGCGGAAGCTATCGAGGCTCTTGATCGATGGCATGCGAAACGAGAGCGCATACATCGCGAAGCAGAGGCTTTGTATACGCAAATATACGCATCCTATGAGGCCTATGTAGATAGCTATGAAGAACAACATCATAGCATGGCGCCTGAACGTATAGCGGCTGATCTTATGAACCATAATATGTCGGATAGCCATATAGGTACTATCGGTCGTGCTCTTGAAGACGTACAAGTGGAGGGGACAGACCTTTCCGTTATGCAGCAAGCGATAATGACACCTGCCTATGAGCAACGGTTGTGGAACATATTGCATGATGTAAACAGTTTGCTCCTTGAAGAGGACCAATTCTTTGGTTACTTTTACTTACAAATGACTCATCGCATTCGCTTTGATATGGCCAGTGCTTTTGGTATTAATCTTAAACTGGGCGGATATGTATTATATGTAAATCCCTTTATCTTGTTACGCCAATCACCTGATGTGATGAAGGATGGTATTAAGCGTGAAGTTCTTCATATCATTTCTGCTCATTTGATGCGGGTAAAAGCACTGAGCCAAGGCTTTCACAAAACAGCAGTCCATATGGCTATGGACATGGTCGTAAATGATTACCTTGAACATGTAGACCGTGATGCAGTAACGGTAGCCAATGTAAATGCGCGCTTTGGTTTGTTATTAAAGCGTTTTCGTACCATTGAATACTATGCGAAGGCTATTGATAAGGTCATGAAAGAAAAACCAGATCTCTTTGTGCCCATCGATAATGCAGATACAGCGGTTGCTATGGAGTTTGACCCTCAAACTAGCCATGATATTTGGGATGAATCTGATTCTATTGATATAGATACGATGGACCAAATCACGGAGCGCTATATCAATGAAGCATCAAAGGGGGATATGGAAGGCTATGTGAAAAGTCTTATCGATACATTCCAAAAAACGCGACGCGCTTTGCCGTGGTATTTTTATCTCAAAAAGCTGATGGGCAAGGTAGCGAGTGGATACAAAAAAACGACGATGCGTCGTAATCGTCGTCAGCCTGAGCGTTTGGAATTGTCTGGTACATTGCGCCAACATAAGGCAAATGTATGGGTAGCTCTCGACATGAGTGGTAGTATAACTGATGTAGAGTTTACGAATGCCTTAGAGCAAGTGTTACAAATCGTGCATGCTTATAACCATCGCATTACCGTTGTAGAATGTGATAATGAGGTGCGCCGCACCTATACGATGGAATCTGTAAAAGATGTAAAACCTCGCCTCGATGTGCGTGGTGCAACGGCCTTTACCCCTGTATTCTCTCTGGCTAATCAAAACCGTGTAGATTTACTTGTATATTTTACGGATGGCAAAGGGGAAGAGCGACTTCGAGAGGCGCCAAGGGGCTATAAGGTGCTGTGGGTGTTGACCGGTGAGAACCCTCAATTATCTTTGCATACCCCATACGGCCTGGTTCGTGAACTCGGCTATGTTGGTGTTGATGAAACTCAAGATATTGATGAGTTTGTACGCATGGCTAACCGTGGGGGCTTTTCTATGGCAAATCAAGAGATTTAGTCTATTAGAATGCAATTTTTTATGGGTTTGATCTTGAACCAAGACTATATACAAAAATGACGCAATCCTTTGGATTGCGTCATTTTTAGGTCTGTAGATTTTGTATTAGCTGTTAAGCTCAATAGAAGAACCTGGATCGATAATGAGTGCTGTTTGGTTATACTTACCTTCTACAAGACTTGTAAATACACCTGGTTCGCGGTCGATAACGGGCCATGTTTTGTAGTGAATTGGAATGGAAATACGCGCTTTTACATAAGAAGCAGCAAGAGCTGCATCTTCAACCCCCATTGTGTAATTATCACCGATAGGAAGAAGGGCGTAATCAATTTCACCAAAACGATTTAATAATTTCATATCGCTAAAGAGTGCTGTATCACCAGCGAAGTATAGGATATCTCCGTAGAAATCTACGATACAACCTGCAGCGTGACCGCCAGGGATGCCAGAGCCGTGGAAGGCAGGAACCATTCGAACAGAACCGAATTCAAAGTCGAACTTGCCACCTAAATGCATGGCGTGTGTACGACAACCGGCAGCTGCCGCTTTACCCGCTACCTCAGCAGTAGAAATAACGAGTGCATCATTTGCTTTGGCAATAAAATCTGTGTCGCCATAATGATCATCATGACCATGACTGACAAAGATATATTGGCATTTGATGTCTTCTCTTTTAGCGATATCCCATGTATTACCGGTCAAGAATGGGTCGAAAATCATGGATACATCGCCACGTGTGAGCATAAAGCAAGCGTGACCAAAATAAGTTAGTTTTGTTTTCATAGGAACACTTCCTTCCTTGTACATACAATTCTTAATTCTATTGTATAATATAATAAATGAAAATAAAACTATTGGTGATAATTTATACATAATTAGTAAGGATATATTATGGATTTAACACATTTTGATCAAGATGGAAATGCTTGGATGGTAGATGTATCAGATAAGGATATTACAACTCGTACTGCCGTGGCAGAAGGCTTTATTGCTATTAATGATGCCATTTATGAGCGTATCGAGGCGGGAACAATAAAAAAGGGGGATGTTCTTAGTGTGGCTCAATTGGCAGCTATTATGGGGGCGAAACAGACGAGTAATCTAATTCCCCTTTGTCATCCGTTAGCATTGACTAAGGTAGAGGTGCATTGTACTCTTGTTGATGGTGAAAGTCCTGCCTGTACGGATGCTACACATAATCGTGCTGTTAAGGTTCGGGCTACCGTAAAAACGACAGGAAAGACAGGTGTTGAAATGGAAGCACTTACAGCGGTTCAAGTAGGACTTTTAACAGTCTACGATATGTGTAAAGCTATTGATAAAGGGATGATTATAGGCCCTACATATCTTGTAGAAAAAGAAGGCGGGAAAAGTGGACATTTTGTCCGTTCCTTTGTAGAATAATATAGATATAAAGAATAGGGGATTGAAAATGGAAATAGTACTTTATGAGCCTGAAATTCCAGGTAATACAGGAAATATAGCGCGTTTATGCGCCGCCAATCATATGACCTTACATCTGATCAAACCCCTTGGCTTTTCTATTGATGACAAGCATGTAAAACGGGCTGGCCTTGATTACTGGCACTTGGTAGATGTACAGGTACATGAAAATATTCAAGAATTATATGAGAAATATCCTGATCGTAGATATTTCTATGCCACTACCAAAGCAAAGCATACTCATTCCGAGGTGAAATATGAAATTGGTGATATGCTCGTCTTTGGACCTGAAACAAGAGGGTTGCCTGAAAGTTTATTAAATGGTAAAGAGGATACATGCATTCGTATACCCATGGTAGATGAAGCACGTTCTTTGAACTTATCTAATGCGGTGGCAATCATAGCTTATGAAGGTATGCGTCAACTTGATTATCCAGACCTTAAGGCTGAAGGCAATTGGATTCAATCAGAATAAATAGACTTTTACAATTGAGGAATATATTATACTTATGTGTTAGGAGACCTACCAAATCTATATGACCGGTAGCGATTTTAACGGTGTTGTTTGGAGGAGGATATTATGAACTACGATAAAGCTCATGATTTAGCTCACGCAATGCGTGAATCCGAAGAGTACAAAGAATTAATGGCTGCTCAGGAAGCAGTGAAAGCAGATGCAGTAGCAACGGGTTTGGTTCGCACATTTATGGCACAACAAATGCAATGGGAATATGCTAAGTTGTCCGGTGCTCCAGAAGCAGATGAGTTGCAGAAGAAACAAGAAGAATTGATGCCTCAAATTCAAGAAAATGCTGCAGCGGCTGCTTATTTGCAAGCGCAAATGCGTTGGAGCCAGATTTCTAATGATATTTACAAAATCATTAGCGAACCAATCACTGAGGGGATGAAAGTGTTAGATCATGGCGAACAACAACCACAACATTAAGGTATTACAAACAGCTTTATTAGAAAAATTACCAAGTACACGTGTACGCGAGCAGGAGCTCCTTTGTCATCATACGACATTCAAAATTGGAGGACCTGCAGACTTATTTATTGAACCTACTACGATGGCAGAACTTAGTTTTACGCTTCGTACCATTCACGAATTAGATGTGCCTGTAACTATTATTGGTTGTGGCTCTAATATTTTGGTGAAAGACGGAGGAATTCGTGGTGCTGTTGTATCAGTTCGACATATGACTCAAATCATGGACTGTAATGAAAACACATTGTGCATTGGTTCTGGGTATATGTTAAAGGATGCTTCTGAATTTGCTTGGGAGAATAGTTTATCTGGACTTGAATTTGCCATTGGTATTCCAGGCACACTTGGTGGTGCCGTATTTATGAATGCAGGTGCTTATGACGGTGAAATGAGCCACGTAGTTACTGCAGTGAGAGCCGTAGATTTCCAAGGTAATATCAAAGAATATGATGCATCTCACTTGGACTTTGCTTATCGTCATAGTGTATTCCACGATAATCATGAAGTTATTGGGGAAGTCATTATGACACTCAAACCAGGTGATAAGGATACCATTAAGGCTCGCATGGATGAGTTGACCGAAAAGCGCGAATCTAAACAGCCTTTAGAGTATGCTAGTGCAGGTTCAACCTTTAAACGCCCACCAGGGTACTTTGCAGGTACATTGATTGAACAAACAGGCCTAAAGGGGTTGTCTGTAGGTGATGCGCAAGTGTCCCACAAACATGCAGGCTTTGTCATCAATACAGGTAGTGCTAGTGCAAAGGACGTACTTGATTTGATTGCAGAAGTACAGCGTCGTGTGTATGATAGACATGGCGTACACCTTGAGCCCGAAGTACGTATGATTGGTGAAGACTAATATCAACTAAATACTAATATAAGATTTCTTATGTAACGTTACTCTTTTTAGGGATGATGGATTCATAAGAAATCTTTTTTTATGTCCATTATAAGCGTATGATATTTATATAGTTAGTCTATATTTGGGAGGCGATGATATGAATACTTTGTTGGCCCAAGAGATTCATGATAAAGCACTAGCATGTGGGTATGACGATTGTGGTATAGTACCTCTTGATGCACTTGATTTTTATAAAGAACGAATGATAAAGCGTTTAGAAGATGTACCTGAAAGTAAAAAGGTATATGCACATAGTAATGCCTTTTTAACATTGAAAGAAAACTATCCTTGGGCACAATCTATAGTGGTTTGTACTGAATATTTTGGAGCGTATAAGTTTCCTGCTTCGCTTCAAAAGCGATATGCAAAAGGCTTACTACTATCGTTAGCTAATATCCCTGATGGGGTCGAAGTCAAACAAAGGCGATCTTTTGAAACATGGTTCAATGATAAGAACATCCAATTTATTGGTGGTGAAACAGCAAAGCCTACTGGTGTTGTTCCTTTGCGCCCTGCTTCTGTAGCGGCAGGACTTGGAATTTATAGAAAAAACAATTTCTTTTATGGACCTAAAGGCTCTAATTATGAATTGGTAGCCTATTTAATTGATCAGCCTTGTGAGTATATTCGTCATCTAGAGATACCACCATGTCCAGAGACTTGCAATTTATGTCAGCAAAAGTGTAAAACGAAGTCTCTATCTGCACCTTTTACAATGAATCCATTAACCTGTGTATCTTATATCAATACCTTTGGTGATGGTAAATTGCCAGAAGGTGTGACAGAGGATATGTTGGAAGAGTGGATATTAGGTTGTGATAATTGCCAAGACTGCTGTCCGTTTAATAAAAATTATGATTGGAGTATAGGTAAAGATTATCCTGGGCTTGATGCATTAGAACTTATACTACAGCCAGAATATATTTTGAAAGCCTCTGATAAGGAGATTATAGAAAAGTTGATTCCTAAATTCTGTTTCCATTTAACAGATAAACAAATTCCGTTGTTGCGTAAATCTGCTAAGCGGGCGATAGAGCATAAATAGGTTGTGTCCTAAGATGAGTCAAAAGTATAATCGAATGTTGAAATTGCCATGATTAGAATAGGTGTACTGTTTTGACTTTTTTCTATAGACTGCGTTATAATTAACTGTTGCCAATTTTGGGGAATATACTTGCATAGCCTGTTTTATCGAGGCTATGTGATATAGAATATACTGAAAGAATTAAAGGGAGGATCTTATGATTCGCGAAAATCTTCGTAATGTAGCGATTATCGCCCACGTTGACCATGGTAAAACTACTTTGGTGGACGCGTTATTAAAACAAAGCCATGTGTTCCGTGAAAATGAAAAAGTAGCAGAACGCGTAATGGACTCCAACGACTTGGAACGTGAACGCGGTATTACTATTTTGTCTAAAAACACTGCTGTAATGCATGATGGTATTAAAATCAATATCGTTGATACTCCAGGCCATGCTGATTTCGGCGGCGAAGTAGAACGCGTACTTAACATGGTTGACGGCGTATTGCTTCTCGTAGATGCTTATGAAGGTCCAATGCCTCAAACTAAATACGTTTTGCGTAAAGCCTTAGAACAAAAATTGAAACCAATCGTAGTAATTAATAAAATCGACCGTCCTGATCAACGTGTTAAAGAGGTTGAGGACGAAGTTCTTGAATTGTTTATGGAGCTTGAAGCTGATGATGATCAACTCGATTTCCCTGTAGTATACGCATCTGCTCGTTCTGGTGTGTCCAAAACTAATTGGGATGATGAAGCTGTAAACATGGAGCCGTTATTCAAAACATTGATTGATGAAATTCCTGCACCACAAGGTGATATGGAAGGTCCTCTTCAATTTATGGTAACTACACTTGATTACGATAACTTCATCGGTAAAATCGCCGTAGGTCGTATCGTTCGCGGTAAAATGAAAACCAACCAACAAGTGGCTATCATGAATGGTGAAAGTACTCGTAAAGCGAAAATTGGTCGTGTGTACACATACAATGGCTTGAACCGCGTTGAAACTGACGAAGCTGAAATGGGTGATATCATTGCTTTTGCAGGTATCGACGATATTAACATCGGCGAAACAGTAGCGGATGCTGAAAATCCTGAAGCATTACCATCCATCTCCATCGACGAACCAACATTGTCTATGGTGTTTTCCGTAAATAACTCTCCATTCGCAGGCCGCGAAGGTGAATTTGTTACATCCCGTCACTTGCGTGATCGTTTGTTCCGTGAAGTAGAAACTAACGTTTCTATGAAAGTAGAAGAAACTGATTCTGCAGATGCGTTCAAAGTATCTGGTCGTGGTGAATTGCATTTGGCAGTATTGATTGAAACTATGCGTCGTGAAGGCTACGAATTACAAGTAGGTAAACCTCGTGTAATTTTCAAAACTATTAACGACCAATTGTGTGAACCGCTCGAAGCATTGACCATCGACGTACCTCAGGAATTTATGGGTACCGTAATGGAAAATCTCGGTCAACGTAAAGCTGAGTTGACTAATATGGTTGAATTGGCCGGTTATCTTCGTATGGAATTCGTAGTTCCGGCTCGTGGCTTGATCGGTTTCCGTGCACAATTCTTAACAGCTACAAAAGGTAATGGCATCATGAACCATGTATTCCATGGTTATGCACCATATAAAGGTGAAATTCCTTCCCGTACACGTGGTGCTTTGGTAGCATTCGAAAATGGCGAAACTACTCCATATGGTTTGAACTCCGTTCAAGATCGTGGTACATTGTTCGTTGGCCCTAACCAAGACGTGTATGCAGGCCAAGTTATTGGTGAAAATACACGTGAACTTGATATGGATGTTAACCCATGTAAGAAAAAACATGTTACCAACATGCGTTCCAGTTCCTCTGATGAAGCGGTACGCTTGACTCCACCTCGTATCTTCTCCTTGGAACAAGCTCTTGAGTGGATCAACGATGATGAACTTGTTGAAGTGACACCTGAAAGCATTCGTATGCGTAAAACGATTCTTGATCGTAACGCACGTGCGAAAGCAGCAAAGAATAAAAAATAATATCTTATGCAGATATATAAAGGCGCTCCTTAAGGAGCGCCTTTTTTATCTAATCTATAAGTATTTATCTAACATATTCTTACAAGTCATATATTCATGAAAATAGGTGATAATTTTATCATTTATGATTATTGGGTATAAAAATAAGTTAATATACTAAATACGCATAATAACTTGCTGATAGGGGTATTGGTATATACGAAATATTTGTAACGCTGTATAATAATAACAAGTTTATTGAAAAAGTTATTGATTATGGAGGTTCTTATGAATAAGAAAATCTTAGCTTCTTTATTTGCAGTAGGTTTAGCTGCAGGTTGTGTGTGCTCTTCCGTTGATGCGCATGGCGTATTCTTTGCTAACCGCTTAGATGAAAAGGCGCTAGTACTTGGCGAAGGCCCTGTTGATGATGCGTATAGCCCAGAAATGGTAAAAAGCATCATTGGCTTAGATAACAATGGCATGGTAATTCCTGTACAAGTTATTAAACATGAAAAAAATGTAGTAGTTGTACCAAATGATAAATTGGGTATTACAGTAACTGACTTTGACTATGGTTATTGGACAAAAGACAAAGATGGTAAAACTGTTCATAAACCAATCTCTGAAGTACCAGGTGCTCAAAAAAGTACACATGCCATTAAATATGACGTTCACTACTGGAATGCAGAAGCAAAACCTTTCAATAATAAAGATGCTTTCATTCAAATCATTCCATCTGTTAACCCATTAACTCTTAGAAAAGGTGATACATATGAAATCCAAGTCTTGAAAGACGGTAAACCATATGCAAATGCACCTCTTATTAAAGACGTAATTAATGATCTTACTAATGAAAGCCAAGCAGATGCTAATGGTAAAGCAACTGTTACTGTAAGTGCTAATGGCCTTAACGTAGTAGGCGTTGAAGTGGGCTTCCCAACTCAAACTAAAGGTGAGCAAAATAAATACTTCAGTGCATTGTCCTTCATCATCAATCCTGAATAATATAGGATATAACTATTTACTAAGTGTGTGAAATAAACAAGACCTCCTAAGTTGGACTTAGGGGGTCTTTTTATATTTTTAGGGTGTACGTATAAATGCGTTCTGTGAGAGCCTCGTATTAAGCGAGGTAAGAAAGAGAGATTTTTATGAAATTACAACGAAATGTATCAGCTGTGATGGCTGCATTGGTATTAACTGGAATGACCTGCTCTGCATTTGCTACAGAAATTAATGCCACAAGCGATAAAGCGGAGGAATTGCTTGGCTTAACAATGGGGTCACCGGTACAAACACAACCAGAAGTTAAGCATATAGAAGATACCTTGACGGTTAATGTGCATGGTAAAAGCTTAACAGATACAGGTAAAACTAAAAATGTATCAGGTATTTATAATGGATTTGGATCACAATTGACGGTGGATAAAGATTTGATTGTACGTCTTAAAAATGATGCACCAGCCTCAAAAAGGGAACTCGGTCATTACTATATGAGCGCTGTGTATGCTGGTTACGGTGGTAAAGTGCCAAGACTCAGCAAGGACAATCCTGATAGAGATTATGGAGATACTAATATTCACGTCAAAGGCAATGTAGATATCGATGCTATCGGTGTCGGTTTACAAGCTAATCAACGTGGTCATATTATTGTTGATGGTGGTGGACGTATCATCACGCATCCTTTAGAAACTTCTGATACTTACTCTGTGGTGGCAGAAGAGGGTGATGTATACGTTAATACTGGCTCTGATGGTAAACATCCAGGGTCTAAAGAATTGGTCGCTGTTGGGAATGTAGGGTTAATTAATAAGGATTATGGACGTGATCCAAATCATAACGAAATGCCAACGAATATAGCATTAGCTTTTACAACACCTAATTCTAAACTTACGGGTGCTGTATTAAATGAATATGCTGAAAGCAATAAGAACCCTCATAATTCTGGTGCTGATATTTACTTACAAAATGGAGGGACTTGGAATAATGAATGGATTGGTATGGAGCGGCCTACCCCTAAAAGAGAACGTCCATCTGGGGATAATGCAGCATATCTATACAAGGGCAGTAAGGTTCGTAATCTCGTAGGTGGATCAAATCCAGCGGCAGCCGGTATCCTTCATCCTATCGATGCACGGCCTATTACAATTCAAAATTATAGCGGCTATGTGAATGCTGTTTATAAGGCCGGTGTTCCAGCTAGTGAAAAAGGAAAGGGGAATATTGTTGTTGAACATGCTGCAGATAATAGCCATATTACCTTGCAAGGCGATGGAGCTAATTTGACTAATGATGATAGCTACCGAAAGGAAATACAAGCCTTAG
Organism: Veillonella sp. AF13-2; assembly: GCF_003603295.1. NCBI lineage: Bacteria > Bacillati > Bacillota > Negativicutes > Veillonellales > Veillonellaceae > Veillonella > Veillonella sp. AF13-2. The sequence continues at coordinate 60,908 of NZ_QTMT01000001.1, forward strand.
CTGATAAATTACAATATACTGGCAATGATAAAAAACTGAGCACAACAGTTCAAATCAATGAAGGGATTACTCGTCCAGGTGCTGTTGCAGAACTAGGTGCAGATCATTTTGACTCGCAGGGGCGTCTTGTTGTAAATGATACAACAAAGATTAATCGTGCTAATGAATCATCCTTAGTGAGTGGTTCAAAATCTGCTCTTACATCGGCTGCTATGGCATGGAAGAGTAATACCAATGATTTACAACGCCGTTTAGGAGATCTTCGTTTAGCTAATACAAACCAAGGTGTATGGGCAAAATATATAGGCGGTAAATCTAAAATCACAGACGGTGCTGATGCACATATGACGTATAATGGGGTACAAGTCGGCTACGATCATAAGGCTTCTAATGGTTGGATTTTTGGCGGCGCTATTGATTACAGTACATCTAGTAATTCATATGCCAACGGTAGTGGTGATGGCAAACTTGGCGGCATCGCCTTGTATGGTACAAAAAAACATGATGATGGTCGTTATTTAGATATCATTGCACGTGGTAATAGATTATCCAATGATTATAAGCTCTACTCCGTAGGTGGACAACGTGTGAACGGTGATTACCATACATATGGCACATCCTTAAGCGCTGAATATGGTAAACGTATTAAGAAGGAAAATGGCTTCTACATCGATCCTAGTGTAGAATTTATTGTAGGCCGTTTGAATGGTGTATCCTATGATGCTTCTATTGTCGGTGGTGGTTCTATGCATGTGAAAGCTGATGCTGTGAACTCTGCTGTAGGCAGACTTGGTATTGGCATTGGGAAAGAAACAGAAAAATCCAATATCTTCGCTAAATTAGCATTAGCGCATGAATTCTCTGGTAAGGCAAATACAACATATTCCGCACCAGGCAATCCAACAGTACAAACAACAGTAGATTTGAAGGATACATGGCTCGATGCTGAAATTGGTGGGTCTTGGAGTGTCCGTCCTAGTACATATCTATATGGTACATTCACTAAAAACTTTGGTGCTATCGTAGAAAATACATGGCGCATTGATGCTGGGATTAGACATAATTTTTGATAAAGTATGAGTATTGAAATAAAAGAAATTAAATCAGGACCACCCATAAAATGGGGGGAGCTCAAGGGCTAAAAGTCCGTAGTATTAGGCAAATGTTTAAAGACGCTTGCTTTTACTACGTTTAAGCCGTATAGCTATTAACTCGTAAAGTCTCTATTTCCAAATTTATACTTTAAGTTTGTGTGTTTATCGAACATCATTAGCTCACTTTTACCTTTTAAATATCCCACAAAAGATGAAACTGCTATTTTAGATGGGTTTAATATTAGCATATGCACATGATTTGAAATAAGATCCCCCCCTTCTATAATCTTGACGCTCTTATATTTGCATAAACGGCTCAGTATTTTACGTAAACTATTTATGTATTGATTATATATAACTTTACGTCTATACTTAGAAAGTAAATACTATGTGGTATTTGCTTAACTATTTTGTGTACGTAAGTCTCTGTGTCTTTGGTGCATATAAAAAATCACCTTGCTTTTGTATATAATGTGGCTTGAATACCTACATTATACTTAAGTAAGGTGATTTTTCTGTATAACTTTTGTTTCCTTACCCGCATAGCGGATGGTTTTATGATCGCGACTACATCGCGAATCAGTCTAAAGACAATAATAAAATATAACTCTTAACATAATTACTACCCAAATAACGAAGTAGATGTAGCTGTTAAAAGATGCTTATTATTTAATATCTAATTTGACTAAATATGATATTTCTTTTTGAACAATATTAAATCTGAATCTTTGATGAAAATATTATTTGATGATGAAAGGGAGGAATAAGAGATTAGAATATTAACACATTTTAACTATAGCTCTATTTGTATGATATTAATACTTAAAAAAATATTAATACTAGCATTTTTACTGTGATTATATGGTTTTATTCATATTCTCCAATTTTAAAACGAGAGTGTTTAATAAATTCTTAAGTTTTGAATAATTCTCTTAATGATTTTGTGTTTATAGTATTTTTCTATATAATGAAGAGTCATAAAGTATAATGTCTGGGATTGGTATCATAGTAGTTTAATATTAGGTTCGTATTTTATGGTTCCATGGTTATTTAGATGTTATAATATAAGGAAGAGTATTAGGGGAAAAAGAAGGTGTTAATTTGACTAAGTTGGAAAAAGCACTGTTATCATGTGAGCAAGTTATTGATGGAATCGAAGATGGCACGATTTCCACTTCTTCTGCAATGCTACAATGTTCAAAAATTGCGAGACTAACCAATGATGAGGAGAGTTTGATATGGTTACAATATGAATATGGAGGTTACCCAAGAAATAAGGATGGGAAAATTTTACATGAGGCTTGGGAACTCGGATATAAAAATGGAAGAGGGTATAATCAAAATGGCCAAAAGTGTATCTTTACTGAACTAGCATCAGAGCTTGAGCAGAAAATCGAAGCACAACAAAATGCGATTAAAAATTTTACAACTCAGGGAACATCTGTTGGTGGTGAGAACGCATATATTGCAATGAATAATTTAACTAGTACGGTGGCTAGATCTACCTCAGATTTAGTTCAGAATATATCAAGTAATCAAAAGAGGCTTGCATCGTTACAGGCTAGATATTATGAATATGCATTAGTAAAACAAATAGAATTGACTTTTGGGAATATAGCAACGGATATATTTGCGAATTATAGAGAACGAGTTGATAATGGTTTTTCGGAATTATCAAAAGAAACAATATTAAAATTAAAGGCTATTGAAGGCAAAATTGATTCAGATAATCCTGAACTTTATTCACAAGCTTTAGCGACATGTCGCAGATTATTTGAAAATGTGTCTACAGAATTATTTAATAAATATTTCCCAGATTACACTGATAAAATTTTTAAAACAAAAGCTGGTAAGGCCATTGACGTAAGTGGAGATCATTATAAGAATAAACTGTCAGCTGTAATAGAAACGCTAGAAGAAAAGTCAGTGAATAAAACATTGGTTGGAAGCAATATTATTTATTTAATTGATTGGATTGATAATTTACATAATTTACATTGTAAAGGTGTTCATATAAATGTTAGTAAAGAAGATGCTACAAAAGCCATTATTCAAACATACATATGTTTAGGAGATATTTTAAATATGCAATAAGAATGAAAATTTGAGGATATTTATTTTTATTGAAACAATATATTGGGTAAAATTTTATAAATAAAGACTGTTTTGATTAATAAGACTTTTAAATTTATAATAATATCTATATTTATAAGGAGGTAAGGTATGGCAAGAGCAATTGATGTAGCTCAGTTTATATTTACTGAATATCAAGCTATTTCAGGTAAAATAATTGATGAGATGAAACTACACAAATTACTTTATCTTTCACAGAGAGAATCTATATCTATTACTAATGAGCCTATGTTCGAAGATTATTTTGAAGGTTGGAAATATGGTCCTGTCTGTAAAGTAGTCCGAAATAGTTTTTCTGAGAATGGAATAGTTGCAGATGATATTCAAGATTTATCTAACGAAGATAGATTTATAGTAAAAAATGTTATTTTGCAATACGGTGCGTATGAGTCATGGAAACTTAGTGAGTTATCTCATAAGGAGCTTTCATGGAAGAATGCGAGAAGGGGGTTATCAGATACTTGTAATGGAAATAAAAGAATGAAATTAGAAGATATTCGTAAAGATGCAGAAAAAATTAGACCATATGATTCTGTATGGGATATGTATTATGATGAATTTGATGATGTGGGGGAAATATAGTGATAGGGAAAGCGTATATTTCTACTTTTCAATATTATAATAGATGTACTCAAAGAATGGATTTTAAGAGTAGACCCGTACTTATCATTGGAAGAGCAGATGATGCTGACTATGTTGTTCTTCCTATTTCACGAGTTACAAATGTTGTGAATTTAGACCCGGAGTATGATTTTCAAATTACTCCAGAAGATTTTCCATTAATGAATTTGCCTTATAGGTCATATATTAGAACACATAAACAGTCGATTATACATGCAGGTGAACTAGTAAGAGAAATTATTGATTTTAGGGCAGAGTATTATGATAAATATATCGATGTTATAGCCAAAATGGAAGAGTTTCAAAAAAGTATAATAAATAATGCATTATAAGAGTGCTTCCATATATTTGCTAGATGCTTTTTTATAATATGTATTTTTACTTTACTATTAATAGAATATTAAGCGTAAAACAATGATTTTGGTTATAGTATTTAAATACTTTAGAATAAATTATAAGGTTTTAGTAACTATTTAAAAGGATAGGACTTGGTTTGGAGGAGAAATTATCAATATGGTTTATATTTTATTCATCTGTCATAGCAATATTTGTCGTTCAACGATGGCAGAGTTTTATATGAAGCATATTGTTGCGAAGGCTGGACTCAGTGATTCTATCTATGTTGAGTCTGCTGCCACATCTCGTGAGGAGATAGGGAATGATACCCATTATGGGACTAAACAGAAATTAGATGAAATGGGTATTCCTTATACTCGTCGTAAGGCACGTCAAGTGACGATGGAAGATTATTACAACTTTGATTATCTCATCATTATGGATGAAAATAATGCACGTAATTTAAAGCGTATTATTGGGGATGACGTAGATGCTAAGGTTTACAAGGCAATGTCTTTCGTTGGTGAAAACCGTGATGTAAAGGACCCTTGGTATACGGGAAACTTTGACGAAACCTATGACGATGTCAGTCGTAGCTGTGATGCTCTACTAGAATTGATTAAGGCAAGAATATAATAGAGATAGCCCCTACAGTTAGCTAACAAGATGTTTAACTATAGGGGCTTTCTATATAACCCTAGTTGTCTTATATACTTTATACTATCGAACCATAGCGTAATATGGTATAATTTTTAGGTATTCATGCGCCTATAGCTCAGGGGATAGAGCGCCGGTCTCCGGAACCGGGTGCGCAGGTTCGAATCCTGCTAGGCGCACCAAATAAAAGGCTTCTCGAAATTTCGAGAAGCCTTTTTGTATGTCTATAATTAGTCTATAGGACAGAGAATTATATATTCGAATATCATATTTAGTGTACTTTAGTGTTCTAATTTTACTATCTATATTTATTACATTGAATTCCTCTAGATCTAAATTCATTCATGAGTATATTTATTGATTTATCAATGATTTCTTCATTTGTTATATATACCATCTTTTTGTAATAGATAGTACCATCAAATTCTATCCAACGACTTGTCTTACCATTTAGTTTGCAAATCTTCATTCTTCCTGCCCAGCTTCCCATACTACGGAATTTTTTCCCCTTGGAGAAACGCACTTCTCGAATATCTTTTAATTTATAGGTTCTTTTTACTAATCCAATGCCTATAGACACTTGATCATCTTTAAAGTAAAGAAGTTTATAACGTTCTTCAGGAGGCATGGATTTAATTATAGATAGGTTATAAGTAGCAAAAGCTACAGCAATGCCGACTAATACAAACATTAGGATTATTATATAGATTTCCATATTTTTAACTCCTTCTTATTTCTATTATAATAAAAATAGGTATCGGATGAAATAATTTGTATAATCAAGTTTGAAGCGCTATTTGTATGTATTAATGGGAGAGAAATACATGGCGATACATGCCTGAAATAGTTAGAGATAGATAACTACATGAGTTGAGTTGCTGATAAGCTATCGATATAGAGTTTTATATTTAATAATATCGAAATAACATAATAAATGTGATTTGGGTAACACATTTTGTTTTGAGAATGATGTACAATAAGGATAGCTATATGAAAATCTGAACATCCTAGCCGGAACACTAGGACATATAGGGGAGCGTTAAATTACGTAGTGAATTTAACTAAGTGAATATTACTTATATATGTATCTATAGCTCATCTATTTAGGGATGTGGCTATTTAGAGGGGATGATAATATGACAAATAAAATACAAGAGCTTACCGTCAACGAAGTTTGGCGTGATGAGCAAGACGCATGGAACCATCGTTCTGAGTACTTTGTAGAAATGCATAATCGCGAGGATCGCAAAGCACAGGTCACTGACTTTTTAGCCTTCTTAAAGGATGAGAATTTATTACCTGCAGCGAATGGTCGTACGCTTGATGTAGGCTGTGGTGTTTGTGATTATGCATTGGGCTTAGCTCGTGAAGGGTATAAGGCGACAGGCATAGATTTATCGGATGGTATGATTCGTGGTGCTAAACAATTGGCAGAGTCAGAAGGTTTAGACCTTAGCTTATATATCGGCCCTTGGTCTGATGAAACTCGTCGAGAACTCGGTTGGGATAAAAGCTTTGACTTGGCATATAGTATCTTCTGCCCAATTATGTTTGATGTAGAAAATATTCGCGCTATGCATGATGCAAGTAAGGATAAATGCTTGTGGATTGCTTTCAGCGAACGCAGTGACGAAATGGTAGATATGCTATCTGAACATTTCTTTGGTCGTGATTCTTTCCCATGGGATGGCAAGATGAAAGAGTGTTTAGATGCAATCTATGAGATGGGGCATAATGTGAAAGTAACTTATAAAACAGTTCCTGAAACAGAGGTTATGTCTCTTGAAAAGGCAGTTAATTATTTTACCATGCGACTTCATAATAATGGATGGGGAGACATGGAAGACATGAAAGAAGAGATTAGAAATCTCATTGAACCACTAGCTATTGATGGAGAAATTCATAATAAGACTGTTGATAAGGTGGCATGGGTTTCTTGGTCTGTAAAATAGGAGATTAGCATGACAGTTGATGAGAAACGTAAGTTAGAACTAAAAACTATGTACCAAATTATTGGCATCTATTGTCATAATAAGCACCACACTCCTAAAGGGCAACTTTGTGAGGAGTGTCAGAAAGTTTGGCAATATGCAGAACATCGTATAGATGTATGTCCTCATATGGAAAGCAAAACCTTCTGTAGCGTATGTAAAACGCATTGCTATGCTCCTACGTATCGTGAGAAAATACGTGAAATCATGCGCTATGGTGGACCTAGAATGTTATTTGTATCACCCATTCAAGTTGTTCGTCATATGTATTTAGAGTGGAAGGATAGAAAAAGGAACCGTACATCTTATGAAAACTGATATGATTGTAAAGACAGGCGTATTTGTAGCCTTGACGGTCTTACTATCTTATATATTTGCTATTCATACTACATTTATACATATTACCTTTGGATTTTTATCAACCGCTATATTTGGCATTCTTTATGGGCCTATGGCAGCAGGTATAATGGCTGCTATTGCCTGTTTTATAGGTATGTCCCTATTTGGGCAAGGGGTATTCTTTCCCGGCTTTATCGTATCTGAATTTCTTGTAGGCTATGTGTATGGATATTTTTTACACGGTCGTAATGTTACATTTAAACAATTACTTTTACCGGAGACGATTGTTACTGTATGCATACATCTGATATTGAATACAATGTGGCTCACAATATTTTATAACAAAGCAGTATCTGCTATATTTATTGGACGTCTTATTAAAAATATCATTTGTTTCCCTTTAGAAATTGCATTGATCTTAATTGTGTATAAGGCAGTCAGTAAGTTTATGGTACAAAGAAAGCCATAATCTTACAGTATACTAAAATGCACCCCTAACATTAGATTATATGTTAGGGGTGCATTTTTATTTGTAAATATAGCCTTTTACGCGAGTGCTTTGTCCAATACAGCTTTGATTAAAGATTTTGTTTGGTCATAGCTTTCACCAGGTTGCGCCTCGTATTGTTTGTCGAGGTCGAACCACAAGTTTGGATAGTATTCATATGGGTGAGTTTTGAAGAGCTCATGAGCATCTTGATCTTCAACCCAGTTGATGTGAATATCTGCGTATGCAGGATTTTCTGCAACGAGTTCATCGATAGCACGGAATGCATTGGCGCAATAAGGGCAACCGTTTAAATGGAAACCTAAGATTTCTTTCATGATAGTCAGTCCTTTCAAAATAGAATCTACATATATTTCTATAATTTGAGATTTTATACATATTCATGTACCACAACATATGGTACACTACTGAGTATAACATATCTATATAAGATATTCAATTTTTTAGATATATCTGATGTGAATATTGAGAATTCGATATGCATGCATTATATAAATAAGGAGATACCTATGATTTCAGGCGCACAGTATTTGGTAAAAGCCCTTCAAGAGGAGCAGGTAGAGTTTTTATTTAACTATCCTGGGGCGGCTACTATTGATATCATGGATGAATTATATAAGCAAGATAAGGTAAAGGTTATCTTGCCACGTCATGAGCAAGCATTGGCCCATGCTGCAGATGGCTATGCTCGTAGTACCGGTAAAGTAGGGGTTTGTATGGTAACCTCTGGACCTGGTGCTACAAATCTTGTGACTGGTATTGCCACAGCGTATGCAGATAGTGTGCCCCTCGTTTGTATTACTGGACAAGTTGATTTAGGCCTCATGGGCAATGATGCTTTTCAAGAGGTAGATACTGTTGGCATCGTCCGCAATATTTGTAAATATGCCGTTACTGTTCGCGACCGTAAAGATTTAGGTCGTATTTTGAAAGAAGCCTTTTACATTGCTCGCACAGGTCGTCCAGGCCCTGTTGTAGTAGATATTCCTAAGAATATTCAGAAGGCTATGGGATCTGATGAGTATCCTACAGAGGTTAATATTCGCGGTTACAAACCAAATACCACTGTTCACGTAGGTCAAGTTAAAAAGGCCTGTTCTATTATTAGTAAAGCTAAAAGGCCTCTATTCCTATTAGGCGGTGGGGTAAGTATTAGTGGTGCCAACGATCTTATGATGGAGTTGGTCGAAAAAACAGGGATTCCTGTTGTAACAACCTTGATGGGGAAAGGTGCTATTGACAGCCGTCATCCATTGTATCTTGGTAATGTAGGGATTCACGGTGGATATGCTCCTAATGTAGCTATAACTGACTGTGACGTGATGATTTCTATTGGTACGCGCTTTAATGATCGTATTACCGGTAAACTAAGTACCTTTGCACAAAATTGTAAGATTATCCATATTGATGTAGATGCGGCATCTATTTCTAAAAATATTAAGGTTGATATTCCAATCGTAGCAGATGCTAAATTGGCTATCGAAAAAATCTTAGAATATATTGAACCTCACGACCTTGGCGAATGGCCAAAACAATTACAGCAACTTAAGGCAGAGCGCCCTGTCACTCAAGCTGACGAAGAGGGGTTAACACCTCAAACTGTTATCGAGTACATCAATCATCACTATGAACATCCTATCGTTACAACCGATGTGGGTCAAAATCAATTGTGGACTACCCAGTTCCTTGATGTGAAAGGTCAATATCAAATGTTGACGTCTGGTGGCTTAGGGACTATGGGCTATGGTTTCCCTGCTGCATTAGGGGCGCAAATGGGAAATCCAGATAAGCGTGTATTTGCCATCTGTGGTGATGGTGGCGTGCAAATGAATATCCAAGAGTTTGCCACTGCTATGCACTACCGTTTGCCTGTAACGCTTATTGTATTAAATAATGGATTCCTTGGTAATGTACGTCAATGGCAACAATTATTCTACGATAAACGTTACGCTTGTACGAACTTGATGATGGATGAAAGTGCCATTGTTACGCGAGACATAATCGACAATGATGAGTTTGAGTATGTACCGGATTTTGTGAAATTGGCGGAAGCTTATGGCGCAAAGGCCATGCGTATTACTAAGGTAGAGGACATCGAAAAAGGGTTCCAATTGGCAGATACTTTCAAAAATGGTCCAACCCTACTCGAGTTCATCATTCCAACGGAGCTCAATGTGTTGCCAATGGTACCAGCAGGTAAGTCTTTAAGTGATATGTTGTTGAAGGATAAAAAATAGGAGGGGCTATGGAAGTACAAATGAAAAAACGCTGTATTTCAGCGTATGTAGAAAACCAAATTGGTGTACTAGCTAAGATTTCAGGCCTCTTCGCAGGCAAAAATTATAATCTTGATACATTGACGGTAGGGGAAACTGAAGACCCTACCATGTCTCGTATGACGATTGATCTTACTTGTGATGATTTGACGTACGAACAAATTATTAAGCAACTAAATCGCAGTGTCGAGGTTATTAAAGTTATCGACTTTACTGACATGCGAATTACGAAAAAAGAATTACTATTTATCAAGGTCAATAGCTGTAAAGAAGCGGATAAACAAGAAATCTTCCGCATTGCCCAAACCTTTGATTTATTAGTAGTAGATTACAATCGCAAGTCTGTACTCGTTCAATGTGTAAAAACTGTATCTAAAAATAATGACATGATTGCCTTATTTAAAGATATGTTCGTCAATCGTATTGAAGTTGTACGCGGTGGTAGCGTAGCTATCGAAGCATTATCTACACCTGATAGATAAGGTGTGTACTCTAGCACTTTAAAAGCGATTTAGGTCTATTCAAATATATAATACATGTATTTGAATAGACCTATTTTTTGTGGCTTAAAGCGTGTACAACTTAATATGATATAATATGTATATCGAGCATTATTGATATAGAGACCTTGGTTGTATGCCAAAGTCATTTTATATAGGAGGTACTATGAGCTTATTAGATGATATTTTAGCCCATAATCGAGAATATGTAGAAGATCAAAATACAGGTTATGTAGATACAGATACAAAGTGTAGTAAAATGCCTAGTCGTGAAATGGCAATTGTTACATGTATGGATACACGTCTTGTTAACTTCTTAGAAGATTCCATGGATATTGGGCGCGGTGAAGCGAAAATCGTAAAGACTGCAGGTAACTGTATTACAGGTCCCTTTGATGGCGTTGTACGTAGTTTACTTGTTTGTATTTATGAGCTAGGCGTTAACGAAATCTTTATCATTGGTCATCACGAATGTGGTATGGCAAAAACTACGGCAAAAGATCTAACAGAAAAAATGTTAGCTCGTGGCATTTCTCCAGAAGCGATTCACATGGTGCGAAAAGAAATGGAACATTGGGCTGATGGTTTTACTCATCCTGCAGAAAATGTGGAAGAAACAGTGGACGAATTGCGTATGAACCCTTTAATTCCTAAAGACGTGCCAATTCATGGACTTATCTTCCATCCTAGAACGGGTGAAATCGAAGTCATCGTTAACGGCTATACACAAATGAAACAATATTACGAAAAGAATTAGAATTATATGAACAAAAAAAGATTAATTATATCCGTATTAGCCATTATTGCTTTGGTCTGTGCTGTTGTAGGTGGATATGTCCATAAAGATGCCATACAGAGTCGCATAGCTAGAACTGCCGCCGTTGTAAGTGGACAAGAAATTAAGCCACTCCTCGATTCCGAAAGTCGTTATATTCGGCAAATTGTAGCTCAAGATAACAGCACGAGTCGTACTATTATGTGGCAATCAGATAGCAGTGAAGCTGATGCGGTAATAGAGTATCGTCTTGTTGGATCTGATACGACTCAAACGATAAAAGCTACAGACAAAGCTTTTACCGATGATGGTAGTACTACCTATATCCATGAGGGGACATTGACAGGTCTAACGCCTAATACAAAATATGAATATCGTGTTGGTTATAGTAATGATCGTCGAAGTGATTGGTATTCATTGGAAACCGCAGGCGCTAAAGAATATGATGTTCTCATCTATCCAGATTCGCAGTCTGGCGATTACTCTGGGTGGGAACGAATTGTAAAAGATTCAGCAAAACGTAATCCGAATACAGCCTTGTATATTAGCATGGGTGACCTTGTAGATAATGGGGAACAAGACTATCAATGGCGCACTTGGTTGAATTCCATCAGACCCTTGAGTGCTAATGTGCCATTAGCAACGACCTTAGGCAATCATGAGATGTATACATTAGATTGGAAAATGCGCGAGCCTTATGCGTATTTGAATTACTTCGCAGTACCACCTAATGGGAATGAAATATTTAATCGCCGTTATTATTCCTATGATTTTGGCGATGTGCATTACGTTGTATTAGATACGATGTTGTATGAAAGTAATCATGAGGATAATCATGATACTCATCATCCTGATTTGTACGATGTAGAGGTTCAGTGGCTACGTCAAGATTTAGCAGCTAATACTAAAAAGTGGACTGTAGTCCTCATGCATCGTGATCCATTCCGATATGCCTTTGACCGACCAGGTGCAAGTCGCGATGTAGGTTTCGATGATGAGGGCGTATTATTTATGCCTATCTTCGATGAGTTTAATGTAGACTTAGTTTTATCTGCTCATTTACATACATACCGCAACCGTGGCCATGTACGAAACTTTGATCGAAATCCAACTGGTCCACTATATATCCTTACAGGGATAGCTGGTGATGCACGACGTCCTAAGTGGAAGCAACATCCTCTAGATGTATATGTAGCACCTCAGCCTGAAACGAATAATTATATGTCTATGACAGTGACACCAAATAAGCTGATTGTAAAATCATTTTTACCCAATGGTACTCAGCTTGACGAATCAGTCATTGAAAAATAAGAAAAAGACACCTTTTTGGAAGGTGTCTTTTTTTTGTCTAATGAAAGGTTGCAAGAATTTATGAGTAAAATTGATTTACAATATAACAAATAAAAATACAATGAATTCGTATAAAAACTTGCTTATTATAAAATATAGTATTATAATACGTACATAGGTTATAAAAATACGCTAAATATGTATAAAATATGCATATAGTGTATAAAGGAGATAGAGTAATGAATGCATTACAAGACTTAATAAAAACTTATGCCTCCCAATATAAAGAACAAGTTGTGGAATGGCGCCGACATATTCATAGCCATCCAGAGTTATCTGGTGAAGAAAAAAATACATCTTTATTTATTCAGAAGGTTCTTGGTGAACTAGGAATTCCCTTTGTAAATGATGTTTCTGACTACGCTGTTATCGGTAAGATAGAAGGTGCTCATACAGGCCCTGTTATTGCATTGCGTGCCGATATGGATGCATTACCCATACATGAAATAACAGGATTGCCCTTTGCTTCACAAAATGAAGGCGTTATGCATGCTTGTGGTCATGATAGTCACATTGCGATTTTGCTCGGTGCCGCAGCGATTTTACAGTCTATTAAAGATCAATTGTACGGCACCGTAAAGCTTGTATTTCAGCCTTCCGAAGAGGAAGCGTTATTTCCAGGAGCACAAGGTATTGTAGATAGCGGTATCCTTGATGACATAGATGAAATATATGGACTTCATGTATGGCCACAATTACCCGTTGGTACTGTAGGTCTAAAAAAAGGTAATTTGATGGCTGCATCTGACCACTTCCTTGTACATATTAAGGGCAAATCAACCCATGGTGCGGAGCCTCACAATGGGGTTGATGCTATTGTGGCCACAGCGAACTGGATTGTAACTGTGGAGTCCATGGTCGCTCGCGAAACGAATCCTATGGAAAATCTTGTATGTACCATAGGTGTTATAAATGGCGGTGATCGATACAATGTAGGCTGTGGCGATGTATATCTAGAAGGAACATGTCGTACCTATGCACCTGAAAAACGGGATTATATTGAGCGACGTTTAGGTGAAAGTTTACAGGCCCTCGATGTGATGTTTAAAACGGAAAGCACTTTGGATTATAAAAGGGGACATGGTGCAACTATCAATAATCCAGAGGCCATTGATTATGCCACATCCATTGTAGAGAAATATCTTGGTAAAGACGCAGTGGTACATCCTGAGTTCCCATCTATGGCAGCAGAAGACTTCTCCGCCTATCTTCATAAAATCAAAGGTGCGTTCCTTTGGTTAGGCACTGGTTTTGAAGGCAATCCGGCTTTGCATAATGCAGCTTTCACTATCGATGAAAGCATCCTCGAACCTGGTATAACAATGATGGCAGCTATTGCCGCCGAATATTTACAAGAAAAGTAGTTAAACACATAGTTTGAAATAAGAGGTTATCATGAAAAGTTTACAACATACATCATTTAAAACAATGCTTCAATATACACCAGAGGAAATTAAATACTTCTTGAAGTTAGCAGCTAAATTAAAAGCAGATAAAAAAGCGGGTAAGGAAATTAAAACATTAGAAGGTAAAAACTTTGTTCTAATTTTTGAAAAAGACTCAACGCGGACCCGCTGTGCTTTTGAGGTAGGGGCAGCTGACCAAGGTGCTTTTACAACATATCTTGGTCCTACAGGTTCTCAAATGAATAAGAAAGAATCCTTAAAGGACACGGCTCGTGTTCTCGGTTCCATGTATGATGCCATCGAGTTTAGAGGCTTTGAACAAAAGGACGTAGATACATTGGAGGAATACTCTGGTGTGCCAGTTTGGAATGGGCTTACCGATATGGATCATCCTACACAAACATTAGCCAATTTCTTAACACTTCAAGAAAATATCGACAAACCGTTGAATGAAATTTCTTTTGCCTATGTAGGTCATGGTCAATCCAATATGTGCAATGCTTTGATGAGTGGTGCCGTTAAAATGGGGATGGATTTCAGACTTATTGGTCCTAAACAATACTGGCCAGCTGGTTCATTCTACGAAGAGTGCTTAAAGGTGGCTAAAGAAACAGGTGCTACTATCACTTGTACAGATGATGTAGCTGAAGGTGTTAAAGGCTTAGATGTCATTTACACTGGTGTGTGGGTAACGATGGGCGATACTTACGATATGTGGGAGGAACGTATCAATACATTTAAACCGTTCCAAGTAAATGCAGAAATGATGGCATTGACAGGTAATCCCAATACTAAGTTCTGTCACTGTTTACCTGCGTTCCACAACACAGAAACACAAGTAGGTAAAGATATTTACGAACGGTTTGGCATGGATGGCATTGAGGTAACCGAAGAGGTATTCGAAGGTCCAAACTCATTGGCGTTCCAAGAAGCAGAAAATCGTCTCCACACGATTAAGGCAGTTATGGTTGCTACCTTTGGAAATTATCCATTGAAATAAGTTCATCTTCCTAAATGGTGATGTATGGTATCGTTTGTTTTCTATTTATATTGGATAAAGGGCTATATAAATAGGTGTGAGTCACCAATAGGTGAGAATTGAGGTTTATTATGACACCCCATAGAGTATTTATTGTCGGTCATGAAGGCACAACGGGTCTTAGAATTCATGAACGATTATCCGATCGAAAAGATATAGAACTCTTAGCGACTGCTGATGAGGATCGCAAAAATGTAGAGGCCATTAAAGTGGTTGCAAAAAAGGCAGACATCGTATTTCTTTGCTTACCTGATGCGGCATCTAAAGATATTATGGCGGTTATCGGTGACTTGCCGTGCAAGGTAATTGATACATCTACCGCTTTTAGAACTGATTCTGATTGGGCCTATGGTTTTCCAGAACTTGGTATTAATTATAAGACAGCTATTACTACTAAAAAACATATTGCAAATCCTGGCTGTCATGCAAGTGGTATGATTGCTTGCATAGCGCCTCTTGTAAAAGCAGGGCTCGTGCCAGTGGATTATCCTTTCACTATTACATCCTTAACAGGCTATAGCGGTGGTGGTAAGAAGATGATTGGTCAATATGAAAGTAGTCCTAAGGACTATTTCCTTTATGCTCCACGTCAATATGGGCTTGGTCAAGAACATAAACATTTACCCGAAGTACAACATGTATGCGGCCTTAGTGAAACTCCAATTTTTATGCCAGTTGTTGATGATTACTACTCTGGAATGGAGGTTACCGTAGGTATTCATAGTCGTTTATGTCATAAACCTGTTTGTATTGATAAGGTACAACAAACGTTAGAATACTTTTACAAAGATAGTACAATCGTTACGGTTGCACCATTTACTGAAAATAGCAATAGCGGTATGTTAAACGCTAATCAATTGAGCAATACGGACAGTATGAAAATCTATATCACTGGTAACGATGAACGCATCATGGTTCACGCCATTTTCGATAATTTAGGTAAAGGTGCATCGGGTGCCGCCGTTCAATGTATGAATATTGCATTGGGTTTACCAGAGGATACTGGTTTAGTATTAGGTTAGAGAGGAATCTATGAAGAATGTAACAAATGCAATGCGGGCGCATATCTTAACGGCGGCCGTTCCATATATAAAACAATACACAGATCAGTACGTTGTCGTTAAATACGGTGGTAATGCCATGGTGGATGAAGAGTTAAAGAAATCTGTCATGAAGGATTTACTATTACTTCAATTAGTGGGGGTAAAAGTAGTCCTCGTTCATGGTGGAGGTCCAGCTATTAATAGCACCTTAGAGGCGATGCAAATTGAATCACATTTCGTTAATGGATTACGTGTTACCGATGAAGCAACGATGGATGTTGTACAAATGGTGTTAGCCGGCAAGGTGAATAAAGGTCTCGTAGCTGATTTAACAGATCTTGGTGGCAAAGCTGTTGGCCTTTGTGGCGTAGATGGTAATATGATTCAAGTTCATAAACAAAACGAAGAACTTGGTTATGTAGGTTATATTGATACTATTGATACGAGTATTATCCATGACGTAATTAGCCGTGGCTATATTCCGGTTATTTCTTCTATCGGCATGGGAGCCGATGGCGAGACCTACAATATTAATGCGGATACGGTAGCCGCGAAAATTGCAGGTGCCCTCAAGGCGGAAACCATGGTGGCTATGACCAATATTGATGGTGTACTGCGAGATGTGCATGATCCAGATTCTTTAATTTCTAAAATTACAATGGCCGAGGCAGCTCAGTTAAAAGCGGATGGCGTCATTGCAGGCGGTATGATTCCAAAGGTAGATTGCTGCTTAGAGGCCATAGAAGCAGGGGCACAAAAGGTATTCATCATCAATGGTGAAATTCCACATGCCATTCTTATCGAGTTATTAACCGATGAAGGCCTTGGCACCATGTTTGTTGCTTAATATAGTAAACATAATACTGGTAATCATCTATTGGGTATCTTTTACATAGATAGAGACGACGGCATGACCGTACATTTGGAGGATATAATGAGTAATGCAATCGATTTTGAACAACAAGATAAAGAATATATAGCCAATACGTATGGTCGGTTCAACGTGTGCTTTGAAAAAGGAAAAGGTTCTCTCTTGTGGGACGTAGATGGTAAAGAGTACATCGACCTTGGTTCTGGTATTGGCGTAACCGCTTTTGGCGTTGATGATGATGAGTGGACTGATGCTGTTACTAAGCAGTCTCATGCGTTGAATCATATTTCTAATTTATACTATTCCTTGCCACAAATTGAGCTAGCGAAACAGCTCTGTGCGAAAACAGGGATGAAAAAGGTATTTTTTTCTAACTCTGGTGCGGAGTCTAACGAATGTGCGATTAAGGCAGCGCGTAAATATAGCCATGACAAATATGGCGAAGGGCGTCATATAATTGTTACCTTAGTCAATAGTTTCCACGGTCGTACTATTACCACCTTGTCTGCGACAGGACAAGATGTATTCCATCAACATTTCTTCCCATTTACGGAAGGCTTTATTCATACCCCAGCCAATGATATTGATTCGGCTTTGAAAGTTCTTGCTAATCCAGCTGTTTGTGCCATCATGATGGAACCTATTCAAGGTGAAGGTGGTGTTATGCCATTAGATAAGGAGTTTGTCCAAAGAGTAACAAAATATGCTCATGAACATGATCAATTGGTACTCATCGATGAGGTACAAACTGGTAATGGTCGGACTGGCAGCTTATATGCATACCAACAATTTGGTATCGAACCAGATGTTGTATCTACTGCAAAAGGTTTGGCCGGAGGGCTACCAATGGGTGCCACCTTATTCAATGAAAAGATGCAATATGTATTAAATGCTGGTGCTCATGCTACTACTTTTGGAGGTAATCCAATCTGCGCGGCTGCAGGTAATACCATTATTAGCCGGTTAACTCCTGAACTCCTTGACTCTGTAAAAGCAAAAGGGGAATACGTAAAGGCTACCTTAACTGGTAAACCTGGCGTTCTTGGTGTTAGCGGTATGGGCCTCATGCTTGGCATTGAAACTACGGTTGATGCTAAAGGCGTTATAGCTAAATGTCTTGAAAAAGGCGTAGTATGCTTATCTGCTAAAAATAAAGTGCGTCTTTTACCAGCTCTTAATATTCCGCAAGAACAATTGGAAAAAGCTATTGCTATTTTAGCGGAAGTGATTGAAGAATTAGCGGCACAGTAAGATTTTGTTTAACTTTCATAAATATTGTTTACTATAGTTATGTAACATTGAACTATGGAAATAAACCGATGATTATATAGACTTTACTCCGTATTCGTGTTACCCTAAAAGAAATAGTCTATATTGGAGGAGTAAATATGAATACAGAATCCTTACGTAATGAAGTATTGGTTCCAGCGGTAGCAAAAACGTTGGACATTGCAGCTAAAGCAAAACCTACAAAAGAAGAAATTATCACAACGGCGAAAATCACCGCTGCTGTGACAGTTGCAACAGCTGTTGTATCCTTAGCGGTACAAGCAGTATTGCGCAACCGATAAGAAACTGAGAAAACGACATGGCGCTGCCTGTCGTTTTCTTTTACATTTATCCTGTTATTCCCCTAAATAAGGGGTTTTTCTTGGCGCATGTAGGTTGTGTATTTATAAATTAGGAGACTGTTTAATCGTTATATATTAGCGATGCATATTGAGATGCAATTGATATATTGATATTAGAGGAGGCGATACGATGCATAGTCGCGATTTAATAGAGCAATATAAAGGCTACGTTCAAAATTGGCGTAGATATTTTCATAAACATCCAGAACTCAGTAATGAAGAGTTTGAAACGACAAAGACACTCGCTAAAGAACTAGAATCAATGGGCGTAGAGGTTCATGTAGATACAGAACGTGGTATCGGTTTAATCGGCATTATCCATGGTTCTAAGCCGGGAAAGGCTATCGCGTTGCGCGCCGACATCGATGCACTGCCTGTTCATGAACATAATGCAGTGGACTATAAATCAGAAGTAGAAGGCAAAATGCACGCTTGCGGCCATGATGGACATATGGCTATTTTATTAGGTGCGGCTAAGATGCTAATGTCTATGAAAGACCGTATTGAAGGCGATGTGTATTTAGCATTCCAACCTGCGGAAGAAACTGGCACAGGGGCTCCGGATTTCATTAAATTTGGCGATTGGTATGATAAGGTAGATGCTATCTTTGGCGGGCATGTGTGGATCGATTTGCCAGCGGGCCTTGTGTCTGTTGAGGAAGGTCCTCGTATGGCTGCCAGTAGCCAGATTACTATTAATGTAAAGGGTAAACAAGGTCATGGTGCACAGCCTCATCAAGCGATTGATGCAATTGTGGTGGCTAGTGCCATCGTTATGAACTTACAAACTGTAGTTTCTCGCAATGTGAGTGCCCTTGATTCCGTCGTTGTTACAATTGGCAATATTCATTCTGGTTCAGAATGGAATGTCATCCCTGGGGAAGCTTCCCTAGGCGGTACAGTTCGTTTCTTTGATCCAAACCAAGAACAATATATTGTCGATACTATTCGCCGCATTGTAGAACACACTGCAGAGGCCTATGGAGCGACTGCTACATTAGAATATATAAAAAAAGTGCCCCCTACCATTAATGATCCTGAATCCAGTGAACTGGCAGAACGTGTCGTTATTGATACATTAGGTAAGGACAAGCTTTCTAAGATGCGTAAAGTCATGCCTGGAGAAGATTTTGCCTGGTATTTACAAGATAAACCGGGATGCTTTGCCTTTATTGGTATTCAAAACCCTGATGTAGAAGCTACATACGATCATCATAATAATAGATTTAATATGGATGATACTGTATTATCTGCCGCATCTGCGGTATATGCTGAATATGCCATTCAGTGGTTAAAAGAAAATAAATAAATTTTAACCCCATAAACCCCTTTACTTTTTTCGTAAAGGGGTTTATTATATTCCAATATTAGTCATATGTAATTAAAATGGTTTCCTGTAATAGCGCATATTTTAGCGCTTTGCGGATAAAAAGGACCTTTCTTCGCCGGACGGTTCTAGAAGCCAGAAAGGATGTAATGAACGATCAAGTTTCTATTTCAACAGCAAATATTCGTGGTGCTTTTGGGGCATTCTTTATCCCTGGTATGTACACAGCTTTATGGGCTGGTTTCGTGCCATATTTAAAAGCAAAGCTTAGTATTGGTGAAGATGTATTAGGTTCCATGATTTTGTTGCTCGGTGTAGGTTCTTGTTTATCCATGGCTATAGCAGGTAAGCTTGTAGAAAGCTTTGGGTGTAAGAGAGTCGTTTTGTTAGCTAGCTTTATTGGTATGGTATCTCTTGCCATCGTTACTATGTGTCCTACTATTGCTACAACAACAGTAGCCCTGTTCTTTTTTGGTATTGGTGTAGGCCTTAGTGGTGCTTCTGCTAATTTACAAGCTATCCTAACGGAAAAGGTGAGCAAAAAACATTTGATGGGTGCCTATCACGGTGGCTGGAGCTTAGGTGGTTTTGCTGGTGCCGGTGTTCTACTTGTGCTTTTAAAAATCTTATCTTTTTCTGTTAATGAAAGTATTTGGGGGCTACTCATCGTATTATTTATTGCGATGGTCATAGTTAGCCAATTTATGTTGACCTTTGGTAGTGACCCAAATGCAAAGATTACTAAAAAATCTAAAAGCCCATTGTCCTTCCATCCAATCGCTCTTATTTTTGGTTTATTGTCCTTCGTGTCATACTTGGTAGAAGGTGCTGTAGGGGACTGGAGCGCATTATATTTATTTGAAGATAAAGGGATTGTTATTGAAGAGGCTGTTATGGGTGTAATGCTCTTTAATGGTACTATGTGCATAGGCCGTTTGCTTGGTAATAGATTAGGTAAACACTTAACATCTAAGCAAGTTGTTGTTGGTGGCTACTTACTTGGCTCTATTGCGATGGGGCTGATCGTATTCTTACCAGGACATGCCTCCATGTATACTTACTTATTATTGGGTATTTCATTAGCTATGATAGTACCAAACTTATTCTCTGCGATGGGGGAACAAAATGTTATTCCTATGACACAAGCGGTTGCAACATCTACAATGCTCGGTTATATGGGTATTTTGATGGGGCCTGCTTTGATTGGCTTCATTGCGCACGGTACAAGTCTTACAGTAGCATTTATCGTATTGACTACATTGCTTGTTGTAAGTGCAGGTATTGGTAAATACGCATACCATTTAATGAGTAAAGACTCTGGTCTTAGTGAAGAACAAATTTAATAGTCTATAATTAAGGAACTACGATTTTCGTATCGTAGCTCCTTTTTCATATTTTTATATTTTATGTATTTCTCGCATTAAAAAGACACAGGTTTTGAACCTGTGTCTTTTAGCATTATTATATATTGATTAGATTAGCGATCGCCATTGAAGATAGAGTTTTTAACAAGTACATAGTCTACTTTGCGAATGGCTTGTAGAGTCGTACCGCCAGCGTAAGAGATAGCGGATTGTAAATCTTGTTCCATTTCAGTTAATGTATCAAAGATAGAACCTTTGGAGTCGATGAAGATCTTTTTGCCTTCTACGTTTTTGCGTTCACCTTTCTGGAACTCAGAAGCGGAACCAAAGTATTCTTTTACAGCTTTGCCGTCAACGATTTTTTCTTCCCCTGGGGATTCTTCATGACCAGCAAATAGGGAGCCAATCATAACCATAGTAGCGCCAAAGCGAATAGATTTTGCAATGTCACCATGGTCACGGATACCACCGTCAGCTATGATAGGCTTAGTAGCTGCTTTTGCGCACCAGCGAACTGCAGCCAATTGCCAGCCGCCAGTACCAAAGCCAGTTTTCAATTTTGTGATACATACTTTACCAGGACCGATACCTACTTTCGTAGCATCAGCACCAGCATTTTCAAGTTCACGAACTGCTTCTGGAGTACCAACATTACCAGCGATAATGAAAGTTTCAGGCAAGTTCTTTTTAATGTATTGAATCATTTCGATGACTGCATTGGAATGACCATGTGCAATATCAATAGTGATATATTCTGGGGTTAAGTTTGCTTTCTTGAATTCATCAACTAAGGCAAATTCTTCAGCTTTTACGCCGATAGAAATAGAAGAATATAAGTTAAGGTCGTGCATGCGTTTTACAAAGTCCATACGACGTTCTGGTTGGAAACGATGCATGATATAGAAATACCCTTCACGAGCTAATTTTTCAGCCAACTCTTCGTCGATGATAGTTTGCATATTAGCAGGTACTACTGGCAAGCGGAATGTGCGTTTACCTAATTTTACATGTGTATCACATTCGCTACGACTGGAGACAATACATTTATTAGGAATTAATTGCACGTCTTCATAATCAAAGATGTTAGTTGTATTAATCATAGTTTCTATATCTCCTTCGAGTATTACATATTGAACCTGTACCATTATACAAGAGACTCATAAAATTTTCAATACGTTCCGAATATTTTGTTTGGTGTAAGGGATAAACTGTAGTACAATACAAGTAGATTGTGTAAATAATATATTCATTTATAGATATATGGTAAAAGGAGGTTGATTAATGTGGAACAGTCTAAAATCCGTATGCTTGCTGAAGCTGGCGTAGCAATTGCCATTGCTCAAGTGTTGTCATTTATTACGATTTTCCATATGCCACAGGGGGGCTCTATTAAGGCGGCAGCATTGGTACCACTCATGATTTACGCGTATCGTTGGGGCGGAACACGAGGTATCTTCGCAGGTGTTGTATATGGTATATTACACTTTATTTTAGGCTTTAAATCATCTGTTCATTATTTAAGTATTATATTAGACTACCTGGTTGCTTACGGTGCTATTGGCGTTTGTGGTTATTTTAAAGATTCTCTTTCTGGTCTTATCACTGGATCCATCGTAGGTATTATATTGCGTTGGGGAGCATCTGTTACGAGCGGTGCTGTAGTCTTTGCTAGCTATGCTCCGCAAGGGCAGAATCCATGGGTTTATTCCATGATTTATAATGCATCCTATATGGTGCCAGATGGCCTTTTAAATATTGCAGTTTTACTATTCATCTACCAAGGTGTCAAACGAGGTTTACAACGTCGTGGATAAATTAGGTTTAATTATTTTGGCTGGAGGACTCAGTACTAGAATGGGGCAACCTAAAGCTTTGTTGCCTTGGATTAATGGTGAAAGTCTTATATCTCATGCACTTCGTAAGGGGTTAGATGCAGATGTTCAAGATATTCTTATCTCTATCGGTGATGACGAGCAATTAGGACTTGCTATCCAGACTCATATTATAGATACATTATCGAACGATGAGAAAAATAAGGTTTCTATTGTTCGGGATTCTGTTGGGCGGTGCGGACCTTTAGGCGGGCTGTATAGTACTCTAGCTGTTGGTACTAGTTCTGCTTATGCGGTAATGGCAGTAGATATGCCATTCATGGAAATGGATTTGTATTATGATTGGCTCTATCAAGTAGATCATAATGATTGGAATGCCATTGTCCCATATAGTGAAAGTGGTAAATCTGAGCCGATGGCGGGTATTTATAGGCCATATATTGCGTCCTTAATTCAATCTATCCTTGTTGGCGAAAATGTGTCGTTGCATCATGCCCTCGATGTTATTGGTCATATAGAATCTATTGATGCTACTGATTTTAGTTGGGAGCTAAGCAATATTAATCGATTTGAAGACTATCAATGGGCGCGAGCTTTAGGGGAAAATGAATTCCGCCGTGTACCTTTAATTAGTGTGGTCGCATCGAAACGTAAAACAGGTAAGACTACTGTTGTAACGCGCCTTGTGTATGAGTTACAAAATATCGGTTTATCGGTTGGTGTAGTAAAAAGCGATAAGCATGGCTTTCAGATGGATCATGAAGGAACAGATACAGACCTTGCCTATAAAGCTGGAGCTGATGCGGTTGCAATTGCAGGGCCTACTGAAACAGCGATTCGTATACGTACGAAAGAACAATCCAACTTGTATGAAATATCACAGTTTATGCCTGTAGATATAGTTATACTAGAAACGAGATCCCAAGGGATTGCCCCAATTATAGAGGTTACTCAAGAGGGATATACGGAAGAGCTGATCTCGGACCCAATGGACCGAGTGGCGACGATAGAAATTGGCAAATTGGATCAAGACGTACCTGAATTGGTACGCCATATACAGGAAATGATGAGGAGTTTAAATGGCCGTCGTTACTGTTGAGAAGGCTCTCCAATTATGGGATGAGGCCTTACAAACGCAAGTTCATAAAGTTGAAACGATTGCAGTTAAGGCTGCGAAGGGATACGTACTAGCAGAGGATATTATTGCGCCAACGGATGTACCTGCTTTTTCAAAATCTGCAATGGATGGGTATGCCATCGCCTATGAAGAAGGTCGTAATGAATATATCGTTGATGGCATCATTGGCGCCGGTGTTGTATGGAAACAGCCTGTAAAGCCTGGCCATGCAGTACGGATTATGACTGGTGCACCAGTACCAGATACATGTGATACCGTTATCATGCAGGAACAAGTAGTAGGTACAGGTGAACCGCATACATCGATTACAATTCAAGGTAAATATCGTTGTGGTGATCATATTATTCCACAAGGTGAAGAGTGTAATGCCGGTACTATTGTGATTCCGCACGGTACAGAGATAACAACTACAGTACAAACCATTTTGACGGGACTTGGCCTTATTGAGGTATCTGTTAATGCCATGCCTCGCGTATTAGTTCTTACCTCTGGTCATGAGGTTATTGAACCTGGTGAAAGCTTAACGCCTGGTAAGATTTACAACTCCAATCGAGCTATGATTTGTGGACTCTTAGAGGACTTAGGTTTTCACAAGATAACACATTATCATGTAAGTGATGCTCCAGAGGCGTTAGACTCTGAAATCAATCATGTTTTAAAACTTAGTGAAGAAGCAGATGTTATAATCAGTTCTGGTGGTGTATCGGTAGGTCTTTTTGATACGATGCCTCTTATTTATGAAAAATTGGGGGCAGAATCTATCTATGCCCGTATTCAAATGCGACCGGGTGCAGCATCCTATGGTGCGGTTACCCCGAAAGGTCAGATTATCTTTGGCTTGTCCGGTAATCCAGGGGCTGCCTTTAATGGATGGCATTTAATCGTAGCGCCTACCTTGAAGCATTATAAAGGGTTGGCTAATTGGACGACTCCAGTGGTGGCTTGTGTAATGGATACAGAAATCTTCAAACGTAATGTTTTTGATCGCTATGTACAAGGAAAAGTGGTGTTCGGCGGTGGTGTGCCACGGTTTGTGGCTAACCGTCATTTTAATAGTAGTAGCATGTTAGGGCTATATACTGTGAATGCGTTGGCATGTATTCCACGAGGAACTCATGAAGTACATCCTGGTGATACATTTAATGTGTATCTATTAGGCTTGCTGCCTGCAGTTTAGACCCTTTTGATTTTTAGACTCTTACTCTAAGGCGTTAGATTTTTTAGAGTTATAGCGTTTTAGAGTTTTAGATACAAATATACTAGTTAAAAAACTATAATATTTATAGCTAACCATAATGTAAAAAAGACGAGGTTTCTTAGGAGGCCTCGTCTTTGCGTTTATTCAAAACATTTCGTTTATCCAAAAATAATTTTAATTTTGTTACCAAAGATACTGAAATTAAATCTCAATTAAATTATAATAAAATTAAGGGAAAGATACTTTTTTAGTTATATCAATTGGTTTTGATAAAATTGTTTTAATCTACTTTTTATTTACTTTTACTATTATATAGCTATATAAGGAGTGATTTCTATGAGTAAGACTTTCACAAAAAATATCCCGGTAAACGAAATTTTACATCTAGGCGAACACCTAGAGTATAAAGAGGGGCAAGTGATTAGTATTACAATTGCTCAAAATGAGCGACTCAGCATTACACTATTTGCGCTGCCTAAGGGGGAAGAAATCTCTACGCATGTAACAGTAGGCGATGCGATTGTACAAATCCTCGATGGAGAAGCTCACATCGTTGTTGGTGATACGGAGCATAATGTGAAGGCTGGAGAAACCTTAATTATGCCATCGGAAGTACCTCATAGCCTCGACGCACGAGAAAGCTTCAAGATGCTGTTGACCGTAGTTAAATAAATATATCATAATAAATGCATCCCTTATATCAATAAGGGGTGCATTTTATATGTATTCTTTACAAGCCAGAGCTACACCTAAAGAGCATCACGATGGGATTGTTAAATCTTTGGTATCTAATATTAATGAACTTGAACAGAGTGGCTTGTTTGAAAGTGTTCAAGTTTATAAGCGTGATTTAGTACAGGTGTATAATTCAAAACAATGTACTGAATCTGTTGGGTCTGTTGTAGACCAAATTCTATTTGGTGCTTGGTCTCAAGATGAATCTATTTTGTTAGAAGTGAGTAGAACCCAAGAGCAGGAGTTGAAAAAGAAATTAGCTAGGGGGTAAATTAGTAATGGAGTACTTCGATTATTCATACAAACATAATTACATAGAGTTTAGTAGCAACATATATAGGGTTAGTACATATCATTACAACTGGCATGCAGAAACAGAGATGTTTATCTTGTTAAAAGGTAGTGTTGAGATGAGTTGCAATGGTGAGGTTTTTACGTTGAAACCTCTTGATGTCGTGATTATCTCTCCTCAAGTAGGGCATGCAACATTAGCCCTCGAAGAGGATGCTATAGCCTTTGTTATTCATGTAGGTAACGAGTTCTATCAACAGTATGATCCGGATTTTGGATCGTACCAATTTGTTTTGCGTTCAGATGATAGTACGCGTCATAACGAATTCTTTACAACCTTACGCCATCATGCTGCTATGACGATGTTGTTGATGACTAAAGGTGAAAGCCCAGTACATCGAATGTGGATAGAACACCATTACTTAGCTTTGGCCGGTGATGTATTTAGAGAATTTGATCCTATAAAAAAGGTTTATGAAAATGCTAGACCTGGCGATATAAAACCGGCATCTTTTGATAAAATGATTACCTATATTGATGAGCATTATGAGCAGAAAATAGAGTTAGAGGATATTGCAAAAATTGGGGGCTATAATGTTGCCTATACATCGCAGTTTTTTAAACGACAAATGGGGATTTCATTTGTTGAGTATGTATTGCGGTTGAGAATCCGTGATGCTACTGTTCGTTTAGCTAGTACGGATGAGGCGGTCGCAAGAATTGCAAGCGATTGTGGATTTGCAGATGTGAAGGCCTTTAATGTGGCTTTTAAAAAACACTTTAATATGACCCCCACAGAATATCGTAAGCAAGTCAAAAGCATTGGGCGTAAAACCATTTTACAAGATTGGAAAGAAATTATTTCTGTAGATAATCAAGATGTTCTTGATGTATTGCATTCATTCTTGTCGTATGAAGATGATTCCCGTGCTAAGAGCGAATTGGAATTTATGAGCAAAAAATTGGAATCTTTGAAAGAAAAGTTAGCCGATGTAGTAAAGGATTTATAATTGGGTTTTATGATAACTATATTTTTATTGTGACTATATTCTTATGATAAGAGTTTGGGAAGCAAATTATTTTGATGAATTTATGACACATATAGAAAGATTAGAATTGGGTAAATTTCTATATCAAGAAACCCTATAAAGTTATTGAAAAAGCACTACTGTTGATAAGTAGTGCTTTTTTATATGTGCTTTCTAGGTGGATTTATATATAAATTCACCCTGAAAATACAATAAATCGAGAGAAATCTATTTTTTCCGTTGATTTTACTATAAAAATTACCTTTTAATTTGGATAGTTATATTCACTAAACTGAGTAGAATATATTTCATCAGGAGTAAAAAATTAGTAAATTATAATTTTGGAGGATATATGAATCAAGTAAAATTTATGGAAAACGTAGGTAAAGTTGCAACTGTTACTGCTGTAGCTATGTATGTATCTTACTTCCCACAAATCATGCATAACCTAGCTCATCCAGGTACTGGCGATTGGATTCAACCACTTGTAGCTGCAATCAACTGTACATTATGGGTAGCGTATGGTTTGTTTAAAGAACATAGAGATATTCCAGTAGCATTAGCCAATGCACCAGGTATCTTCTTTGGCTTAGCAGCAGCTATTACAGCGGTTATGTAATTTTAAGAATAGATATATAATGCTATAGAAACATAAAACTATAAATTATTGACATGTAAAATAAGATTACTGTTGACCGTTGCTAATTATATATATCATAATGAATGCATCCCTTTGATTAATAAGGGGTGCATTTTTTATGTAAATAATTGAGAGGTATTTGTTTGATTTTATGAGGGGTGTTACGTTGTCATGGATTACTTTCACTATACCTATAAACACAATCATATAGATTTCAATAGTGATATATACAAGGTTAGTACATATCATTACAACTGGCATAGTGGTGTAGAAATCTTGATTTTGCTAAAAGGCAGAATCGATATGAGTTGTAATAGTGAGGTTTTCACAATGGAACCGCTTGATACAATTATCATTTCACCTCAAGTAGGTCATGCTACGTTGGCGTTGGAAGAAGATACGACAGCTCTTGTTATTCATGTCGGAAAGGATTTCTTTCAGCAGTTTGATCCTAACTTTGGAATGTATCAATTTGTATTACGTTCTGATGAAAGTAATCGGTACAACTCTTTCTTTACCACATTGCGTCATCATGCGGCTATGATGATGTTATTGATGGTGAATGGTGAAAGTCCTACTAATCGATTAGATGTGGAGTATCATTATTTATCTTTAGTTAGCGATATATATAAAGAAATTAATAAGGTTAAATCTATTCATGTACATACAAAGCCTGTCGATATAACAGTAGCCACCTTCGATAAAATGATTGCTTATATAGATGAGAATTATCAGCAAAAAATTGAATTAGAAAATCTTGCAAAGATAGGTGGCTATAATGTGAACTATACATCACAATTTTTTAAACGCCAATTAGGTGTCTCCTTCCTTGAATATGTATTACGATTAAGATTGAGGGAGGCTACAGTTCGTTTAGTTAATTCTAATGATGCAGTTGCACATATTGCAAGTAGCTGTGGTTTTGCGGATATTAAAGCTTTTAATGTAGCTTTTAAAAAACATTTCCATACCACGCCATCTGAATATAGAAAGCAAGCAAACGAAATAGGACGTAAAACAAAATTACATGATTGGAAGGAAATTATATCAACACAAGAACAGGATATTATAGAGATACTACAATCTTGTTTACCATATCAAGATGATTCTACTAATAAGATTAGATTAGAAGTGGCTAATCAAAAGTTAAATGACGTTAGAGAACAACTTGAGATGGTTGTAAAAAAATTACAAGATTAACTGGTATTGTTATATACCATTGTAACTGATTATAGTTGCATATTTTTGAGATTAAATTTGAGCGGATATACAATTATTAGGTATAGGTGATTTTGTATATTTGTTAATCCTATTAAAATATATGGTGAAAGAGCACTACGTTCTGATGGTAGTGCTCTTTTTTTTATAATCATATAGGTGAAATTGTATATTTTTAATGGATTAAAAGAAAATAATTAAGGAAATTTTGTATGTGTTTGACAGACTTTCACCAATAAAAATCAACTTGTAAATTGGATAGTTATATACTGAAAAAAGAGTAGAATAGAATTATCGAAAGGAGCTAAGGTTCCGAAACAGAAATAATCACGTCTTAAATATTGAAGTCTTTTTGGAGGTTTGCGATGAGTACGAAGGAACAACAAGTACAAGAAATGACAAATAAGATAGCTAATTTCATTTCTTATATGGCAAAGGTATTGCCTGATGATGTACAAGAAAAAATTCATGAATTGGCACAGGATGAAAAAAATCCTATGGCCAAATCTATTTATGAAACAATGCAACATAATATGGATTTAGCAGCTCAGCTTAATCGTCCTTCTTGTCAAGATACTGGTGTATTACAATTTTGGGTAAAGGTTGGATCTAATTATCCCTTACTAGGAGAATTAGAAGATATTCTAAGAGAAGCAACTTATAAGGCTACACAAGAGGCTCCATTACGATTGAACTGTGTAGAAACTTTTGATGAGTTTAATACTGGTAAAAATATTGGCCTCACTGCACCTTATATTCACTGGGATATCATTCCTGGTTGCGATGATGTAGAAATCTTCCCTTATATGGCTGGTGGCGGGTGTTCCTTGCCAGGGTCAGGTAAAACATTGATGCCAGGCGAAGGCTATGAAGGTGTTGCTAAGTTTGTTCTTGATTTGATGACAAGCTATGGATTGAATGCGTGTCCTCCACTATTGGTAGGTGTAGGGATTGCTACAACTATTGATACCGCTGCTGGATTATCTAAAAAAGCATTAATGCGCCCTGTATCTTCAAAAGCACCTAATGAAAAAGCGGCTTATATGGAACAATTGTTAGAAGATGGAATTAATAAGATTGGTATTGGACCTCAAGGTATGGGTGGGGATAAAACTGTTTTAGGTGTGAACATTGAACATGGTACACGTCATCCATCTGTTATTTCTTGTGCTGTTAGTGTAGGTTGTTGGAATCATCGTCGCGGCGATCTCGTATTTGACAAGGATGGTAATTGCACAGTTAAATCTCATAAAGGAGTGACATTATAATGGCTAAGAAAATATTAACTACACCTATTCAACAATCTGATTTAGCAGGCATTAAGCCAGGCGATGTGATTTATTTGACTGGGCATATTACAACCTGTCGTGATATGGGGCATCGTCGTGTGGTAGAAGAAGGTAAAACGTTACCGGTTGATGTTAAAGATGGGGCTATACTTCATGCAGGTCCAATTATTCGTACTATAAGCGATAATGAATTTGAAGTTGTATCTGTAGGACCTACTACATCTATGAGGATGGAAAAATACGAATATGAATTTGTTAAAAAGACAGGTGTACGTCTCATTGTAGGTAAAGGTGGCATGGGGCCTGAAACAGCACGTGCCTGCAAAGACTTTGGTGCACTACACTGTGTGTTCCCTGCAGGTAATGCGGTTCTTGCTGCTACAGAAGTCGAAAAAGTAGAATCTGCTAACTGGCGTGAACTTGGAATGTGCGAAACGTTATGGACTTTTAAGGTAAAAGAATTTGGCCCTTTAATCGTATCAATCGATGCTGACGGCAATAACTACTTTGAAGAAAAGAAAATAGAATATAATAAGAAAAAAGATGAAATATTAGACGAAATATATAAACACGTAGGTTTCATCAAATAATAAGATAAGAATAGCGATTTCTTTATATTATGAATAACTTCATAACTTGTAAATATATCTATATGAGAAATAATCATTAATAATATTGTTTTGTGATTTACAGCGTATCTTCATATAGATATACTATAAGAGTATGACTACCATGAAAGGAATTCTCATGGATTATAGTATTGCTATTACACTGGGATTTCTTGTATTTGCAATTGTAATGTTTGCATTGGAGAAAATCCCATTGTCTATTACGGCTATGATCGTGGCCGTTGGATTACACCTTTCTGGTGTATTAACTGCAACGGAAGCTTTTAAAGGTTTCGTTGACTCTAATGTTATTTTGTTTATCGCTATGTTTATTATCGGCGCTGCTTTCTTTGAAACAGGTGTAGCTGTTGATGTTGGTAACGTTGTTAATAAATTTGCTAAAAATGAAACTATCCTTATTATTGCTATTATGATGCTTACAGGTATTATGTCCGGCTTCTTATCTAATACAGGTACTGCAGCGGTTATGATTCCTGTTGTTATTGGTATTTGTAAAAAGGGTGGTTTTAACCAAACTAAATTCTTAATGCCAATCGTATTTGCCGCTGCTATGGGGGGAAATATTTCTATGATTGGCTCTCCTGGTAATATGATTGCAAATTCTAATTTGCAAGAAGCCGGCCTTGGATCCTTTAGTTTCTTTGCTTATGGTGAAGTAGGTTTACCTATGCTTATTGTAGGTACTTTATTCTATGCATTCATTGGTAAAAGATTCTTACCTGAGGTTCCAACACGTGAACCTGATCCAAACTATCAAAAAAATGCTGATTTCAGTCATGTTCCAGTTTGGAAAAAATGGGTAGCTGGTTTGGTATTGGTGTTGACTATCGCTGCTATGATTTTTGAAAAACAAATTGGTGTATCCTTAGCGGTTAGTGCCTGGGTAGGTGCACTTGTTATCGTAGCGACAGGAGTTATTACCGAAAACGAAGCAGTTAAGTCTATCGATATGAAGACAATTCTACTATTTGTAGGTTCCTTAGCTCTTGGTACAGCAATGGTAAAATCTGGGGCAGGTGCATATATTGCAAATCTTATTGTTGATGCTTTGGGGGATACACCTAATCCATTGGCATTATTAGCGGTACTTTTCTTCCTATCTGTATTTATGACAAACTTTATGTCCAATACAGCAGATGTTGCATTGCTAGCTCCAATCGGATTGTCTTTAGCATCTCAATTAGGTTTTGATCCTAAGGCGATTCTTGTTGCAATCGTAATTTCTAGCTCTCTTGCGTATGGTACACCTATAGGGATGCCTGCGAATACTATGGTATATAATGTAGCTGGTTATAGTTTTAAGGACTATGTGAAAGCCGGCGTACCGTTGATTGTAGTATCTGCAATTGTATCTTTAGTATTGTTACCGATTTTGTTCCCGTTTAACCCGTAATTATATAAAGGTTAGTCATACAAAACCGTCACCATAGGTGGCGGTTTTATTTTTGTACTATTGGGAGAGAATATTTTAGTAATAAGTTAATATAATATAGAGATAGGCAAGAATTGATTAGACATATGGTCTACTTTCATATATAATAGATTACTGTAGTTGTACAAATATACACCTACAGTAGACAGTTAATATTAAATATTATTGAATATTAGAGAGTAAGGTTATAGTTGTTATATAGTTTATAGATGGCCTTAGTGCCGAGGAGGCTTTATGTTAAGCGATATTGAGATTGCCCAACAGAATAGAATGGAAAAGATTCAGGTTATTGCCAATAAATGTGGTTTAACACCTGATGACATTGAACAATATGGTCATTATAAAGCTAAAATTTCTTTTGATGCTATTCGTCGTTTAGAATCTGAGCCAGATGGTAAGTTAGTGCTAGTCACAGCGATTACGCCAACACCAGCAGGGGAAGGTAAGTCTACAACGAGCATTGGTCTCGTACAGGGGCTACAAAAAATCGGTAAAAATGCAATTGCTACATTACGTGAGCCATCCTTAGGACCTGTTTTTGGGATTAAAGGTGGTGCAGCAGGTGGTGGTTATGCTCAAGTTGTACCTATGGATGACATCAATCTTCATTTTACAGGTGATATGCATGCTATTACAGCGGCTAACAATTTATTATCCGCTATGATCGATAACCATATCCATCAAGGAAATGAATTGCAAATCGATTTGCGTCAACTATCTTGGACACGTGTTCTAGATATGAATGATCGTGCTCTTCGCAATGTGACAGTTGCACTTGGTGGCAAAGTATGTGGATTCCCTCGGGAAGATCATTTTATGATTACTGTAGCTTCTGAAATCATGGCTATTCTTTGCTTAGCTAAGGATTTAGAAGATTTGAAAGAACGGTTTGGTCGCATCGTTATCGGTTGTAACTTAGCAGGTGATCCTGTTTATGTTCATCAACTTGGTTGCCAAGGGGCAATGGCGCTTCTCATGAAAGATGCTATCAAGCCAAATCTCGTACAAACATTGGAACATACACCAGCTATTGTTCACGGTGGTCCCTTTGCAAATATCGCTCATGGTTGTAACTCCATTGTAGCTACAAAACTAGGACTTAAGCTTGGTGATATCGTAGTTACGGAAGCGGGCTTTGGTGCTGACTTGGGTGCTGAAAAGTTCCTTGATATTAAATGCCGATACGGCGGTATTTTCCCTGATGCAATCGTTATCGTAGCTACATTACGAGCTCTTAAAATGCATGGTGGTGTACCAAAACAAGAGTTGAATACAGAAAATGTTGAAGCCGTAACTAAAGGTTTCAGCAACTTACAAAAAGCAATTGAAAATATGCGTTATTTCAATGTGCCTGTATTAGTGGCAATCAATAAATTTGCTAGCGATACAGATGCAGAAATTGCTGAGTTGACTCGCCTATGTGATGAGTTTGGCGTGCCTGTAGAGCTTAATGAATGTTGGGAAAAGGGCGGCGAAGGCGGCACTGATATGGCAAAAAAAGTCGTAGAGTTACTTGAAGGTCCTAAGCCAACACCTAAATTCGTATATGATTTGGAAGATAGTTTAGAGGATAAAGTTAATAAAATCGTTAAAACTATTTATGGTGGCGATGGAGTTATCTTTACGGACAAAGCCAAAAAGCAAATTAAACAATTAGCAGATTGGGGACTGGATCGTTTGCCTGTATGTATGGCGAAAACGCAATATTCCTTATCTGATAATCCAGCATTATTAGGGGCTCCAACAGGATTCACTATTACTGTATCCGATATTCGTGTTGCCAATGGGGCAGGCTTTATTGTATGTCGTACAGGTGATGTAATGGTAATGCCAGGCCTTCCTAAACGTCCTGCTGCTCTTAATATGGATATTGAAGCAGACGGCACAATTAAAGGCTTGTTCTAATAGAAAGTGTTTTTACATGAGGCTATGTTATGAAATTAGTAGAACAACGAGTAATAGATTTTGTGGCTGCTACTGCCTCTAAAGAGCCAACGCCAGGTGGTGGTGCTATTGCGGCATTGACTGCCGCAACGGGGGCGGCTTTAGCAGAAATGGTAGCAAACCTTACATTTGGTAAAAAAGGTTATGAAGCGGTTCAGCCTGAAATGGAGGAGCTTCAAGCTAAAGCAGAAGCGATTCGCAAGCGCATGCTCGAATTATCTCAAGCTGATGCAGATGTATTTAATATCTTTATGAACGCCTTAGGATTGCCAAAGAATACAGATGAAGAAAAGGCTGCGCGTACAGCTGCTATTCAACAAGCATACAAAGATGCTGCTATGGTACCTTTTGAAATTGGAGAATTAGCGAATCAAATATTTGATTTAGCAGAATTAGCCTCTCGTAAGGGGAATCAAAACCTTATTACAGATGGTATTATTGCGGCTATTAATGCGCGTGCTGCGGTGAAATCGGCTTTTTTGAATGTGCGTATTAATTTATCTGGTATTAAAGATGAAAGTTTTGTAGCAGAACTAATATCTAAGATGTATGCCATTGAAAAAGATCTTGATGATAAAGAGTCGGCTATCATAGGGTTATATAAATGATAAAACATTATAATATAAATCGAATAATATAACCGATCGAATTATAAAAGTTCGGGAAATAATAAAAAGAGATCCTGTTAGTATATATAAGTATAATAGGTTCTCTTTTTTCTATTGTTAAAATCCGAACGATAGTGTAAAATAAATGGGTAATATTTCGAGGTTTTATGTAGGAGACATTATGACAGAGCAGAACCCAATAAATACAGTCGATAGTATGTTGCCCATACCACAGCTCTTTGCCTTTGGTTTACAGCATGTACTTGCCATGTATGCTGGAGCTGTTGCGGTACCGATTATTGTGGCACAGGCGATGAATTTACCGGTAGAGGATTCGATTCGCCTTATTACAGCCGACTTGTTTACCTGTGGCATTGCGACCTTAATCCAAACATTAGGCTTTGGTAATATAGGTGGGCGTATCCCTATGATTCAAGGTGTTACCTTTGCATCTGTCGGACCTATGACTATGATTGGGGCACAGCATGGTATGACTGCCATTTACGGTGCCATTATTGTAGCAGGTCTATTTACTTTTATAGTAGCTCCATTCTTTAGCCGTCTAATTCGACTGTTTCCCCCTGTTGTAACGGGAACAATAATTACTCTTATTGGGATTAATTTGATGCCAGTTGCCATTAATTGGATGGGGGGCGGTGTAGGAAATCCAGAATTTGGAAGTTATACGAACATAGGACTTGGATTTCTTACGTTCTTAATTGTTGTCTTTGTATACAAGTTTGCTAAAGGTTTCTTAAGTAATCTTTCTGTATTAATAGGCTTGATCGTAGGCACAGCAATTGCCTTTGCAATGGGTGTTGCTAATTTTGATGAAGTTGGTCGATCTCAATGGGTTGCTTTCATTGAACCATTCTATTTTGGTTTGCCAACCTTTGACTGGGCTTCTGTATTATCTATGATTATCGTCATGCTCGTTGTCATGGTAGAGACGACAGGTGATAGTATTGCTATTGGTGAAATTGTGGATAAGCCAATAGGTCGAAAAGAATTGGCTTCTGTTATTCGTGCCGATGGTATTTCTACTTTAATAGGGGGAATTCTTAATAGTTTCCCATATACAGCCTTTGCTCAAAATGTAGGACTTATTGCGGTTACAGGTGTTAAAAGTCGCTTTGTAGTAGCTGCATCTGGAGTAATCTTAATTTTGTTAGGTTTATTCCCTAAATTAGCCGCTATTGTTGCTAGTATACCAAATGCAGTACTCGGTGGTGCTGGCATTGCTATGTTTGGCATGATTGTTGCCAGTGGTATCCGCTCTCTTGGCAAGGTTAGTTTTGATGGTAATCATAACTTGATGCTTGTGGCGATTAGTATTGGAGTGGCTATGATCCCTATTGCGGCGCCGAACTTTTATGCTAATTTCCCTGATTGGGCACAAATTATATTAAAATCTGGCATTACCTTTGGTAGTATTACGGCAATCTTGCTTAACTTATTACTCAATGGTGTTAATCATGGCGATGAAATTCAAGAAATGGGCCGTCGCTAAATAATACATACGAGAACTCTATTCCTATAGAATAGAGTTCTTTTTAGTGATTAAATTCACAGGGAAAATGTATGAATACTATGCTATAATATATAGATAATTGTAGAACTATTTTGTGATACTTTCATAAAATAGGAATACAGTCTGGATTTACAATTAAGTGTTTATAAAAAGTTATGTATATGGAATGTTCCCATAAGAAGGGAAGGGGCACGTGGCAGACGGAAAGATTATTGCTATCTCCATTAGTGAGAAAAAAGGGCAAAAAAAACATAATATTGAATCCGCCAATCTCATTGTAGATCATGGGATGGAGGGAGATGCTCATGCAGGAAATTGGCATCGTCAAATCAGCTTACTTGGTATCGCTAGTATTGAACATATGCGGGCGCAAGGTGCAGATGTTAAACCTGGTGATTTCGCTGAAAACATTACAGTAGAAGGTATGGTTCTTTATGAATTAGCTGTAGGGACTCACTTACAAGTAGGGGCTGATGTGATTCTTGAAATTACTCAAATTGGCAAGGAATGCCATCATGGTTGCGAAATCATGAAACAAGTTGGTTCTTGCATTATGCCTACACAAGGTATCTTTGGTAAGGTTCTTAAAAACGGTACGATTCGCGTAGGTGATGAAGTATCTATTATTAAATAATTTTGAGTTGGTAAACGAGGTGTATTATGAAAGACGCATGGGGCCGTACTATTGAATATGTACGTCTGTCGCTGACAGATGCGTGTAATTTTTGTTGTCCCTACTGCCGACCTGCAGAAATTACTCCTCAAAGTCAAACGCAACTATTGTCTGTTGATGAATGGATGACCATTTTAGGAGCTTTCCATCATATTGGTGTGAAGGCAGTACGCCTCACAGGTGGTGAGCCTTTGCTCTATCCACATATTGAAGAACTACTAGGTCGCATCAAAGAATCAGGTTGGTTTGAAGATATCTCTATGACTACCAATGGCAGTCTATTAGCTTCACGAGCGCAACGGTTAAAAAAATTTGGCTTGAATCGTGTGAATATTAGTTTGGACTCTCTTGAAACTGAAGCTTTTGCTGCTTGTGTTGGTAAAGCGGGACAGTTGGAGTCTGTTCTCGACGGTATACGTAGTGCTATTAATGCTAACTTTAAATCCGTTAAGATTAATACGGTTTTATCTCGTTATTGGTCCGATGATGAAGTTAAATCTTTATTACAATATGTTGAAAAATGGCCTGTTGTTTGGCGGTTTATTGAATACATGCCGTTCCAAGGTGATGCCTTTCATGGACCTACCTTTGATGAATGGAAGGAACAATTAGAACACGTTAGTGGCGGATCTCTCACAGAGGTTCATTCTGTTTATGGCTTTGGTCCTGCTACATATTTGGCACTACCTAGTGGTAAGGCTGTAGGCTTTATATTCTCTATGTCTCATAGCTAT
Organism: Veillonella sp. AF13-2; assembly: GCF_003603295.1. NCBI lineage: Bacteria > Bacillati > Bacillota > Negativicutes > Veillonellales > Veillonellaceae > Veillonella > Veillonella sp. AF13-2. Next base: position 99,089 of record NZ_QTMT01000001.1, read on the forward strand.
TGTGACACTTGCAATCGTGTACGTCTTACATCTGACGGTCAAATGCGATTGTGCTTGTTGCGAGATGATGAGGCTGATCTCGTATCACTCGTACGCAAAGGTGTATCTATAAAGGACTTAGCTAATCATATTGAACGTGCTTTGCAACGAAAACAAGAACGACATGATGGTATAGGTATGGATCAACCTGAGCGTCCAATGTGGCGAATCGGAGGGTAGTATGGGATTTTTTGATTTTTTAAAGCCTAGATCAAAGGAGAATGTTGAATCATGCTGGCCGGGAGGCAAGATGCTTCAAGTCCATATAGAATACAATACACAAGAAACCGTATTTACTTATTTTGGTCGTTATGGTTTACAGTTTAGCGTTCCTAAGTCTAATTTGACGAATGTTATTGTAAAAGAAGTAAGCCGCACTCATAGTGTGCTTCAACTATATAGTGGTGAAAACTGCGTAGGGACTAGTGATCTACTCCCTACTGAGGCCTGTAATATTATGAAGGATTGGGTATTACAATATTAATAATATGAATGTTGATATTTTATAGGAGTGTAATAAATTTTCTTTACATTCCTATAAAATAAGCATATAATTATTCATGTCATGGACCACTAGCTCAGCTGGCAGAGCACCTGACTCTTAATCAGGGTGTCCAGGGTTCGAACCCCTGGTGGTCCACCAGAGTAAAGAACTCACATTTTGTGTGAGTTCTTTTTTTGTGTAAATATTTTTCTTTTAGCTTTTTACATATCTTTTTAGCCTTTATATAGTTATTTACATGGTTAAAATACGTTGTGGTTTAATCCTATTTTTCTCAAACAAGTAGTCATTGATTCAATTAAGTTTATAAACTTTAACATTAATGGAATATAGTATTGATACAATATAATATATTTTATAGACAGTAAAACTATAATAGCTTATGATGGTTTTATAATAGTTTTTCTCATTAGGAGGTACCAAATGGCAGTAGATGTTTCTAGAACACAAGATGTGTATAAAGATGCTGGCCAAAGTGTCAACTTCACCACTTTGTTATTAAACCGTAAAGATCATGAGGCAGAGCTTGAAGTGATTCAAGATATGGCAGATCGTATTCAAGCCATTAAACGTTCTGTTAGTATTCGCGCTAATGGGGAAGGTTTGGGCATTGCCTTTGGCTTTAGCCGTAAGGCATGGGATTATTTGTTCCCTAATGCACCGGTACCAAAAGAGTTAGAAGACTTCCAAGGCATAAAAGGTGATAAACAAGATGTACCAGCTGTAGCAGCTGACTTATTTTTGCATGTCCGCTCTAATGATGAATCTGTTACGTATACTGTAGTAGATCAAATTATGGAGTTCTTACGCCCTATTACATCTGTTGTAGATGAAACCCATGGCTTCCACTACGAACAAGGTCGTGCGATTATTGATTTCGTTGATGGTACGGAAAACCCTGTTGGCCAAGAGGCTGTAGAGTGGGGCGTTATTGGAGATGAAGATCCTGAATTTACTAATGGCTCTTATGCATTTGCACAGAAATATGAACATGATCTTGATGCATGGCGTGCACTTCCTACAGAAATGCAAGAAAAATTCATTGGTCGTCGCAAATTTAGTGATATCGAATTGGAGGATGATGAAAAAGATCCGGCAGCTCACAATGTAGTGGCTCAAGATAATCGTGATGATGAAGAACACAAAATCGTTCGTATGAATGTTCCATTTGCCCAACCAGGACATGGCGTACGTGGTACATATTTCATCGGTTATGCTCGTTACTGGGATGTAACTAAAACAATGCTTACCAATATGTTTACGCAAAACGATAAATTGCTTGATTACTCCAAACCTATTACTGGCATGTTATTCTTCATCCCATCTCTTGATACATTGGATGCTATTGCGGAAGGTGAACTATAACCGAATTCTGATTAATATTGGAAAGCTGTATATTCACTTAATTAGTTAGTAATATTTGGTTTTATTTACTAGATTAAAAATTTATTATATAATTCTATAGAAAGCGCCCCAAGTGGGCGCTTTTATGCTATAATAAATCTATTAAACTCGTAAAAATCCATTGTAGTTATGAATGAGGTATTCCATGAATTATACTAGCACCCGAGGTACCGTTGCGGTAAATGAAACATATGCATTGTTGCACGGCTTAGCAGAGGATGGTGGCCTATATGTACCATCTTTATTTCCTACAAACTGCTTAACTTACAATGATGTGAAAGATAAAAACTACCAAGAAGTAGCAGCCGTTGTTTTAGCAAAGTTGTTTCCATGCTTTTCCGAAGCTCATTTAAATGAAATGATTAATTCTGCTTACTGCGATGCTAATTTCAGCACCCGCGATATTGCACCATTACACTCTTTATTGGAAAAGGTTTCCGTATTAGAACTATTCCATGGCCGCACACAAGCTTTCAAAGATATGGCATTATCCTTATTTCCATACCTTTTAGTAGCTGCTAAGGAGGCTGAGGGTGAGAAAAAAGAGGTTCTTATCTTAACGGCTACTTCTGGTGATACTGGTAAAGCAGCTCTTGAGGGCTTCAAGGATGTACCGGGAACTCATATTCAAGTATTCTACCCGACTGATGGCGTTAGTCCTATGCAAGCGGAACAAATGCAAAAACAAGAAGGGGAGAATGTTAATGTTACGGCTATTCATGGCAATTTTGACGATGCTCAACAATTCTTGAAACGCCTCTTTGTTGATAAAGCGACTGCTGAAGAGGTTGCTGAAAAAGGAGTTATGTTCTCCAGTGCGAACTCTATCAATATTGGTCGTTTAGCTCCACAAGTAGTTTACTATGTAAATGCCTATGCTGAACTGGTTGCACAAGGTGCAATCCATGAAGACGAAGCTTTCAACGTTGTAGTTCCAACAGGTAACTTCGGTAATATCTTGGCTGCTTACTATGCTAAAAAAATGGGGATTCCTATCGGCAAATTGATTTGTGCATCTAATCAAAATAACGTACTTACTGACTTCTTTGAAAACGGTACCTACGATATGAACCGCCCATTCTATACGACGATTTCTCCATCTATGGATATTCTTGAATCCTCTAACTTTGAACGATTCTTATATTATATTTCTGGTGAAGATAGCGAACGTACAGTAGGATGGATGAAAGATCTTAAAACAACAGGCAAATTAACTGTTAATGAAGAAGAGTTCAAACGTGTTAAGACTGATTTTGCTGGTGCCTATGTAGATGATGAAGAAACGAAAGCAATCATTGAACAAGTATACAATTCTTACGGTTATGTAATGGATCCTCACACGGCAGTTGCTATGGGGGCGTATATGAAGGAGTTGGAGAAGCATCCTGAAGATGGCGCTCGTCATACAGTGATTGCATCTACAGCACATCCATTTAAATTTCCTACACCAATCTGTGAGGCATTGGATATCAAGGTGGGCGAGACTCCTTATGAAAGCTTAGATAATATCTCTGCTGTAACAGGTGTTGCCTTCCCTAAACAATTGGAAGCCTTACAATCCAAACCATTGCGCTTTACAAAAGCAATCGACAAAGAGAATATGAAACAAGAAATCTTAGATTTTGTAGATACGTTCTCTAAATAATACAATGCCGCCTTTCCTTAGAAGGGCGGCATATCTATATGTTTTTTATTGAGTAATCATTTTTTATTGATTAACCAATTAAATTCATTTTCTCATTAAATTAACATTCATCATATATGATATGGAATTTTGTTAGTATGTATTGATGTATTCATTATTTATAGAAATATGGGTTTATAATTATATAGAGAAATATAATTATAGGAGGGGCTATGGCTAAAAAGGGCCTTATATATGCATTGTTATCCGCACTTTTATTTAGTACGATGAATGTATTTGTAAAACTGTTAGGGACAAATATTCCACCTGGGGAGATCGCTTTTGCCCGTGGGTTCTTTGGGACTGTTGCGGTGCTCATTATCATGTATGTGAAGGGCATCCGTTTTTCAAAAGAGAATCGGGGGCTCCTCGTCATGCGTGGCTTATACGGCGGTTTTGGTATGGTATGTAATTTCATAGCATTGGTACACATAAAATTATCTGATGCAACAATTCTATTTCAGACGACAGGAATATTTGTTTTTATCTTTAGTGCTCTGTTTCTGAAGGAATCGATACCTAAAGGGGCTGGCAAATGGCTTGGAGTCATTTTGATTGCTGTCTTAGTAATGGTAAATCCTTTTAGTTATGAATCATTTTCTTGGTATGCATTGGTAGCAATTTTAGGTGCTGCTTTAGCTGCGGCGGCCTATACGACGATACGAACTATTAGTAAACGCGGACAACATAGTAATTTTGAAATCATGGCCTATTTCATGATTACTGGCATGATTGCGGGCCTCGTCACTACTGATAAGCTCGTTATGCCTCAAGGTACAGATTGGCTCATTATCTTCGCTATCGGTGGTATTAGTGTAGTGGCTCAGTTTTTCTTGACTGGCGCCTTTGTTACGACCAATGCTGTAGTGGCTCAATTCTTGCAATACGTTGGCGTATTTATTAGTTCCTTCTATGGGTTCTTGATCTTTGGTGAAAGCTTATCCATAGCAACAGTAGGAGCTGGTATTGCTATGTTTATATCCTCTGTCATGTTGGCGTGTCTTAAAGAACAGAGTGGTCCATTAAGAGAGGGCAAGGTTATAGAGGATAAAATTAAATAAATGTCGAATATATACAGTATCAGACTGTATATGACAGTGGGGGTGCTGATTACATTCGTGATTGGCACCTTTTTACATAAAAGATAAAATACAGGGGTATTAGTTAGTGATTTATTGTAATGAAATATACTAGAGCTTTTTCATTTTGAAAGTAGCTACAGACGGAGGAGCTATGTATATAAAATGGATGCATATTGAAAACTATAGGAACCTAGCCGATGTAACGCTAAGCTTTCACAATGATATTAATTACTTTGTCGGTGAAAATGCGGTAGGTAAGTCTAATTTTTTAGATCTCTTAGAAATTATCATGGAGTGCCATGGGTTCATTGAAAGTGATTTCACGGATGTAAACAAGCCTATCCGCATTGATTTTGAAATATCTTTGGGTGAGTTAAATTATAAAAGCATGTATACTGCTGATGAAGGCCCCACCTACCGTTTACGACTTGAACAAGTTGTACAAGAGGTATATCCACGATTATACAGAGTCACTGATGCAGGGATTGAACCTATGGCGTTATCTATGATTCGTCATGCCTTATATGTGTGTCATCGCGACACCTCAGAGCAGGAACTGTTTTCTATACCGTCCTCTATATATGTAGAATTAGGACAGCTATTACAAGCTTATGTGTCTCGATTAGAAATGCCTACTGATGATTTTCAGCGTGAAATTGTTAGTTTACGTAAGGATTTAGATCCTTACTGTATGCTCAATATTCAACATCTTGTAGAGGTATTGTCTACATCCTCCGCTATGGAACGTAAGTATTCTGCTGATAATGTACGATTGATTATGGCTGTGGCTCTCAAGATTTTGGCTCAAATTTATATGAAAGTGAGTAGTGCAACTACAAATTTAGAATCTTTACTTGTGTATGATGCAAAGGGACACAAGTTTTTACCAATCTTTATAAGTGTAGATGAGCCTGAGCTACATTTAAGTCCGTATTTGCAACGGGCTGTGCTCAATTATTACCGTCAAATTGCAACTAATGAAAATGAAGAGTTTTTAGCATTGTTGCGAGATATTTTTAAAATAGATGGATTATTAGGACAGCTCTTTGTGGTTACTCACAGTACGGATGCACTAGTTGACGATTATCGTCATATTATTCGGCTTTATCGGGATGAAAATAATATGGTCTGTGCAGCGTGTGGAGTTACTTTCAATTTCCCTAAAGAGGTAGAGAAACACTTGATTATGCATTTTCCTGAGGCAAAAGAGGCTCTATACGCTCGGTGTATTATCATCGTAGAAGGGGAGACGGAGTATGGTAGCTTTACAGGCTTTGGTAAAAAATTAGGCGTGGACTTTGATTATTTTGGCATCTGTCTTATCAACGCTCGGGGCGAATCCTCTATCAGTAAATTGCAAAAATTGTTTAATAGATTCTCTATTCCTACAGTAGCTCTCTATGATCGCGATGTAGAGGGAAAATATGCAAAAGCACATAGCAATATATTCTATACGGAGGAAATTTGTTTTGAAATGGATTTTGTATCGTATCTACTTGCGATGCACAAGCGTTCCATAATGGATGCCATCATCAAGGACATTATTGATGACGCTCGTCCAATGGTAACAAAGGATATGGCGCGGCGTGGTTATGCTAAATTAGGTATTACTAAAAGCCAAATTGTACAACGTTGTTTACCGAATATTTCGGATCGTAAGTTGGATGATTTACATATCTATTACTTCTCTTGGTTCTATGCCAATAAAGGGGTAATTGTAGGGCGACGTATTAGTCAATTTTTAGATACTTCTATGATACCACCTGCATTTATTGCAGTAATAGAGCGTGCTAAACTTCTTTCGCTAGGTTTAGGTTAATGGAGTAATACATTACTACTTCTAATTAATAGAGTCTGACCAAAGTTTGGTTAGACTCTATTTTTTCGAAGGTAACATAGCGTTTTAGAGTGTAGGCATAGGAAATATGGTGTAAAAAATACGCATAATAAGCGATTTATTACAATAATAGATAGAATTATGAAAAAATATATTAACTAAATTTTAAAAACTACATCGAAATTTCTTGACATCTTTTTATCTTTATTTTATGATTAGTACTGTTATTAATGCATTCTCAATTAAACGTATCTAGGAGTATGAAAATGAAAGACTTTTTAAATGACTTTAAAGCATTTGCTTTCAAAGGCAATATGATGGACCTAGCTATTGGTATGATTATTGGTGCTGCTTTCACAGCATTGGTTAATTCTGTTGTAAACAACCTATTCATGCCTGTTCTCAGTGTATTCACAGGTGGTATTGATTTTAGTAATTTGTACTTGCCATTGAGCACAGGTTCTAAAGATGCATTCATGGCTGGTGCTGATATTGCTACAGCTCGTGCAGCTGGATCTGTATTGCCATATGGTACATTTATTACTGATTTGATTCAATTCTTGATTTTGGCATTTGTTGTATTCTTGATGGTTCGTGGTTTGGCTAAAATGATGAAATCTGCGAAAGAAGAGGAAGTTGCAGAAGCACCTGCAACGAAAGAATGTCAATTCTGTAAATCTGAAATCAATATCAATGCAGTTAAATGCCCTAACTGTACTGCAGATTTGAACTAGTTCAAATTTAAATTATACATAAAAGGAGTGAGGTTTTGACCTTACTCCTTTTTGTTGTATTACGTTAGCTTTCTAGTATAAAATATAATTATAATATATAGAATTTTTTAGGGAGGGATATACATGGAAAAGAAACCTCTAGTAGTAGTAAATGGACTGGTTCGCAAAGATGCGATTGCATATTTAAAAGAGCATGTAGATGTGCGCCAATGGACTGAAAAAACAGTGATGCCTCGTGAGGTACTGAAGGAATGGCTCATTGATGCGGATGGTTTGTGGTGTGTACGACCTTTAGATGTAGATGGTGATCTTGTAAAGAATGCGCCAAATTTAAAGGTTATAGCACAAGCGGCCGTAGGTTATGATAATGTAAATATTGATGAACTAACAGCGGCAGGTATTCCTTATGGCAATACGCCAGGTGTTCTCAATGAAACGGTAGCAGAACTTGCATTTACGTTGATTGCCACGGCTAGTCGTCGTATTATAGAAAATGCTAACTTTGTAAAAGACGGTCGTTGGGCTCAAAGACCTTCTAATATTAAAGGTTTTGATTTAAGTCGTCGCACTCTTGGTATCATTGGCATGGGAGCTATCGGCGTATCCATTTCTCGTCGTGCCCGTGCGTTTGGTATGACTGTTGTGTATCATAATCGTAATCAACGTTTGGATGATAAGATTCATAAGACTACTTATATGGAGTTAGATGATTTATTAGCCATTAGTGATGTAGTATGCGTTATGGCTCCATTGACAGATGAAACATATCATATGTGTGATGAAGCGTTTTTCAAGAAGATGAAGAATACAGCTTTATTTGTTAATGTTGGTCGTGGACCTATCGTAGATACTGATGCACTTATCAATGCTCTTAAAACGGGTGAAATCGATTATGCTGCCCTCGATGTAACGGATCCAGAACCATTACCAGCGGATCATCCATTGTTAGATGTAGAAAACTGCCTTATTGTACCGCATATTGGCTCTTACACAGATAGAACTCGTTATGACATGTCTATTTTGACAGCGGATAATATTATTGCCGGCGTTCATAAGAAACCTTTAAAAACATGTGTAAATGAAGAAGTAAATTATAAGAAACCTCAAATGGATGTAGAGTCTGCGCTAGAAGAGCTTAAAAAGGCTGGCGTTGATTTAACTGATTTCGACTAAAAGTGGAAGACATTAAAAGATATGCGGTTTTATACAAAATATGGTAAAATAAAAGAATATTTTTCCTATGGAGGTAAGAACGTTGGAACATAAAGACATTGAAAAAGATGTAGCTCCTGAAGAAGTTGTATCTGTTAACTTTATTGAAGCTATTATCAACAAAGATAACGAAACTGGCAAATACGGTGGCCGTGTATTGACTCGCTTTCCACCAGAACCAAATGGTTACTTGCATATTGGACATGCTAAATCTATTTGCCTCAACTTTGGTATTGGTAAACAATACAATGGCTTAACAAATCTTCGCTTTGATGATACAAATCCTGTAAAAGAAGATGTCGAATATGTAAACTCCATCATGGAAGACGTTAAATGGCTTGGATTTGATTGGAATGAACAACCACGCTATGCATCTGATTATTTTGACCAAATGTATGAGTATGCTAAGAAATTAATCACCCTTGGCAAGGCTTATGTAGATGATCAAACTGCAGATGAAATTAAACAAAATCGCGGCGATTTCTCTACTCCTGGTGTCAATAGTCCATACCGTGAGCGTAGTGTAGAAGAAAACTTGGCACTCTTCGAAGAAATGAAGGCTGGCAAGTATAAAGATGGGGAAAAGGTATTGCGTGCAAAAATCGATATGGCGCATCCTAATATCGTAATGCGTGATCCTGTTATTTATCGTATTGTAAATACAGAGCATCATAATACGGGTAATGAGTGGAAAATTTACCCTATGTATGATTTTGCCCATCCTATTGAAGATGCTATTGAACGCATTACGCATTCTATTTGTACATTGGAATTTGAAGTTCACCGGCCATTATATGATTGGGTGTTAGAGGAATGGGATGATACTGAAATTCCTCAACAAATTGAGTTTGCTCGCTTGAATGTAACTAAAATGGTTATGTCCAAACGTAAATTGCGTGCACTTGTGGAAGCTGGTCTCGTAGCTGGTTGGGATGATCCTCGTATGCCGACAATTTCAGGTTTGCGCCGCCGTGGTTACACGCCAGAAGCAATTCGTGATTTCTGTGATCGCATTGGTGTAGCGAAGGCGGATAGCATTGTAGATATTGCATTGCTCGAGTTCTGTATTCGAGAGGACTTGAAACTTAAAGCTAAACGCCCTATGGTTGTGGTAGATCCTGTAAAGGTTATTATTACAAATTATCCAGAAGGCAAAACAGAACTTTGTACAGTTGAAAATAATCCTGAAAATGAAGAACTTGGTAATCGTGAAGTTGTATTTGGCCGTGAAATCTATATCGAACGCAGTGACTTTATGGAAGAACCAGTTAAGAAATTTTTCCGCTTAGCACCAGGCAAAGAAGTACGCTTGAAAGGAGCTTATTTCATTACATGCACTGATGTTATTAAAGATGAAAATGGTAATATTACAGAAATTCACTGTACATATGATCCTGAAACTAAGAGCGGTAGCGGTTGTACACGTAAGGTTAAGGGCACATTACATTGGGTTGAAGCATCTACCGCAGTAGATATTGAATCCCGTTTATATGATTACCTGCTTAAAGAAGATTCTGATGGTAAGGACTTCTTAGGTGACTTTAATCATGAGTCCTTACAAGTATTCAAGAGTAAAGGGGAAGCATGCCTTGCTACAACTGTACCAGGGGATCATTTCCAATTCTTGCGTCAAGGTTACTTTGTTACTGATAAAGACAGTACTTCAGACCATATTGTAGTGAACCGTATTGTTGGTTTACGTGATAGTTGGGCTAAGGCACAAAAAAAATAGCATAATGCATTATATTAATGCTTTCATGAGGAGAAAAATGAAAAAAATAGTACTACTTGCTACGGTAGCGGCTGTGTTGGTATCTATACCTGCTACGGGTTCCGCAGCGAACATTAAGTCCATTTTAAATAGGAGTCAAACTGTAACATATCAAGGTGTTAAATTACCTGAAGGCGTTACTATGTATCAAAATAATCCTAAAGCGTTGTTTGCTGGGGCGGGTAAAAAAGATATTAAGTCTGTACTTCTTGAGGCGGGCGCGTCTTCTGTAGATGTATATACATTAAATATTAAAAACGAGAATGAAATGCAATATGCTGTTTATGCTAATGTTGTGTTAGGAAAACAATTATCCAGTCGCATGAGTGAAGCAAAGCATATGAATACAGATTCTTCATCTCTTGGAGCATTGGCAGCTGCTATTAACAATGGCGATAGCCCTGTACTTGGTACTTTCACGGTAATAAATCCATTAGCAAAACAAGGCAATGCCTATGAAGGCACATTGAAATATAAAAGTATAGCTAATAATAATTCTTATAATGAGATATTACATATTAGTATTTCTGAAGATAAATATACAGGACCAAATGCTCATTTAATTGCTGTTGACGAAGCTAATGATAGTGTTGTATTCCCTAAAGTTAAAGGTTTATTACATACCAAATAATTAATAATTATTGAAAATATATATCAATTATTCTTGACAATTTTTCTCATCAAGAGTACTATGAGCCTATAGGAATTATTCTCATTAGAGGAAATTCTAACGATGTGCAACAGGCAGGTACTATTATGATGAATTCAATTGACCATATCATTGGATATCATTGTGCACCGGCAATTCGAGGTATTAAGCTATCGAACTTGGTTTCTATTCCACGGGACATGAATGAACAAATCCAATTTGTATTGATAGAGTATAATAAAGCGTTCAATGAAAAAGGATTGTTCTTCTTTGAATTATGTCGTTGTAAAGCGCGAAGACTATTATTGGTATTCCGTGAGAAGCAATTAAGAGACTATGTACGGCAACCTGCGGTGATGTTATTTTTGAAAGCCTACGGTTATCATGATCGAATGAGCATTATGGAGATGCTCGAACATCTTAGATATCGTATGGAAGTAAGCATTGAGTTTCCACATGAAATCGGCATTTTTCTAGGTTACCCATTAAAGGATGTGAAATGTTTTATTTCCTATCGTGGTGGGGGATACCGAATGTGCGGAGAGTGGAAGGTTTACCATGATGTGGTAAATGCACAACGCTCTTTCTTGTGTTACAAAGCATGTCGTGAATTTTGTCAAACTCAATTGATGTTGGGAAAAACATTTAGTTCATTGGTCGCAAGAACGGCCTAGGAGGTACAAGATGATTGGTGTAATTTTTTGGTCCGGTACAGGCAATACAGAACGCATGGCTTATGAAGTAGCTGAAGGTATTAAAGCTGCAGGTCAAGAAGTTGAAGTAAAATCCGTTTCTGAAGTATCTGTTGATGAAGCAGCCGCTTATGAAAAATTAGCTCTTGGCTGTGCTGATATGGGTGCAGAACAATTAGAAGAAGGCGAATTTGAACCATTCTACACTGAACTAGAAGGCAAGTTGAGTGGTAAAAAAATAGCGATCTTTGGCTCCTATGGTTGGGGTGGTACTTGGTTGGAAGACTGGGGCACTCGAATTAAAGATGCTGGTGGCGAATTAGTGGCTGATGGCGTAGCAATCTTGGGCGAACCTGATGATGATGGTAATGCACAATGCCAAGAATTAGGTAAAACATTAGCAAACGCTTAATTTGATTTTAATTACTAACATAAATACTAATAGTTAATAATAAAAGGTTGTAATGACGATAATTCGTTATTACAGCCTTTTTTGTATGTACTTATGATTGATATGATGGAGCAAAGGTCATTAAAAATTTTGATATCGATAAGTAAATATGATAAAAATCATAATGTTTATTTATCTTTATCTCTATTTGTGTATATAAGCGCATAATTATAAATAACTTTAATACATAATTATATTGCGTTTTTGTACACATAGTCCTATAATTTAGTTAAAGAACCTAACAAAAATTTAGGTTGATACAAAAATAGTTAGGGTTAATTTTATATTAGCTATTAACCGGGCTAGCGTAATTTAAACGGGAAAGGTTAATCTATGACATTGAAAGAGGGGTTATTTCAATGAGTACATTAGAGCGAATAAAAGTCATAGCCCATGGATTAGCGGTACAATTTGGACCATCCTGTGAAGTATTGATTCATGATTTACAAGGGGATATTAATTCTTCTCTTGTATATATTGAGAATGGAACTATAACTAATAGACATGTTGGTGATGGCCCATCGCATGTGGTTTTAGATGTGCTGAGTCATGACGATGGTAGCGAGGGCAGATTTGGTTATCTCACAAAGACTAAAGATGGTCGAATATTAAAATCTTCTACCATGTATATTCGTGATGATACAGGTCGTATAGCATACTTGTTGGGGATTAACCAAGATATAACAGAGTTTGTTATGATGCATCGACTTTTGGATAGTTTGGTCAATACAGGTCAGGAAGATGCAGGATCTGTTGAAAAAATTACGACGAGTGTATCGGAACTATTAGATGATTTATTACTAGACGTAGAACGTTTAGTTGGTAAACCAGGACCATTGATGAATAAGGTGGAACGCTTAAAAGCTATTTCCTATTTAAACGAAAAAGGGGCTTTTCTTATCTCGAAGTCTTCTGAGAAGATAGCAGAGTATTTTAATATTTCTAAGTTTACTCTTTATAGTGATTTAAATACTGTAAAGGAAGAATCCTAGGAGGCAAATATGGAACGAATTCAGTGGAAACGTAATACAATGGTACCATCAAGTGACAAGTTTTTGTCCGTTATGGATGTTAGAGAGGTTAAGAAAGCTAAAGCGTTTCATGAAAGTTTTCCACAATATAGCGTTACTCCACTTGTATCGCTTAAGAATTTAGCGTCTTATATCGGTGTTGATGCACTCTTTGTAAAAGATGAATCCTACCGATTTGGCCTTAATGCATTTAAGGTATTAGGCGGCTCCTATGCGATGGCAAAATATGTGGCGCAACAAACTGGTAAAGCTGTTGAGGATGTACCATATGATGTATTAACATCAGCAAAATTAAAAGAAGAGTTTGGTCAAGCTACATTCTTTACTGCCACTGATGGTAACCACGGTCGTGGTGTAGCATGGGCAGCCAATAAATTAGGTCAAAAATCTGTAGTATTTATGCCAAAGGGCTCTACAGAATATCGTAGAAAACAAATCGAAAACGAAGGCGCTACTGTAACAATCGAAGACTTCAACTACGATGAGTGTGTACGCTTAGCAACTAAAAAGTCTAAAGAAGTTCCTAATGGTGTTGTAGTTCAAGATACTGCCTGGGAAGGTTATGAAGAAATTCCAAACTGGATTATGCAAGGCTATGGCACAATGGCTATGGAAACAGCCAATCAATTAGAAGCTGATAATTGTAAAGTTCCTACTCATGTATTTGTACAAGCTGGTGTAGGTTCCCTTGCCGGTTCTGTAGTGGGTTACTTCACTAATCTATACAGCAATGTGGCTAAAAAACCTAAATTAATTGTTGTAGAAGCGGCAGCTGCAGCTTGTTTATACAAAGGTGCTGTAGCTGATGATGGTAAACCTCGTATCGTAGAGGGTGATTTAGAAACAATCATGGCAGGCTTAGCTTGTGGTGAACCGAACACAGTTTCTTGGGATATTTTGAGAAATCATGCAGATGTATTCGTTTCTGCGCCTGACTGGGTGGCACGTTTAGGCATGCGCGTTGGTGGTGCACCAACTAAAGGTGATACTCCAATTACTACTGGTGAGTCTGGTGCAGTTCCATTAGGCCTTGTAATGGCACTTATGACGATGCCGGAATATGAAGATTTACGGAAAGAGTTAGAACTAGATGCGTCTTCAAAGGTACTCTGTTTCTCCACTGAAGGTGATACGGATCCTGAAAGATATAAAAATATTATGTGGTATGGTGAAGATCGTTAGGAGGCATTAATTATGGATTTACAAGCAATTAAACAAGCAGCGGCAACTTATGGCCCAGCGATGACAAAATTTTTACGTGAGATCGTAGCATTCCCAGGTGAAAGTGCTGAAGAAAAAGATCATGTAAAACGTATAGAACAAGAGATGAAAGACCTAGGATTTGATGAAGTTGAAGTAGATCCTATGGGGAATATTCTTGGATATATGGGTACAGGGAAAACCCTCATTGCCTTTGATGGACATATTGATACAGTTGGTATTGGCAATCGTGACAATTGGGATTTTGATCCATATGATGGTTTCGAAGACGAAACTAAAATTGGTGGCCGTGGCGTATCTGACCAATTGGGTGGTATCGTATCCGCTGTATACGGCGCTAAGATTATGAAAGATTTAGGACTTCTAAGTGATAAATATCGTGTACTTGTTGTAGGCACCGTACAAGAAGAGGACTGCGATGGCCTTTGCTGGGAATACATGATTAAGGAACGCAATATCCGTCCTGAATTTGTAGTATCTACAGAACCAACCGATGGCGGTATCTATCGTGGGCAACGTGGTCGCATGGAAATTCGTGTAGATGTACAAGGCGTATCTTGCCATGGTTCTGCTCCTGAACGCGGTGATAACGCAATTTATAAAATGGCAGATATACTTCAAGACATCCGTGAATTGAATGCTAACTCTGCTGATGAAAGCACAAAAATTAAGGGCCTTGTTAAAATGCTTGATCCAAAATTCAACCCTGACCACTATGAAGAAGCTCGCTTCTTAGGTCGCGGTACAGTAACTACTTCCCAAATTTTCTATACTTCTCCAAGCCGTTGTGCAGTAGCTGACTCCTGCGCTATTTCCTTGGACCGTCGTATGACTGCTGGTGAAACTTGGCAAAGTTGCTTGGCAGAAATCGAAGCATTACCACATGTTAAAGAATATGGTGCGAAAGTATCCATGTACGAATACGCTCGTCCATCTTGGACTGGTTTGACATATCCAATCGAATGTTACTTCCCAACTTGGGTAATTCCTAAAGATCATAAAGTAACAGAAGCTTTGGAAGAAGCATACACTAGCTTATATGGCAACGAACGTATTGGTGCAGAAGATACAGTTGAAATGCGTAAAGCTCGCCCATTAACTGATAAATGGACATTCTCCACAAATGGTGTATCTATCATGGGTCGTAATGGCATCCCTTGTATTGGCTTCGGTCCTGGCGCAGAAGCACAAGCACATGCTCCTAACGAAATTACATGGAAACAAGATCTTGTAACATGTGCCGCTGTATATGCATTGTTACCATCCGTATACTGCAAAGACTAATATCACATATATTGAATTAGATCTATTTTAACGAAAATAACTGAAAATAGTTGATATTAAGAATTTCATATGGTACCTCAACATTTGATGAGGCATCGTATAAAGTTAGATCCTAAGTAGCCCTTTAGGGAATTGAAAGAGAGGACTTACAGATGACAGACTTCAATAAAAGTATTGAAACACTACAAGGCTTAGATGTTAGTAAAATGTACGGCGAAGATTTCTTCCTAACTTGGGAAAAATCTGATGACGAATTAAAAGGTGTTTGGGCAGTAGCTGATGCATTGCGTGCTCTTAGAGAACGCAATATCTCCACTAAAGTATTTGACAGCGGTCTTGGCATTTCCTTATTCCGCGATAACTCTACAAGAACTCGTTTCTCCTTTGCTTCCGCTTGTAATTTGCTAGGCCTTGAAGTTCAAGATTTAGATGAAGGCAAATCTCAAATCGCTCACGGTGAAACAGTTCGTGAAACAGCTAATATGATTTCCTTTATGGCAGATGTTATCGGTATTCGTGATGATATGTATATTGGTAAAGGGAATGCTTATATGCATCAAGTATCTGATGCAGTTAAAGAAGGTCATGAAGATGGTGTACTAGAGCAACGCCCAACGCTTGTAAACCTACAATGTGATATTGACCATCCTACACAAATCATGGCTGATACAGCTCATATCATCAAAGAATTCGGCGGTGTAGAAAACCTTAAAGGCAAAAAGATTGCTATGACTTGGGCATACTCCCCATCTTATGGTAAACCTTTATCCGTACCTCAAGGTGCTATTGGCTTATTCACTCGTCTCGGTATGGAAGTTGTATTAGCACATCCAGAAGGGTATGAAGTAATGCCGGAAGTTGAAGAAATCGCTAAGAAACAAGCTGAAGCTAGCGGCGGTTCATTCCGTAGAACTAACGACATGAAGGATGCTTTCAAAGATGCAGACATCGTATATCCTAAGAGCTGGGCTCCATTCGGTGCAATGGAAAAACGTACAAAACTGTATGGTGAAAATGATCATGAAGGTATTAAAGCATTAGAAAAAGTTCTTCTTGAAGAAAATGGTAAACATAAAGATTGGGCATGTACGGAAGAGATGATGAGTCTCACAAAGGACGGCAAAGCTCTTTACTTACATTGCTTACCAGCAGATATTACAGGTGTAAGTTGTGAAGAAGGCGAAGTAGATGCAACAGTATTTGATCGCTACCGCATACCTCTTTATAAGGAAGCAAGCTACAAACCATATGTTATTGCAGCTATGATTTTCCTTAGCAAATTTAAAAATCCTGTAGAAACCTTAAAAGAATTAGAACGGAAGGGAACCGAACGAGTTCAACCGTAAAGTAAAGTTTAGGGGCCATCCGTATTGATGGCTCCTTTTATTCTTAATAGTTTGTTATGAGGCATAACATGAAAAAGAGAGTTGTAGTAGCATTAGGGGGAAATGCATTAGGCAATTCCTTACCAGAACAGAAAATTGCTGTAAAAAGTACAGCTAAAACAATCATTGATTTAGTAGAAGCTGATTGTGATGTAGTGGTAACACATGGTAATGGACCTCAAATTGGTATGATCAACAATGCGATGGCTGCATTGACTCGTGAAGTAGAAGGTCAACCAAACACTCCATTATCTGTATGTGTAGCAATGAGCCAAGCTTATATTGGTTATGACTTACAAAATGCTCTTCACGAAGAGCTCTTAAATCGTGGTATAAAAGATTTGCCAACAATGACTATGGTTACACAAGTACTTGTTGATCAAAATGACCCAGCTTTTCAAAATCCTACAAAACCAATTGGACACTTTATGACTCAGGAAGAAGCTGAATACGCAGAAAAGAATTACGATTATGTGGTAAAAGAAGATGCGGGACGTGGTTATCGTCGTGTGGTGGCATCTCCAGCACCAAAAGAAATTATTGAACTAGAAGCAATTAAAGGTTTAGTAGGTAAACAATTAATTGTTGCTTGTGGCGGGGGAGGTATCCCAGTAACTAAAGAAGGTAATGAACTTCATGGTGCAGCTGCTGTTATCGATAAAGATTGGACTAGTAGTTTATTGGCCCAAGAAATTGATGCTGATGTTCTCGTTATTTTAACAGCTGTTGAAAAGGTTGCCATTAATTTTGGTAAAGAAAATGAAAAATGGCTTGATGAAATAACCGTTACACAAGCTAAAGAATTTGTATCAGCTGGTGAGTTTGCAGAAGGCTCGATGAAACCAAAGGTAGAAGCCGCTATAGCATTTGCAGAATCCAAAAAAGGCCGTGTTTCAATTATCACATTATTAGAGAAATCTAAAGATGGTATAGCAGGAAAAACAGGCACACGTATCGTATTATAATAATATATAAGTTTATAAGTATGCATTTCAACGAATCGTTGAGGAGGTGCCCACATGATTATATTAGGAAAAGGTACTGTTATTACTCGCGACGCTGATAGACCTATCATTTATGATGGTGCTGTTGCTATCGACGGGACTCAAATTGTTGATATTGGTATATATGATGAATTATGTAAAACGTATGTAAATGCAGAAATCATTGATGCTCATGGTGGCCTAATTATGCCAGGTTTCATTAATGCACATCACCATATTTATTCCGCTCTTGCACGAGGTTTATCATTGCCAGGTCCGGCACCGACTAACTTCGGTGAAATCTTGGAAGGACTTTGGTTCTACTTAGATAATAAATTGACCGCTCCTGATGTAAAAGCAAGTGCATTACTTACGTATTTAGGCTGTATCGAAAATGGTGTAACTACTATTTTTGACCATCACGCAAGTTATGGTGAAGTGCCTAACAGCTTATCCATCATTGCAGATGTAGCTAAACAGTTTGGTGTTCGCTCTTGCTTGTGCTACGAAGTGTCTGACCGTAACGGTGTTGATCAGATGAAAGCCGCTGTTGCAGAAAATGTACGTTTTGGTAAAGAGGCTAAAAAAGATCCATCTAGACTCGCTGCTATGATGGGCTTACATGCATCCTTTACTCTAAGTCCTGAAACATTAGATTATGTGAAAGCACAAAATGAAGACAAGTTAGGATATCACGTTCATGTTGCTGAAGGCCCAGAAGATGTGGCAGATAGTAAAGAAAAATATGGCATGACACCTGTTAGACGCCTCGTAGAGGCAGGTATTTTAGGCCCTAAGAGCATCGCTGGTCACTGTGTACACGTAACTGACGAAGATGTGGCATTATTGAAAAACTCTCAAGCTAAGGTTGTACATAACCCAGAAAGTAACATGGGTAATGCAGTAGGCACGACAGATATCTTAAAACTATTAGATGCAGGGATCACTGTTGGGCTTGGCACAGATGGTTATACAAATGATATGCTCGAATCTTATAAAGTAGCGAATTGTCTCGTGAAACATGAGCAACATAAACCATATGTAGGCTGGGGCGAAGTACCTCATATGCTATTTGAAAACAACCGCAAAATGGCTAATGAATTCTTCGATACTACGGTAGGCATCCTTAAAAAAGGTGCTGCAGCTGACGTAATTGTTCTTGATTACGCAGCACCAACACCACTTGATGAAAACAACATCAATGGTCATTTACTATTCGGTGCTAATGGTATGTATGTGGTAACAACTATTAGTGATGGTGTACCACGCATGATTGATCGTAAATTACAAGGCATTGATAAAGCTGAAGTAATGAACGAAGTTTTAGCAACATCTAAAGGTTTATGGAAACGACTAAACCCATAACGCAAACGCTTTAAAGGAGTGTGACATTATGAGTGACATTATGTATCCGGTAAGTTTCGGAAATTTGATGAACCACATTATGACTGAGTACAAGATGTACAATCGTATTTACAATGTAAATAAAATTCATCGTACGAATCATAATCAACGCTTATCTATCTTTGGTAAATCTATTGAAAATCCTGTAGGCCCAGCAGCTGGTCCTAATACACAGTTGGCACAAAACATTGTGGCATCCTATGTGGCTGGTGCTCGTTGCATCGAATTAAAAACCGTACAAATTATGTATGGTGAAGAACTAGGTATTCCTAGACCTTGTATCTACTCTGTAGACGAAGCATATAACGTAGAATGGTCTTCTGAATATAGCTGTGATGAAGCTGCTGATGAATACATTAAAGCTTGGTTCGCATTGAAATTAATCTCTAAAGAATTAGGATTAGGTGATCCAGATGGCTTCTTATTCATCATGAGTGTTGGCTACAATTTGGCTGGTATCAAGAGCCCTATGGTTGATAAATTCATTAACACAATGCGCAGTGCATCTCAATCTCCTGTGTGGGATACATGTAAACAATGGTGTCTTGACCATGTAGATGAATTTGAGCATATTGATGCTGATTATATCAACTCTATTAGTGATGAACTTTGCCAAGCAATTACATTGTCCACAATGCACGGTTGCCCAGCAGAAGAAATCGAATCCATTTGTTCGTACCTTATCAGTGAAAAAGGTCTTCACCTATACTTAAAATGCAACCCTACATTGTTAGGTCCAAAACGCATTAGAGAATTATTGGATAACGCTGGTTTTGAGTACATTGACTTTGAAGATCATCAATTTGAAGTTGACCTTCAATTCGATAAAGCTGTTCCAATGTTAGAGCGTCTTATAGCTCTTGGTGAAAAACACAATAAGATTTTCGGTGTTAAATTGACAAATACATTCCCTGTACAAATTCATAATAATGAATTGCCAGGCGAGCAAATGTACATGTCTGGTAAATCCTTGTTACCTGTAACAATTGGTGTGGCTGAGCTCCTAAGTGCTCAGTTCGGCGAACGTTTACCAATGTCTTATAGTGGTGGTGCTGTAAAACAAAATATCAAAGCTATCTTTGATTGTGGTATCTGGCCTGTAACAGTATGTACAATTCTTCTACAAGGTGAAGGTTACAATACTTTCAAAGGCTTAGCAGACGAAGTGGAATCTACTGATTACAATGCTGCTTTAAAAGTTCATAAAGAACTTATAGCTAAACTCGCTAAAGACATCGCTGAGAACAAAATCTTCAAGAAGAGCGATGCTATGAAGAAAAAACGCGAAGCAATGCCATCCTTCCCTGGTACACATAGCTCTGACTACCACTGTCGCGTAGTGTGTGGTGCTTGTGTTCGCGTATGTCCTAATAGATGTAATGAAGTCGTTACTGTAAATGATGCTAAATTGATCGTCCATGTTGATCAAAGCTGTAATGAGTGTGGTAACTGTGCATGTCATTGCGTAGAACCTTGTCAACCATACAAGGATCGCATTACATTCTTCCACAATGCTGAAGCTTTAGCAGATAGTACAAATGATGGTTTCTACATCAAAGGTACTAGCTGTGGTTATCGCTTCAAAGGTGAAGAAGCCGTATGTGACATTGATGCATTACCTAAAGAATTGAAAGGAGTTGTACATGCCTTCTGTAAAGAGCATGTGTACTATGTATCATGATTATCATACAACAAGGGGAATTGGTCTTAGCTGATCGAATCCTTACCGGAGATTTATTAATTGATGGCGACAAAATTGTCGCCATCGATGAACACGTTCCTGTTCCAGAAGGGGCTAAAGTAATTGATGCAAAAGGTTGCTACGTATTCCCAGGATTTATAGATCCTCATACGCACTTTCAAATGACCAATACTTTAGCATCGACTGCGGATGATTTTGATAGTGGTACGAAGGCTGCTATACTTGGTGGGACTACTTCAATCATCAATTTTGCTTCTCCCGAGGATGGCTCCCTTTGTAAAGGTTTAGAAGTTCACAAGGAGCGTGCCGCAGGGCGCTGCTCCTGTGACTACAAATTCCATATGGAGCTTGTAGAAATGAATGAAGAGGTATCTCATGAAATACCAAAGGTTGTAGAAGCTGGTGTATCGTCTTTTAAAGTGTACCTAGCGTATGGCTTCCGTTTAACAGATCGAGAAATTTATGATGCTATTGAAGCTATAAAACCAACGGGGGCGCTTGTAGGGGCTCACTGTGAAAACGGTGATCTTATCGATGCCTTTGTAGCAGATAAACGTAAACGTGGTGAATTAGATGTAGACAATCATCCACTCACAAGACCGGCCATGATTGAATCGGAAGCGATTAAGCGATTTAGTACAATTGGTGCTGCATTAGAGTATCCCGTGCATATTGTGCATGTAAGTTCTAAAGAAGGTGTAGATGAAGTTCTACGTGAGCGGGCATTAGGACATCAAGTCACTTGTGAAACATGTCCACAGTATTTGGTGCTTGATGAATCACGATATAAATTACCTGATTTTGAAGGGGTTAAATTTGTGATGAGTCCTCCACTTAGAACGATACGAGATCAAATGGCATTGAAGGATGCACTAGTAAATGGTGTTTTTCAAACCATTGGTTCCGACCATTGTAGCTTTACCTTTAATGATCAAAAATTAAAGAGTCGTCATGACTTTACCCGAATTCCTGGAGGTATTCCTGGAGCCGAAGAACGGGGCATCATTGCTTATGATGTGTTGGTTAACCAATGCAATATGAGCGCTGTAGATTTTATGAAATTAGTTAGTGAAAACCCAGCAAAGCTATATGGCATGTATCCCAAGAAGGGTACATTAGCTGTAGGTAGTGATGGGGATATAACAATTGTAGATAAGCATATAGAACATATGCTTTCAAAAGAGTCCGCCCATACAAAGGCTGACTATATACCTTACGAAGGAATATCTGTAACTGGCAAGGTTCGAGATGTTATCCTTAGAGGTCACCATGTGGTACAAGATGGATCCTTAACAGAATCGTATCTTGGTGAATGTATTCCTTAATGAGAGGAGGGCTATATATGTACCGCTTTCAAGTGAATGGCACCCAATATGAGGTTCAAGAGGATCAACGTTTAATTGATTTCTTGCGAGCTGATTTAAAGTTGACGGGCACTAAAGAAGGTTGTAGTGCTGGTGCATGTGGTACGTGTACAGTAATTATAGACGGAAAAAAAGCAAAGGCTTGTGTAAGCAAACTATCTCAATTAGATGGTAAATCAATTGTCACGATTGAAGGTTTATCTGAACGAGAAAAAGCAGTATACACCTATGCTTTTGGTGAATGCGGAGCGGTGCAGTGTGGTTTCTGTATACCAGGTATGATTATTAGTGCAAAAGTATTGATTGACGAAAATAATGACCCTACACCTGACGATGTTAAAAAGGCGATATTAGGTAATATTTGCCGTTGTACAGGCTATGTAAAAATTGAAGAGGGCATTATGCTAGCTGCAAAAATGTTCCGTGAGAACTTACCAGTTCCAGAAAAGGATACAAATGGTAATGTAGGCGCTCGTTTACACCGTGTAGATGCTGAGGAAAAAGCATTAGGTACTGGACAATACTCTGATGATATCTATATGGATGGCATGATTTATGCCAAAGCATTGCGTTCTAAATACCCACGAGCTAGAGTTGATCGTGTTGATGTGTCTAAAGCTCTTGAACATCCAGCATGTGTAACGGCATTGACTGCTAAGGATGTACCATTCAATAAGACTGGTCATTTAGTACCGGATTGGGATGTACTTATCGCCGAAGGTGATATTACACGTTATGTAGGCGATGCAATTGCACTTGTTGCAACTACAGAAAAGAAATATTTAGACGAAGTATTGGCTCTAGTTGAAGTTGATTATACTGAATTAGAACCCGTACTAGATCCATTGGAAGCACTAAAACCAGATGCTCCTCAGTTACATCCAGAGGGAAATGTATTATCTCGTCAAACATTATCTCGTGGCGATGTAGATAAGGCTATTGCAGAGGCTGCTTTTGTAGTAACAAATCATTATTCCACACCTCAAACCGACCATGCATTTATGGAACCAGAATGTGCCGTTGCATATCGTGAGGGTGATGAAATTCATCTGCATTCAGGTAGCCAAAATGTTTATGATGATCGTCGTGAAGTTGCTCGTATGCTTGGTATTCCGAATGAGGCTGTAAAGGTTCACAGTATGCTCGTAGGTGGTGGCTTTGGTGGTAAAGAAGATATGACCGTACAACATCATGCATCACTCGTAGCTTGGCTTACAGGAAAACCAACTAAGGTACTTTTCTCCCGTCAAGAAAGTCTCAATATTCATACTAAACGTCATGCGATGGAAATGGATATTACAACAGCTTGTGATGCGGAAGGTAATTTGGTAGCAAGTAAGGTGAATATCGTTTCTAATTGTGGCGCGTATGCATCTTTAGGTGGTCCTGTACTTCAACGTGCTGGTACTCATTCTTGTGGCCCTTATCACTTTGATAATTTTGCCTTTGATGGTGTATGTGTTTATACAAATACTGTTCCTGGTGGTGCATTCCGTGGGTTTGGCGTAACACAAACTATCTTTGGTCAAGAGCAAAATATTGATGAATTAGCTGCGTTGGTAGGCATGGATCCTTGGGAATTCCGCTACAAAAATGTTGTACGCCCTGGTGACTCATTACCAAACGGCCAAATTTGTTCCAAAGAAACCGCTTTAGTAGAATGTTTGGAAGCTGTAAAAGATGCATATTATGCCTCTGATCGTACTGGCCTTGCGGTATGTTTGAAAAATAGTGGTATTGGTGTAGGACTACCTGATACGGGTCGCGTTATTTTAGAAGTACGTGATGGTAAAGTTCGTATTCGTACGGGTGCCGCTTGTATTGGTCAAGGCATGGCTACTATGGCAACACAAGTACTTTGTGAAACGACAGGCTTAACGGCGGATAAAGTATTTGTAGAACGACCTGATACAGTACGTACACCAGATTCTGGTACAACTACTGCATCTCGCCAAACGCTCTTTACCGGTGAAGCAACGCGTAAAGCAAGTCTTCGCTTAAAAGAAATGTTAGATACTAAAACATTAGAAGAACTGAATGGCGTAGAGATTTATGAAGAGTTTCTCGGTGAAACAGATCCATTTAATTCTGATAAATCGCATCCAAAAAATCACGTTGCCTATGGTTATGGTGCATGTGTAGCAACAATTGGTGAAGACAATAAGGTTGCTAATTTACATGTAGCATACGATGTAGGTCGTGTAGTGAACCCTCAATCCTGTACAGGTCAGGCCGAAGGTGGTGCCATTATGGGAATGGGGTATGCCGTTACAGAAGACTTCCCTTATAAAGAAGGGTATGTAACATCTAAATACGGTACGCTAGGACTTCTTAGAGCTACCCAATGTCCTCCAATTCATGTAAGTCTTATCGAAAAAGGGACACCAGAACAATATGCATACGGTGCTAAAGGTATTGGCGAAATCTCTAGCATTCCGATTGCACCGGCTATTGCAAATGCGTATCGTCGTATCGACGGAGAACCACGTAGGTCCTTGCCGATTAAACATACAGGTTATAAAAAATAGAATATTTGCTTAATGGTAGGGGCTTTTGCCCCTAGCCATCAAGGTTCCCACGTGAAGTCGATGAGATTTCTAAACTCTATCATGTACGATAGTATGACTATATTGTTTAACTAGTAACTAAAACGTAAGATATGAGGTGATTCTTATGAGTAAAGGTGCATCTGGTGTCGACCATGTAGATGGTATGCTGCCAATCCCGCAGTTATTCGCTTATGGTTTACAGCACGTTCTGGCTATGTATGCTGGGGCAGTAGCTGTACCAATTATTATTGCACAAGCTATGCATTTGCCAATTGAAGATTTAATTCGTTTGATTACAGCTGACTTATTTACATGTGGTGTAGCTACATTGATTCAAACATTAGGGTTCGGACCTGTCGGTGGTCGCATTCCTCTTATTCAAGGTGTAACATTTGCTTCTGTAGGTCCAATGATTCTGATTGGTCAGCAGCATGATATTACTACCATTTACGGTGCGATTATCGTAGCTGGTCTCTTTACATTCCTTGTGGCACCATTTTTCAGTCGTTTGATTCGGCTATTCCCACCTGTAGTAACAGGTACTATCATTACTATTATTGGTATCAACTTGATGCCAGTAGCTGTTAACTGGATGGGGGGGGGCGTAGGCAATAAAAACTTTGGCGATCCACTATACATAGCTCTTGGTGTAGCTACATTTGTTCTCGTTGTATTAACTTATCGATTTGGTAAAGGTTTCCTTGGTAATTTGGCAATCTTAGTTGGGCTTATTCTCGGTACAGCCTTAGCTATGATTGTTGGTATTACAGATTTTTCAGAAGTAGGGCGTTCTCAATGGATTTCTGTTGTGACACCATTCTATTTTGGCTTTCCAACCTTTGACTTTGCTTCTATTGTATCTATGATTATTGTAATGCTCGTAGTTATGGTAGAAACAACTGGTGATAGTATTGCAGTTGGAGAAATCGTAGATAAACCTATTGGTCAAAAAGAGTTGGCTGCGGTACTTCGTGCGGATGGCTTATCCACTATTATTGGTGGTATCCTTAATAGTTTTCCGTATACAGCATTTGCTCAAAACGTAGGTCTTATTGCTGTAACACGTGTTAAGAGTCGTTTCGTTGTAGCAGCATCTGGTGTAATTTTAATTTTATTAGGCCTTTTCCCTAAATTAGCCGCTATCGTAGCTTGTATTCCAAATGCTGTATTAGGCGGTGCCGGGATAGCTATGTTCGGCATGATTATCGCCAGTGGGATTCGTTCTCTTGGTAAAGTTAGTTTCGATGGTAACTATAACCTGATGCTAGTTGCCATTAGTATTGGGGTATCCATGATTCCTCTTGCAGCACCTCAATTCTATACACACTTTCCAGCATGGGCTCAAATTCTTTTGAAATCTGGTATCACAGCTGGTAGTATAGTAGCTGTTATTTTAAATGTAATGTTTAATGGTTTTGGTTATAAAACTGTTAATGAACCTAATCGTGCGACTCGTAAATATCGTCACTTCACACGATTCAAAGGTTATCCTAAACATTTCTACCAATAAGATATAGTTAGACGAGTTTACTCTCATGCGATTATATGTATTGTCTCTCACAGTAGAAACCTTGTTAGTATAGGTAAAACATCAATATATATGTTTTCGTTTGTTAAAAAGATCTCACTCTGATTTGGAGTGAGGTCTTTTTTTATGGAATCGTATACTACTTTGGTATATAATTAAATAATATTATTGTAAAGGAGACGCATTATGAAAGACGAGCGATTTATAGTTATATATAGAATAGAAGCGAGTACATATGAAGAAGCAAAATCAATTGCTTGGGCTGTTCAAGTGGAGCAAACCATAGAATTTCCTTATGAGTTTGTAACGGATCCATACATTAAAGAAACTATTACTGGTCGACTAGAATCTCTTGAACCTATAGTAGAAGACTCTCCTTATATCGATGTAGGTGTGATGCCAAATGCTGTAATTAACACCTCTCGTTATTATTTGGCTCGTATTTCATATCACGTAGATACCACGGCCTTAGAAGCTACACAATTTTTAAATGTTATCTTTGGGAATTCTTCGTTACAGCCACATATTTGGGTGGTGGATATTGAACTATGCCCAACACTTTACAATGTGTTTAAAGGACCACGATTTGGCTTACAAGGAATTCGTCGATTAGTGGAAACTCCGACGCGCCCAATGATTCAAGCCGTTGTAAAGCCGATGGGCACACCAAATGAGGAATTGGCTCGTATGTGTGGAGCGTATACACGTGGTGGTGCAGACGTCATAAAGGATGATCATGGTATTTCTAATCAGTCCTTTTCTCAATATAAAGATCGTGTAAAACGATGTGCTTCTATGGTACAGGAAATGAACGCTACACATGGCACACATACATTATATGCAGCAAATGTATCTGGTGATGGCACAGATGTATTGGAACGCGCTTATTTTGCCAAAGAGGCTGGTGCTACAGCTCTCATGGTGGCTGCAGGTCTCGTTGGTTTTGGGTGGCTACATAAATTAGCTACTGATGAAAAATTACAATTGCCTATCATTCATCACCCTGCTTATTCTGGTGGATTTGTAAGCCCTGGTGTATCTGGTGTAGCCGATTATTTACAACTAGGTTTATTACCTCGTATTTTTGGGGCTGATATGCCAATCTTCGTATCTTATGGTGGACGCTTTACTTTTACAGAGGAACAATGCAAGAGGATTTCCTCTTACATTAAACAGCCATTAGGTTTGATGAAAGCAGCTTGCCCGGCACCGGGTGGTGGTGTTACAGATGCTCGTCTTGATGAACTCGTTGAGCTGTACGGAAATGATACGATGTTCCTCGTTGGCGGCGACATGTTCCGTCGAGGACCAGATATTGAGGCTAATATGTCGTACTTTGTAGAGCGTTTGACTAAATTATCTGAAAGAACGTAATAATAGCTTGAATTTAAATGAGTTAATACAATATTTAACTAAATAACTAAACTATTGACTTTTACAGAAATAATAGATTTATGATTAAGTATATGGAGTGTTTTGATGAGTGAATCCTCACCGTTGGAGGTCCATGTCCTTGCCAGTGGTAGCAAGGGCAATTGTACAGTAATAAAAAAAGGGAACTCTGTCATATTGCATGATGTAGGCATTAGTTGCCGGCGCATTGTCAATGGGTTAAAAGAATTGCATATAGACATGGCTCAGGTGGAGGGCATATTCGTCAGTCATGAACATAGTGATCATATTGCGGGACTACAACAATTACTAAAACGATTTGATCTTCCTGTGTATACGAAGCAGGGCACATGGCGTGAAATTCAAGATAAGTTAATCGTACCGAAGAATCGATTGATTGAGCTTACAAAGGGCAGTTTAACGTTGGGCGGTCTCACCGTAGAGCCGTTTTCGGTAAGTCATGATGCGGCTGATCCAATTGGAATAAATGTGTTTGCTGGGAACGATAAGGCAACTGTTGTTACTGATACAGGTGTGATTTCAGATGATATTTTACGCAGGATTGATGAGACGACGCTGTTAGTGCTAGAGGCAAATTATGATCCGTATATGTTGCGATTCGGACCCTATCAGCCGTTTTTGAAACAAAGGGTGGCTAGTGATGAAGGTCATTTGAGTAATGAAATGGCAGCGCAAGCACTGCTTATGATGAAACGTCCTGATTTTATGCAAGTTATATTGGCTCATCGTTCTGAAAATAATAATAATGCTGTCCTCGTTACTCAAACCATAGGTAAAATGCTTGTGGATGGTGGTGTTCGTATTGGACCTGAAATGAAGTTGCAACATGGTCAGCTTAATGAAATTGTATCCATCCGATCTGTAAAGAGGTAGAAAATGAGATTTTATGTAGTCTGTATTGGCAAATTGAAGGATGCTTACTTGCGAGATGGAGTTGCAGAGTTTGTGAAACGTATGCGTCCCTATGGTGGAATTACAATTACAGAACTGAATGAAAGTAAAATTGGAGATAAGCCGAGTGATGTGGATCGCAAACAAGTTGTTGCCGAAGAAGGAGTCCGTTTATTAAAAGCGGTTCCTAAAAATGCGTATACCGTATTACTTGATGTGTACGGCAAAACGATGTCCTCTGAAGAACTAGCTAAGACGATATCAAAACTTGAGGTAGATGGTGTAAGCGATATGGCTTTCATTATTGGCGGTGCCTTTGGAGTGAGTGATACATTACGTCAGACTGCAAATTATAAATTATCCTTTAGCCCTATGACATTTACTCATCAAATGGTTCGATTGCTACTTGTAGAACAAATTTATCGAGCATCAAAAATCAATCGCAATGAACCTTATCATTGGTAGAAGACGTAGACCTAAAAATTATTTGTATAATACTTTCAGAAAAAAGGAGTTTTATTATACTGTGGCGAATAGTATAATAAAGCGAGATGTATTTATAAGGAGGAATTCACTATGAAAATCCAAGAAGTAATGAATAAATACCCTGTTACTGTTGGCAAAGATGCGCCGATTTCTGATGTAGCTGATTTATTGGTTAAATATAATTTAACAGCTGTGTCCGTAGTGGATGATGATAATAAGTTGTTAGGTATTATCTCTGAAGGTGATTTACTTTATAAAAAAGTACGTCCTCATGTGCCTCATTATGTTAATGTATTAGGCGCTAGCATCTATTACAATGGCATCGGTGAATACAATGCTCAATTTAAAAAATTATTGGCATCTCACGTTCATGAGTTGATGACTGATGAAGTAATTACAACCACACCGGATAAAGATGTAGAAGAAATTGTATCTGTTATGCTTGATCAACATTTGAAAAATGTGCCAGTTGTAGATAAAGAGTATCGTTTGATCGGGATTTTGTCTCGTCGGGACATTATCAAATTGATTGCTAAAGATAACTAATTAGCATAATTATGTAAAATATGTAAAGACCACCCGTTTTGGGGTGGTCTTTTAGTGTATATTGAGAAGAATTGCATTGACCTTGCATTTATGTTATTATTAGGAGTGCATAATATACTACAGAAATTTGGGCATATTGCCCTTCGAGGAGGACATATTTTAAATGAAAGCAACTGTAAATCCTGTTGATCAACACGTAGTAACGTTAACTATTGAAGTACCTGCAGCAGAAGTAGATAAAGGCATTAAACAAGCTGTAAAACGCATTGCAGGTCAAGTGAACATCCCTGGCTTCCGCAAAGGACATGCGCCTCGCCGTATTTTAGAAATGAACTTCGGTAAAGAAGCTATCTTGGAAGAAGCGTTTGAAGTATTGGCTAGCCAAAACTATAGTGCTGCACTTCGTGAAAATGATATCGTGCCTGTATCTGAACCTGAAATCGAACGGGAACAATTCGAAGAAGGCAAAGATTTGATTTTCAAAGCTACTGTAACTAAACGCCCTGAAGTTAAACTTGGCGATTACAAAGGCTTAGAAGCAGATAAACAAGATGCTACAGTATCTGATGAACAAATCGAAGAACAGTTGAACAATATTCGTGAACAACAAGCAAAAATGGTTGTTGCTGAAGAAGGCGCTACAATTCAAAAAGACGACTTTGCAGTAATCGACTTTGCTGGTTCCGTTGATGGTAAACCTTTTGATGGTGGTGAAGGTAAATCCTACCCATTACAGATCGGTTCTGGTAGCTTCATTCCTGGCTTCGAAGATCAATTGATTGGCGCTAAAGCTGGTGATGATGTAACTGTAAAAGTAACATTCCCTGAAGACTACTTCGTAGCAGAACTTGCTGGTAAAGAAGCAGAATTCAAAACTCATATCCATGATATTAAACGTAAAGAATTGCCTGAATTGAATGATGAATTCGCAAAAGAAGCAAGCTCTTACGAAACTATTGAAGAATTGAAAAAAGATCTTCGCACTAAAATGGAGGAAGAAGCTTCCCGTCGTGCAATCGATACTTACAATGCTGACTTGATTCAAACAGCTGTTAAAAATGCAACTGTAGAAATCCCAGAAGTAATGATTAAAGATCGCGTAGAACAAATGATTCAAGAATTGGCTATGAATATGGAAGGCCGTGGCTTGAAACTTGATGACTACTTGAAATTCTCCAATAAAACTATCGAAGATTTACGCTCTGAATACAAAGATTCCGCAGCTGAAAACGTACGCGCTGATTTAGTATTGGATGCTATTGCAACTGCTGAAGGTATCGAAGTAACTCCAGATGATATGAACCGTGAAATCTTCATTATGGCTCAAAACTTTGGGGCAGATCCTAAAGAAGTTTGGGATATTATTGCAAAAGAAGGTCGTGTAGCTATGTTGGCAGGCTCTGTAGCTCGCAAAAAAGCAGCTCGATTCATTATTGATAATGCAAAAGGCGCTGAAGCGGCTGAATAATAGTTTGCTCAACTAGGTACATGAAAAGGTGATTACATGTATGTACCAATCGTAGTTGAACAAGGTGAACGCGGAGAGCGTTCCTATGATATTTACTCTCGCTTGTTAAAGGATCGCATTATTTTCCTTGGTGGCCCCATCGATGATAATGTGGCAAATGCGGTTATTGCGCAAATGTTATTCCTGGAAGCAGAGGATCCTGATAAGGATATCCATTTGTACATCAATAGCCCTGGTGGTGTTGTAACCGCAGGTATGGCTATTTATGATACGATGCAATATATTAAACCAGATGTGTCTACTATTTGTGTAGGCTCTGCAGCGAGCATGGGTGCTGTGCTTTTAACAGCTGGCACTAAAGGTAAACGATATGCGTTACCTCATGCGCGCATCATGATTCACCAACCATTAGGTGGTGTACAAGGACAAGCATCTGAAATTGAAATCCATGCCCGTGAGATTCTTCGCATGCGTGAAGAGTTAAATGGTATCTTAGCTTCTCGCAGTGGACAAGATATTGAAGTAGTAGCTCGCGATACAGATCGCGATAACTTCATGAGTGCTCAGGATGCCGTTGAATACGGCTTAATTGATGAGGTGCTCACAAGAGAACCTGTAGAAAGCAAGTAATGGAGGCGCCCCTTGGCAAAAGATAAAGACACTATGCGCTGCAGTTTTTGTGGACGCACAAGCGAAGAAGTCCGCAAATTAGTGGCGGGGCCTAACGTGTATATTTGTGATGAATGCGTTGAAGTTTGTGAACGCATCATTGCAGATGAGTTGGGTGCGGTTGAGACGGACGACTTCAACTTAAAAGAATTGCCAACGCCGAGAGAAATTAAAGCTCATCTTGACGAATATGTTATTGGTCAAGATGATGCTAAAATCTCTTTAGCCGTGGCTGTATATAATCACTACAAACGCTTACAAACAGATAATGTAGTAGATGATGTAGAATTACAAAAGGCTAATGTATTGTTCATTGGTCCTACTGGTAGTGGTAAAACACTATTGGCTCAAACCTTAGCGAAAATGCTAGAAGTGCCATTTGCTATTGCAGATGCTACAAGCTTAACTGAGGCTGGGTATGTGGGGGAAGATGTAGAAAACATCTTACTCAAAATTATTCAAGCTGCAGATTATGATATAGCTCGGGCTGAACGTGGCATTATCTATATCGATGAAATCGATAAAATTGCTCGTAAGTCTGAAAATCCTTCTATCACACGTGATGTGTCTGGTGAAGGTGTACAACAAGCATTGCTTAAAATCTTAGAAGGTACCGTTGCTTCTGTTCCTCCTCAAGGTGGTAGAAAGCATCCTAATCAAGAAATGCTTCAAATCGACACTACGAATATTCTCTTTATTTGTGGTGGAGCATTTGATGGTATGGACAAGGTTATTACTAAGCGTACCGCTAAGAAAACACTTGGTTTTGGTGCAGATGTACAGCGTAAAGAAGAACGTAATGTATCGGCTATCTTAAAAGATGTTGTACCTGAAGATTTATTAAAATTTGGTTTGATCCCTGAGTTTATTGGACGTTTGCCTGTAATGGTGACATTAGATCAATTAGACAGAGATGCATTAATTCAAATTTTAACAAAGCCTAAAAATGCATTAACAAAACAATATGAAAAAATTCTATCCCTTGATGGTGTAGAGTTAACTTTCACTGAAGATGCATTAGAAGAAATCGCTGATGAAGCATTACAGCGAAAAACAGGTGCTCGTGGTTTGCGTGCTATCATTGAAAAGGTGATGAAACGCGTAATGTTTGAGGTTCCTTCCATGCCGGAAGTAACTAAGTGCATTGTGAATCGTGAATCCGTATTAAGCACAGGTGAACCTATACTCAAAAATGAGGCAGACCA
Organism: Veillonella sp. AF13-2; assembly: GCF_003603295.1. Taxonomy (NCBI): domain Bacteria; kingdom Bacillati; phylum Bacillota; class Negativicutes; order Veillonellales; family Veillonellaceae; genus Veillonella; species Veillonella sp. AF13-2. Next base: position 132,275 of record NZ_QTMT01000001.1, read on the forward strand.
AGACATCCAGTTGAAATCGTAATTCGAAGAAACTCATTTCTGTGTAGGAATGAGTTTCTTTTCATAATATATATACCTGGAGGAAGTATGAATTTACTCGAAGTTGGGATCCCTACCGTACCTCTCAGAGGCATGGTAGTATACCCGAATATCGTGATTCACCTCGATATCGGTCGAGACAAATCCATTAAGGCGGTGGAAGCCGCAATGAATGAGGACCGCATTTTAGCCGTCGTAACTCAAAAAGATGATGCTGTAGATGCACCAACAGTTCATGATTTAGCCCAAATGGGTACATTAGTAAAAATTAAACAAATGTTGCGCTTACCAGGTGGTATAGTACGTGTTCTTGTAGAGGGCATCACTCGTATTCGTCTTATGAATATCACTAGCATGGATCCTTATTATATAGGAGACTATGAACGAGTGGCGTCTGAATTTGAAGACGATGTAGAGCTTGAAGCTTATCGTCGTTTGGTTCAAGCTAAATTTGGCGAATGGGCAGAAGAAGCTAAATCAGTTACTGATGAAGGTGTAACGCGCGTTATGGAATTACGCAATCCTTGTGAATTAGCTGACCAAGTTGCATTTCTATTGCCTATTAATAATTTGAAACGTCAAGAGTTACTTGAAGAATTATCTGTGGCTCGTCGTCTTAACATGATTGTAGGCATTTTAAATATGGAATTACAAATCTCTGATTTGGAAAATTCCATCAATAATCAAGTCCGTCAATCTATGGAGAAAGCGCAGAAGGAATATTTCTTGCGCGAAAAAATCCGCGTTATCCACGATGAGTTGGGTGATAAAGGTGACCCAGAGGAGGAGGCAGAAGAACTACGAGTTAAGTTAAAAGCACTTAACTTAAGTGAAGACGTACATACGCGTATCGATAAAGAAATTTCTCGTTATAGCCGTATGCCTCAATTGATGCCGGAAGCAACAATTTTGCGTAACTACTTAGATTGGGTATTAGCATTACCGTGGAACGAATTAACGGAAGACCGTTTAGATATCAAGGGTGCTCATGCTATGCTCGAGGCCGATCATTATGGCCTTGAAAAGGTTAAGAAACGTATTTTAGAATTTTTAGCGGTTCGTAAATTAACCGGTAAAAATAGTGGCTCTATTCTTTGCTTAGTAGGTCCACCAGGCGTTGGTAAAACCTCTTTGGCTACCTCTATTGCTAAAGCAATGAATCGTAAGTTCATCCGTGCATCTTTAGGTGGTGTTCGTGATGAAGCTGAAATTCGTGGTCATCGACGTACTTATATTGGTGCTTTACCTGGTCGTATGATTCAGGGACTAAAAAATGTAGGTACTAAGAATCCTGTATTTTTGTTGGATGAAATTGATAAATTAGCATCTGATTATAAAGGCGATCCATCTTCAGCTTTATTAGAGGTATTGGATCCAGAACAAAATAGTACATTTAGTGATCACTTTATCGAAGTACCGTTCGACTTCTCTGAAGTTTTCTGGATTACTACGGCTAATGTAGCATCTAATATTCCTGGTCCATTGTTAGATCGTATGGAAATTATTGAGTTGTCCAGCTATATGGAAGAAGAAAAACTAGAAATTGCTAAGCGTTACTTAACACCTAAGCAAATTAAGAAAAATGGACTTGAAGATTACAAGGTTAAATTATCTGATGCTGTGTTAAAAAAGGTAATTTCCGAATATACTCGCGAAGCTGGTGTTCGTACTTTAGAGAAAACAATTGCTAAGATTTGCCGTAAGATTGCTTTCAAAGTAGTTGAAGAAGGCGGAGATGCGCCAAAAGTCACTACTAAAAATCTTCACGAATTCTTAGGCGCATCGATCTTTGTTGACCAAGAGCGAGAAAAGAAACCACAAGTTGGCTATGTAAATGGATTAGCTTGGACATCTGTTGGTGGTGTAGTATTACCATGTGAAGCTACAACTATGAATGGTACCGGTAAATTGGCTTTAACTGGTAGTCTCGGCAAGGTTATGCAAGAATCTGGTCAAGCGGCTATGAGTTATATTCGCCATAATGCAAAAGCCTTAAAAATTGAAGAAGACTTTTATAAAAAACTTGATATTCACGTTCACTTGCCAGAAGGGGCAACACCTAAAGATGGTCCTTCTGCAGGTATTACAATGACATTAGCTATGGTGTCTATTTTGACTAACCGCAAGGTTCGTTCTGATATTGCCATGACTGGTGAAATCACATTGCGTGGCCGCGTATTACCAATAGGCGGCTTAAAAGAAAAATTATTAGCAGCCTTGTCTCATGGCGTTAAAGAGGTGTTGATTCCAAAAGGTAATGAAAAGGATATTGCAGAATTACCTGACATTGTGAAAGAAGGCCTCATTATTACGCCAGTTAAGACAATGGATGAAGTATTAGCAAAGGCACTTGTGTAATGCAAAAGAAGAAAAAATCCACTAAACAAATGGGCCCAAAACCACAATATACACGAAAAGAACCGAAGGGGCCTCGTATTATAGCTGCAAAATATAATACTTCCTGTGTGAAGGCAGATCAATATCCTGAAGGGGATACAGTAGAAATCGCTTTCCTTGGACGTTCTAATGTGGGCAAGTCTTCGTTGATTAATTCTTTATGTAACTATCGTGGGTTAGCCCTCGTTAGTGGTCAGCCAGGTAAGACTAAGACGATAAACTACTTTGATATTGAATCAAAAGAGGATATTTCTGAGACAGAGGAACGCAGATATAATTGGTTCCTTGTTGACCTTCCTGGCTATGGTTTTGCAAAGACAAATAAAGGAAACCGCAATTTGTGGTCTTCCTTTATTGCCGATTATATTTTACATTCTGAACGATTGATGTTGTTATGCCTACTTATCGATGGTCGTCATCCTGAGATGCCTATTGATAAGGTGGCATTTGATTGGCTTGTCGAAGCTGGTGTGCCATTACAAATTGTAGTGACTAAAGCCGATAAATTGACGGCTAAAGAAAAGTCTGCAAACTTGGCTATTATTAAAGAACTATATCCAACGGCTACATCGCCGATTCTGTATAGCTCTTTAAAGCATACTGGACGTGAGCTTTTACAACAACGAATCAATAAAATTTTGGTAGGAGATGAAGCATGAGTCAAACCAACGAATTAGAGATTATGGAACGCATTGCTTTAGATTTAGAGCGTGTCGAAGAGTCTCTTGCATCATCTTTTAATACCGGTGTAGAGGACTTCAATGCACTGATTCGACCGTTATCAGCAGCAGGTGGTAAGCGTTTGCGCGCTCAATTGTGCCTATTGATTGCTAATGCAGGGGCATCTATAGAGCGTCAACGCGTCAAAATTGCTGAGGCTGTTGAAATGCTTCACTTAGCAACACTTATCCATGACGATGTATTAGATCAAGCTGAAATTCGCCGAGGTGAAGATACCATTCACATGCATAAAGGCAATAAGGTAGCTATCCTTAGTGGTGATTATTTATTTGCTAAAGCATTTAAAATCGTATCTGAAATGACGAATATGAAGTATCTTCAAGTCTTCTCTCATATTATTACATGCCTTGTAGAAGGTGAGTTCATGCAAATGGAAGATGTATATCGCATCGATCAAGGTATAGAGCGTTATATGACAAAAACGCAAAAGAAAACAGCAGACTTCATGGAAGGCTGTATGGAACTTGGTGGTCTCTTAGGAGATTGGCAAGAATCTGAAATCATAGAATTGAAAAAATATGGTCATGCATTAGGTATGGCATTTCAAATTACAGATGATATTATGGATTATCGTGAAACAACGGAAACGACAGGAAAGCCTGTAGGGAACGATCTTCGAGAAGGACTATTGACGTATCCGTTATTAAGTATCGTTAACGATGGTAATAAAGATAAATTGCTTGAAGATATTAAAGGCTTAAACAATGGTGGTAATGAGCAAGACATTATCGATTATGTTGTTGCTCAAGGTGGTATCGATAATACATTAGCTGTAGCTGATAAATATTGTAAAGATGCTTTAGCGGCACTCGCTGCAGTGCGTGATTTTCCAGGGAAGGAATTCCTTGTGATGGCTGTAGAAAATCTAGCTGATAGAAAGGTATAATATGGAACCGTTCGAACCAAAACCGGATTTCGAATATCCCATGCAAAAACCTTCTTTTGATAGTGTAGTTCGTCAAAAACGGCGTGAAGCAGAGCAAAAGGCTGAGCAAGAACGGTATAGAGTGGCGAATTTACGCGTTCCTGAGGAACAGGAAAATGAGCCGATTTATACTGAAATGGAACAGAAGATGATGGACGAGGCGAGGGAATTATCTCTTGTAGGACATCTTTCAGAACTGCGAAAACGATTGATTATAATGGCTGTAGCGGTTATTGTGGGAACTTGTATTTCATATTATTATGTAGACTTATTATTGGAAATACTTCTAAAACCAGCTGGCAAGCTCTATTATATGAGACCTACTGAGGCGTTCTTTACGTATATGAAAGTATCTGTAGTAGGAGGCCTCGTCATAGCGGCTCCCATTGTATTGCATCAGATTTGGCTATTTGTTAAGCCTGCACTGACTGCGCGAGAAAAGCAGTTATCTAACTGGATTTTACCAGTTGCGATTAGTCTATTTGGAATAGGTATTGTATTTTCTTATTTTCTCGTATTGCCTGCAGCAGTGAAGTTCTTTATGGGCTTTGCCACAGATGAATTACAACCGATGTTTTCCATTGGTCAGTATATGGACTTTGTATTGTCCTTTGTACTGCCTTTTGGATTTATCTTTGAATTGCCGTTGATCTTAATTATTTTGGGATATTTCAACTTAATTACATCACGCTTTTTAAAAACGAAGCGAAAAATATTTATTCTTATATCCTTTATCATAGGTGCTGTCATTTCACCTACACCGGATATGTTTTCTCAAACGATGATTGCATTACCTATGATATTGCTATATGAAACAAGTCTATTTGTATTGGCTAAGATTATGAAGCGCTAAGGAGTATTTTAGGAGGAACGATGAAAACCTACGAAAATTTAACCACATATAATCCTGGTGAAATAGAAGGCAAATGGTATTCTTATTGGGAAAATCAAGGATACTTTCACGAAGAAGTAGACACGAATAAAGAGCCATTTAGTATCGTATTACCACCTCCTAATGTAACTGGTATGTTACATATGGGGCATGCCCTTGATAACACATTACAAGACATCCTCATCCGTTTCAAACGCATGCAAGGCTACAATGTATTGTGGATGCCAGGTACAGACCACGCTGGTATTGCTACACAAATCAAAGTAGAAGAGATGCTTGCTAAAGAAGAAGGAAAATCTCGCTATGATTTGGGCCGTGAAAAATTCGTAGAGCGCGTGTGGGAATGGAAAAAAGAATATGGTGATACTATTGTAAAACAAATCCGTAGCCTTGGCGCATCCTGTGATTGGACCCGTGAGCGATTTACTTTGGATGAAGGGTATTACCATGCAGTGCGCGAAGTATTCGTAAGCCTCTATGAAAAAGGGTTGATCTATCGCGGTGAACGCATCATCAACTGGTGTCCTCGTTGTGCCACTGCGTTATCTGATGTTGAAGTTGAGCATGAAGACGAACATGGCCATTTATGGCATATTAAATATCCTGTAAAAGGTGAAGATAATCGTTTTGTTGTTGTTGCTACAACTCGTCCAGAAACAATGTTTGGTGACGTAGCAGTAGCAGTAAATCCTGATGATGATCGTTATAAAGATCTCATTGGTAAAACATTGATCTTGCCATTTGTTAATCGAGAAATTCCTGTAATTGCCGATGATTATGTAGATGCTAGCTTCGGTACAGGCTGTGTAAAAATTACACCTGCTCATGACCCTAATGACTTTGAAATGGGCCAACGTCATAATTTGGAATCCATCGTTGTTATGAACAATGATGCAACAATGAATGAAGGTGCTGGCAAATTTAATGGCTTACCTCGTGAAGAAGCGCGTAAACAAGTAGTAGCAGAACTTAAAGAATTAGGCCTACTTGAAAAAATCGATGATCATGACCATGCAGTAGGTCATTGCTCCCGTTGTAATACAATCATCGAACCAATGGTATCTAAACAATGGTTCGTAGATATGAAACCATTGGCAGAGCCCGCTCTTAAGGTTGTTAAAGACCACGAAGTAGAGTTCGTTCCTGAACGTTTTACAAAAACATATGTGAACTGGCTTGAAAATATCCGCGATTGGACGATTTCTCGTCAATTGTGGTGGGGCCATCGCATTCCTGCATGGTATTGTGATGACTGTGGTGAAACTATCGTTAGCCGTGAAGATATTACAGAATGTCCTCATTGCCACGGTCATGTTACACAAGATCCAGATGTTCTTGATACATGGTTTAGCTCTGGTTTATGGCCGTTTGCCACAATGGGTTGGCCTAAGCAAACTCCAGAACTTAAACAATGGTATCCAACAAGTGTGCTTGTAACTGGTTACGATATTATCTTCTTCTGGGTTGCTCGTATGATCTTTATGGCTCTTGAGTTTGAACATGAAATTCCATTTAAACATGTATTTATTCATGGTCTTGTTCGCGATAGCCAGGGCCGTAAAATGAGTAAATCTTTGGGCAATGGTATTAATCCGCTTGAAGTTATCGACCAATATGGTGCTGATGCATTGCGCTTTACTCTTGTAACTGGCAACACACCTGGTAACGATATGCGTTTCTATATGGAACGTGTTGAGGCTAACCGTAACTTTGCCAATAAGATTTGGAATGCATCAAAATTTGTATTGATGAACATTACTGATTATGATGAAAGTTTCGTTCCAACAGCAGATGATTTGACATTAGCAGACCAATGGATTGTTCAAAAATACAATGAAATAGTACAAAGCGTAACATCTAATCTCGATAAATTCGAACTTGGTGAAGCGGCAAGTTCCGTATATGATTTCATTTGGAATACGTACTGCGATTGGTACATTGAATTAGCGAAACCTCGTTTGTATAGTGAAAGCAACGAACGTGATCGTCGTACAGTTCAATATTTACTTGTAACAATCTTACGTCATATGCTCGAATTATTACATCCATTCATGCCGTTCGTAACTGAACATATTTGGCAACATTTGCCACACGAAGGGGACAGCATCGTTGTTACTAAATGGCCTGAAGCATTGAAATTCGATAATCTTGAAGGGGCAGCACGTCAAATGGAAGTTATGATGGATGCTATCAAAGGTATTCGTAACATGCGTGCTGAAATGAATGTGCCTTTAGGTAAAAAAGCTGAGGTTATCGTAGCGCCAACAGATGAAGCATTAGCTAAAACTGTAGCAGAACATAGTGACTACTTCGTAACATTGGCTTGGGCTGAGAAAGTAACAATTCTTAGTACCGATGATCCAAAACCAGAAAATGCGACTGTAACCGTTGTCAATGGTATGGAAGTATATCTCTTACTTAAAGACTTGATTGACGGTGAAAAAGAAAGAGAGCGTATTGCAAAGGAAAAAATCCAAATGGAAAAAGAAATTTCTCGTTTGGAAGGTAAATTGTCTAACCAAGGCTTCTTAGCAAAAGCTCCTGAAGCTGTAGTAGCAAAAGAAAAAGAAAAGTTAGAAGAATATAAACAAAAACAACAAGCGTTATTGGAACGTGAAGCGTTCCTTGAAACCTTATAATAGGAGGTTTATATGACAAATCAGGAGGCCTTAGCCTATTTGGAGCAGGCATCTTCATTTGGTATTAAACCTGGCCTTGAACGAATTACGGCTCTTATGGATGTGTTAGGGAATCCACAAGAAGATTATAAAATTGTTCATGTTACAGGTACAAATGGTAAGGGCTCGGTTACCTCATATATTTCCTACGCACTGTTTACAAGTGGATTACGGGTGGGGCGATTTACATCGCCTCACCTTCAATCCTATACGGAGCGTATTCAAATTAATGATGGAAATATAACAGAGGAAGCCTTTGGGACATTAATTAGTCGCGTAAAGGTTGCCGTAGATACTATTATTAACAATGGAATAGAAGCGCCAACACAATTTGAAATATTAACAGCTGCCGCATTTTTATTCTTTAAGGAGCAAGGTGTAGACTATGCCGTAGTAGAAGTTGGTTTAGGGGGCTTACTAGATTCTACTAATATCGTGACTCCAAAAGTATCTGTTATTACTAATGTAACAATAGATCATCAAGCATATTGTGGTGATACTGTCGAGGAAATTGCACGCCATAAAGCGGGGATTATTAAACCTAAGGTGCCTGTAGTGACAGCTGCACAAGATACACCTCTTAATATCATTGAGGACGTAGCTAAAAAACGACATGCCAAGCTTTATGTTTTTAATAAAGATTTTGGTATTGATAGCCGCAGCGCTGTAACGGGTGGTCAAATGATTACGGTTAGTTCTAACAATGCTGCACCTGCTATGTTGTTTACGACGATGGCTGGCATTCATCAATCTGTAAACCTCGCTTGTGCATTGATGGCCGTACGCCTGTTGATGAAAGAGGATACGAACATCAGTGAAGAAACAATGCGTGAAGGATTTGCCCGCACTACGTGGGCGGGGCGCTTTGAAGTTAAACGAGGCTTAGATCGTACCTTTATATTTGACGGTGCTCACAATGCGGCAGGGGCTGAGTCTTTTGCCATGACGTACAATGAACTATTTAAGGACACACCGAAAACGGTGGTAATGGCTATCCTTAAAGATAAAGACCAAGAGGCTATTATTCGTGAAGTGGTTAAATCTGGCGACACAGTCCTCGTTGTACCTGCACCAACAGATAGAACAGAGGTACCTGAGAGCTTGGTTGAAGTGATTCGCCGTACTGTGCCTAAGGTGACGGCTCAAACTGCAGAATCTGTTGAGGCTGCGTTAGCCTTAGCATACAAACATACAAAGAATGGTGATATCATTGCTGTATGTGGTTCTTTATATATTCTAGGGGATGCTCGTCAGTGGTTTTTCCATGAGATGAGTCATTGAGGTGAGATTATGGAGCTCTCACTCATTCCTAATCAGAAACGAATTACCTTTTATATTGAACGATTAATCTATGGTGTTGTCATTGCGATGCCACTTCAGCCAATGGTGGGAGATGTACTTCTCTGGTTGGCCATAGGTCTAGCATTATATGATTTAATTTCTAGTAAATCATTGAGTCTGCCGACCGGTTATCTATCTTGGACTGTTATGATCTTTGTTATCTGGACAGGTATATCGTCGTTAATGTCACCAAACTGGGATTGGTCTATTCAGAGTTGGTTCTACCAAATTGTGGCGGGTGGGGGCATGTACTATTTAGTTCGTACCTATATTCGAACACCTAAACAGTGGAACTATTTTCTTCGTGCCTTTTTAGGTACAGCCCTTCTTGTATGCATAATCGGGGCCTATCAGTATATATTTGTTCCTAATATACATATAAAAGAATGGGTAGATGCAGCACAATTTCCTAAATTGATGCGTCGAATGGCGTCTACATTGCAAAATCCTAATTTGTTAGGGGCCTATCTATTGATGGTACTAAGTGTATGTATTAGCTATATTCTTGTTTATATGAAAGAGAATCGTACACGTGAAGTCCTTACAATGCTGATCATTGGTGTTGCATTATTTTTAACAATGTTATTAACCTATTCTCGTGGTATTTGGATTAGTTTTGCGGCCATGATTCTGTATTGGGCTATTTTTGTAGAACGAAGACTGTTCTTATCTTTGTTAGTGGTACCGTTAATTCTATATTTCTATGAAGGTGAGGTTGCTTCACGACTTTGGTCTATATTCCAAGGACATGATACATCATCAGATCTTCGCTGGGCTCTATGGGATAGCACAATGTATATCGTACGAGAAAATCCAATCTTTGGTATTGGGTGGAATACATTCTACTTGGTTTATCCAGAGTATAACTATTATATTCAAGGTCCTAATGTATTAATGTATCATGCCCATAATTTATATTTAAATATACTGGCTGAAACAGGTATTCCTGGCTTACTATCATTCCTAGCAGTTATCGTCGGTCATGTTATTACATCTGTTCGTTTGAAAGGAGATATGTTCCGACAAGCTGCACAGATAGGTATAGGTGCTTTAGCTATCGGAGTTCTTTTTAGTGGATTGTCTGATTTTGAGCTCTATAGCCATCAAGTTGCTATTGTTTTTTGGCAGCTCCTTGGTTGGGTTGGGGCCTTTGTGAAAGTACAACTTTCCACAAAGGCCCCTATGTAAAAGGTATACTTTGTATAATTAGTAAGTTTTATTGTAGCGATACAATTTCATAGTATGGTATAATTTATACATACCTTAGCAGGGTAAGATCAAGTATATTTAACCGGTTTTCTAATGTTAGAATAATTGAACATTATTGCTCGCATTTGAAAATCGGTTTTTTGTATATCTATATCTTTATAGGAGTTGTAGCGGTCTGTTTTTGTATATATTATATTTTTTTATTATATTGAGAAGACTCTATATGTTGTATTGGGATAGTTCGATATACATAAAAAAACAACAATATATACTATTAAATTAATAATTCCTGTGAGTTATATCGGTGTGAATAAAACTTATGTAAAAATGTAAAAATCCATGCGTTTTAGTCATAATGCACGGGTAGAGTGTGATAAAAAATACATTTTAGTCATATAAGTTGACAATACATTGGATGTGGACTACGATGAAGTCGGTTTAAGGAACGTATTAGACCAAAGAGATTCAATTGTCGTTTAACAATGTTACTCTTAAAGGAGATGGTTATGGTGATAGACATCAAAGACCGCGTAAAAAATGTGGACCTGCAAGGTAAAATTGTCACTGCTTATGATGCAGCCCAGTTGATTAACCCTAATGATAAAGTTGGTATTTCCGGCTTTACACCATCGGGTTATGCAAAGGCAGTACCATTGGCATTGGCAGAAAGAATGGAAAAAGAACCATTCAAAATTGATTTGTGGACAGGTGCTTCCGTAGGTGATGAAGCTGATGGTGCGTTAACTCGTGCTAACGGTATCAATCGTCGTTTCCCATATCAAACAAATGGGGATACACGTAAAGCTTTAAATAGCGGTGCTGTTAAATACATCGATATGCATTTAAGCACAATGGCACAAAATGTTCGATATGGCTTCTTTGGTGATTTAGATGTAGCGATTATCGAAGCTGCACAAATTAACGAAGACGGCTCCATTGTTCCAACTACATCTGTTGGGAACTCTCCAACATTTGTTAGCCAAGCTAAAAAGGTTATCGTAGAAGTAAATGTATCTCAACCACTTTCCTTGGTAGGTATGCATGATATCTATGAACCACTCGATCCACCACATCGTAAACCAATTCCATTGGAAACACCTGGTGATCGTATTGGTACTGAAGCAATTCCTTGTGACCCAAGTAAAATTGTTGCAGTAGTACCTTGTGATGTTCCTGATACAACAAGACCTTTAGCGCCTATTGATGATGATGCAAAGGCAATGAGTCAACACCTTATTAAATTCTTCGAACAAGAAATTGCAGAAGGTCGTTTGCCTAAAAACTTGCTTCCATTGCAATCTGGTGTAGGTTCCGTTGCAAATGCGGTAATCAGTGGTCTTGCTAAAGGGCCATTCACAGATTTATCTATTTATACAGAAGTAATCCAAGACGGTATGTTTGACTTGATCGATGCTGGTAAAGTAACTGTATGTTCTGGTACTGCATTGAGTCCTTCTCCAGATGGGTTGAAACGTTTCTATGCGAATATTGATGAATATCGTAAAAAAATTATTCTTCGTCCGCAAGAAATTTCCAATAACCCTGGTATTGCCCGTCGTATTGGTGTCATTGCCATGAATACCGCTATCGAATTTGATATTTTTGGCAATGTAAACTCTACTCATATTATGGGTAGCAAAATGATGAATGGTGTTGGTGGTTCTGGTGATTTTGCACGTAGTGCATATCTCACTATCTTCTGTACTAACTCCGTTGCTAAAAATGGCGACATCAGTTCTATCGTTCCATATGTATCCCATGTGGATCATCCAGAACATGACACTATGATTTTCTGTACAGAACAAGGTGTTGCTGACTGTCGTGGTTTGAGCCCAGTGGAAAGAGCTCGTTTGATTATTGAAAAATGTGCTCACCCAGACTACAAACCTATGTTAACTGAATACCTAGAAAAAGCATTAGTTGCAACAAAGAATGCCCATACACCAATGTTGCTTGATGAAGCTCTTTCTTGGCATAAACGCTTCACAGAAACTGGAAGCATGAAAAAATAACCTGTTTTTTTAGGAGGATGATGAAAACATGGCTTACGAAAACTTAAAAGCCCAAATTGCTGAGTACAACAAACTTTGTGACGAAAAATGCGCAAAAACTCCAGAACGTCAAAACTTAAAATACAACCGTGTGTATACACCAGTTGATATTGAAGGCTTTGACTATGAACGCGATTTGGGAATGCCTGGCGAATTCCCTTATACTCGTGGCGTACAACCTACTATGTACCGTGGTCGTTTCTGGACAATGCGTATGTATGCAGGTTTCGCTACAGCTGAAGAATCTAACAAACGTTACCGCTACCTAATCGAATCTGGTGCAACAGGTCTTTCTTGTGCATTCGACTTGCCAACTCAAATCGGTTATGACTCTGATGATGTTATGGCTGAAGGCGAAGTTGGTAAAGTAGGTGTAGCGATTGACTCTTTGGCAGATATGGAAATCTTGTTCGACGGCATCGACCTTGGCAAAGTATCCACTTCCATGACAATCAACGCTCCAGCATCCGTTTTGTTGGCAATGTATATCGCAGTAGCTGAAAAACAAGGTGTACCTTCCACAGAATTGAAAGGTACTATTCAAAATGATATTTTGAAAGAATATGCAGCTCGTGGTACTTACATTTTCCCTCCAAAACCATCTATGCGTTTGATCACTAATATCTTCGAATATTGTTCTCAATACGTTCCAAAATGGAATACAATTTCTATCTCCGGTTACCACATCCGTGAAGCAGGTTCCACAGCAGCACAAGAAATCGCATTTACAATTGCTGATGGTATCGCATATGTAGAAGCAGCTTTGAAAGCTGGTCTTGATGTTGATACATTTGCTGGTCGTCTTTCCTTCTTCTGGAATGCTCATAATAATGTACTTGAAGAAGTTGCTAAATTCCGCGCATCTCGTCGCTTATGGGCAACAATCATGAAAGAACGTTTTGGTGCTAAAAAACCAAAATCCATGATGCTTCGTGTACATACTCAAACAGCGGGCTCCATGTTGACTGCACAACAAGTTGATAACAACATCGTTCGTGTTGCTCTTCAAACTGCAGCTGCTGTAATGGGCGGTACTCAATCCTTACATACAAACTCCCGTGACGAAGCTTTGGCTCTTCCTACAGAAGCATCTGTACAAGTAGCTCTTCGTACTCAACAAATCGTGGCTTACGAATCTGGTTTGGCTGACGTAGTTGACCCATTGGGCGGCTCTTACTATGTTGAAGCTATGACTAATGCTATCTATGACGAAGCTATGGCATACATCAAAAAAATTGATGAAATGGGCGGCGCTGTAGTAGCAATCGAAAAAGGCTACATCCAAAAAGAAATTCAAGAATCCGCTTACAAATGGCAAATGGAAGTTGAATCTGGCTTGCGCACAATCGTTGGCGTAAATAAATTCCAAGTCGAAGAAGAAGCTCCAAAAGACTTACTTCGCGTAGATGCTTCCGTAGGTGTTAACCAATCTAAGAAAACTCAAGCAGTTCGTGCTAACCGCGATCAAGCCGCAGTTGATAAAGCCTTAGCTGATTTGAAAGCTGGCGCAGCTGACGAATCTGTTAACTTGATGCCATTAATTCTTGCAGCAGTTAAAACATATGCTACTTTGGGTGAAATTTGTAATGTATTGCGCGAAGTATTCGGTGAATACGAAGCTCATTCCACATTATAATATCGGCTGATTTCGGAGGTAATATATCATGGCAGAAAAACGTATTAGAGTAATTGTAGCAAAACCAGGTCTTGATGGTCATGACCGTGGTGCAAAAGTAGTAGCACGCGCACTTCGCGATGCTGGTTTCGAAGTAATCTACACTGGTCTTCGTCAAACACCAGAACAAATCGTTGAAGCAGCACTTTCTGAAGACGTTAATGTAGTTGCATTATCTCTTCTTTCCGGTGCTCACAATACATTGTTCCCTAAAATTGTTGAACTTTTGAAAGAAAAAGGCATGGGGGATGTTCTTGTAATCGGTGGTGGCGTTATTCCTGATGCTGATATTCCTGGCTTGAAAAAAGCTGGCGTAGCAGCAGTATTCACACCTGGCACACCAACTAGCGATATCGTTAACTTTATTAAAGAAAACGTAAAATAATTGCTTAGGGCAAAGAGGGGTGCAACTCAAATAATTGGCTCCCCTCTATTCCCATATTCGAAGATAGGTGGTGAGGCGAATGGATTTAGTTAAAGGCCTTTTTGAAGGTTCTAGACTAGCCTTAGCACGGTCCATAACGGCTGTAGAAAACGAGTATGATAATGCCATCGATATTATGAAGGCCATTTACCCTAAAACGGGGAATGCACGTATTCTCGGTATTACAGGGGCCCCTGGTGCTGGTAAAAGTACTTTGACTGATAAAGTAGTTAAACATTATTTAGATCAAGGTAAAAAAATCGGTATCGTTGCCATCGACCCAACTAGCCCATTCTCTGGTGGTGCTATCTTGGGGGACCGTATTCGAATGAATGATTTAACATTAAATGAAAATGTGTTCATTCGAAGCATGGGCACGCGTGGTAGTCTTGGTGGATTATCTAAAAAGACTGCAGACGTTGTAAAACTCATGGATGCCTTTGGCATGGATTTAGTAATCATTGAAACTGTAGGCGTAGGTCAATCTGAAGTAGATATTGTAAAAAATGCTGATACTACATTGGTTGTACTGGTTCCTGGTCTCGGTGATGATATCCAAGCTATCAAGGCGGGTATTCTTGAAATTGGCGATGTATTTGCTATCAACAAAGCTGACCGAGATGGTTGCGATCGTTTGAATGTAGAAATTGAAATGATGCTTGACCTAGATTCTCGTGAAGTAAAATGGCGCCCACCAATTAAGCGCACAATTGCTAGTAAAGACCAAGGCGTAGATGAGCTTATCGACGCTTTAGATGAACATTTTGAGTATCTTGAAGATTCTGGTGAATTGGAATCTCGTCGGGCAGAACGTACTCGTGATGAAATCATCGCAATGATTAATGAACAAATTGGTCGTTATGTAGCTGATAAAATTGTTACAAGCGACGAATTTAATAGCCAAGTGGCAGCTGTTAATGAACGCGAAAGCGATCCATATACAGTTGTTAATGGCGTAATGACAAGCGTGCTAAAGTAGACGGCGACTACGTAGCATTAGAGATTTAGCCTTGAAAAGGAGATAATCAAAATGGCTTTTAAAGTATTACAAGTGGATCACATCGGTATTGGTGTTAATGATTTAGCAGCAACTAAAGAATTCTATAAAAATGCATTAGGCATTGAACATCTTCCTGAAGACGAAATCGTAGAAGAACAAAAGGTAAAAGTATCCTTCTTCCCTTGTGGTGATGCTGAACTTGAATTCTTAGAAACTACAACTCCAGATGGCCCTATCGGTAAATTTATCGAAAAAAATGGAGGTCGTGATGGTATCCAACACGTTGCATTGCGCGTTGACAATATTGAAAATGCTATTGCTGATTTGATGGCTAAAGGCGTTCGTATGATTGACGAAAAACCTCGTTATGGTGCAGGCGGTTCCTCAATTGCTTTCTTACATCCAAAAGCAACTGGTGGTGTATTGCTTGAATTATGTCAACGTATGAAATAATACAGTATCCAATTCACATCATTATATATGAGTTGTAGATATACATATACATATACATATAATTCTATGTTATATATTAAATATGTATGCTTCTTGAACTTTATTCATTTATGAAATAAAATGATACTGTAACAAGTTTTATTTGGAGGTGCTATAATGGCAACAGTGCAGGAAAAAATCGAGTTATTGCACGAAAAACTAGCTAAAGTTAAAGCTGGTGGCGGCGAAAAACGCGTTGAGAAACAACATGCTCAAGGTAAAATGACTGCTCGCGAACGCTTGGCTAAATTGTTCGATGATAATTCCTTCGTTGAACTTGATCAATTTGTTAAACATCGTTGTGTTAACTTCGGTCAAGAAAAGAAAGAATTACCAGGCGAAGGTGTAGTAACAGGTTATGGTACTATCGACGGTCGTTTAGTATATGCATTCGCACAAGATTTCACTGTAGAAGGTGGTTCTCTTGGTGAAATGCATGCTGCTAAAATCGTTAAAGTACAACGTTTAGCAATGAAAATGGGTGCTCCTATTGTTGGTATTAACGATTCTGGCGGTGCTCGTATTCAAGAAGCAGTAGATGCCCTTGCTGGTTACGGTAAAATTTTCTTTGAAAATACAAATGCATCTGGTGTTATTCCACAAATTTCCGTAATCATGGGCCCATGTGCGGGCGGTGCTGTATATTCTCCAGCATTGACTGACTTCATCTACATGGTTAAAAATACTTCTCAAATGTTCATCACTGGTCCTGCAGTAATCAAATCTGTAACTGGTGAAGAAGTAACAGCTGAAGATCTTGGTGGTGCAATGGCTCACAACTCCGTGTCTGGTGTTGCTCACTTTGCAGCTGAAAATGAAGATGATTGTATCGCTCAAATTCGTTACTTATTAGGCTTCTTGCCATCCAATAATATGGAAGATGCTCCATTGGTAGATACTGGTGACGATCCAACTCGTGAGGATGAAAGCTTGAATAGCTTGTTGCCAGATAACAGTAACATGCCTTACGACATGAAAGATGTTATCGCAGCTACTGTAGATAATGGCGAATACTATGAAGTACAACCATTCTATGCTACTAATATCATTACTTGCTTCGCTCGTTTTGATGGTCAATCCGTTGGTATCATTGCTAACCAACCAAAAGTAATGGCTGGTTGCTTGGACATTAACGCTTCTGACAAATCTTCCCGTTTCATCCGTTTCTGTGATGCTTTCAATATTCCAATCGTTAACTTCGTTGACGTTCCTGGTTTCTTGCCTGGCACAAATCAAGAATGGGGCGGTATCATTCGTCATGGTGCTAAAATGTTATATGCTTACTCTGAAGCTACAGTACCAAAAATTACTGTTATCACTCGTAAAGCATATGGCGGTTCCTACCTCGCTATGTGTTCCCAAGATTTAGGCGCAGACCAAGTATATGCTTGGCCTACATCCGAAATCGCTGTAATGGGTCCTGCTGGTGCAGCTAATATTATCTTCAAGAAAGACGAAGATAAAGATGCTAAAACAGCTAAATATGTAGAAGAGTTTGCGACTCCTTACAAAGCTGCAGAACGTGGCTTCGTAGATGTTGTAATCGAACCTAAACAAACTCGTCCAGCAGTTATCAACGCTTTGGCAATGCTTGCAAGTAAACGCGAAAACCGTGCTCCAAAGAAACATGGTAATATTCCATTATAATTCGATTCGGTAAACATATCATCGAATTTGGGAGATACCTTTCTTTACTACTTTTTTAGAAAGGGGAATGATTATGGAAGGACAAGCAGTTACTACCAATCCTTGGTTAATCATGGCGATTAATATGACAGTTGTATTTGCTGTATTGATAGCTTTAGGTATTCTTATGGAAATCGTACATTTAATCGATCCTACTAAGAAGAAAAAAGAAGCACCAGCAGCAACTGCTCCTGTTGCTACTCCAACAGCTATTCCTGTAGCTCCAGCAAATGCATCTGCTCAAAATGAGGATGAAGTAGTAGCAGCTATCGTAGGTGCCATTGTGGCGATGGGGTACTCATCTGAACAAATTGCATCTATTCGACCTACAGCAACCAGTGCTAAATGGCGCTTGGAAGGTCGCTTAAGCGGTAGAGGTTAAAATATTTTTAGGAGGCATTTGTAATGAGCAATGCTACAACAACTAACGGTAAAGCTCCATCTCAAGATGTAGTAGCAGTAATCGTTGGTGCATTAGCGGCAATGGGTTATTCCGCTGATCAAATCGCGCATATCCGTCCAATCGTAAGCTACAATTGGAAAATGGAAGGCCGTTTGCGTGGTAATCGATAAGATAATTGGCTAATTTGATAATCCATGGGATTACTCAATTTATATGTGTAAAAATATTTATAAGTTTTGTGTAGAAACTACACATTTTGGAGGAATTTAAGATGAAAAAATTCAACGTTACAGTAAATGGTACAGCATATGATGTAGAAGTTAATGAAGTGAAAGCAGCGGCTCCTGCAGCAGCTCCTAAAGCAGCTCCAGCAGCAGCTCCAGCTCCTAAAGCAGCTCCTGCACCAGCACCAGCTCCAGCTGCAGCAGCAGCTCCAGTTCCAGCAGGTGCTGAAACTGTAAAAGCTCCAATGCCTGGTAAAATCTTATCTGTAGCAGTATCTGCTGGTCAAGCAGTTAAAAAAGGCGAAACTTTGTTGATTCTTGAAGCTATGAAAATGCAAAATGAAATCGCAGCTCCTCATGATGCTGTAGTTTCCGAAGTTCGCGTATCTGCTAACCAAACTGTATCCACTGGCGATGACATGGTTGTTCTTGGCTAATACCAAGTGTTGTATGACGTGGCTGCGCCACGTCATCTAACAATTTTATATTTGTGAAAGGGGAACGCATATGGAGGCTTTTGCTGTTGCGATACAATCTGTTATTAACGATAGCGGGTTCCTCGCATTTACAACAGGCAATGCTATTATGATTCTTGTAGGTTTGATCCTATTGTATTTAGCATTTGCTCGTGAGTTCGAACCATTATTGTTGGGTCCGATTGCGTTTGGTTGTTTACTTGCCAATATTCCTCGTAACGGTTTCGAAGAAGGCGTTATGGCGCTTATTAGTGCAGGTATCTCCCAAGAAATCTTCCCACCTTTAATTTTCCTTGGTGTAGGTGCAATGACTGACTTTGGTCCACTCATTGCTAATCCTAAAACATTGCTTTTAGGGGCTGCTGCTCAAATCGGTGTATTTGCTGCCTTAGGTGGCGCAATGATGCTTGGCTTTACAGCTCAAGAAGCGGCTGCTATTGGTATCATCGGTGGTGCTGATGGCCCTACATCCATTTACTTAGCTACTAAGCTAGCTCCTCATTTATTAGGTGCTATCGCGGTTGCCGCATATTCCTATATGTCCTTGGTACCGTTGATTCAACCACCTGTAATGAAACTCTTCACTACTCAAAAAGAACGTGAAATCGTTATGGAACAATTGCGCGAAGTAACACGTTTTGAAAAAATCGTGTTCCCAATCGTTGCAACGATCTTCATTTCCTTATTGCTTCCTTCCATTACATCCCTTTTAGGTATGTTGATGTTAGGTAACTTGTTCCGTGAATCTGGCGTAACTGATCGTTTATCCGATACTTCTCAAAACGCATTGATCAATACAGTTACAATTTTCTTAGCAACTGGTACTGGTTTGACAATGAGTGCGGAACACTTCTTAAGCTTAGAAACCATCAAAATTATTCTTTTAGGCTTATTCGCATTTATTTGCGGTACAGCTGGTGGCGTATTGTTCGGTAAATTGATGAACTTAGTAGATGGTGGTAAAACAAATCCACTTATTGGTTCTGCCGGTGTATCTGCGGTTCCAATGGCAGCTCGCGTATCTCAAGTAGTAGGTGCGAAAGCTAACCCAGCTAACTTCTTGCTCATGCATGCTATGGGACCTAACGTAGCTGGCGTTATTGGTACAGCAGTAGCTGCAGGTACAATGCTTGCTATGTTGTCCAACCACTAATGATTTAATAATTATTCACCCAGGTGTACCTAAATAGGTACACCTATTGGTGAATCAAAAAGCCCTTGGTCATTATGTAATCATACATAAAAAGGGAATATTTGCAATAAATGCTTTTCAGATCGGTCATTAGGTGATTAGCAAGATTTCACAGAATAACCTTCTAGTGCTTTAAATATAGTAGAGGTGGTCACTTGTTATCAATTGAATTAAAAATACTGATTTGTTTTGTCTGGGCATTTATTGTTTTTTTTATTACTGCACTGATTATCGGTACTGAAGGCAAAGCCAAATGGTTTCAGCAGAGAACTAAATATTCTTGGTTTAACCGCCGAGGTTTTCTTGGTGAAACTTTATTATTTGGGTATCCTAAAACAAGAGAGGGATATGGGATTACTTTTATAATGGCCTCTGCCATTGGTATCGTAGGTTATATTTTATATCTTTTATAATTATGTCAGTGCATTTCTCTGAAGGGAGATGATGATGTATGGGTACTGCAGAACAAACCTTAATCGTCCTTGCAGTCATGGCTGTTTTATTCGTTACGGAAATTATTCCTCTAGCTATTACTTCTTTAGGCGGCGCAATTACATTAGGCCTTATGGGTATTATTACTCCTAAGGTTGTATTCTCTGGTTTATCTGATAGTACAGTTGTGTTGTTTGCAGGCATGTTCGTTGTTGGTGCTGCATTATTCTATACTGGTTTGGCTCAAAAAATTGGGGAAACCGTAGTATCTCATGCAGGGACTAGCGAAAATGGCTTGATGCTTGCGATTATGCTTGTAACAGCTACCATGTCCGCATTTTTATCTAACACTGGTACAACAGCTGCGTTACTTCCTGTAGTTGTTGGTATCTGTGCTGTTGCTAAGATTCCTGCATCTCGTCAATTGATGCCTTTAGCATTCGCTGCAGGTATCGGTGGTATCATTACAATGGTTGGTACACCACCTAATATCATTGTAAGTGGTACATTGACTAAATTTGGCATTGAACCATTTGGTTTCTTTGAATTTGCTTGGATTGGTATTCCTTTGACTGTTGCTACTATCGTATTCATGATGCTCGTTGGTAAACATTTATTGCCTAAACATGAAATCACTGATGCTGGTGATGTAGAACAAGAAGTAGCGGCTGAAGATATTTCTAATGATCCTAAGAAACAATTGTTTTCTGGTCTTATTCTTTTAGGCGTTATCATTGCTATGATTTTAGGTGACGTGCTTAAGGACTATGGTATCAACTTACCGTTGAGTATGGTTGCCGTTATTGGCGCAATGCTTTGCGTTTTAACTGGCTGTTTGAATGAAAAACAAGCTTACACATCTATTGACTGGGTAACAATCTTCTTATTCGCTGGTATGATGCCAGTAGCAACAGCACTTGATCAATCTGGTGCTGGTAAAATGATTGCTGATGCAGTAATCGGTGTTATGGGTTCTAACCCTAGCCCTTACTTTGCAACAGCAGTATTGTTCATTTTATCTTGTGTTATGACTCAATTCATGTCTAACACTGCATCTTGTGCATTGTTGGCTCCTATCGGTATCTCTATTGCTCAAGGTATGGGTGCTGACCCTCATGCTGTATTGATGGCTATCGGTGTTGCTGCATCTTGTGCATTTGGTACACCTGTAGGTACACCTCCAAATACATTAGTACTTGGTCCTGGTCAATATAGATTTATGGACTATGTAAAAGCTGGTGTTCCATTGATTTTAGTTTGCTTCGTAGTAAGTTTAATTATTATTCCAATGGTATGGCCATTCTTCCC
Organism: Veillonella sp. AF13-2; assembly: GCF_003603295.1. Classification (NCBI taxonomy): domain Bacteria; kingdom Bacillati; phylum Bacillota; class Negativicutes; order Veillonellales; family Veillonellaceae; genus Veillonella; species Veillonella sp. AF13-2. The sequence goes on from NZ_QTMT01000001.1 coordinate 153,860, forward strand.
TGGTAAATAATAGGGGATAGGTTACTCTACTATAAGCGCATATAAGAGGTCGAATCATAAGGTTCGACCTCTTTTTTTGGATTATTTTTTGTTAAAGTCGCACTCGGCGAATCAATAAATATAGTATTGAATTAGTTTTATAAAAATATGCTACGTGGATTTAATTATTCTAATTTGATTGAGTAATAAAAATCAATGATAATAAATATTGATAATTGAATTCCTAGTATAGTAGTACGTATTTTAATTGAAATGATAATTAGTGTATTCTCAATTATTGATTATTAAACTCAATTACATAAATGAAAAGAAATATCAAAATTCATATAAATATAGGCTTTTTATGATAAAAAGGAACAATTATTATGCAAAATATTATATAATTTTTTATCATTTTCATTTGACTTTCAATTTGAACTGTGTGATAATGAGAACATAAGTTGAGGCAAGTGCCTTTCTAAATGATAATAAAAAGTTCTGATCTATATTTTGATGGAGGTCCTAATTATGAGAGTTATTGCTGATGGTTGCATTAAATGTGGTTCTTGCGCATCTGTTTGCCCAGTTTCCTGCATTACTGAAGGCGAAACTAAATACGAAATTGGCGATGCTTGCATCGATTGCGGTTCTTGCGAATCCGTTTGCCCAGTTTCTGTAATTTCCGCTGAGTAATCACAAATAAAACACGCCCCTCATTGAGGGGCTTTTTATTTTGCCTAAATTTGCGTAACTTAGTATAATAGGACTATTAAGAATTATATTATAGTAAGGGAGTTAATCTTGTTTTATACAGTACTCATCATTTGGTTATTATTGGACCAATTAACTAAATATTATGTAATGAATCATTTTTTGTTAGGTGAATCTTTACCTGTTATTCCTAATGTATTTCATCTTACCTATATTATTAATCGCGGTGCAGCCTTTGGCATGTTAGCGAATCAACGATGGTTTTTCTTACTAGTAGCTTTTGTTCTATTAGCTGTTTGTGCTTTTTATTGGAAGCGATTAGCTAAGGGCCATTGGACTTTGCAAATCGGATCCGCCTTATTAGTCGCAGGTGCAATTGGTAATGGCATTGACCGATACATGATTCATGGTGTAGTGGACTTTTTTGATTTTCGTGTATGGCCTATTTTTAATGTGGCAGATATTGGTATTTGTATAGGTGTAGCTTTTGTTGTATTTTATTTGTTTTCATTGAAAGAGGACCATGAATAGCTTTCATTATTTGGGCCCTTTATAAATCATTGACTTGATTCGTCAATAAATATATATCTTATACTTGACTCAAAGAGGAATAGAGGATGAATGAATATATTGTAAGTGCTGAGCAAGAAGGCATGAGACTAGATGTATTTTTAACTGAACAGATGGAAGGATCTCGTAGCTATATTCAGAGTCTAATTAAAGGTGGTCATGTTACAGTAGGTGATAAAGTAGGGAAGGCTAATCTTCGGCTTACACCTGATACTGTCATTCATGTAGAAATCCCAGAGCCCGAATCGATTGAGGTTAAACCTGAGGATATCCCTATAGATTATTTATACGAAGATCACGATATTGTTATTGTTAATAAACCTCGTGGCATGGTGGTACATCCTGCAGTAGGGAATTATTCTGGAACCCTTGTAAATGCTCTATTATTCCATTGTAAGGACCTATCAGGCATTAATGGTGAAATTAGACCAGGTATTGTGCATCGCTTAGATAAAGATACGTCTGGTGTTATGATGGTGGCAAAAAATGATGCAGCGCACATTGGCCTAGCAGAGCAAGTAAAAGCACATTCTGCAAGACGTACGTACTGGGCGCTAGTACAAGGCAATATTGTAGAAGAAAAAGGGGCCATAAAGGCGCCTATTGGACGCCATCCAAAAGACCGCATGAAAATGGCTGTTGTCTTTGAAAACAGTAAAGATGCAGTAACACATTTTAAAGTATTGGAGCGTTATGGTCATCAAACATTGGTTGAATGTAATTTGGAGACTGGCAGAACCCATCAAATTCGTGTTCACTTTGCTCATATTGGACATCCTGTTGTTAATGACCCATTTTATGGATATAGACGTATGGATTTCCCTATAGAAGGGCAAGCATTACATTCTAAATCGTTAGATGTTAAACACCCTATTACAGGTGAAGAAATGCACTTTGAAGCACCGGTACCAGCTGACTTTGAGGCGTGCTTAGAATTTGCTAAGACCTACCGTGAAGATAAACGAAAATAGTCTAAATGTTTACATTGATTGTTTAGGTACTTATTTTTACTACTTATTTGGATATAGGGGCATAGAATAATCTTATGCTGTAAGGGCGTATATATGGAAAAGAAACGCTTACTAATGGATCAAGACGCTATAATGCGTGCTATTCGTCGTATTAGTCATGAAATTTTAGAACGCAATAAAGGTTTATCTAATGCGTTAATTGTAGGTATTGAACGGCGTGGTGTCATTTTGGCAAAACGTTTACAAGCGGAAATTGAGCGTATAGAAGGTATTCATATTGATTGTGAGTCTTTGAATGTTGCAGTGTATCGTGATGATCGTGATGCTCGTCCTAAAGAGGGGGAACCGTGTACGATTGATACAACGGAAAAGACAATTATTCTTGTAGATGATGTTTTGTATACTGGCCGTACCATCCGTGCTGCTTTAAATGCATTAATGACGGCTGGCAGACCAAGATCTATTCAATTGGCCGTCCTCGTCGATCGTGGTCATCGTGAATTGCCTATACGAGCGGACTATGTAGGTAAAAATATTCCTACATCACATCTTGAAAGTGTACGCGTTGCCGTCGCTGATCTGGATGGTGAAGAAGGGGTTACAATACAGGAATAATCTGTATTGTAACCCCTTCTTCTTTTTGAGTATTATCATATAATAAGATGATTAACTTAATAAAATAAAATTATTTGACTCTTATATTTATGTGCAGAATGTTTCTACCAGATCGTAGTTCTGCTTATTTTATGTATTGTGGCGTATAGGTGTAGTCCATATGACCCATTCGTTTAACTTCATTATGTAAGCATAAGGCCTGTATATCTGTAGCTAATGTATCGATTTGATGCATCGTTTGTCCCAACGTATTTAATTCATTAGGTGCTTTGGCCCATTTTTGAATAAGTGGTATTTCAAAATCATTTCGAAGCCATTGACGACCTCTATCGTTGAAGGCTAGCAAGCGAGCATATTGTGGCGCTTCCTGTATAGCACTTTGTAGTAAATCTTTTTGGATTCCTAAGGTGAGATAGGCTCCCATTCGTTGTAAACGGGCATAGGTATAGCGCTTTGATTTTATTTGCTTCATAGCCAAGTTCCACGTAGGTTGTTGGGCCGCTTTGGACCATAAGTGTTCAATGCCTTCGTTGAACTCTCCAAAGCTTTCTAGCTCCTTAGTTGAAGTACGACGACTTAAGGTATGGACCATGTCATAGTAGCGGTTATAGTTTACATAAGTACCATTAGAAATTATATTAGTCATATCGTCTGCAATAGTTTTAGGAACGATTGACTGAAGTTGTAATTCTATTTTACTATTTAGTGCATTTAATTTTGTTAATGTAGTTGCAGTTGAATTTGAATTTGTACTTGTACTTGTCGTTGTATCTATATCTGTAGAAGTGTAGATACTATTTTTATTACAATTGTTACTACCTGTAGCCATTTCTGTTATAAGTTTACGTAATGCTGTACCAGAAGGGAAATCTTTTGTAATATTCGCTTCGTGATGATCTGATGTGCGTAAGATTGGTATATATTTTAAGGAAGGATAATAGGTAAGTCCTGCCCGAATATATTCAAGTCCTAACAGTGCATTAGGGGTGTTGAGCATCTCTGTATTAAGGGCTTTACGGAAGGCAGAGCCATAGGACATGCCTTCGTTAATATAGGTCCGTAATACTGTTTGAGTACTTTCACAATCCATACGTTTAGCTATATCAACGAGTGTATCTAGATCAGCCGTTTCAGAACCAAAGGAGAGTGCATCGATATGTAAAGCTTTTACCATGCGAATAGCACCTGTTCCAAACAGTTGTGCACTACCCAAAGAATAGAGTGTAGGTAGCTCGATAACGATGTCTGCACCACCGAGAATAGCCCAACGAGCACGGTCAAATTTAGAAAAAATAGCAGGTTCTCCTCGTTGTACAAAGGAACCACTCATGATACAAATGCGCAGCGCTTCAGGATGCTCTTGTGCTAAGGTATGTAATTGATGAGCATGTCCATTGTGAAATGGATTGTATTCACAGATAATACCGATTGTTTTCATAGTGACTCCTTTCATTATTGTTAGTGTAACAAAGTGAAGAAATGCTGTAAACTACATTTCATGATATCCATATAAAAGGCTTGTTTATAGAAATGATGTTATGTGTAAATATTAAGTTTAGTATAGATTTTCTTGACACTATAGGCTATAATTAACTGTAAATGCTGAATTGATGTGAGGTATATGATGAAACAAAATTGGAAACGTACATTACAAGGGACTCTGCTCGGTGCTGTGCTGCTAGCAATGGCGGGATGTGGCTCTACAAATGTAATGGATACATATAGTTTTGGCCATCAAGTTATCCGTGTTGGTCAATCTGAAATTACCATTGCCTTGCCTTATGAAATGGGTAAAAGTACAAAAAATATGACTGATGATGGGTATCCAATTGATATTTATGGTTCCGTTACAGAACATATGGTGATTGAAGTTGAAGCATTGCGTGCTGGTGACAATAAACCATTGCCTACGGTTGATGAGTTTTTAAATCGCAGCAAGTCTGAATTCACGAAGATGGGCGCAACCATCAAGGAAGAATCTGTAGCTTTACAAGGTACATCTGCAAAGAAGCTTGATGTGACATATACAACACAAGGGCAAACATTTAGCTTTTCTCAATACGTATTCTTAGATCATGGCGTATTGTGGAATATAATCTACCAATATCCTGAAAAGGATCAGGTAGGTGCTGATATCAGCAAAGAAATTCAAAACAAGATTCAAGTTACACAACAGAAAGAGGGTTAATCGATGAACGTATTAGTAGTTAACTGCGGTAGTTCTTCTTTGAAATATCAATTACTTGATATGACAACTGAAACAGAATTGGCAAAAGGCCTTTTTGAAAAGATTGGTGATCAAGATGCTATCTTCACTCACAAACGTCCTAATGCAGATAAATTAGAACGGGTTGAACCAATTTTGAACCATAAAGAAGCGCTTCGCATTTTGCTAGATATTTTAGTTGATGCTGAATTTGGTGTTATTTCTTCTATGGATGAAATCGATGCTGTAGGTCACCGTGTAGTACACGGCGGTGAAAAATTTGCTGATTCTGTATTGATTACTCCAGCAGTTATGGAAGCATTGGAAGAATGTGCTTCTCTTGCACCATTGCATAACCCACCAAACATTCAAGGTATTGAAGCTTGTGAAGCTATTATGCCGAATGTACCTCAGGTTGCTGTATTTGATACTGCATTCCATCAAACTATGCCAAAAGAAGCATATATGTATGCGCTTCCTTACTCTTATTATGAAGATTACGGTATTCGTCGTTACGGCTTCCATGGTACATCCCATAAATATGTAGCACAACGTTGTGCAGAATTAATGGGTAAACATATGACTGATCTTCGTATCATCACATGCCACTTGGGTAATGGTTCCTCTGTGGCTGCTATTAAAGGTGGTCGCTCCATCGATACTACAATGGGCTTCACTCCATTGTCCGGTTTGATCATGGGTACGCGTACAGGTGATATTGACCCTGCTATCGTTCCATTCTTGATGGAAAAAACAGGTATGACCTATGAAGAAATCGATAGAGTTATGAATAAAGAATCCGGTGTATTAGGAATTTCTGGTGTATCCAATGACTTCCGTGTGATTGAAGAAGCTGCTGCTAATGGCAATAAACGCGCACAATTGGCATTGAATATGTTCCATTACAAAGTTCGCCGTGTAATAGGTGCCTTTGCTGCTGTTATGGGCGGTGTAGATGCTATCATCTTTACTGCTGGTATTGGTGAAAACGGTATTGGTAACCGTGATGCAATCTGTAACGGTTTGGAATATTTAGGTACTCGTATTGATTCTGAACGCAATAATGTTCGTGGTAAAGAACAAGAAATTAGTGTTGAAGGCTCTAAGGTTAAAATCTTCGTAATTCCTACAAACGAAGAAATCATGATTGCTCGTGATACTCAACGTATTACAGCAGCGTTGAAAAAATAATATAGTTCGCATCTGAACTGAGTGACTAATAGAGTCATAAAACCCCGTCTATATCTCGGATATAGACGGGGTTTTTGTAGTTTTTATGCATAGAATATCTTATAATAGGATGTATAGTTATTAATTAGTGATTTCTTTAAAAGGGGTAAAGCATGACAGTATTATATGAAGAAAAATCTCAGCGCACCAGAAGTGCAGAGTTATTGGTAGTATTTTTTGTGATTTTATTGTTGTGTGCAGCAGCTTATACAACGTATCGCAGTATTCAATTACATACGGTTTTATTAGCTGAGTATTTTATTGAAATCATGGCCATCATTGTTATGGTTAAACAGGCTGTTAGTCGATATACATATATTTTGACAGATACAAAGCTTGTGATTGAAGAGCACTCTATCTTTAGAAATCGTCATTTTGAAGTAGATTATAACATGATTGATGGGGTGTTCAAGTTTGAACGTGAGTTGTTGACAAATATTAAATACCGCTATAAATATAGAAAATGTTCTACCTCTGACCCGCGCCCGATTTGGTCTCTTGTGTATTCTATTGTAGATGGAAATAAAGTTAAAAATGGCCGTTTGTTGTTGAAAGCCGACGATAGATTCTTTGAAATGTTAGAAGAGCATGTGCCTGGCCGTATTCGTGTGCCTCAAGCGGATATCGTATTTTATGCGGCGGTGCGAGCTGATGCGGTAAAACATGGGGAAGATGTACAAGAATATTATGAAAGATTAATTTCTTCTAAAGAAGATAAAGGAACAACTATGTAAGGGATGGTAAGTTTTGGGGGATAGGCAGGATAGTTTGGTTATACCAAGAATTTTATGTACAAGTTTTTTAATGCGAAGGAGCGTATATGGCTGGATTATATTTGGCGAGTCAATCACCACGTAGAACTGAATTATTAACACAGGTTGGGATTGATCATACTGTTGTATCCAGTACTTATGAGGAATCTAATGAGGGTTACGACAACCCTATTGAAATGGTGAAAGCCCAAGCATTAGGTAAGGCTCGTTGTGCTGTAGGTGTTCCTGACGGAAGTATTGTGTTAGGCGCAGATACTATTGTTGTCCTTGATAATAAAGTATTAGGAAAGCCACATGATAAATCCGATGCACGCCATATGTTGGAGCATTTATCGGGTAGAGCACATTCTGTAATCACTGGAGTCGCGTTACTCATCAAAGGGGAGGAGATAGTTTTTCACAATGAAACAAAAGTATATTTTAAACAATTAGTACCCTTTGAAATCGAGTCTTATATTGCTAGTGGGGAACCGATGGATAAGGCTGGAGCTTATGGCATCCAAGGAAAAGGTGCATTATGGGTAGATAAAATAGAGGGCTCTTATACTAATGTGGTAGGGTTACCAGTTGAACATGTATACGAGGAACTGTGCAAGGCGTTAGGGGCAAAATAGTACTAGCGTATTAGACAGATAGTGATATAATTGGCTGTGCTGTGCTGTGCTGTGCTGTGCTGTGCTGTGCTGTGCTGTGCTGTGCTGTGCTGTGCTGTGCTGAATAATTTTTAAGAGAGTAGATGTGTTTATTGTTTGATTTACAAATGGTGTTATCTATTTGAATGGAGAGATTCTATGGAAGTACCAACAGTAAGTGTAAAAGATATGCTACCATTCCAGCGCCCGCGAGAAAAATTTCTCGCCTTAGGCCCTTCACATATGGCAATGGAGGAGTTGTTGGCTATTTTATTGCGTACAGGGGTAAAGGGGCAATCTGCGATTTCTTTGGCAAGTGATATCGTACAATCCTTTGATGATGGCGTATATGGTCTTAACCGAATGACCGTAGATAATCTAACCAAAATCAAGGGTATTGGTAGAGATAAAGCAGTGACGCTATGCGCAGCACTTGAAATGGGTAGGCGTCTAGGGGAGCTTAAGATTAAAGAGACTTATGAAGATTTTTCGCAACCTTTTGTAATAGCTCAATATGTGATGGAACGACTGCGGCACGAAGATGTGGAACATGTGTGGGCTGCCATGCTAACATCTCGAAATAAGCTTATTCAGTTGGAACATATCTCTAATGGTGGATTGGTATCAAGCCTTGTAGAGCAAAGAGCAGTATTTAAAAAAGCTATAGCATGCAATGCGGCGGCGATTATTCTAATCCATAACCACCCGTCAGGTGATAGTAGACCAAGTGATGAAGATATACGGCTAACGAAAATGTTTGTTAGTGCTGGTCAATTTATGGGGATTCCTGTACTCGATCATATTGTTATAGGGGATAATGAATTTACGAGCCTCAGCGAAATTGGTAAATTGAGCTGAGCCTAAATAAACTGAACAAAACCAAGTAAGATTATTAAAAGCACTCATTTTGAACTATACCTAATTTTGACGCATGGGTAAGTTCCTATAAATGAGTGCTTTTCTTTATTGTGTATGAGATTATATGTATGAAGTTATGTAATTTTTATGTATGACTTATGAGTACAGGGATTATGCATTATCAGTGCTTTTAACAAAAGGAAAGGTACTGATATCAATGGAAAAAGTCGCGTTATATATGGTAAAATGGAATGATGATGTAATGAAGGAGAAATTACTATGAGTTCCATTTTACCTACTCTAGGAAAAGATGTAAGTATAGATATTGGTTCCATACAAACGCGCCTCATGGGGGGGACGCGAGGGACTGTTATAAGCGAACCATCGATTATAGCAACTGATACAAAACAAGAAAAAGTAGTAGCCGTTGGTGATGAAGCGGCGCGCCTCGTATTGCGCATGCCCGATATGTGGCGTCCGTTAACGCCTTTAAAGGATGGATTTATCGTTGACTATCGTGTTATGCATACTATGCTTAGCTACTTTCTTAATAAGGTGTCTAATGCGTTGCGTCGAGCCCGCGTTGTCGTAGGGGTTCCTTGTGGCATGACCGATGTTGAGCAACGAGCTATGATGGATGCTGTTATTCAAGCTGGTGCTCGAGAGGTATTCCTCATTGAACGACCTGTGGCGGCTGCTATTGGTTGTGGTGTGCCTATCTTTGAAGCGCAAGGATCTATGGTTATTGACATCGGTGGTGGCACTATTGATATGGGGATTGTTTCTTTAGGTGGTATCGTAGATAGCAAAACAATTCGTTTTGGTGGTTCTGATATTAATAATGCCTTATTGCGCTATGTGCGTGAGTGTTTTGGCGTTATCGTATCTGATGAGACCATATTAGATATTAAGCATACATTAGGTACAGCTATCGCTCCTTTAGAGGATGCAGAGTATGCCTTTCAGGGGCGCGATATGATGAACGGCTTAGGTAGACGTTGTGTGATTCATCAATCTGAAGTGTACCAAGTTGTAAATGGATGTTTGATAGGACTCTTGGATGAGGTTAAGCAAATGATTCGTGCTACGGCACCAGAAATCGTGGCTGATATTATGCAACATGGCATATGGCTTACTGGCGGTACGGCAAGACTATCTGGCTTAGCGGATCGGATTGGTACTGAAGTAGGTGTACCTGTTCACGTTCCTGAAGCACCTGAAACAAAAGTTGTGGTAGGTCTTAATGGGGCCTCATCTGATTTGGTGAGTTTATCGCGTTTTATTGTAAATTCTAAGAATAGAAAGGGCCGAGACTAGCATGATACAGTCAGATAAAAAGTTAATTATCATCGTTGTCATTGGTTGTATCCTAATGGCATTGCTCGGCTTTGCGTGGAAGCAACGGACTAGTATTCCCTTTGTTACGGTTACCCTTGAAGGAATTACAACGCCTTTCTCTTATGGGTCAGCTCGTTTATTAGAGGGCGTCCAAACTAGCTTTACAGTACTTAATAATGCTATTTTCTCTACTATCGAACGCGAAGAGGAAGCATCTCGTAAAGCTACATTGGAACAAAAGGTAGTTAACTACGATGAAGTAGTGGCAGAGAATATTCGCCTTCGTCAGCTTTTAAACTATAAGAGTAGCCATCCAGAATTCTCCATGACCTTAGCAGGTATCATTACAAAGGATTACGGTACTTGGACAAATACTTTCACCATTGATAAAGGGAGTGAAGAAGGTATGGCAGTTAATATGGCTGTTGTTGTACCTAGTGGTGTTGTTGGTTTTATTACAGATGTATATCCGCATTCTGCTCGCGTTCAAACCATTCTTGATCCGCGTAGCGCAATAGGTATCCTTGTACAACGACCTGAATCTCGTTTGTCTGGCGTTGTAAAAGGTAATGGCAATACACCTCGTACACCATCTATGGTAAATATTGCTCGCGATGGTGATGTATTGGTAGGTGATAAGTTGATTACTTCTGGATATGGCGGAATTTATCCGAAAGGTTTACCTGTTGGCAACGTGCAATCAATCGAAAATGATTCGGAAGGATTTGTTAAAAATGCGGTAGTCACACCGAGTGTAGATTTTCATCGTTTAGAAGAAGTTTTTGTGCTTACCTCGTCTTCTCTAAGTGCACCACAAAAACCAGAACTTGAACCTAAACTTGTGCCTCAAACACAACGAGATCAAGTAGAGGGTGCAAAGGGGGCCGTTAAACAATGATGCGTCTAGCTTTAGCTCTCTCTGGATTTTTAATATATTTTATACAGGCGCAATTATTGCCTACTATTTTCCATACAAATTGGTTACCAAACTTAATTTTGACGATAATTGTTATGATTACTTTATTTAAAGGTCGTCGTATGGGGCTGATATCCGCTGTTGTTGGGGGTATCGTACATGATGTATTGATATCTAACTTTTTTGGGCTCCATCTATTCCCTTACGTAATTGTGGTATACCTACTATCTGCCGTAAAGCATCGTATCTATGAAGAACGCTGGTATTGGTCTAGCGGTATAGTAGCTATTTGTACGCTACTAGATGGCGTTATTCGTAGCTTTATGATATTAGCTAGTGGTGGCGATTTGCACTTTGGATTATACTTGTGGCATATGGTATTACCCGTGATGTTCTGGAATGGCTTGTTAGGTGCTATTGTGCATGGTTTGTTATGGCGTAAAGATGATGAACAACAAGGTTATATTTGGTAAGGATTAAGGGGGTGAAAGAGTGCTTGAAGGCCTCTATAAACGAAGAAAAACGAATCGCTTTGATGTACTCTTTTACATTGTAGCCGGCATATTTATAGTCTTGGCATTACGCCTGATGTCGTTGCAAATCTTGTCTGGTGGTTATTACCAAGCTAAGGCAGAAGGCAACCGTTTGCGCATGGTATCCATGACAGCTGCTCGTGGTATTATGTACGATCGAAATGGTCAGATCTTAGTAGGTTCTAGACCGGCATACACTATCTCCATTTTGCCTACGGGGAAGGCTCTAGACGAAGGTGAAGTTGCTAAGTTGGCAACTTTGCTGAAAATTAAACCAGAAGATATTACAAAAAAGGTAAATGATCATAAATATGGTTATGAGCCAATTCGTATTGCTAATGATATTTCTATGGATGTAGTTACAACCATCGAAGAGCATCGTCATGAATTACCAGGTGTTACCATAGATGTAGAACCACTTCGCTATTATCCATATGAAACGATGGCTTCTCAGCTCTTTGGTTATGTGGGTGAAGTGAGCGAAGAAGAATTAGAAGAGCTAAAACAGCAAGATCCAAATACCCTTATTAGTGGTGGTACTATTTTAGGCCGTTCTGGTCTTGAAAAACTATATGATTCCATCTTGCGTGGCACTGATGGTGGTAAACAGGTAGAGGTTGATGCTACAGGCCGACCGGTTGCGGAGGTAGATAGAAAGCATACAGTGCCTGGATCTAATATCCATTTGACAATAGATGCAAATCTACAAAAGGCTGCTGAAGAAGCTGTTAAGAATCAATTAGAACAGTTGCGTGCCCAAGGCATTCCAGCTCAAGGAGCTGCTGTAGTAGCAATGGATCCAAATACGGGTGCCATTTTGGCCATGGTCAGCGCCCCTGAGTTTAATCCTAACTGGTTTGCGAAAGGGATTACAACGGCACAGTGGAATCAATTGAATAACGATAAGAATCATCCATTTGATAATAAGGTTATTTCTGGTGAATATCCACCAGGTTCTCCGTTCAAGATTATTACAGGTACGGCGGCTTTAGATCTTAAAAAGGTTACCCCTGAAGAAATGATTTTTGATAGTGGTAAACATTGGCTTATCGATAAACGAAATGCAGAAGGTGAAGCATTAGGGTGGCTTAACTTTAATAAAGCTCTTGCAAAATCAGATAATGTTTACTTCTATGAAATGGGCAATCGCGTTGGCATAGAAGGACTTGTAAAATATGCTGGCTACTTTGGTATTGGCGAAAAGACAGGCATCAATCTTGTTGGTGAGGCCTCTGGTAATATGGCAAGTCCTGCTTATAAACGCAAAGTGTATGATGAAGATTGGTATTTAGGTGAAACCTTTGATGCGGCCATAGGTCAGTCTTTTACTTTGGTGACACCATTACAAATGGCTGTTATGCTCAGTGAAGTAGCAAATGGTGGCATTAAATACCGCCCATATGTGGTGAGCCGTATTGATAATAAGGATGGCACGCCAAAAGAAATCTTTGGCCCAGACAAGCTCGGTATCTTACCTGTACCAAAAAATATTATGGATCTTGTTCGCGAAGGCTTGCGTGACGTTACTAATGAAGGTGGTACAGCAGGGGAGTTGTTTAAAGGATTCCCTATTGATGTAGCTGGTAAAACAGGTACTTCAGAGAATGCACATGGCAGAGACCACGGCTGGTTTGTAGCTTATGCACCATATGATAAGCCACAAATTGTAGTGGTTGCACTTGTTGAGCAAGGTAGCTTTGGTGCGGGCTCTGCAGGGCCTATCGTAAGAGATATATTAGTTGCGTACTTCAATGTACCAGTGAATAAGAAATCTAATGATACAAATAGTAAGAGCAATAAGGAAACTGCTACGGGGACAAGTATTAATAAAGGGCAAAAACCTCAGAATGCGGTAACTAGTGGACAACCAAGAAAGGATTAGTATGGGCGAGATAATCGGCGTTGTATCCGGTAAGGGGGGCGTAGGTAAGACTACGATTACCACTTGCTTGGGTTCAGCCTTAAGCAATGCAGGGCATCGCGTATTGCTCTGTGATGGAGATTTTGGATTGCGCGATTTAGACCTTGTGTTAGGAGTGGCAAATGAAATTATTTACGACGCATTAGATGCGAGCGAAGATAAAGACTATATGGATGATGCCATCGTATCAATTGCTGAAAACTTAGATTTTCTACCAGCTAGCCAAAGTGCTCGTTGGGAAGATATAGGTCGTAAAAAATATAAAAAATTAGTTCGTCGCCTCTCTGAGACATATGACTATATTTTAATTGATGCTCCTGCTGGTATCGGTAAGGGCATAGAGTCTATTTTAGAATTAGTAAATCGCTGCATCGTGGTGACGCATCCTTTATGGGTACCCTTGCGTAATGGGGCACGCATGATTCAAGTATGTCAAGAACATAATATTCGTGATTATGCTATTGCTTTTAATGCAGTACCTATCGATGGAGAGGATATCCATTTATATGATATGTTAGAAGTCCTTCGCGCTGAATATGTAGGGGCTATAATTCCTTATGATGAGGATATTTTGACCTATACACAAGATGGTCGTTTGTTAGAATTTGTTTCTAGTGAACTAAAAGCTATGTTAGCACCTCTTGTTGATTATGTAACTACCGGTGATTGTTGGGAAGACTACGATGTACAAAAGCACTTCGATGCTTATGTAACTAAGAAAAAAGCATCGAAGCAGCAAGATAGCACACCAAGTCTTGCAACGGTAGGTGAGTCTATTTTTGAGGATTCTAACAATGTTCATTACATTAATCGTGGTGGTTGGACCACGCAGCGCTTATTGGTGCAAGGAAAACAAAGCTTGTGGCGCCGTAGCAAGTTGAAATAGGTGATATGATGTGGCGTAAAATATGGACAGATAGCGATTGGACTATCATCATATGTACTATATTACTTGTCGGAATTGGTCTTACAGCTATTGGTAGTGCTACCCATGTGAATCATGAAGCTATCGGTTTTGGTAGTCTAGTGGTAAAACAACTCGTATTCTTTTTAGCAAATATAGCTGTCGTTATAGGCATGCAATTTCTAGATTACCATCGCCTCAAAGGGTGGGGGAATATGATTTATGTGATTACCATGCTTATGTTAATTGCAGTCATGGTAGTTGGTACCTCCGCACTAGGTGCACAGCGTTGGATTCAACTGGGGCCAATTACTATCCAACCTTCAGAGTTTTCTAAACTATTGATGATTATCTGTATGGCTAAAATGTTAGAACCGCGCATTGGCAAGTTGGATACTTTTAAATCCCTATTGATGCCAGTGTTATATGTAGGGATTCCTATTCTTCTCGTATTCTTACAACCTGACTTGGGGACATCCCTCGTATATATTGCTATATTTGTAGGGATGCTCTTTATATCTGGTATCAAAACTAAGCTTATAAAAATCATTGCGAGCGTGACTTTACTCTTGATGCCTTTGGGCTGGTTTGTACTGAAAGAATACCAAAAGCAACGTATTCTAGTATTTTTAAATCCAGATATTGATCCCTTCGGTTCTGGCTATCATATCATTCAATCTAAGATTGCCATCGGGTCGGGTATGATTTTTGGTAAAGGTATCTTTAATGGTACTCAAAGTCAGTTGAACTTTTTACCAGAAAATCATACGGACTTTATCTTTTCTGTAATCGGCGAAGAATTTGGCTTTGTAGGATGCATTGTAGTATTGCTATTATTGTTTATGCTTATTTATCGCAGTATTCAAGTAGCGTATACCTGCAATGATAATTTTGGTATGTTATTAGCAACGGGGATTGGTACGATGTTTGCCTTTGAAGTGCTCGTAAACGTAGGCATGACGATTGGTATTATGCCTGTAACGGGGATTCCGTTGCCATTCCTTAGCTATGGTGTTAGTGCGCTAACAACTAATATGCTGAGCATTGGCATTTTATTAAATATTGCTAGACAGCGGACAAAATATATATTTTAATATCCTTTCATAGGATTGATTGTGAAAGAAGTCTTTCATTAAAGACGGAGGATGTATGATTCAATTAGATACGTCATGGTTACAACATGTCCAAAAGCCTGCTCGCTACACGGGCGGCGAATACAATAGTATCGTGAAAGATCACAGTACTGTTGATGTAACTATGGCTTTAGGTTTTCCCGATGTGTACGAAGTGGCCATGAGTCATTTGGGCATCAAGATTTTGTATGGTCTCGTAAACCGTCGTGAAGATGCGGTAGCCGAGCGCGTATTTGCACCGTGGCACGATATGGAAGAGGAAATGCGCAAGCGTAATATTCCATTATTTTCTTTAGAAACACGTACGCCTATTAAAGACTTTGATGTGTTAGCATTTACGCTTCAATATGAAATGAGCTTTACTAACATTTTAAATATGCTCGATTTAGCAGGCATTCCTATGTATGCTAAGGAGCGTGATTTAGATTTTCCACTGCTTGTATGCGGTGGCCCTTGTGCGTATAATGTAGAGCCTATTGCTGATTTCTTTGATATCGTATCCCTCGGTGAATCCGAAGAGTGGGGCGATGAATTCATCGACTTATTTAAAGCAGAAAAAGCCAAAGGCTTCCCAGGTGGCAAAGAAGGCTTTTTGCGTAAAGTAGCCCAAATTCCTGGCACATATTGCCCGGCTTTATATGATGTAGAATACACCGAACAAGGCGATTTTAAATCGATTACGCCGCGTTTTGAAGACGTACCTGCAGCCGTTGAGAAACGTATTATAGAGGATGTAGAGAATGTATTCTATCCAACAAAGCCTGTTGTACCGTTCCTTGATATAGTGCATGACCGCGCTGTATTGGAGTTATTCCGTGGCTGTACGCGTGGTTGTCGTTTCTGTCAGGCTGGTATGCTCTATCGCCCGGTTCGTGAAAAGACGCCAGAACGTTTGTTACAGATTGCTAAAGATACAATTGCCAATACGGGGTACAATGAAATATCCTTGATGAGTTTGAGCTCTGCGGACTATTCTAAATTGCCTGAACTCGTAGATATGCTCATGGAAGAGTTTAAAGATAAACAAGTTAGCGTTAGCTTACCGTCATTGCGTATTGATAGCTTCTCTATCGATATTGCGAAAAAGGTACAGCAAGTGCGCAAGAGTGGTCTTACCTTTGCTCCTGAAGCAGGTACGCAACGGATGCGTGACGTTATCAATAAGGGCGTTAGTGAAGAAGATTTGTTAGCCGCATGTACTAATGCCTTCAAATCAGGATGGAACACGGTTAAATTGTATTTTATGATGGGGCTTCCTACAGAAACAGACGAAGATTTGGCTGGTATTGCAGATCTTGCGTACAAGGTGCTTGACTTGCACCGTGATATTACAGGCAAACGTAATGGTTCTGTAACGGTGAGCGTATCCTTCTTCGTACCAAAAACACATTCTCCATATCAGTGGTATGGTCAAGAAGATGTGGAGGAGATTCATCGTAAACAACGTTACTTGAAGTCTCTCATTAATAATCGTAACATTTCTTATCACTATCATGATGGTTATACTGGCTACATGGAAGCCGCTTTTGCTCGTGGAGATCGTAGACTATCTAAAGTTCTCGTAGAGGCTTGGAAGGCTGGTTGTAAATTTGATGGTTGGACTGAGTTCTTTAACTATGAAGCTTGGTTGAAAGCATTCGCTGACTGCGGATTGGATCCTGCGTATTTTGCACGTCGTACACGAGATTTCGATGAGCCATTGCCTTGGGATCATTTAGATTGCACTGTAAGTAAAGCTTTCTTAAAACGCGAGTGGGAACAAGCGGTGGCAGCTAACCTTACAGGCGATTGTCGTCGAGCTCCATGCAAGGGCTGTAATGTATGTCCAGAGCTCAATACAGCTATTATTGACTATAAGGAGGGTGGCAGAGTTGAAAAAGTTACGTTTGGCCTTAAATAAGGGCGAAGAATTACGATTCCTGTCACACCTTGATTATGCTCAAGCTGTAGAGCGTATGATACGTCGAGCAGAAATTAAAATGGCATATTCTGAAGGCTTTAACCCTCATATGAAAATTAGCTTTTCCTCTGCTCTTGCTTTAGGCGTAACGGCAGCGGCTGAATATATCGATATGGATGTGCTCGAAGATGATAGTTTAGAGTCTATTATGGACCGCTTAAACCGCGTAGCGCCTCCTGGTCTTGAGGTCCTAGATGGTAAAGAAATGCCTGAAAAGGTGAAAAAGATGATGGCCATTTGTAACTTTGCTATCTATGAGGTAACAGGTCCTGTGACAGATAAAAATGCAGATTGGGATGCGTTACTTAAACCTTTTAATAAAGCAACGGAAATTTCTTATGAAAAGGTGACACCTAAGAAAACTCGTACCATTGATGTAAAAGAGTTTGTAAAAGAACCGGTCGTAGCCTCTATTAAGGATGACATGGTGACTCTTACAATGGGCATCGGTATTTATCCGCAAGGGACTATTAAACCTAGCGAAGTATGGAAGCTTGGTAAAGAACAGTATAATTGGCCTATTACTTCAGATTACGAAATTCATCGTAAAGCCATTATGGTAGAAAACGAAGAAGGTCGCTATACGCCATTAGAGATTAATTACTAATTATAATTTAGCTGATAAAGAAGGGAGGGATAGGATGCATAAAATTTTGGTCAATGTTATGCGCGAAGAAATTCGCATGGCTGTTATCGATGAAGAAGGCCAGCTAGTGGACTTTGTCTTGGAGCGTACCGATGAGTCTCATATGGCAAATCATATGTACAAAGGCACAGTAAAGAATGTATTGAATGGTATGCAAGCGGCCTTTGTTGATATTGGGGGCTCTCAAAATGCGTACTTGAACTTACAACAAGGGAAGGAACAGAAAATTTTGCCACGCTTATCTGTGGGGCAACAAATTCTCGTTCAAGTAGTGAAAGAAGAAATGCTTGGTAAAGGTGCTCGCGTAACTGCTGATGTCAGTTTGGCGGGCCGCTTTATGGTGCTTTTACCGTATTCTGAAGGCATGCATATTTCTAAAAAGATTACTGACGAAGCCTTGCGTGCAAAGTTGCAAGAATTAGCAGCACCTTATGTACAAGAAGGTTGCGGTTTTATTATTCGCACTGCGGCAGCTAAGGCTAGTGCTGATGAAATAGGCCGTGACATGGATTACTTGTGGCGTACATGGCAACATGTGTTGAAGCGCTTTAAGGTGGCTAAGAGCGGTACTGATTTATATAGTGACGCAGATTTCTGGTTCCGCCTCGTACGGGACTATGCTCATCGCAATGTAGAAGAAATCATCGTCGATTCCGATATGGGTGAAGATCGATTGATGGAGCTCTTAGGTCATGGCCCTACATCGCAACAAATTAAAGTAACACGTCATCGCGATAGCACACCTATCTTTAAAGCAAACCATATTGAACCGCAATTAGAAGATCTTATCTCTCGCGATATTAATCTTCCTTCTGGAGGGTCAATCCGTATTGATCATACGGAGGCTCTTACCGTATTTGATGTAAATTCTGCTCATTATACTGGTAAATCTAATAAGCTAGAAGATTTAGCTTTTACAGTCAATAAAGAGGCGGCAAAAGAGATCTGTCGTCAATTGCGCTTGCGTGATATCGGTGGTATTATCGTCATCGATTTTATTGATATGAAAGACAAAGAACATCAACAAGAGTTATTAAAATTGTTGGGGGCACAAGCTAAGTTAGATAAAATGAAAACCGTTGTATGCGGCATTAGTTCGCTTGGCCTCGTAGAGATGACGCGAAAGCGAGCTCGCCAAGGCTTGCAAACCTTGATGTTTGATACATGCCCTCAATGCGGTGGTACGGGCTATATGTTGTCGGGTCGTACTGTATATATGCAGATTGTGCGTCGCATCCGCGAGTTATTTAAATCAGGACGTATTAAAACGAATCTAGAAATCGAAGTTCATCCAGAGGTGGCCCAGTATTTAACAAAAGCTATTGTCGAGGATTTAGGTGAGTCTATAGGTCGCAAGATTTCTATTGTAGTAAATCCACAAATTAGTCGAGAAGGATATTCCTTGATGGCTATAGCCGAATAAGTAAGTAGTTTGTTTATAGGTGAGTATAGTGTCTATATTTGAAATTGTATTAATTAGTATTGGTCTTGCCATGGATGCTTTTGGCGTATCTATTGGTAAGGGGCTGACAATGCCTGTAGGTGAGAATAGTCGGAAGGTCACTTTGGCCTTTCTATTTAGCTTGTTTCAGTTCCTAATGCCCCTCATCGGTTGGCTCATAGGACGTCAATTTATCGATGTCATATCTGATTGGGATCACTGGATTATCTTTGGTCTTCTTGGCTATTTAGGTATCGCTATGATTCGAGAAGGGCTTAGCGATGATGATGAAGAGGACGATGATAAGCAATTTTTAGGTGTCTGGGAGATGGTGATGCTCTCCGTAGCGACCAGTCTCGATGCGATGGCTGTAGGGTTGACCTTTGCGTTCTTACCTATTAATGTATGGGAAGCTTCTACCATGATTGGTATTATTACCTTTGGCATTTCTTTAATTGGTGTGTACTTAGGTAAATTTATGGGCCAATTTGTTGGAAAATATGCAGATATAGTTGGTGGAGGTGTATTAATTCTCATCGGTACAAAGATACTCTTACAGCACCTTGGAATTATCGGAGAATTTTAAAGCTCTGTATATATAAGTGTTAAAAACTAGGTGAATTCTGTAGTTTTTGGTTTGACATGATAGTGTAAATAGTATATACTATATCAGTATTAGTTCGGTTTTCTGAACTTTGCAATCCGCGTGAAGCAGGTTTAAACGCCCGACCGAAGTTCGGGTCGGGATACCGAGTTCAGCGAGTTCGATAACAAGGAGGTGTTCTCATGTACGCAATTATTAAAACTGGTGGTAAACAATATCGCGTTGCTGAAGGCGATGTAATTACTATCGAAAAATTGGAAGCAGCTGCTAACGAGTCCGTTACATTCGAAGAAGTTTTGACTGTAGTGAATGACGGCGACGTTAAAGTTGGCGCTCCTCTTGTAAACGGTGCAAAAGTTACAGGTACAGTTCTTGAGCATGGTAAAGGTAAAAAGATCTTAGTATTCAAATACAAAGCTAAATCCAACTACCGTCGTCGTCAAGGCCATCGTCAACCGTTCACAAAAGTTCGTATTGAATCTATCCAAGCTTAATTATGGTTTCCATTGGAATCCAGCGGAATAGTGATGGTCAAGTTATTGGTTGTCATATGTCCGGTCATGCAGGATATGATGAACATGGCTTCGATATCGTATGTGCTGCAGTGTCTGCCTTATCGGCAACGGCAATGTTAGGCCTCACCCAAATTGCTCAACAAGAAGGTGAGTATACGAATAGCGAAGGTCAATGTGATATAGTTCTCTCTGGTACGATTAATCAGAGTGGACAGGATATTCTGGGGACTATGCTTCTCGGTTTGGAGGAAATTAGCCGTCAATATCCAGAGTTTGTCCAAATTCACGAAATATAGGAGGTGAAGTTAATGTTTACTTTTGATTTGCAATTGTTCGCACATAAAAAAGGTGTGTCCAGTACTCGTAACGGTCGTGATAGTGAATCTAAACGTCTTGGTGTTAAATGCCATGATGGTTCCATCGTAAAGAGCGGTAACATCATCGTTCGTCAACGTGGTACTCACTTCCACCCTGGTACTAACGTAGGTATCGGTAAAGATGACACTTTATTCGCACTTGTGCCTGGTAAAGTAGCATTTGAACGTGCTGGTCGTTATAACCGTAAAGTTAGCGTATACCCTGTAGAAGCTTAAGTTTACAAGACTATTAATCCCTAGTGGTTTCCACTAGGGATTTTTTATTGTTTATTATGGTGTAAGTTGTATTGGTATAATATAATATAATTTAAAGTTATTATTAAATATATCATAGAGTCTTGAAATATGATCGGAGGCATTATGGCACTATTAGAGTTATCTAATATATCCTATGTTGTAAACGAAAAGTCTATTATCCGTGATGTGTCTCTATCTGTACATGAAGGAGAGTATCTCACTGTTGTAGGCCCTTCTGGTAGTGGTAAAAGTACACTTTTAAAATTATGCAGTGATTTGATTAGTCCTACCTCAGGGATTATTACTTATAATGGACGTGATTTAACCACTATAGATCCAGAAAGTTATCGAAAAGAGGTAGGTTATTGCTTTCAAAGACCTTACTTGTTTGCAAAAACGGTGCGTCGTAATATTTTGTTCCCTTATGATATTCGAGGTATGGAACCTGATATGATTCGTATCAAATATCTTTTCGATTTACTTCATATGCCTATTGAATATCTTGAGCGCCATAATGATGAACTATCTGGTGGAGAAATGCAACGGATTTGTCTCATTCGAAGCCTTATCTTTGAACCTAAAGTATTGCTTTTAGATGAGGTTACCTCTGCATTAGATGCTGTTAACACGGCTATCGTGGAACAGGTAATCGATGAACTTCATAATAATGGGATGACCATCATAGCAATAACACATAGTGAGGAACAAAGCTTACGTAAGGCTAATCGCCGCATTACAATTGTAGATGGATCATTAGCTAAAGAGGAGGTATTACGGTGAGTCAATTTCATGCTATTTCAGCCATGTCATTATGCCTTGCATCTATATTAGTTATTATAAGTATGTTTATGTCCTATCGGCAGGAGTTGAAGTTAGAGAAAGATATTTTTATAAGTGCTTTACGAGCTACCATACAGTTATTTGTTATAGGCTTTATTTTAGCTTATATTTTTAGTACTGAAAGTCCTATATTCATAATCGGATTATTAGGTTTTATGGCTATTAATGCAGCCTATAATTCTTCTAAACGCGGCAAGGGAATACCATATGCATTGTGGATTTCTTGGTTTGCCATAACCGTAGGTGCAAGCATTACATTATCGATTTTGCTTCTAACAGGTGTGCTTAACTTTACTGCTTATCAGGTGATTCCTGTTGGAGGGATGGTTATTAGTGGAGCTATGGTAGCAATTGGCCTTTGTTATCGGCAAATGCTATCAAATTTTGAGTTACGCCAACAAGAGGTGGAAATTAAACTAGCGTTAGGAAGTACGCCTAAGCAAGCGTCAAAAGCCATCGTGCGAGATGTTATAAAGACTGGATTGCAACCTACTGTGGATAGCGCTAAGACTTTAGGAATCGTGGCTTTACCAGGAATGATGACAGGTCTTATCTTAGCGGGGATGCCTCCACTTGAAGCTGTAAAATATCAAATGATCGTGACATTTATGAGTTTATCTACTATATCGATTGCTTGCTTTATTACTTGTCAATTAGCGTATAGAACATTTTTTAATAATAGGAATCAATTAAATAGGTAAATTTAGTGCTTTAAATATATTTTATTGTACATCAAATCAGAATATTTACTCATAACTTAGAGTAGTAGCCTTAAGGTTACTGCTCTTTTTTTATAGAAATAATGTTTATATATGATTATAGGAATAAAAATTGTTGGATATAATTCTGTATAGTTATAAAGGTTTACTTATTTTGTTTTTAACATTGCATCATTGCTATAAATGATACTGAGATTTATTATTGAAATAGATAGAGCATTGTTGATATAATGTATCAGTAAATTCTATAGTATTTCGTATTGTAAGGAGTTCTTATGAGCAATTATGACGTAGAAACAAGGGGAGGGCGCGCAGCTAAAACTACGCTACTAGGTATACTGGCTTTAGCTATTTTAATTGCCACATCTCTTGGTTCACTCTTCATTGGGATACGCTATATCAGCCTAGATGATATTACTTTATCCTTTACTAACTATGATCCTAATAGTATAGGTCAGATGATCGTTCAAACATTGCGCTTGCCACGTATGATAGCAGGTATCGTTGTAGGTATCAGCTTTGCCGTATCAGGTGCACTGATGCAAGGTGTTACCAACAATCCTATGGCAAGTCCTTCTATTTTGGGGATTAACGCAGGTGCCAGTTTTGGTTTAGCTGTTGGGATGATTTTATTTCCTTATTTAACCTTAAATGGAAGTATTTTGTTTTCCT
Organism: Veillonella sp. AF13-2; assembly: GCF_003603295.1. NCBI lineage: Bacteria > Bacillati > Bacillota > Negativicutes > Veillonellales > Veillonellaceae > Veillonella > Veillonella sp. AF13-2. Next base: position 177,161 of record NZ_QTMT01000001.1, read on the forward strand.
TCGGTGGGGCCGCATTGGCAACAATGTTCATTTTAGCTCTTGCTAAACGCGTAGGTGGTAAAGCTACTCCTGTATATCTTGCACTTGCAGGTACGGCTATTAGTGCAGTATTTGTGGCTGTTACACATATGCTTGTTGTGTACTTCCAAGTGGCACAAGAGTTAAGTTTTTGGACTGCAGGCGGCATTAGTGGTATTCGCATGGAACAAGTATTACTCGTATTACCTTGGACACTCATTGGTATTCTTATTGCCATGTACGTATCTAAATCTGTTACGCTCTTAAGCTTTGGCGAAGAGGTAGCTATTGGTCTTGGCAGTAATTTAAATCGTGTACGTGTATTATCTGGTTTGACTGTACTTATTCTTAGCGGTTCTGCTGTTGCTCTAGCCGGTCCGATCGGCTTTGTAGGTCTCGTTATTCCACATATAACACGTAAACTGGTAGGCATCGATTATCGTCTTGTAATTCCATTCTCTGCACTCTTTGGTGCAGTACTTGTTATGATTGCTGACGTTGTAGCTCGTATCGTAAATCCTCCATTCGAAACACCATTAGGTGCCATTACTGCCCTTGTCGGTGTTCCATTCTTTATTTATTTAGCAAATCGTAAGGGAGGAAAATAAGATGAAAAAACGCTTTTTTGCCTACTCTTTCGTTATGACGCTCATGTTGTTAGGTGCCATGTATGGACATCTTCATACAGGCTTTAGTGATATGTCTACATCTGATCTTATTCGTATTCTCTTTGGCGGTGGTAATGATGTAGAAAAACTCACAGTTTTTGATTTCCGTTTAGTTCGCACCATCTTGGCTGTATTTATTGGTATGGGCCTTGCTATGTCTGGTGCAATTTTTCAAACTATATCTCGAAATGAATTGGCTAGTCCAAGCTTGTTAGGTGTAAATGCTGGTGCTGGTTTAGGTGTAGTTCTTTTAGTATATTTTGCAGGCTCTACAACGGCGTGGGGAATTTGGACATTACCTACTGTTGCCGTAGCTGGGGCTGTTGTGGCAGCGATTTTAATTTATCTTCTATCTTGTCGCGGTAGAGATATTATTTCGCCATATCGTTTAATCTTAACAGGTATCTCTATGAGTGCAGGATTCCATGCATTGCAAGTCTTACTCGTAACGCGTTTGGACCCTAATAAATTTTATTTAGTTAATACTTGGACCATCGGCACTATTTCGGGTAATACCTGGGAGCATGTATGGGTGCTTGCACCAATTGTCATTGTATTATCACTCATTCTTTATGCCCGTTATATGGAGTTAAATTTATTGAGCCTAGCTGATGAAACGGCGATTGGGCTTGGTGTACATATAAATCGCTCTAGATTTGTATACCTTATTATTGCAGTTCTTTTATCTGGGTTCTGTGTAGCTATCGGCGGCAGCATTGGTTTTGTAGGGCTTATTTCCCCGCATATTGCACGTCGCTTAGTCGGTGCCGATCATGCCTATTTCTTGCCATTAACAGGTCTAATTGGAGCTATTTTAGTGGTCACTGCCGACTGGATTGGCCGATCCATTATTGCGCCTGATGAAATCCTCTTAGGGATTATTGTAGCTTTAATCGGGGCACCATACTTCTTGTATATTCTAGCGAAAACAAAAGCGTAAAAGGGGAAATATAAATGAAATTAGAAATTAAAAACCTAACTACTGGTTACGGTGATACAAAAATTATAGAGAACTTAAATCTTACGATTCCAGAAGGCAAGGTAACAGCATTAATTGGTGCTAATGGTTGTGGTAAATCTACTTTACTAAAAACTATTTGTCGTATTATTCGACCAATGGATGGCGATGTCTTACTAGATGGTAAATCTATCGGTTCTTATGGTAGTAGAGAACTAGCAAAAAAGGTTGCTATTTTGCCTCAAAATCCAACGGCACCTGGTGAAATTACAGTTCGTGAACTTGTTATGTACGGTCGTGCACCGCATCAAGGCAGCTTATTTGCCCGTACTACAAAAGAGGATAAAGAAATTGTAGAGTGGGCTTTGAAGGAGACTGAATTACTTCAGTTTGCAGATCGTGGCATTACAAATATGTCTGGGGGGCAACGGCAACGCGCATGGATTGCCATGGCTATCGCTCAAAATACAGACATTCTATTCCTCGATGAGCCTACTAGCTTCCTTGATGTATCTCACCAAATGGATGTATTACATCTTGTGGAACATTTGAATAAAACGTACAATAAGACAATTATCATGGTTATTCATGAACTTAATGAAGCAGCTCGTTTTGCCGATAATTTAGTTGCCATGAAGGATGGAAAAATTCAATACGAAGGTACGCCTCATACTATCTTCCATAATGAAATGTTGAAGGTTGTATTTGGTGTAGATTCTACAATCATGAATGACCCTAAGACAGATCGTCCGTTCTGTATTCATTATTCTATGAAAAATTATGGCCATACGGCACGTGAGGTGTAGTATGAAGCGTTTGTTAATTTCTGGTCTTTTGGGGGCTTGTATGCTCATGGGAATTGCAGGATGTGGTCCACAGGAAAATGGTATGACTCATGAAGCCATCTATGCTAATCTTGATGATAAGGTAAAAACAGCCCTTGAACGGTCAAATGATCCGAAAGACATTGATAAAGAGTTTAAGAAGCGATTAACGGCTATCCAAAAGGCAGCAGATAAAATTGTTACTGTTGAAGGAGATAAGATTATTGTCACTCATAAGCTCGGGACAACAGTTATGCCTAAAGAACATAAACGTATCGTGGTTGTTCGGACAGAAGATCCTATGATTGCATTAGATGAATCTTTTATAGGGGCAAATTTTAATGAAAAAAGCTATCTTTATAATGAATTAAGTAATCGTAATGTTCAAAATTTTAGTATTAATGATGAAACAAAGACTATCAACTATGAGCAGATTCAGGCTTTAAAACCGGATTTGATTATTATGCGTGACTCTTATGGTAAAGCGGCATATAATGCACTTTCTAAAATTGCTCCAACCATTTCTGTCAACGTAAATAAGGAAGAAGTTGCACTACTAACTATTGCTAAAGCACTTGGGGTCCCTGAAAAAGGGGAAGCTCGTTTGAAAGAATATTATTCACAGGCGAAGAAAACAAGGATAGCTTTAGCTGAACATATGCAAGGGGAAACCGTAGCTTTTCTAAGAATTTTAAATAAAGAAATACGATTGTATCCGTATATGAAAAGCGATTTGAATGTCTTTATGGCTGAATTACTTAATATTAAACCGCCTGATATGGTATTAGAAACAGAACTTAACCCTACGAACAATGCGATTTCTTTAGAGCGATTACCCGATCTTGATGCAGGCTATTTAATCGTTTCTGCTGGTTACGGTGCTTCTAGTGCTAATAATCAAGGTGTAGCAGACCAACGATTGGCAAATCTTAAAAAAGATGAGTTATGGAAAAATTTGCCTGCTGTAAAAGCCGATCATGTATTGCAAGTGGATAGTACTTTGTGGATGGCCCATGGTATTATTGCGAAAGAACGTGCTATGAAAGAGCTGTATGATACATGGGGACAATAGGACTAAATACATTTGTAATATATAGTTAGTATTATTATGTAAGGGTTTATCTCGTGTAAAAATACATACATACATTTTAGTCATGTTCGATATAGATAATCGATATAGATTAGAAACTCCCATGATATAAAGGTTGCTTCCTCTTATGAGGTGGCAACCTTTTTACATGTATCAAATTCCTGTGCTTTTTAGTAGGAATAGTGGTATACTATGTACAGTATCAGTGAAATACCAGAAGACTGGTTGTCATATACTTTCATAAACCTAAAGAGGGGTGGCATTGCCACTAGAAAGATTTGAGGTAAGTACTATGTATGATGTAAAATCCCCAAAGGCGGAAGAATTTATTTCCCATCAGGAAATCCTTGACACACTTGCCTATGCAGAGGAAAACAAGGAAAATCGGGAGTTGTTAGATGCTATTTTAGCGAAAGCTGCTACATTTAAGGGATTAAACCACCGAGAAGCAGCAGTTCTCTTAGAATGTCCGTTACCTGAATATAAGGAAAAGCTTTTTGCTTTAGCAAAGGAAATCAAGAAGGCTATCTACGGCGATCGTATTGTTCTATTTGCACCGTTATACTTGTCTAACTATTGTATCAATGGATGTGTGTATTGTCCGTACCACTCCAAAAACCGCGATATTAAACGTAAAAAATTAACGCAAGACCAAATCAGAGAAGAGGTTATTGCGTTAGAAGCAATGGGCCATAAGCGTATTGTAATTGAGTCTGGTGAAGATCCCCTTAATAATCCACTGGAATATATTTTGGAATCCATCAAGACGATTTACGGTATCAAAAATAAAAATGGTGAAATCCGCCGTGTAAACGTAAATATTGCAGCTTGTTCCGTTGAGGACTACAAAAAATTACATGAAGCTGGTATTGGCACATATACATTATTCCAAGAAACATATAATAAAGAAAACTATGAAGCCTTACATCCTACAGGCCCTAAGAGCGACTACGCCTACCATACAGAGGCGATGGACCGCGCTATGCAAGGTGGTATTGATGATGTAGGCATCGGTGTTCTTTATGGTTTGGAACATTATAAATACGATTTCGTTGGTTTGTTGATGCACGCAGAACATTTAGAGGCTGTGTATGGGGTAGGTCCACATACTATTTCTGTACCTCGTATTTGTCCAGCGGATGATATCGATGTAGATGATTTCAGTAATGCTGTACCTGATGATGTATTTGAAAAAATTGTTGCTCTTATCCGCGTCTCCACACCGTATACAGGTATGATTATGTCCACTCGTGAAAGTCAATCCATGCGTGAACGTGGCTTGGCATTAGGTATCTCCCAAATTAGTGGTGGATCTCGTACTAGTGTAGGTGGTTACAAAGAAGAAGAAAAGCCAGAAGATAATACGGCACAATTCGATCGTAGTGATACGCGTACATTAGATGAAATCGTTAACTGGTTGCTAGACCTAGGGTATGTTCCAAGCTTTTGTACTGCTTGTTATCGTGCAGGTAGAACTGGGGATCGATTCATGGCTCTTGCAAAATCCGGTCAAATTCACAACTGTTGTCAACCAAATGCGTTGATGACATTGAACGAATATATCATGGATTACGGCAATGATGAAACTAAGGCTCATGGTTTTAAGGTTATTGAACAACAGTTAGAAAATATCAAAAATGATTTAGTTAAAGATAAAGCTAAAGCTTATATTGCACAGATGAAAGACGGCGAACGGGACTTCCGGTTCTAAGGAATTCACTGATATGGAGCCTCCTATTGATAATGGGAGGCTCTTTCTTGTTGAGAAAATAGCAAACTTTAAATGAGAATAAAATATATAAAATAGTTTATTTTATTTGCATTTTAAGGTATAATAAATAAAAATGATAATGATAATACGTTGAATTCAAGAATAATATTGATTATAAACTACTGAGGGATATGATGATTAAGAAAAAACGTTGGCGCCTTTGTAAAGGTGATCAAGAGAAAGAGAATATCTTAATCCGTGAACTTGGTGTAAACCCTATTGTGGCTAAATTAATGGTGAATCGTCACATTGATGTAGACGAAGGTCGTCAGTTTTTACAAGGTACTTTGTCAGATTTGTTAGATCCATTTACATTAAAAGATATGGATGTGGCTGTTTCACTAGTTCTGGAAACAATTGAAAGTCACAAACCAATCGTCATTTATGGTGATTATGATGTAGATGGTATTACTGCAACATCAGTACTTTATCGATTTTTAAAGAAATTAGGTGCCGATGTTACCTATTACATACCAGAACGTCAAAGTGAAGGGTATGGCCTCAATTTAGAGGCTTTAGAGCACCTTATTGAACGGGGAACGGCTTTAGTCATTACTGTAGACTGCGGCATTAGTTCTTACGATATTGTAGAGGCTGTACGAGACCGCATCGATATGATTATTACGGATCACCATACGGCGCCTGATATGATTCCACGAGCCAAGGCCGTTATAAATCATAAGCAAAAGGATTGTCCATATAAGGATAAAAACTTATCTGGAGTAGGTGTTGCTTTTAAGTTATGCCAAGCCTTGTGGCTTACAAAGCACGGAGAATGGTACTTAGATGATTTAGATATCGTTGCACTTGGCACTGTGGCAGATGTAGTGCCTTTGGTCGGTGAGAACCGTATCATTGTAAAATCAGGCCTTGAGAAGATGAATAGGGAACCTAACTTGGGGATTAAAAAGCTTATTGATGTAGCTGGGCTTCATGAACGAACTATTACATCTGGACATATTGGTTTTACCTTAGCACCTCGTCTTAATGCAGCGGGTCGCGTAACGCATGCAACACGTGCAGTTGAATTACTTGTGACCGATGACGAGGATATAGTAGAGGCAATTGCGGAGGAACTAAACGAAACGAACCGTGAACGACAAGAGTTAGAACGAAATATTCATGAGTTGGCTCGTGTTGATGTAGCTAATCAAGGACATAAAGCTGATTATGTAACTATTGTGGCCGGCGAAGAGTGGCATCCAGGAGTCATTGGTATTGTTGCTTCTCGTCTAGTAGAGGAGTTTTACAAACCAACCTTAGTCATCAGTATTCATGATGGCGTTGGTAAAGGCTCGTGCCGTAGTATAGATGGCTTTAACATATATGATGCATTAAAATCTTGTGAGGATATCTTGCTACAGTTTGGCGGGCATGCTGCGGCAGCAGGCTTTAGCATCGATGCAAATCGTATTGATGAGTTACGAGAACGGTTAACCAAGTATTGCAAAGCAGTTATTACAGAAGAGGAATATATTCCTGTGGTTGCTATTGATGCGGAACTACCTGTTGATGATATCGATGTCGATATCATTGACCGCGTATCAGACCTTGAACCTTATGGGATGGCCAATAGCACGCCAGTCTTTGCTATTATGGAAGCTACCGTGCAAGATATTATGCTCATGGGCCAATTAAAAAATCATTGTAAGATAATATTTGAAACTTCGAATGGTACATTAGATGCTATAGCTTGGAATCGTCCAGACTTATTTAAATCTATCTTTGTGGGAACTGTGGTAAAAGTGGCATTTTCCTTGCAAAAGAATGAATGGCAAGGTATGGTTTCTCCTCAGCTCATGATTCAAGCTATTGAACCATTGACTGAAGAGCCGATTAAGCTTTCTACAGAAGGGCTTAGACAAATGTATGTCATAATAAAACAGTCCATGCGAGGTTGTAGTCAATCGGTTTATAATGTAGAACAAGATATATTGCGCCGTAAGCCGGCAGATCAGAATAATCGCAGTGCTCTAACATCTATTGATGTATTTAAAGAATTGGGCATTGTTGAAGCATATACAAGTGATGATGGTCAATTAATGCTTAGATGGAACGCCATTGAAGGAAAATTAGATCTTGTCACATCCGTAACATTCCTTACTTATAGTGTATAGGAGGTGACATCATGACAACTGTAAATGAAGAAGGCAAAGCTTTGGTGGAACAAAGTACATTTGATAAAAGTAAAGCCTTAGCCGAGTTTATGGAGTATATCCATACGTATTTAACAGATGATGAGTGTGACCAAGTATTGAAAGCTTTTGAGCTTGCTGATAAGGCTCATGAAGGTCAGTTTAGAGCTTCCGGTGAACCGTATATCATGCATCCTCTAGCTGTAGCTGATATTTTGGCACATTTACAAATCGACCATATTACACTCATGGCAGCTCTTATGCATGATGTGGTTGAAGATACATCTTACTCGAAGGAAGACCTAGAGGAGATGTTTGGCTCTGAAGTAGCATTCCTCGTTGATGGGGTAACAAAATTAAACCAATTCCAGTATGAAACAAAAGAAGATCGCCAAATGGAAAACTATCGAAAGATGATTTTAGCTATGGCGAAGGACGTACGTGTCGTAGTTATTAAATTGGGTGATCGCTTACATAATATGCGCACCTTAAAGCATATGCGTAGTGACAAACAAAAACGTATTGCTAAGGAAACCCTAGAAATCTTTGCACCTTTGGCACATCGTCTTGGTATCTTCAATGTGAAATGGGAGTTGGAAGATTTATCCTTCCGTTATTTAGAGCCGGAAAAATACTATGATCTAGTCGATCAAATGAAACAAAAACGCCAAGTCCGGGAAGACATTGTTAATGATACGATGAGGCAACTTACAAAGGCCTTAAGTGAAGCCCATATTAAGGCGGATATCAAAGGTCGTCCAAAACACTTCTACAGTATTTATAAGAAGATGAAAAAGGACAATCGTGATTTATCCCAAATTTATGATTTGCTTGCCGTTCGTGTAATTGTTGATAGCATTCCTGATTGTTATGCAGTACTTGGCATTGCACATAGCTTGTGGAAGCCATTGCCTTATCGCTTCAAAGATTATATTTCCATGCCGAAGTCTAATATGTATCAATCCTTGCATACAACCGTTATCGGCACGATGGGGCAACCGGTAGAGATTCAAATCCGTACTTGGGAAATGCACCGTGTATCTGAATATGGTGTGGCTGCTCACTGGCGATATAAAGAAGGAAATAAAAACGGCGATAAAGAATTTGATCAAAAGGTTGCATGGCTGCGCCAGGTTCTTGAATGGCAAGATACTAGTAATCCAACGGAACTCGTTAATGCTTTGAAATTAGACGTTTTCTCTGGTGAGGTATTTGTATTTACGCCAAAGGGTGACGTTGTTAAGTTGCCAATAGGCTCTGTACCGCTTGACTTTGCCTATCGAGTTCATACCGATGTAGGTCATCATTGTGTTGGTGCTAAGGTAAACGGCAAAATTGTGCCGTTGGATTATACCTTGCAAAATGGTGATATTGTTGATATCATCACATCCAAAACAGGTCGTCCTAGCCTTGATTGGTTGAATATCGTAGGTTCTTCTGAAAGTAAGAGTAAAATTCGCAATTGGTTCAAGCGTGAAAATAAAGCTGAAAATATTGAAAAAGGCTTAGAAGCTCTTGAAAAAGAAGCGAAACGATTGAATCATAATTGGAAAGAATTATGTGCAGACAACCGTTTACAACATGTAACGAAACAACTTAAAGCCGGTACAGAAGAGGAAATGTTTGCAGCCTGTGGCTATGGCGGCATTCCTGTAAGCACGGTTCTCTTGCGTTTAATTGAACTTTATAAAAAGTCTAAAGAGGTAGAGGAATCTAAGCGCAGTACAGAGCAAATTATTGAGAAGTTAAAATCTCAAGGACAAAAGAAAACTAAAAATGGCACTGGTGTTCTCGTAAAAGGTGAAGCTGGTGTGATGGTGCGTATGGCAAAATGCTGTAATCCTGTACCTGGTGATGATATTATAGGTTACATAACCCGTGGTCGTGGCGTTTCTATTCACCGCTGTGATTGCCCTAGCATGGGCCATTCTCCTGAAGACTTAGAGCGGATGATAGAAGTCTCTTGGGACGGTTCTTCTGGCGAATCTTTCCACGTAGGCATTGATATTCAAGCTTATGATCGAGCGGGTATTCTCATGGAGGTTATGGCGGTGCTTTCAGAATTGAAAATCACCATTACTAACATCAATGCTAAGGTTCAAGAAGATACAAAAAATGTAAGCATCAATTTGGTGGTTGATATCCGGGATATTTCGCAACTAGATTTCGTAATGACTAAATTGCGTCGTATTCGTGAAGTGTATACTGTTCAACGTAGTAAAGGAGGGGCTTAATGAGCGAACAACAATTAGTGCTTATGCGCATGCCTTTAGGTCCACTAGGAACAAATTGCTATGTTATCGGTGATAAAGCGATAGGTGAAGCTTTCATTATCGATCCTGCAACAGCTGAAGTACTAGATGCGCTAAAAAAACATGACTTAAAGCCGAAGGCGGTTGTACTGACACATGGACATGGAGATCATATTGGTGGCATTCAAGAAATTGTAAACACCTATCATGTGCCTGTATATATTCATAAAGGCGATGTACCGTATTTATCTGATCCTGAACTTAATCTTAGTGCTTATAGCAATCCAACGCCAATTAAGGTAAAAGCGGAAATCATCGAGGTTAAACAAGGTGATCACATTACATGTGGTGATATCGATCTTGAGGTGCTTGAAACACCAGGTCATACGCCAGGAGGGGTGTGTTATTATATGGAAGGTCTTGTATTTGTAGGGGATACTCTATTCAGAGATTCCGTAGGCCGTACAGATTTTCCAAATGGTTCTTATGAGACCCTGATATCATCTATTAAGACTCAGCTATATAGATTGCCTGATAATACAATGGTTTATCCTGGTCATGGACCGGAAACAAATATAAGGTATGAAAAACAATACAACCCATTCGTTGGTCAGTAGGTTTAAACGAATTATTTTTTACAGTCGGGGGAAAATTTATTATGAACACAACATTAGAAAAATTAAAAGAACGCATTAAAGACAAAAAGTACAAATTGACAACTCAACGTCAAACAATCTTACAAGCATTCATTGATGCTGATGAAAATCACTTGAGTGCTGAAGATGTATATGTTCTTGTAAAAGAAGTAGCACCTGATATCGGGTTAGCAACAATTTACAGAACTCTTGATCTCTTCACAGAACTTGATTTGTTAAAACGTCTTGATTTTGGTGATGGTCGTAATCGCTATGAATTAAATGACGAAGAGTTCGCTCATTTCCATCATCATTTGATTTGCGTAAAATGTGGTAAAGTATCCGAGTTTGAAGACGACATGCTTGAAACATTGGAGTCTATTATCGCTAAGAAATTAAACTTCCGTACCATTGATCATCAATTGAAAGTATATGGTTACTGTAGCGATTGCCAAAATCATATGACTGAAGCAGAATTAGAAAAGCTTGAGCGTATGTCCCATCATGGTTAATGGATATCTATATACGGGTCCATTACCACTTGGCTCCGTAGTAGCTCATAACTGTGGCGCGGCGGGACTCTTTTCTGATAAGGTACATCCAGAGGTTATCCTTGAAGCACATGAAGTGGAAGGGCTGTACACATTAACTGTTACTATTGGTGAGTCGGTTCAGATTTTTGAAGGACCGGTTTCCTCTATGGGGCGTCGTCAAATTGGACAAGCCTTGTTGCACTATTTGCGTGAATATCAAGGCTTACCTGCTGAGGCTCCGTGGGGAACCATGGTAGGTGTGCGCCCTACAAAACTACTACATAAATATATAGATACATATGGCTCTGTCCACGCAGCAACTCGTCACATTCGGGACGAGTTTTCTGTGTCTATGGAAAAGCTTGCTACTTTGGGGGCCATTGGCGAGTATCAACGTCCATTTCTATCTGATACAGATGATAAAAAGGTAAGCCTCTATTGTGGTATTCCTTTCTGTGACACGCGTTGCGTATATTGCTCGTTTCCATATGGTCTCTATCAGGATTATGCTGGTAAAAGTCAATTCCTAAGGGCTTTAACCCGTGATATAGAAGATATGAAAGCTATTGTCCAATCTTATAATTTAACCGTAAATACCCTCTATATGGGCGGTGGTACTCCGACAGTGCTAAAGGATGAAGACTTTCACCAGGTTCTAAAACAGTTGTTTCTACTCGTACCAGAAGGTCATGAATTTACTGTAGAGGCAGGACGACCTGATTCTGTTAATCCTACAAAGCTACGTTCCATGCTTGAGCTAGGTGTGAATCGTATTAGCATTAACCCGCAAACGATGCAAGATGATATTTTGCGTCGTATTGGGCGCGGTCATAGCGTACGGGATGTTGATGAACTTTTACAATATGTAAAAAACAATACATCATTAGCCGTAAATATGGATTTTATTGCAGGCTTGCCTAACCAAACAATGCCAAATATGATAGAGAATATGGATTATGTATGTCAAAATCTGCCGGAAAATGTTACAATTCATACGTTAGCATTAAAACGTGGTAGCCCGTTGTACGATTTACATATGGAAGATGATATTCCTGAAGAACATCTTGTGGCGGAAATGGTACAATATGGTAAAGAGCGTCTTGAAGCGGCCGGTTATGTGCCATATTATTTATATCGCCAACAATATATGAGAGGGCAGTTAGAGAATATTGGCTATACCTTGCCTGGCAAAGCGTGTGAATATAATATCCAGATTATGGAAGAACGGCAGAGTATTCTATCTATGGGGCCCGGCAGTTCATCCAAGTGGATGCGCGCCCCTGAATATCGTCAACTTAAACAGCATATGCCAAAAGACGTAGATGTTTATCACGAAACGATAGATGCACTTTTAGAGAAACGACATAGAATTTGTGAAAGATTTTGGGAGGTTGTGTAATGGCTATAAGAAAACCAAGAGGTACACAAGACTTTTTGCCAGAACAGATGATACATTGGCATTATATTGAACAACGTATGCGCGAAATTTGTAAAGTATATGGGTTCAATGAAATTCGCACACCTGCCTTTGAAGAAACTAAATTATTCTTACGCGGTATCGGTGAGACTACAGATGTAGTACAAAAAGAGATGTACACCTTTACCACCGGTGATGACGGTGGTTCTAGCTTTACCTTACGCCCTGAAAATACGGCGTCTGCTGTGCGCGCATACTTAGAAAATAAAGTATATGGTAAAGAAGGTCTCACAAAATGGTATTACATGGGCCCTATGTTCCGTCATGATAAACCGCAAGCGGGTCGTTATCGTCAATTCCACCAATTTGGTGCAGAGGTACTAGGTTCGCAATCTCCAGTGGTAGATAGTGAAGTTATCTGCATGGTTGTACAACTGTTAAAAGATTTTGGTCTTAAAGACCTCAATGTAGAGGTGAACTCCGTAGGTTGTCCAACATGTCGCCCTGTATACCGCGAAAAATTAATTGCCTTCTTTGAACCTAAAAAGGAACAATTATGTAGCGATTGCCAAGAACGGTTGTACAAAAATCCTTTGCGTATACTGGATTGTAAAAATGAAACATGTAAATCCTTGTCCGTAGGTGCTCCTGAAATTCACGAACATTTATGTGAAGAGTGTCATGATCATTTTGAAGAATTGAAAACCTATTTAACTGCAGCTAATGTGCAATATACTTTAAATCCTCGTCTCGTACGTGGCCTTGATTACTATACAAAGACAGCCTTTGAGGTACAATATACTCCTTTAGGTGCTCAAAGTGCTGTAGCCGGTGGTGGCCGTTACGATGGTCTCGTAGAAGAGCTCGATGGACCTCATACTCCAGCTATCGGTTTTGCTATGGGCATGGAGCGTTTACTATTAGCTCTTGAAAAACAAAACTTATTGCTTGAGCCAACTGTAGAACCATCTGTATTCGTAGTCGCTCTTGGTGATGCGGCTAAGGTAGAGGCTTTCAAAATTTGCCAAGCCTTACATGATGAATATATTACCGTTGAAATGGACGGGCAGGGCAAGAGTATGAAGGCACAATTAAAATACGCTAACAAAATTAATGCGAAATATGTTATTATATTGGGTGATGATGAATTGGCTCGTAAAGAAGCCATAATTCGATTCATGGATACTAGTGAACAAAAGATAATAAAGTTGAATAATGTGATAACATTTATTAAGGAACAAATTAATGATCTTAATATAAAAAGATTAATTCAATCAAATTATGAGCGTCCTAAATATTATAAAGAATGTTTAGACACATCTGTTGACAAATTACTTAAACAACCAGAACATATAATTAAATTAATAGAGCTTTTAGCGCTTTCAAAAATTTATAAAGATAAGTCATTAGATAAAGATACAATTGATTAGAAAGGATGACAATTAGAATGGAAACAATGCAAGGCTTACACCGTACGCACGGTTGTGGCACCATCTCTGAACAAGAGGTAGGTAAAGAGGTCGTATTATGTGGATGGGTTGAACGCCGTCGTGACCATGGTGGTTTGATTTTCTTGGATTTACGCGATCGTTCTGGTGTAGTACAAGTAGTGGCATCCCCAGATCATAACGTAGAATCGTTCCACAAAGCAGAGGATGTTCGTAATGAATATGTGCTTTGTGTACGTGGTAAGATTACAAAACGTGATGAGGCTGCTATTAATCCAAACCTTCCTACAGGTGCATACGAAATGTTCTGTGAAGAGTTGCGCGTATTGAACTCTGCTAAAACTCCGCCTTTCTATATCCAAGATGATATCGATGTAGATGAAAATATTCGCTTGAAATATCGTTACCTTGACTTACGTCGTCCAGAAATGCAACGCAACTTGATTTTGCGTCACAAAGTAACGAAAGCAATGCGCGACTTCTTCGATAGCCGCGATTTCTTGGAAATTGAAACGCCAATGCTTACTAAATCTACACCAGAAGGCGCTCGTGACTATCTAGTGCCGTCCCGTGTAAATGCTGGTACATTCTATGCGTTGCCACAATCTCCACAAATTTTCAAACAAATCTTGATGGTTGCTGGTTACGAAAAATATTTCCAAATCGTTCGTTGCTTCCGCGATGAAGATTTGCGCGCAGACCGTCAACCTGAGTTCACTCAGCTCGACTTAGAAATGTCCTTCGTTGATGAAGAAGATATTTATGCATTGCTTGAAGAGATGATTGCTCATGTATTTAAAACTGCATTAGGTAAAGAAATTTCTTTGCCTATGCCTCGTATTACATGGGACGAAGCAATGGATAAATACGGTTCTGATAAGCCTGACCTTCGTTTTGATATGGCCTTTACTGATGTAACTGATCTTGTAAAAGATACAGAATTCAAAGTATTCCGTTCTGTTATCGATAATGGTGGTGTAGTTAAAGGTATCGTTGTACCTGGTGACGCTGGCATTCCTCGCCGTGAACTTGACGACCTTGTTGAATATGTAAATCGTTACGGCGCCAAAGGCCTTGCGTGGGCTTGCTTCAACGAAGATGGTTCTATCAAGTCTCAAATCATGAAGTTCTTAGGTGAAGATACAATTCGCAATATCGGTGAAAAAATGGGCGCTAAAGGTGGCGACCTCGTATTGATGATTGCTGATAAACCTGCAACTGTGGCACGTGCATTAGGCGAATTACGCCTTGAAATGGCACGTCGTATGAACATGATTGACCAAGATAAATTGGCATTCACATGGGTAACTGATTTCCCTATGTTCGAATATAACGAAGATGAAAAACGTTATGTTGCAATGCACCATCCGTTCACAATGCCACGCCATGCGGATCTTGATAAATTAGAATCCGATCCTGGCAGTGTAAAAGCGATTGCTTACGATATGGTATTGAATGGCGTAGAAATCGGTGGCGGTTCCTTGCGTATCTACCAAGCTGACGTACAAGAAAAAGTATTCAAAGCAATTGGTTTGTCCATTGAAGAAGCAAGATCCAAATTCGGCTTCATGCTTGATGCATTCCAATATGGTGCACCTCCTCATGCAGGTTGTGCATTTGGCTTAGATCGTCTTGTTATGTTGATGGCAAAACGTCAATCTATCCGCGACGTAATTGCATTCCCTAAAACTCAATCTGCTTCTGATATCATGAGCCAAGCTCCATCTGAAGTAGAACCAAAGCAATTAAAAGAGTTGCATATTAAACCAGATGTAGAAGAAGAACAAGAGCAATCTTTAGTGTAAAAACATAGGCAAGAATTGATTAAAATCGAAATGTCAAGACTTGTTAATTGCTAATCTTTCTGATACTATTTAAGTATAAGATATCCCTGCCATGTGCGTGTGATATCGCAGTTTTGAGCCAACACATTTACTTTGGGAGTCTGAACTCTCGTCTGAACGTTACGCCCTTACGGGACAACTGCAGGATGAGGAGGACACCCACCTGCCCTTGCAGGATCAAAACGCGGTACATTACGGCATGGTGGGGCTTTTTTGCGTGTAAAAATAGACTGAAATATCATATACTATAAATATATCTTTGGTAAGAATTTAAACTATTTAAAATCTTAAGAGTCCTAAATGTCATAAATGTCATAAATGTTATAAATGTCTTGCCAATATTATCAGTGTTACCGAGTTACTGATGTTATTAGGCTTTTATGACGGGACAGTAATTTTTTTGGATTGAATAGTTATAGATATGAAAATACGACAGTTAAACTGAGTGCGAATTGAGGTGATAGAATGGATAGTTTGTTTGATATGACACCTACAAATACATACGAGCCGCTTCCTGTACGAATGCGTCCTACTAAACTAGATCATTTATATGGTCAAGAGAAGGCCGTAGGCAAGGGGACTTTCTTGAGAGCTATGGTAGAGAAGGATACAATACCATCTATGCTTTTTTATGGGCCTTGTGGAACGGGCAAGACTACATTAGCTGGCATTATAGCTAAGGTGAGTAATAGCCATTTTGTAAACCTGAATGCTACTAACGCCGGTATTGGTGAGTTGCGCACCATCATTGAAGACGCGCGCAAACGAGTTCGTTCTTTACAGCAACGCACAATTCTATTCCTCGATGAAATTCATCGTTTTAATAAAAGCCAACAAGATGTGTTGTTACCCTGTGTAGAGGATGGCACTATTATCCTTATTGGTGCTACAACAGAGAATCCATTCTTTGAGGTTAATAGACCGTTATTATCTCGTTTGCGTCTTATTACATTAGAAGCACTTACACCAAAGGCTATTGGTCAAATTTTACGTCGCGCCATTACCGATGAAGAAGTGGGATTAGGTAAACGCCATCTACAGGTAACGGATGAAGTTCTGGAAGATGTGGGGATTTTCGTCAATGGTGATGGCCGCATGGCCCTTAATATTCTTGAACAAGCTGCAGCTATGGTTCCCGATGAGGGAACGATTACTATTGAGGTTCTTGAAAAGGTCGTAGGTCGTCGTATATATACATATGATAAAAAAGGAGACAGTCATTACGATACAATTTCAGCTTTTATAAAAAGTATGCGTGGTTCTGACGTGCAGGCAACGGTACATTATTTAGCACGCATGATTGAAGCTGGAGAGGATCCTAATTTCATTGCTCGTCGTATTGTTATTTGTGCAGCAGAGGATGTAGGACTTGCGGACCCACAAGCTCTTATACTTGCCAATGCAGCGGCTCAAGCGGCTCATATGGTAGGTTTTCCGGAGGCGCGCATTATATTATCTGAGGCTGCGTGCTATGTTGCTCTCGCACCTAAAAGTAATTCTGCTTATGTAGCTATTGATGCCGCGATATCTGATGTGCGACATAAGGATTGTGGACAAGTACCGGATCATTTGAAAGATAGTCACTATAGCGGGGCTAGTAAATTAGGCCATGGGAAAGCTTATAAGTATGCTCATAATTATCCTAATGGATTTGTAAAACAGCAGTATTTACCAACGCCTCTAGTTGATGCAACCTACTATAAGGGCATAAAGAGAGGGACTGAGGAACAGTTACTTCACGACTGGGAGAAACGTTGTAAAAATTAACTTAATATTACGATATATGCTATAATATAATGATAAGTTAATTTACTGTAATGTTATATAAGTAAGGGGTTTGTATAGATTTATGGCAGAAGAAAATACTTCCACCAAAAGACGCAACACACGCCGTAAGCGAACAAGTACAAAACAGCAATCAAAGTCTCAAAGCTTTTCTTTGCGCAGCGAAGTGAAAGGCCTTATTGTCATTGCCTTTGCTGTGATTTCCTTTCTGGGCTTTTTCGGCTTTGAACTCGGCCTTGTAGGACAGATTTTAACAGGTATATTCCGTTATGGCTTTGGCCTGGGGGGGATTATTCCTTGTTTATGTGTTTTCTGGTTAGGTTGGAGATTATTATATAAGGATACATTTATTTCCATTACAAAACGAGGGGTTGTAATGACCTTGTTTTTCCTATTTTTGTTAGCTCTTGTTCCCTTGTGGCGCGTTCCTGAGGGGCAGGAACTCATTACTACACAACTAGCTAATCAAGGTGGTTTCGTAGGTGGTGCAATTGCTACATTCCTTCGTACACTATTAGGTAACCTAGGGGCTATTATTCTTGATGTATTCTTACTCATAGCTTTTGGATTACTGGTGACACGTTTGTCTTTGCGCAGTGGATTACAAAAGGCTGCGGACAAAACACAGGTTGGCCTTGATGTTGCAAAAGAGGTAGCTGCTGAGAAGGTTGCTGTTGCAAAAGAAGTCTTTGAAGATTGGAATGAACAACGTAAAGAAGCGGCAGAACAGCGTAAAGCTTATAACAGGGAAAAAGATACACGTTTTGCTGATGCAGCAGATCAAGCATTAGATGCATTGGAAAAACAAGGCATTGCTACAGGAAGAGACCTCTTTGACTCTACTACAGCTGTAGATGTTGATCCTATTGAAGATACAGTTACTACTATGGAGTCACAAAAAACTCCTACATCTTGGAAGGAATTGGCTGAGATAGAAGCACGTAATCGTGCGGCTGAGCAATTAGCTAATATATCTGAAGCATCTGGTGATACGAAGTCTTATGAAGCTGATGATTTTGAACAATTCTCTGATACACATAGAACTACGAGTGATGATTATGTATATGTTCCAGATGAGGACTATGCATATACACCAGATGAAGAGTATTCAGATGAGGTTGGAATTGTAGAAAACTCTGATGATGAAGAACCAGAATTCTCTTATCAAAATACAACAATAGGCCCATTAGAAACGAATCACGGTGCTATTGCCTCCGCTGTGCCAGGAACGGGTGCAGCTGCAAGCTCTGTAAGTGCTGGGGCCGGAATGGCAGGTATGGGTTTACAAGTACCGTCCATTATTAGTACTACAGAAGATACGGCGCAAGTAGCTGTATCTAAAGATGGACAGATTCATCGGTCCTATGATAGACCTTACCATTTCCCAAGCCTAGATATTTTGGCGAAAGGGAAGGGGAGTCAAAACAATGGTGAAGAAGTAGCACAAAATGCGATGATGCTTGAACATGTATTGAGTGACTTTGGTATTACGGCAAAGGTTGTTAATGCTACACAAGGACCAACTGTTACACGTTATGAAATTGAACCTGCACCAGGCGTGAAAGTGAGTCGTATCGTTAATTTAACAGATGATATTGCCCTCAATTTGGCAGCACAACATATTCGTATGGAGGCTCCGATTCCAGGGAAATCTGCCATCGGTATTGAGGTCCCTAATAAAACGACAGAAGCCGTTCATTTACGCGATGTACTTGATTGCAGTGACTTTAAAGATGCTCGTGGAGGTATTCCTGTCGGCCTTGGTAAGGATATTGCAGGAAAGCCTGTTATTACAGACCTTGCGAAGATGCCTCACTTGCTCGTAGCTGGTACAACTGGCTCTGGTAAATCCGTATGTGTAAATACATTAATTTCTAGTATTCTCTTTAGCCGCAAACCGGAAGAGGTTAAGTTATTATTAATCGACCCTAAGATGGTTGAATTGTCTATTTACAATGGGATCCCGCACTTGATGGCTCCAGTTGTAACGGATATGAAAAAAGCAGCAGCTGTATTGCGTTGGGCCGTTCGTGAAATGGAGGCTCGTTATAAGGCGTTTGCTGCATCTGGTAAACGCGATATCAAGAGCTATAATGAAGCGCATCCTAAGGCTGCAATGCCACTAATCGTGTTGATTATTGACGAGTTAGCTGACCTTATGATGACGGCTCCTGATGATATTGAAGAATCTATTAGTCGTTTAGCACAAATGGCTCGTGCCGCAGGTATTCACATGGTTCTTGCTACACAACGGCCATCTGTTAACGTTATTACCGGTTCTATTAAGGCCAATGTACCAAGCCGTATTTCCTTTGCTGTAGGCTCTCAAATTGACTCCCGTACCATTCTTGATATGGCAGGAGCAGAGAAATTATTGGGTAAAGGGGATATGTTATTTGCTCCGATTGGTGCTAATAAACCTATTCGTGTACAAGGGGCCTTCATTTCTGATGATGAGGTAGAAAAACTTGTAGAGTTTGTGAAAGCTCAACGAGAACCAGAATATGATAATACGGTAACTCAAGAAGTGGAAAAGGAAGCTGAAAAAGAATCTTCTGATGCTAATGATGTTTACCGCGATGAATTATTAGAGCGAGCTGTCAATCTCGTTATGGAATCTGGTCAAGCTTCCGTATCGATGTTGCAACGTCGTTTCCGTATAGGTTACACCCGTGCGGCACGTCTTGTAGATACAATGGAAGACCTCAAAATCGTTGGCCCTAGCATGGGCAGTAAGGCTCGAGAAATTTTAATGAGCCCTGAACAAGCTAAGGCTAGATATTTCTCCGACTCTAATGATGAGCAATAGTGAGCTAATGACTATATGATGAATATTACGTAGATTTAGAAAGGAACAAAATGGCTGAATTAGGCGAAGAATTACGACGTGAACGGGTAAGACGTAATCTAACCTTTAAGGATGTAGAGCAAGTACTGCACATTAAAACAACCTATTTAGAGGCTATCGAAGATGGCAATTATGATATTATTCCTGGTCAAGTCTACGTAAAAGGTTTTATTCGAAACTATGGTAACTACTTAGATCTTGATGGGGATCGCTTGGTAAAAGTATATCAGGGCCAAGTAGGGGACATAGATACCTTTTCTTTACGTTCTGTTACAAGACGGAAGGCTCAAGCAACTCCTAATTTGGTACAAAGTGAGTTTGTTGAATACCAAACATCTAAAAAGCGTATGTCCTTAGAAACGCGTCAACGAAAACGTCAACGCTCTATTGTACAAGAACGCATTATTTTAGGGATTATTTTAGTTTGTATGGCATTATTTTTACTATGGTTATTCCTGTTCTAGTATCTGATTAGGCATGATAGAAAGGCATTTACACAATCAATGGATAGATTTTTAGTAACAGAACCTTCGGATATGAAGGAACGTGGTTGGGCTGAATTAGATTTCGTTCTCATCAGTGGGGACGCTTATGTGGACCATCCATCCTTTGCGCCTGCGGTTATCGGTAGATACTTGGAATCCAAAGGTTATCGTGTAGGCATTATAGATCAACCAGATTGGAATGATGTCGAGGCTTTCAAAAAACTAGGTAAACCACGTCTAGCATCCCTTGTTACGGCAGGAAATCTAGATTCAATGCTCAATAAATTTACGGCAGCAAAGAAAATTCGCCGTCAAGATGATTATTCTCCAGGTGGTGAATCAGGTCATCGTCCAGATCGTGCTACCTTGGTATATGCTAACCGCATGAAGGAGGCTTACAGTGATGTACCTCTTATCATTGGCGGTATAGAAGCGTCCTTGCGTCGCTTTGGTCATTATGACTATTGGTCAGATACGGTGCGTCGATCTATCTTAGTAGATTCTAAGGCCGATGTACTCGTCTATGGCATGGGAGAACTTCAAATCGTTGAACTAGCCGATGCCTTAGATCAAGGCCGATTTAAAGAGTCCTTGCCGTCGATCCGTGGTATTTGCTACATGGCAAAGGAGATTCCAACCATTGACTATGTAGAGTGCCCGTCTTATGAAGCTATTAAGGCGGATAAGATGGACTTTGCCGATGCATTTCGCATTCAATATGATGAACAAGATCCGTTCTATGGTCGTATTGTAGTCCAAAAACATGGTGATAGATATCTCATTCAGAACACGCCTGCCTTGCCATTGACGCAGGAGGAAATGGACGGTGTCTATAACTTGCCATATACTCGAAAGTGGCATCCTAAATATGATGATAAGGGTGGTGTGCCAGCATTAAGTGAAGTTCAATTTAGCCTTGTGAGCCAACGAGGTTGCTTTGGCAGTTGTTCTTTCTGTGCTATTACTAATCACCAAGGGCGTATCATTCAGAATCGTAGTCATGAGTCTTTGATTGAAGAGGCTCACATGATGATCAAGATGGACAACTTTAAAGGGTATATTCATGATGTAGGGGGCCCTACGGCAAACTTCCGCCATCTAGCTTGCGATAAACAAGCTGTTTATGGTGCGTGTAAAGGTCGTACTTGTGCGGCTCCAGAGCCTTGTGAAAACTTGAATACAAATCATGATGACTATATTGCTTTACTGCGTAAATTACGTAAACTAAAAGGTGTAAAAAAGGTATTTGTTCGTTCTGGTTTGCGTTATGACTATGTACTAGCCGATAACAATAAAGATTTTGTGCGGGAACTTTGCGAGTTTCACGTAAGTGGGCAGCTAAAGGTAGCTCCAGAACATGTATCTAAACGGGTTACCAATATGATGGGGAAAGCTGGTAAAGAAGAATTTCTAACCTTTAAGTCTTGGTTTGAAGAGGCAAATAAAAAGCTTGGTAAGAAACAATACTTAGTACCGTACTTTATGAGCTCTCATCCCGGTTGTGCCCTAGAGGATGCTATTGAATTAGCGGAATTTTTACGAGATCACCATATGTACCCAGAGCAAGTACAGGATTTTATTCCTACGCCGGGTAGCCTTTCTACTTGTATGTATTATACGGGTATTAATCCACTAGATGGAAAACCTGTATATGTTGCTAAAAAGGGTAGAGATAAAGCAAAACAGCGCGCATTGATGCAGTTTAAAAATATTGAAAACTATGACCTTGTTAAAGAGGCTCTCATAGAAGCCAATCGACGTGATTTAATTGGCTTTGGCCCAGAATGTTTAATTCCACCCCGACCAATTGGTGGAAATTCTAAGCGTATTAGCCAATCTAGTAAATCTCGTAATGGCAAACGAGGTTGCGAATCTAGGAATCGATGCCAGACTGGAAAAAGGCGTAGTAGAGATGTGACTAAAGTTCGTACATCTAATAAAAGTTTTGGTGGTCGTTACATGTAGGGAGTAGCTCTAGCTACTCTCATTTTAAGATACTTTATGTCTTATGGGAGGCATATATGAAACGATGGATTGCTCCGAGCATCTTAGCATTATTTGTGGTAGGAATGTTGATCTATGGCATAAACTTTTACCAACAAGAACAAATAGAACAGGCCAAAGAGCCTATTCGTGGTGAAATTATAGTCTATACGGACTTACCTAATACTTTGACAGCTATGCTTGCTGAGCGTTATGAAGAGGAACAAAAGGTAAAAGTCACTGTAATGCCTCTTACAGAGGAACAAATGTCACAACGGTCGGCTTCTACAGTGGCTGATACTTCTGGTGATTTGGTGCTAACTTCTGAAGATAATCTCGTAATTGGTGCCAATGCAGGTAAATATATGCCCATCGTCAATGAACGTATTGACGAGGTACGTGATAATCTAAAGGATCCAAATGGCTATTGGGTTGGTATTTGGTATGATCCCATCGTATTTGTTCAGAATGATACCTTCCATAATGGCATTGGTAAATATATTACTACATGGGATACATTGGGAAAACAAGGTGATTGGTCTATCGTTATGACCGATTTTGTAGCATCTCAGAATGCGGCCAATTTGCTATATAATATGGTAGAGTATAAAGGGGAACCAGAGGCTCTTGAATACTTATATAGTTTGAAGCCCCATGTGGTTCAACATGCTAAATTTTTGTCTACTCCAATACGCCTAACTGCGCTAGGGGAGACAAATATTGGTATTGGTAACTTGTCTGATGCGGCACAATATAGTCATCATGGGTATCCAATTAAGGTCATTTATCCTAAAGATGGTACGTCTTATTATGTGACTGGTGCTGCCGTTTTAAAAAATTCAAAACATAAAGCAGATAGTGTAGAGTTTATTAATTGGTTACTATCTTCTAAAACGGCGAAATATATGGTAGAAAAGAATTTTACTTATATATTTACAAATCCTGAGATGGATGAGCCAAAAGATTCTATGGGGCATGATTTAGTATTATGGCCTGTGAATGGTGGCTATACTCTAGAAGGTAAAAAGTTACTATTAAATCATTGGGTTAGCCAGGTACGATTCCGTAAGGACTAAGTCAGTTGTATAAATGAAATAAATAAAAAAGAATCTAGTGACGAAAGGATATAGAATGGGGAAAAAATTAGGATATGTTAGCCTAGGTTGTGCTAAAAATTTAGTAGATACAGAGGTAATGTTAGGCTTATTGAGAGATAATGGCTATTCGATTACAGAAGACTTAAGCGAAGCAGATCTTATCGTTGTAAATACCTGTACTTTTATTGAAAAAGCTAAGGCTGAGTCTATAAATACCATCCTTGAGGTTGCCCAATATAAGGAGGATGGTACTTGTAAGGGCCTTATCGTAGCAGGTTGTCTTAGCCAACAATATCAGGATGAATTATTCCAAGAAATTCCTGAAATTGATGCATTAATCGGTACCGGTGCATGGGATCAAGTTATGGTAGCCGTTGATGCTATTGAGCACGGCAATCGCAGTTGTATCATGGAAAATATTACGAATATCTATGATGAGCGCATGCCTCGTATTCAAACAACACCTCGTTATAGTGCATATGTAAAAATTGCAGAAGGCTGTAATAACGGGTGTACATTCTGTATTATTCCTAAGGTACGCGGTGCATTCCGCAGTCGTACTATCGAGTCTATTAAGGCTGAAGTGGAACGATTGGCTGCGACCGGGGTTAAGGAAGTTGTCCTTATCGCTCAAGATACAACGAACTATGGTATCGACCTTAATGCTGGTAAACCATTATTGACGACATTGTTAAAAGAATTAACAACTGTAGAAGGCATAGAATGGATTCGCATGCTATACCTATATCCGACATTTTTCTCTGATGAATTGTTAGATATTATCGTTAATGAGCCAAAGCTTTGTAAATATGTAGATATTCCATTGCAACATGTTAATAACGATATTTTAAAACAAATGAATCGCCGAGACGATCGCAATGATATTGAGCGCTTGCTTAAGAAGATTAGAAATGCACCGACTCATATTACATTGCGCACCTCTATCATCGTTGGATTTCCTGGTGAAACAGATGAACAATTTGAGGAACTTTGTGACTTTGTAAAAGAAATCAAATTCGATAATATGGGCGTATTTACGTATTCTCAAGAAGATGGTACACCAGCTGGTGCTCGTGAAGACCAAATACCAGAAGAGGTCAAAGAAGAGCGTTATCACGTTCTTATGTCCATCCAAGCTGCTATCTCTGAAGAGAATAATCGCAATTTAGAAGGTACCATTGATTATGCGATGGTAGAGGAAATCGAAGAAGGCGAGAATAACACCTTGCTTGCAAAAGGTCGATTGAAATCTCAAGCACCTGATGTAGATGGTAATATGTACATTGAAGACTGCGGTGAAGACATTCAACCTGGTGATATTCTTAAGGTACAAGTAGAGCAAGGCTTTGCTTATGATGTAGTAGCTACGGTTGTAGAATAATACACAGTTCGATACATTCGATTGTGGAGGTGATCTGATGATTGTAGAACTTATTTCTACAGGTTCAGAATTATTGCTAGGTGATACAGTAAATACGAATGTATCTTGGCTAGCACAAGAGTTAAATAAATTAGGATATACCATTGCCCATCAATCGGTGGTAGGTGATAATCCGAAACGAATGGCTGAAGTTTTTCAGCTCGCTAGTACAAGGGCTGATATCGTTATTAGTACTGGTGGGCTAGGACCTACGCAGGGCGACATTACACGTAATGTACTTGCCGATTCAATTGGCAGACCTATTGTGTTTAATCAAGAGGCCATGAACGAGCTTGAAAGGTTTTTTAAAAGTGTAAACCGTACTATACCCGATGCGAGTCGGCGAGAAGCACAATTACCAGAAGGGGCGAAAGTATTATATAACCCTGTTGGAGTTGCTCCAGGTGTCGTCGTTGAAGATGGCGACACTACGTACATACTTTTACCTGGACCTCCTGGAGAAATGAAGGGCATGTTCCAAGAGAGCGTAGTTCCTTATTTAAATGGCCGATTTGGTTCTCAAGGTGTTGTTACATCCTATCGTTATGGCGTATATGATATTCGTGAAATTGATTTAGAAAGCACCTTGATGGATCTAATTAAGAAGCAATCTAATCCGACCATAGCTTTGCTCATTAAAAAAGGCTACATTGAGGTTCGTATCACTGCTAAGGCTGAAACATTAGAAGCGGCACAAGACCTGCTTAATCCTTGGGATGCAATCATACGAGAACGCTTAGGCTCTCGCATAGGGCGCAACTTAACAATTTCTATGGAGGAAACATTAGGTCGAACCTTGTTAGAGGAACATAGTACTATTAGTACTGCTGAATCATGTACATCAGGATTGGTTGGTAAATTACTGACTAATGTCAGTGGCAGTAGTGAGTACTATATGGGTGGTGTCATTTCGTATAGTAATGATGTGAAACATCGTGTTTTAGGTGTACCACAAGATATGTTAGATGCGTATGGCGCTGTTAGTGAACAAGTGGCTAAGGCTATGGCAGAGGGGGCACGAACTGTTGGCCAAACAACATATGCCGTTTCTACGACAGGCATAGCTGGTCCTGGAGGTGGTACTCGAGAAAAGCCTGTTGGTCTTGTATGGTTTGGTGTTACTGGTCCATATGGCACAGTGGCCCATAAAGCTAATTTAATTGGCAATCGAGAAGATATTAGACAAAGTGCGGCAGAGCTAGCACTATACTATGTTTATACTTATATAACAGAAAAGGGGAAATAAAATAATGGCTGTAGATGGCAGACAAGCAGCGTTGGATAACGCGTTAAAACAAATTGAAAAAGATTTTGGTAAAGGTGCTATTATGCGTCTTGGTGAAGCGGCAGATCGCATGAATGTAGAGGTGATTTCCTCTGGTTCTCTTGCTATCGATATTGCTGTTGGTGTAGGTGGCTTCCCTCGTGGTCGTGTAATTGAAATCTACGGTCCAGAATCTTCTGGTAAAACAACAGTCGCTCTTCACGCTGTAGCAGAAGCTCAAAAACAAGGTGGTATTGCGGCATTTATTGATGCGGAACATGCGATGGATCCTGTATATGCTCGCAACTTGGGGGTAGACATCAATAATTTGTTGATTTCTCAACCAGATAATGGAGAACAAGCTCTAGAAATTACAGAAGCTCTTGTTCGCAGTGGTGCAGTAGATATTGTTGTAGTTGACTCCGTAGCGGCTTTGGTGCCTAAAGCGGAAATCGATGGCGAAATGGGCGATGCTCACGTAGGCTTACAAGCTCGTTTGATGAGTAAAGCTTTGCGCAAATTGACTGGTATCATCAGTAAATCCAAAACAGTTGTTATCTTCATCAACCAATTGCGTGAAAAAGTAGGTGTTATGTTCGGTAATCCTGAAACAACGACTGGTGGTCGTGCGTTGAAATTCTATTCTTCCGTGCGACTTGATGTTCGTAAAGGGGAATTAATTAAAGCAAACAACGAAAATGTTGGCGCTCGAACAAAAGTCAAAGTTGTCAAAAATAAGGTGGCACCTCCATTTAAGACAGCTGAATTTGATTTGATGTATGGCGAAGGTATTTCTAAAACTGGCACACTTATTGATATTGGTACAAATATGGAAATTATTAATAAATCTGGTGCTTGGTACTCCTATAATGGGGAACGTATGGGGCAAGGTAAGGAAGCGGCTAAACAATATTTGTTAGAGAATCCACAAATAGCTGATGAAATCGATCGCATTATTCGTGATACATTGGCTGTTGGCACTGAAGAAATCGATGTAATTGGTGAAGAAGTAACTGAAGAAGTATAATCATGAGTGACGAAACGATGCAAGCTGCTATGGATCAAGCGTATCGCTTCCTAGCTCAGCGCTTCCTTAGTTCTTATGAGCTGACGCAAAAAATGAGACGTAAACAATTCGAGGACCCTATCATTGAGAGGGTCCTTGAGCGCCTTAAAGATTATGATTACATTAATGATGAACGTTTATCTGAGCAGGTATTAGCCTATTTGATGAAAGAACAGAAATACGGTGTTTATATGATTAAGCAAAAAATGAAACTTCGAGGACTTGCGATTCCTCAAGAAATTTCTGCTTATGATGAGGTAAAAGCTGCTTATCGGGTGGTAGAAAAAAAATTTGGATCTATTCTCAATGAAGAGAAGACTCCTCGGGTAAAAGTTTTTAGTTTTCTCAAATACAGGGGGTTCTCAACAAGCACAATTCAAGTTGTATGCAATGATTTTTATGAATAAATTCTGCTTTTTGAGAGGCCTTGGTAGGCTTGTAAAATCTTGACAGAAAGGGCTTTGAAGTCTAAAATTAATAATAGCCTTATTTATTTATATGATGATATGGCTAATTGATAATTTAATGCATAAAGGGCATAAAAAGGAGCATGAAAGCTCAATTTTGAGAAATAAAAAGGAGGTGAAAGAAATTTTAGAGTATAGTCTAATTGCAGTGGTAATGGTACTGATTGGACTAGGGGTAGGCTATTTTTTAAGAAAAAATATTGCTGAAGGAAAACTGAATCAAGCTGAACAAGAGGCTGCTCGCATCATTGCAAATGGTGAACGCACAGCTGAGTCTAAAAAGAAAGAAGCTTTATTAGAAGCGAAAGAAGAAATTCATAAGCTCCGTTCTGATGTAGAACGAGAAAATAAAGATCGTCGTTCTGAACTTCAACGTATGGAACGTCGTATTCTTCAAAAAGAAGAATCTTTGGATAAAAAATTAGACAATATTGAGCACAAAGAGGAAGCTTTACATCGCAAAGAAGCTGACTTAGCCCAAAGCCGTGAAAAGGTAGAAGCTTTGTATGAAAAACAAATGGCAGAATTGGAACGTATTTCTGGCATGACGTTCGAAGAAGCAAAAAATATCTTGTTAACGAATGTGGAACAAGAAATCCGTCATGAAACGGCGATTATGGTTAAGGAAATGGAGCAGCAAGCTAAGGATGAAGCGGAGAAGAAAGCGAAAGAAATTATCTCCTCTGCTATCCAACGTTGTGCAGCTGACCATGTAGCGGAAACTACCGTATCCGTAGTGGCATTGCCTAATGATGAAATGAAGGGGCGCATTATCGGTCGTGAGGGCCGTAACATTCGTGCACTCGAAACATTAACAGGTATTGATTTGATTATCGATGACACACCAGAAGCAGTTATTCTTTCCGGCTTCGATCCAATTCGTCGTGAAGTGGCTCGTATTGCGCTGGAAAAATTGATTGTAGATGGTCGTATCCATCCAGCTCGTATTGAAGAAATGGTTGGTAAAGCTCGTAAAGAGGTGGACCAAACTATTAAAGAGGCTGGTGAACAAGCGACATTTGAAGCTGATGTTCATGGCTTACATCCTGAAATTGTTAAGATTTTAGGCCGTTTGAAATATCGTACTAGTTATGGTCAAAATGTATTGAAACATTCCATTGAAGTATCTCATTTAGCAGGTTTAATGGCAGCTGAACTAGGCTGTGATGTAACTTTGGCTAAACGAGGTGGTTTGATTCATGATATTGGTAAAGCATTAGACCGTGAACTTGAAGGTTCTCATGTTCAAATCGGTGTTGATGTGGCTCGTAAATATCGTGAAAGTGCAGCAGTAATTAACTGTATTGGTGCTCATCATGGTGATGAAGAGTTCCAAACTGTAGAAGCTGTATTAGTAGCTGCCGCTGATGCTATCTCCGCTGCCCGTCCAGGAGCACGTCGAGAAACATTAGAAAACTACTTAAAACGTTTATCTAAATTGGAAGAAATCGCTGAATCCTTCGAAGGCGTTGAAAAATGTTTTGCTATTCAAGCCGGTCGTGAGATTCGCGTTGTAGTAAAACCGGATAAGATTGATGAAGCTGAGTCTACATTACTTGTTCGGAATATCGTAAAACGCATCGAGTCAGAACTTGAATATCCAGGCCAAATTAAGGTCGTAATTATTCGTGAAACTCGCGTTGTGGATTACGCAAAATAATATGCTATAAGCGATAAGTATAGGCTGCAATGTTTTCATTGCAGCCTATTGTTATCAAAGTTTCGGTAATTATATATTGCTATATACGGCGTATAGGAATCATCATTTACATTGCGTTGTAGATGATGATTCCTATGATTCGTATCAAGTTATTTATACTTTTTTAATAATTTAATTGATTGAAATGCTTTACAAATAGAGGATTTTTTATTTGTATATAGAATTAATATATATATGGGGAAGGAGGCGTTGGCTATGAGCCGATATTTTGAAAATGAGTTGATTGAACAAATCAAAGATGCTAATGATATCGTGTCAGTTGTATCCGAGCATGTAGCCTTAAAGAAACGCGGCAAGAACTATTGGGGTTGTTGTCCATTTCATAATGAAAAAACGCCATCCTTTAGTGTAGCCCCTGAAAAGGGTTTTTATTATTGCTTTGGGTGCCATGCATCAGGAAATGCTATTAAATTTCTTATGGAATTAGAGCATTTAACCTTTGTAGAAGCCCTAGAGCGGCTAGCTAATCGAGCTAATATTCCATTGCCAGAGGCGAAACTTTCACCTGAACAAAGAGCTAGAGATGAAAGACGCAAAAAACTGTATGAAGCTTCTGATTTAGCGGCTACCTTTTTCCATAACTGTCTCACTCAAACGTCTATTGGTAAAGTGGGATTAGATTATTTGAAAAAGCGAGGGCTCACACAAGAGACCATAGAAACATTTAAGCTTGGTTTTGCTCCTGATGGTTGGGATAAGTTATATCGTGCCTTTCATGAGCGTGGCATTGATGATTCCATTCTTTTAGAGTTGAATCTTGTCCGAAAGAACCAAAAGGGTCAATTTTATGATTTCTTCAGAAATAGAATTATGTTCCCCATTATGGATGGTAAAGGGCGAGTAGTTGCTTTTGGTGGACGCGTTATGGATGATAGTACACCAAAATATTTAAACTCTCCAGAGTCATCAATCTTTGAAAAAGGTAAACTCTTATTTGCCTTTGATAAGGCTTATAAATCTATTCGTGAGGAAAAACAAGCTATTCTTGTAGAAGGCTATATGGATGTTATATCCGCTCATAATCATGGTGTTACTAATGTAGTCGCATCATTGGGGACTGCTTATACAAGAGATCATGGGCATATCTTAATGAGGCAAGCTGAAGAAATCGTGTTAGCTTATGATATGGATGGTGCTGGTCGTCAAGCGGCTGCTAGGGCTATTGAATTATTGCAAAATACGGATTTTAAGGTGCGTGTCCTTGCCATGCCAGACGGTAAAGATCCAGATGATTATGTGCGTAATCATGGGGGACAGGCATTTAAGGAGTTAGTTGCTAAAGCTGTTAAACCTCTTGATTATCTATTAAGTGAGTCTTTGATTAAACACGATACAAATGATACAGAAGGGAAGCAGGCTGTTATGGCAGATGTTTTCCCATATATTGCAAATATAGATAGTCAAACACAGAGAGATGATGCTTTAAAAACATTGGCATTACCATTATGGCTTGATAATAGTACTATTTTTAGATATTTTAGAGATTATGTAAAAAAAGGACAAATTGAATTAGTGGATACTGCATCAACACCTTTGCCAACACAGGACTTACCAAAGGGGGATGCGGAAAAATTATTGTCCTTAGCTTTCACAGATGGCGAAGTATTACAACATATGATGAGCTATTTGCCATTAGAGGACTTTGAAAAAATTGAATATCGAGGTATAATAGAAAAGCTATTCACCTTGTATAAGTCCGAAGGTCGTCTAGATGAAACTGCAATTCAATCTGTTTTATCTTCTCAAGAATACGATATTTACTCTAGGTTGGTCGTCATGAGTGACGATGAATATAAGGTACAAGTGCCTGCATTAATCCGCAAGATAAGGCTCCATTCATTGCGTGAACAGTATAAAGCGCATTCAATTATGGCGGATCAATTAAAACGAGCAGGAGATTCGACGTTTATTAGCGAATTACATAAGTGTCAGGAAATACAGAATTTAATTAGAGAATGGTCTAAGTAAATCATTAATGGTTAAAAAGGAGAGCGCTGTGGCTAAGAAAGTACAAAAAAGTCAAATAGAGGAGATTGTTGAGCAACTTCTTGAAAAAGGCCGTAAGAGCGGTGTGTTGACACAATCCGAGATTTCAGATGCTCTTCATGAGCAGACGGAAATTACTGCGGAACAATTAGATGATATTTATACGACTTTGGGTAAATTGAATGTTGAGATTGTGGCAGATATTGATGCTGATGATACAGATAGTCATACAATTGAAACGGATGAAGATGAAGACGAAGTTTCTAGCGAGAAGAAAATTTCTATCGATTTAAGTGTTGATTCTGGTGTTAATATTGATGACCCTGTACGAATGTACCTAAAAGAGATTGGTCGCGTACCATTGCTTTCAGCTGACGAAGAAATCGTATTAGCTAAGCAAATCGAAGCTGGTGCACAAGAGGATGCTACATATAAAGATATTCAACTTAGCAAAAAGGCTAAGAAAAAATTGGTAGATGCTAACTTGCGATTAGTTGTAAGTATCGCGAAACGTTATGTAGGTCGCGGTATGTTGTTCTTGGATCTAATCCAAGAAGGTAACCTAGGTCTGATTAAAGCGGTAGATAAATTCGATTATACTAAAGGTTATAAATTTTCGACGTATGCTACATGGTGGATTCGTCAAGCGATTACGCGTGCTATTGCAGACCAAGCTCGTACGATTCGTATTCCTGTACATATGGTAGAAACAATTAATAAATTGATTCGTATTTCTAGACAATTGTTGCAAGACAAAGGTCGTGAGCCATTGCCAGAAGAAATTGCTGAAGGTATGGGAATTACTGTAGAGCGGGTGCGTGAAATTCAGAAAATCGCCCAAGAGCCAGTATCCTTGGAAACTCCGATTGGTGAAGAGGAAGATTCCCATTTAGGGGACTTCATCGAGGACCAAGATGCAATTGCTCCAGACGATGCAGCTAGTTATATTTTATTGCAAGAGCAGATTGAAGATGTATTTACATGCTTGACTGATCGTGAGCAACAAGTATTGATTTTACGTTTTGGGTTGAAGGATGGTAAGCCTCGCACATTGGAAGAAGTTGGTCAACATTTCAATGTAACAAGAGAACGTATTCGTCAGATTGAAGGTAAAGCGCTTACTAAATTGCGCAACCGCGGTAAACGTGATAAAATCAAAGACTTCTTATAAGATTTTGAATCTCTTAAGGGTTGTAATGCAGTGTTGTATAGCACTGTATTACAACCCTTTTGTGTTATAATAAAAAATGGTAATATCTTACAATAAAAAGCATTTTATGATAAGACTTACGTAATAGACAAGGGTTTCATGTAATAGCGATAAGTCTTATTTAATAGATATAAGTTAAACGCTTATGTAATAGATAGGAGATATAATGTTTACAGTTACTAAACGGTTAGAGGTGAGTGCATCTCATCAATTAAAACTAGATTATCCGAGTAAATGTCAAAATCTTCATGGGCATAATTGGATTATTACAGTTCATGCACGTTCTGAAGAGTTAGATCATAATGGGATGGTCATCGACTTTACGATTATTAAAGAAAAAATTCATGGTCGATTGGACCATCGCCATATCAACGATGTACTAGGCGATATAAATCCTACTGCGGAGAATATGGCAAAATGGATCGCTGATGAATTGGGCCCAAAATGCTTTAAAGTAGAGGTTCAAGAATCTGAAGGGAACACAGCTATTTATGAACGTGATTGAGATTTTTGCCTCTATTGATGGGGAAGGTAGTCGGCAAGGCTTGCTGACTACATTTTTACGCCTTCATGATTGCAATATTCGCTGTTCCTATTGCGACACGACTTATAGCTACGGCATTGATAGTGTTTTCACAGAGATGACTGTAGCTGAGGTGGCTGATGTTATTGAAAGCTTAGGCAATCATCGCATTACTATTACTGGTGGGGAGCCTCTATTACAAGAAGCTGCTGTTGTAGAGTTAATTGATGAATTAAATCGTCGGAAGGCTTTAAAGATACAAAACAGTCCATCAAGTCAAAGTGATTTAATTCGTATTAATGATGTAGATAAAGATGTAGATAAACGAGAGAGGCCTAATAATAGTCCTTATGATTTCAATATTGAAACAAATGGCACGATTATACCGAGCTTTCATAGAGATAATGTGTGGTTTACCTACGATTATAAAACACCGTCCTCTTTAGCCGAAGAGTCTATGAATATAGATATATTCAAGGTGGCTACAGAACGTGATTTGATTAAGTTTGTCGTTGGTTCTCCAGAAGATTTGGATTGTATGCGTCGCATAATTAGTAAATATTCTACAGTGGCTCAAATATATGTATCGCCTGTATGGGGACAGATTGAGGCGGCATCGATTATCGATTATATGAAAACATATAATTTGCAGAATGTACGATTCCAACTGCAAATCCATAAATTTGTCTGGGATCCAGATGCAAAGGGTGTATAGTATTGTTAGGCTGTGTAGTATCAGTATCTTTTCTATGGTATGATATGAGGCCTGATGAAATCTTGATATAAAGGGGTAAATATGGATACAAAAAAAATAGAATCGCTTATATATCAGTTGTTAGAAGCATTAGGTGAGGATCCTAATCGGGACGGTTTGTTAGAAACACCGAAACGGGTGGCTCAAATGATGGAAGAGGTATATGAAGGCATTCAGTATACAAATGCTGAGATTGCAGAAATGTATGGTAAGACCTTCGCTGTAGATACAAATCAAATGGTAGTAGTAAAGGATATTACTTGCTTCTCTCATTGTGAACATCATATGGCATTGATGTATAATATGAGTATCAGTATTGGGTACATTCCAAAAGGTCGTGTCATAGGTTTATCTAAGATTCCCCGCATAGCTGAAATGTGCTGCAAGCGTTTACAACTACAAGAAAAAATTGGTGAAGATATTGCGGAAGTAATTTCTTTAGCGACAGGGTCTGATGATGTTATTGTGCACATTACATCGTCTCACAGCTGCATGAGTGCACGAGGTATTAAATCTACAGATAGCCAAACGACTACACTAACTACTAAAGGCGTATTTAACGAAGATCATATGATTCACCGTTTTATGCTAATGAAACAGTCTTAAGATTTGAGTTGCCTTGACTAAATGATAGTCTATTCGGTATAATTAATAAGCTAGAAACTAACTGAGGGCCTATAGCTCAGGGGTAGAGCAACCGGCTCATAACCGGTCGGTCCCTGGTTCGAACCCAGGTGGGCCCACCATTATGTTGATATCCACCGTCCTTGAGATTTCAAGGGCGGTTATTTTTATATGTAACTCATTTTGAGGCAACATAATAGATATTATTTCAGAATAGTATTGTATTTAGACATATATAAACGAGAACAAATAAGTAAGAAAATAATCAAGAATTAGTAATTACGAATAAATAATTAGTGATAGTAGAGGAAGTTATGGAACCTAGACCTATGATGGACCGCCTAGAAGCGGTATTCTCAATCGTACCAAAGGCTCATGCCATTGCCGATATCGGTACCGATCATGGCTATTTAGCGGTAGAGCTCATCAACCGTCAACGCGCTGAATATGTCATTGCCGGTGATGTACATAAAGGTCCGTTAGAGTCTGCAAGATCATATGTTGAGTCTTGTGGACTAGCCGATAAAGTAGATTGTCGTTTAGGCGATGGTCTTAAAGTGACAGAAAAGGGCGAGTTGAACGGCGCCATTTGTTGTGGTATGGGTGGATTTTTAATGCGGGATATTGTAGATGCAGGCCCAGAACCATTAGAGTTCTATGTACTCCAACCACAGAATGGACAAAAAGAATTACGTCAATATATGGTTCAAAAGGGATATGTTATCGTTCTAGAAATCATCGTAGAAGATGCTGGTAAGCTCTATACAGCATTTTTAGCCGTGCGCAATGATTGCGTGGAAGCTTATACAGGTATGACTGAATATGTAGATATTTATCAATCGTTACCGGAAGACTCCTTGTTGTGGTCTGTAGGGGCTTTATTGGAACAAGATAGACCACCACTTTGGATGAAATATATAGAGTATTTAATATATCAACGACAATGTGCATTAGATGATATGACAGAGAAATTAAATCATACTGATAAATATCAGGATTTAGAGCAGGAAGTTAATTTTCTTCGTAATCTTTTAGAGAATAAATAGAAAGAAGTGAGTTGTATGATAACGGTTCAACAAGTTATTACCTTGATGGAGCAATTAGCACCGCATTCGTATGCAGAGTCTTGGGATAATGTAGGTTTAATGGTGGGCGATCGGAATGTAGTTGTTACAGGTGTAGTGACTACGTTAGACGTAACAGAAGAAACCGTAGAATATGCTATTGAACAAAATTGTAATTTAATTGTTAGCCACCACCCATTAATCTTTAAAGGATTGAAACAGATATCATGTGATACTGCTCAAGGGCGTACGATTAATAAGCTGATTCAACATAAGATTGCCGTATATAGTGCTCATACAAATCTTGATATCGCTCCAGGCGGTCTCAATGATATGTTGGCGAAGCAATTGGGACTTATTGATATTAAGGGCTTCATTAAAACTGGTGAAGAGGCGCTTTATAAGGTGACCACCTTTGTACCTGAAAGCTCGGCTGATGAGGTTCGTTTGGCGATGGGCGATGCAGGGGCAGGCCGAATTGGCAATTACAAGCATTGTAGTTTCAGTATCCATGGGGAAGGTCGCTTTGTTGGTAATGAAGATTCTCATCCTGTCATTGGGGCAGCTGGCGCTTTGACAGTGGTTCCTGAGGTACAAGTGAATGCTATCGTTGATGGTACGTATTTAAGCAAAGTCGTAGCGGCTATGAAAGCTGCTCATCCATATGAAGAAGTTGCTTATGAGGTTTTGAATA
The DNA here is from genome assembly GCF_003603295.1 of Veillonella sp. AF13-2. Taxonomy (NCBI): domain Bacteria; kingdom Bacillati; phylum Bacillota; class Negativicutes; order Veillonellales; family Veillonellaceae; genus Veillonella; species Veillonella sp. AF13-2. Next base: position 213,744 of record NZ_QTMT01000001.1, read on the forward strand.
TAGTCGAGCCTACTAGTTCAACTCAATATCTAGGACGGGTAGGTCGCTTGCCTAATGCATTAAACTTAGATTCTTTCCGTGAATGGGTACAAGAAGCGTTGCCTGATGCTAACATTCGTTTTGCTGGTATTGTGCCGAAAGCGATTCAATCCATTGCTCTATGCTCTGGTGCAGGTGCAGAATTTATTAAGGATGCTGCCCGGTTACATGTAGATGCCTATATTACAGGTGATGTGAAGTATCATGAGGCGCAAATGGCTAAGGAATTAGGCTTACTCGTAGTTGATGCGGGGCATTTTGGAACTGAGTCTATAGTGGCATATGGTTTACGTGACTATTTAATCTCTGCAGGGCTTACTGTTCCTGTGAAAGCTTTCACAGAACAAAATGATTTCTTCTTTGTGTAATGATGCATTTTCTTGCAACAAATTGTTAGCTATGATAAACTGAATTGAAGCAAGTATGAAAGACGGTTGCGAGTCTATAAGACTCGAGGAAAGTCCGAGCTCCATAGGGCAGGATGCCAGATAACGTCTGGCGAGGGTAACCTTAGGGAAAGTGCCATAGAAAAGGAAACCGCCACGTAAGTGGTAAGGGTGGAAAGGTGAGGTAAGAGCTCACCAGCAGTCTGGTAACAGGCTGGCTCGGTAAACCCCATCCGGAGCAAGACCGAATAGGGAAGGGTTAAGGGTGGTCCCGCCTACCTTCCGGGTTGTGTCGCTCGAGCGTGCAGGCGACTGTACGCCTAGAAAGATAATCGTCACCGCGCAAGCGGAACAGAACTCGGCTTATTGATTGCTTGCTTCTATATTTAACATATAATTGATAGTATATAAGATTGTAGATCTTTGTTAGGAGAACTTCATGGCAATTACAGCAATTACTAGTGTACAAGAATTTGATGAGAAAGTGCTTGGCGCTAAAGGTTTAGCTATTGTTGATTTTTGGGCTGGTTGGTGCGAACCATGCACTGTTATGCGCCCAGAGATTGAAGACGTAGCAGAGCGTTTAAAAGGTCAAGTAGAATTCTTTAGTGTTAATGCAGAAGATAAAAATCTTCGCGGTATTTTGTTAAAAGAAGATGTTGATGGTATTCCATCCTTAGTATTCTTCCGCGATGGCAAAATGCTCGATTCCCTTGTGGGCTATAAAAAAGCAGATATGCTTGAGTCTCTAATAAAGGAAGTTATCTGATTAATTAATAACTAGGAATTCTTAGGAAATGAATAACATGAGGCTGTATATAAGGAAAGTTAATTTCTTATATACAGCTTTTTTGTTAAAATTCATAGTTTTAAAAAATATTAAGTGATATAATAAAATAGTAGAAATATGATTGTCATCATGTTGGTTGAACTTCGTCAAACTGATAGAGGACGCTAATAAAATGATTTCCATCATAAACGTTGTAGTTTATTAAGTAATATGATTATATTGCGCAAAGTTGTTGTAAGGAGGCTATATTCCATGAAGAATCGTATAAATAGTTTGTGGACACTCTTCCAAGAACGCCGTTTGAGTCGACGAACATTTATGAAATCCTGTGTAGCACTCACTGCTATTTTAGGACTACCTCCAACGATGTTAGACACCGTTGTTAAGGCTGCCGAAACAACTGAATTACCTACGGTGATTTGGTTGCATGGTCATGAATGTACTGGTTGTAGTGAATCTTTTATCCGTTCATCCTCTCCCTTTACTTCTGATGTTATTTTAAACATGATCTCTTTAGAATATGATGATACTTTGTCGGCAGCGTCTGGTGCACCATTAGAGGAACATTTAGAAAAAATCATCAAAGAAAAAGCTGGTAAATATATCTTGGCTGTTGAAGGTGGCGTACCACTTGATGAAGATGGTGTTTATTGTACAGTAGGTGGACGTACGTTTAAAGAATCCTTATTAGAAGCAGCTAAAGGAGCTGCGGCGATTATAGAATATGGTTCTTGTGCTTCTTGGGGCGGCATACAGGCGGCAAAACCAAATCCAACAAATACAGTTTCTGTATCTTCCGTTGTATCTGGCAAGCCAATTATCAAGGTTCCTGGTTGTCCTCCAATTCCAGAGGTTATGACTGGCGTAATCATGCACTATGCATTATTTGGTCAAATTCCACCTCTTGATTCTCAAGGCCGTCCTAAACAATTTTATGGCAATCGTATTCACGACACATGCTACCGTCGTGCCTTCTTTGATTCTGGACTCTTCGTTGAAAAATTCGACGATGATGCATCCAAATCTGGTTGGTGCTTGTACAAGGTAGGTTGTCGTGGACCTCAAACATATAATTCTTGTGGTAATTTACGTTGGTGGAATGGTTTGTCTTATCCAATTCAATCCGGTCACGGCTGTATTGGTTGCTCTGAAAAGGGCTTTTGGGATAATGACGTATTCTACAAACGATTACCAGATATTCCATTAGCTAATACCATCACAACTGCGGATACAATTGGTACAGTAGCTGCTGTTGGCGCTACTGCAGCGGTTATCGTTCATGGTGCAGCAACTCTTACGCGTAATAAAATTCTTGATATGAAAGAAGAAAAACGCTTAAAAGAACAAGGCTTATGGGATGAAGAGAAACATAATAATGGAGGAGGTCACTAATGAAACGCGTAGTAGTAGATCCGATTTCCCGTATTGAAGGTCATTTACGGGTTGAAATAAAAGTTGATGAAGCGAGTGGTAAAGTAGAGGATGCATTGTCTTCTGGTACTGCTTGGCGCGGTATCGAACTTGTTGCTAAAGACCGCGATCCTCGTGACCTTTGGGCGTTCGTACAACGTATTTGTGGCGTATGTACTACAACACATGCCTTGGCTTCGTTAAGAGCTGTTGAAGATGCAATTGGTATTACAATTCCTAAAAATGCAAACTATATACGTAATATTATGCATAGTAGTCTAGATGTGCATGATCATATCGTACACTTCTATCACTTACATGCCCTTGACTGGGTTAGCCCAGTAGCTGCTCTTAGCGCTGACCCTGCTAAAACCGCACAATTACAAAATGATGTATTGGCTACGTATAATGTGAGCAGTTTAGCACCTGCTGAAACAGCATCAAAAGACTCAGCCTATCCTAAAGAGTTCCCTAAAGCCACTACAGCATACTTTACGGCAGTACAACAAAAGGTTAAGAAAATTGTTGAATCTGGTCAATTAGGTATTTTTTCTGCTCAATGGTGGGATCATCCTGATTATAATTTGTTGCCACCAGAGGTTCATTTGATGGCCGTATCCCATTACTTGAATATCCTTGATCGTCAACGTGATATTGTAATTCCTCACGTTGTGTTTGGTGGCAAAAACCCTCATCCTCATTACATCGTAGGTGGCATGCCATGTTCTATCTCGATGAATGATATGAATGCGCCTATCAATACACAACGCCTAGGCGCTGTTGAACAGTCTATTGCGCTAGCTAAAGACTTAGTAGATAATTTTTATTTACCAGATTTACTAGCTATTGGCAAAATCTATGTAGAAAAAGGTATGATCGATGGTGGTGGTCTTGCTAAGAAACGCGTTATGTCTTATGGTGATTATCCAGATGATACATACACAGGCACTTCTAATGGTGACTATCATAAGAAATGTATTGTTCGTTCCAATGGCGTTGTTGAAAACTTTGCGTTAGGCGTAGATAAAGCAACATTTATCCCATTAGAAGGTAAAGATTTTATGGATCCTCAATACCTTAGTGAAGAGGTTGATCATTCCTGGTTTACATATCCAGACGGAACAAAAACACTTCATCCTATTGAAGGTGTTACTGATCCTAAATTTACGGGTCCTAAATCTGGTACAAAAGAAAAATGGGAATTCCTTGATGAAGATAAAAAATACTCTTGGATTAAATCTCCAACTTTCAAAGGTAAAACTGCAGAGGTTGGTCCATTAGCAAAATATATTGTTGTGTATACAAAAGTAAAACAAGGCATAATCAAAGACCCAACTTGGGCTGAATCTATGATTGTTCGTCAAATAGATACAGTATCACAAGTATTGGGTGTACCAGCTCATGTATGGATGACTACTATGGTGGGACGTACAGCATGTCGTGGCCTTGATGCACAAGTGGCAGCAAATATTAGTCAATACTTCTTTAACAAACTTGTATCTAATATCAAAAATGGTGATACTACAGTAGCAGATATGACTAAATTTGAGCCAAACACATGGGATAAAGATGCTAAAGGTGTTGGTCTTGTAGATGCGCCTCGTGGTGGTTTGGGTCATTGGATACATATTAAAGATGGACGCTCTGCAAACTATCAATGTATCGTACCATCTACATGGAATGCGTGCCCTAAAACTGCAGCTAATGAACATGGTGCCTATGAAGATTCCATGATTGATACACATGTAAAAATTGCAGATAAACCACTTGAAATTTTGAAGGTAATTCACTCCTTTGATCCATGCCTCGCATGTGCAACCCATTTATACAATAAAAAAGGCGAAAAAATTGTTTCCGTCAATACAGATGCATTGTGTAAATAAAGGGTGGTGGGCTTATGTTAATACATACTGACAAAAAGGCGTATGTCGTATTTAGTCTATGGCTGCGCATATTCCACTGGACTATGGTGCTTAGTGTAACGGCTTTATTCTGGACAGGACTATATATTGGTGATCCAGGCTTTGCTGCGATTACGGGTAACCCTGAACCAACTTTTGCTATTGATGGCTGGTTCTCTATGGAAACTATGCGGCGTATTCATTTCATTGCAGGTGTTATCTTAACATTCTCCTTTATCTTCCGTTTTGCAGGCGCTCTTTGGAACCGAGGGGATAGATTATTACCTAAATTCCGTCAAAAACGGTATTGGTACGGTCTTAAAGAAACAACATTGCACTATTTAATGATTCCTCAAAAACATGAACATCATTGGCTTCGTAATTCTTTAGCTAGAACTGCGTATATGATGGTATACATTATGTTCTTCTTTGAAATCTTAACGGGTTTTGCAATGTATTCGATGGTTAATCCTAATGGTATTCTAGGAACTTTATTTGCACCAGTGATTACATTATTTGGTGGTGAATATAAAGTCCATGTTATCCATCACTACATTGCGTGGGGATTCTTGTTCTTTACTATTGTTCACGTGTATATGGCATTTCGAGAAGACGTTATGGAGGAATCCGGCGAAGTATCTGCTATGGTTTCGGGCATGAAATATTACGCTCATGACCCAATTGATATTGAAGACCTCAATGGTAAACGTCGTCGTGGGGAACGTATTGATAAACCATCTGGTACTACATATCGTCCAAGTGATCCTAATGATCCTAGAGAAAGAGAATTACAAGAAAATGACTAATACAAGTACTGATATCATCAGTGGCTTGGAACAATACGCGGACTCAGAGGGTCCGCGTATTGATTTAAATAGCCTTTATGATGATGGAGATAATGAAATTGTCCTACTTGGAGTCGGTAATATTTTGCTTACCGATGAGGGATTAGGTGTTCATGTAGTAAAAGAATTGAAAGAATCTTTCACATTTACACCTCCGATTTCCATTATTGATGGTGGCACTATGGGGATGGAATTACTCACGTATATGCGTGGTATGAAGAAAATTCTTCTTGTAGACGCTATTAATGGTGGAGATGCTCCAGGAACTATATATGAATTTCCTCATAAGGAATTGGAACAATATTTTACGGAACATATTTCTGTACATGAAGTAGGAATGCAAGATATTTTACGCATCCGTGCTATTCAAGAAGATCCATTAGAAGATGCAGTGGTTATTGGTGTAGAACCGGAATCATTGGAAATTGGTTTTGAACCTAGCGAGCCGGTACAATGTGCCTTGCCTGAGGTTAAAAAACGTATTTTGCATGTCCTACGAGAATGGGGCGTAACAGTTGAGCCTAAAGCATAAAGTGGAAATTTCATATAATGTATAGATAGCTTATAGAATGTAAAGATAGTTTCTGTATAGGAGTATTTATGATTGAAAATTATGGTAATGTTCGCGCCGTTTTAAATGAGTTGCGTTTGGCTCTAAAGAATTTGCGTGAAAATGGTGAGACATATTCGATTTATATTGAAAAAACAGGTTTAACAGAGGAAGAACAAGTTGAAGTATTAGAAACACTTGGACGCGGTTATATTACGATTAACTTTAATGAAACTGATCAACCTGTAGAATGGTATGAATCACAATTTTCTGGAATCTGGATTGGAACTTATAAAAATGGTCGCGATGATTCCATTTTACATACAGTAGAGGTCGCTAAATATCCAGTTGTAGCTGGTGCTTATATAGAAGATATGGAACTGGCGGAGGAAGATTTACAATCTTGGATTGATGCTGCTGGATTATAGTAAAGGAGACCCTTAACGGGTCTCTTTTTCATGAAAGATAGATGAAATTAGGCGTTTTTGATAATTTTATGATAAAAATTCATATATATTTTTGATTAATAGTTGATAAAGCCAGAAATAATCATATTTATTTCTATATTAATAAAATAAATATTTTTTATAAATTACTTTATTAAGTAGTTTTACGAATAAATTCATATGAAATTAATTCGTTTAGCTTATATAAAGGATAAATGAAGTGTTTCATTGGTGTTTTACAGAGAAATAGCTTATTTACTGGCTTTATAAACATTATTAGGCCTATTGTTAACCTTTAGCATTTGCCTTAATTTACTAATTAACATAAAATATGTGAGTAAAATACTTTGGAGGATTTATGTTACTTTCTATTGTAGTGCCTGTATATAACGAAGAGGAAAATATAGCGAACTTTTATAAAGCTGTAACTGATGTTATGTCAGGTCTCACGTATGATTATGAATTAATCTTCGTGGATGATGGATCTAGTGATTCGTCAGCTATGATACTGCGTGAAATTGCATTCAATGATAAACATGTCAAAGTGTTATTGCTGGCTCGTAACTTTGGGCATCAAACGGCACTTACATGTGGACTTGATTATGCTCATGGCGATGCAGTCATTACAATGGACGGTGATATGCAGCATCCACCTGCATTGATTCCTGAACTAGTTCGGTTGTGGGAATCAGGGTATGACGTGGTGCGTACCATACGCGATTCAACTGATGACGCTAGTTGGGCTAAATCTTTCACATCTAAGTATTATTACAAACTGATGAACAAAATGGCCGATGTTCCTATTGTTGAAGGTGGGTCCGATTTCCGCCTCATGAATAGTAAAGCATTGGGCACGTTGAAACGATTCAGAGAACATGGTCGATTTTTGCGCGGTATTGTCGGCGCCTTAGGGTACAGACAAGCAGAGTTGCACTTTGTGGCACCACCTCGATTTGCAGGTGTCTCAAAGTTTAGTGTGCGTAAAATGATTCGATTTGCTCTCGATGGTGTAACTGCTTTTTCAAGGGTGCCTTTACGGGCCGCCTTGTATGTAGGAGTACTTTGTGGTGGAATGAGCTTTTTGCTCATTTTACATCTTTTGTATGTATATCTTACAGGACAAGCTTTGAATGGGTGGACAACCTTGGGCGTATCAATCTTGTTTATTGGTGGAATTCAACTCGTCGGACTGGGAATTATTGGCGAGTATGTAGGTCGTATTTTTGAAGAGGTAAAGCAACGGCCTTTGTATTGGGTTAAGTCAGCTATAAATTTTGAAGAGCATGAAGAGGCTCCGTTACTCGGACCAAGTAGTGCAGATGTTTTTATGGCACCAGAGGCTTATACTAACAAAAGCAAAGAAGACTAGCTGTATTTGTGAATGCAAATAAATAGACGGTTAGTATATTTTGAATAAATAACTTACTTTAAAAGTTTTTTGGAAAGGAAGCATATGAAGTCAAAATATAGTAAGGTTAAAATAACGGCATTAACATTAACTTTTGTGTGTGCCACAACAGCCATGGTTGGCGCAACAACATTACAATATGGTGATAAGGGCAAAAGTGTTACAGCGGTTCAACAACAACTAATTAAACACGGCTATAATGCTACAGATAAAAATGGTGTATATGGTAAGGAAACGAAGTGGGCAGTTCGTCTGTTCCAACAAGATCGTGGCCTTCCGGTGGATGGTATCGTAGGCCCTGCTACGTATAATGCATTGATGGGTGCTCCTCGTTCTACGAAGGCAGTATTGACCCAAAATGCAGCGACTAAAGCAGTAGCAACGAAATCCGCTTTTACAAACAGTAATGCGACATCCCGTCGTATCGCTGGTCATTCCATTAATGGCAAGAACGTTAAATTAAACAATATTACGAAAAATGAAACACCTAGTAGCATTCACGCAATCTTGGCAGAAGCTGACAAATACCGTGGTGTACCATATGTATTTGGCGGTACAACTCCAAGTGGATTTGACTGCTCCGGTTATGTTAAATATGTATTTGAAAAACAAGGTATTTCTTTACCGCGTTTGGCAGATGAACAGTATAACGTAGGTGTTGAAGTTTCTCGTGCGAACTTGAAAGCAGGGGATTTGGTATTCTTCGAAACTTATGAACCAGGTCCATCTCACTCCGGTATTTATATTGGCGATGGCAAGTTCATCAGCGCCACTTCCAGTCGTGGTGTTGCAGTAGCAGACCTTGATACTGGCTATTGGGGCGAACGCTACATCGGCGCAAAACGCGTTGTACGCTAATTTAATAACTAGCTATAAAAGAGGCTATACGAATCAATTTTGTTTTGTTGATTTGTATAACCTCTTTTTATGTTTATTATTTATGATTTAACTAGCATTGACTAAATTTGACCTTTACTTTTATTGTAAAAAATATGGCTTTAAAATTATATTTTTTACGGTTTGCTTGAATTGGTGTGAAAGTGCGTAAATTCCGCATAATCTCAATGTTTTTAATAGATTTTATATCGTTTTTGAGTTATAATGAAGAGTAAATAATTTTAGGAGGAATATACACATGAAGGGTAATGAACTGCGTCAAGCATACTTGCAGTTTTTTGAAAGTAAAGGACATTTAAAATTAGATAGTTTTTCTCTTATACCAGAAAACGATCCGTCTTTGTTATTGATCGGGGCAGGTATGGCGCCATTAAAGCCTTTCTTTACAGGTAAATTGGTACCTCCTTGTCATCGTATTACAACAAGCCAAAAATGTATGCGTACTGGTGACCTTGAAAATGTAGGCCGCACAGCTCGTCACCATACATTCTTTGAAATGCTTGGTAACTTCTCCTTCGGTGATTACTTCAAAAAAGAAGCGATTCACTGGGCATGGGAGTTCTTAACTGAGGTTATTAAACTCGATAAAAATAGACTATATGTCACTGTATATCCAGATGACCAAGAAGCGTATGATACATGGCATAATGATTGTGGTGTAGAGGAAAGCCATATTACACGCCTTGAAGATAACTTCTGGGAAATTGGTGAAGGCCCATGCGGCCCTGATAGTGAAATCTTCTTCGACCAAGGTCCTGAACATGGTTGTGATGATCCTAATTGTGCACCAGGTTGTGACTGCGATCGCTATCTTGAAATCTGGAACTTAGTATTTACTCAATTTAATAAAATGCCAGATGGTTCCTATGAACCATTACAACACAAAAACATTGATACAGGCGCTGGTCTTGAACGATTGGCTTCCGTATTACAAGGTTGTAAAACAAACTTTGAAACTGATTTGATTTTCCCTATTATTGAAGCTACTGCAAAACGGGCTGGTGTGAAATATAACGAAGATCCAAATACAGATGTTTCTTTGAAGGTTATTGCTGACCATGCTCGTGCTGTCACAGCATTGATTTCCGATGGTGTGTTACCGTCTAATGAAGGTCGTGGCTACGTATTGCGTCGCATTTTACGCCGTGCCGTACGTCATGGACGTTTACTTGGTATCGAAGGTATCTTCTTAACATCTCTTATTGATGTAGTCGTAGACATTCTAGGACCTGGTATTAAATCCATCGCTGAGAAACAAGATTTCGTTAAACGTGTTGTACAAAACGAAGAAGAACGCTTTAACCAAACATTGGAACAAGGTCTTGAGTTGTTAAACTCTTTAATTGATACATTAGCTGCTGAAAAAGCAACTGTTGTTCCTGGTACAGAAGTATTTAAACTATATGATACATATGGATTCCCTTGGGAATTAACAGAGGAAATAGCTTCTGAACGGGGCTTTACAATAGACCATGAAGGTTTTGAAGCTGCTATGAAAGAACAACGTGAACGCGCTCGTGAAGCTCGTGTAAAAGAAGATGCGAAGGTAGCAACACCAGACATTACATTCTTGAAAGATGAAGAACTTGTTGAAGATGAAGCAGAAACTGCATCCTCCGTATTGATGCTTGGTAAAGGTTCTGAACGCTTACAAACAGCAGCTGACGGCGATGAAATTACTGTTATCGTACGCACTACTCCTTTCCATGCTGAAGGGGGCGGTCAATTAGGTGATACAGGCTTTATCGTGGGCCCAATGGGTAAGGTAGAGGTTCATAATACAAAACGTTTACCAGAAGGCACTGTATATCATATCGGTACTGTTATAGAAGGTTCTATCTCTGAAGGTGATGATGTAACGCTTGAAGTGGATACAAATCGTCGCGCAGCAATGGCCCGTAACCATACAGCAACACACTTGTTACATGCAGCATTGAAAAAAGTTCTTGGCGAGCATGTTAACCAAGCTGGTTCTCTAGTAACTCCTGATTACTTGCGTTTTGACTTCACTCATTTTTCCCCTGTAACACAAGAGGAACTTGATCAAATTGAAGCACTTGTAAACGAAGAAATTTTAAAAGCTACGGACCTAGCTATCGCTGAAATGTCAATGGACGAAGCAAAAGCGAAAGGTGCGATGGCACTCTTTGGTGATAAATATGGCGATGTAGTTCGCGTTGTAGAGGTTCCTGGCTTCTCCGTTGAATTATGTGGTGGTTCTCATGTAGGCAATACAGCTTTCATTAGTTCCTTCCGTTTAACATCTGAAGCTGGTATCGGTTCTGGTGTACGTCGTATTGAAGCGATTACAGGTCGTGCAGCTCTCGATGCAGCAAAACAAGATCGTTTGACTATTGAACGCATGGCAAGCGAGCTTAAAACTAAAGCTCCTCAAATAGAAGAACGCTTACATCAAGTGTTGACGGAAGCTAAGGACACAGCGAAAGAATTAGAACAAATTCGCAAAGAGTTATCTGCAGCTGGTGCGGCTGATATCATCGCTGGTAAAGTTGTGGTAGGTGACGTTGAATTTGTTGGCGCAGCTGTAAAAGCGTCCTCCATTGATGAATTACGTGATTTAGCTGATATGGGCCTTGATAAATTGAATGGCTCTGGTGTGGTTCTTGTAGGCGCTGCTATGGGCGATGATAAGGTAAACTTTGTTTGTAAAGTTTCTAAAGATGTCGTTGCTAAAGGTGCAAAAGCAGGTAATATTGTTAAAGCCGCAGCTCAAGTAGCTGGAGGTAATGGCGGTGGCCGTCCAGATATGGCACAAGCAGGTGGCAAAGAGCCAGCTAAATTAATGGAAGCATTAAAAGCTGGTGGTGAAGCCTTAAAATCTATGTTACAATAGGCATATAATTTTATAATTATACTTGTTTCTGTTATAGAAATTTTTTATAATGCATAAAAAGTTACTGACTTTGTAGCTTTAATTCAAGTATAATAGTAGGTGAGATTTCACTTGTATAGTGAAATCTGCCGATGTAATAAAAAGGAGGGATACGATGAACGTTTCAGATGAAACCATGTTATTCCGTAAAGTAGACGATGAACCGATGACAGCTGAAGAGGTGCTTACGCGTGTTTATCAATCTATTCAAGAAAAAGGTTACAATCCAATAAATCAAATCTTAGGGTATCTAATCTCTGGAGATCCTGCGTACATAACAAGTTATAATAATGCGCGTTCCGATATCCGTCGTTTAGAACGTGATGACTTGATTGAAGAATTGTTGAAAGAATACGCAAAGGCTAAACAACTATAATGAGAATTATGTCATTAGATGTAGGCAGCCGTACTATTGGTATTGCCTGTAGCGATGCACTGCTCATGACTGCACAAGGTATTGAAACCATTCGTAGAACATCTCTAGAAAAAGACTTTAATCGCTTACAAGAACTCATTTCTGAATATGAAGTACATGAACTTGTGGTAGGTATGCCGAAAAATATGAATGGTACAAAAGGTGAACGGGCTGAAAAGACTGAAGAATTCGTTGCAAAGATGAAGGAAGTCATCGATTTACCTGTTACATATTGGGATGAGCGGTTATCTACTGTTATGGCTGAACGTCAACTCATTGCGGCTGACGTGAGCCGTAAAAAGCGTAAATCTGTTATTGATAAAATGGCAGCGGTTGTAATTTTGCAAGGATATTTAGATCGCTTGCAGTTTAATAAATAAGTATTTTTCTTTAAGGAGGGTTTCCAATGGTTGACCAAAATTTTGAAGGTGAAGTGTATTATTTGGAATTCGAAGATGAACATGGTAATAAACAATACTTCACAGAAGATGTTATCTTGAACCATGAAGGTCAAGAGTATGCCGTTCTTGTACATGTACAAGATGAAGATGCCGACCATGAAGGTCAAGATGACACGTACATGATCTTGGCTCGCATCGAAACAAATGAAGAAGGCGTAGAAGAATACGTACCTTTGGATGAAGAAGATGAAAACTTTGAAACTCTAGTAAAATTGTATGAAGACATGGATGAAGACGAATAATTGTCTTTAGCATAAATTTAGCGTGTTGTCAGTGGACAATGCGCTATTTTTATTTTGTTATACATTATCATTGTTGTACAAAGAAGGGACTTCATTCATGCTAAGGGCATAACAAATATATAAAATTAATATATTGCATAAAATGGAATAAGTAGAATCATTGCCCTTTTATATAGGGGAAATATAGAGTTTATGGTATAATGAATTGATATACTGTTATGTTACAGAAAGGAACTCAACAACGTGAGAAAAGCCTTAAGATATATTTTGATCCTAGTTATTGTAGGTATATTAATTATTGGTGGAGGCCTTGGTGCATTGTACTTTGTACCGAATACCTTTGCTCAAGATGATGGAACACAAGTAGTCGTTATTGAAAAAGGTCAAACGGGTACTGAAATTGCAGATATGCTTTTTGAAAGAGGGCTTATTCGCTCAACTCAAGGCTTTAAGCTCTGGTTATATTTGAGCGGTACCAATGATAAGCTTCAAACTGGACATTATCAAATACCTAATAAAGTAACTGTGCGCGAACTCATTTCCTTGTTACAAGAAGGTCATGTAGAATCTATTCGTGTTACAATTCCAGAAGGATATACAGTTGGTGATATTGCTATCGTTCTTGAAAAGAATCAAATTATGAAGGCGAAGGACTTCTTAGCTGAAGCTAAGACCTATGTACCATACCCATATATGAAAGGCACAAAACCTGCTACATATCCTGTAGAAGGCTTCTTGTTCCCAAGTACGTATGAAATCCCCGTAGGTGCTACGCCTCGTGATGTTATTCAAATGATGGCTGACGAAATGAATCGTTACCTTACACCAGCTGTGAAGAAACAAATTCAAGCTCAACATATGAGTATTCATGACTTTGTAACCTTGGCATCTATCGTTGAACGAGAATCTTTATTTGATGCAGACCGTCCAACTATTGCAGGGGTATTCAAAAAGCGTTTAGCACATGGTATTCCATTGCAATCTGATGCGACTATTTCCTATGTACTTGGTTATGCAAAGGAAAATGTAACGATTGGGGATACACAATTGCAAAGCCCATATAATACATATGTATCTAAAGGTTTACCACCAGGTCCAATTGCAAATCCTGGTAAAAAAGCTTTAGATGCAGTTTTACATTCTGAAAATACAGATTATTTATACTTCGTAGCAGATAAAGAGGGGCATAATCACTTCTCTAAATCTTACGAAGAACATTTAGCAGCGGTTAATAAAATTTATGGTGCTGACACGGTAAAAAATTCTTCTGCTAATACTGAAGTAGCTGCACAAGCTGGTCCTAACTATGACGTAGCAGTAGCGACTACAGAGCCTAATTATAATTATAGTTCTGCAGAAGCGGTGGAAGCAGATTCTCAATATGTTGACGTAGAACCTAGTTATAAATACACACCGACTACAGTTCCAGCAGCTGAGATTCCAGATCCTGTACCAGGTTCAACACAAAATCAATCATCGACGCAAGTCACGCCGGCTGCTCCATCCTATGGAAATAATACAAATAACAATACGTATGTACCAACGACGACACCTGTACCTGAATCGATGCAAAATGTGATTCCTAATGCACAACAAGTACCACAAATTCAGGTAGAACCTGCAAATCCTGCTGAACGCTCTACGTTGGTAGTTCCTAGTGGTACTAACAATAGATAATGTAGGAGATTTAATCTACTTTCATGACATTAAATGATATTTTAAATGAACAGCGTATTTACGCGATGATTAATGATGTGCCGATTTTACGAGAATCTGAGGTTCATCTATTTGAAGAATTAATAGGTTTGTACCGGCCCACCTCTGTGTTAGAGGTGGGCACAGCCATTGGTTACTCCGCTTTGTTGATGGCTCCGCTACTCGACGAGGAAGAGGGGCATATTACATCCATTGAACTGGATGATGTGCGTCACGAAATGGCGAAATATTATATTAACCAATCCGATTATGCCGATAACATTACATTGCTGAAAGGCGATGCGTCTCAAGTCTTAACGGAACTCACAGGCGAATATGATCTAGTGTTTTTAGATGGTCCAAAGGGGCAATATTTAAAACAACTTGAACTTATTCTGCCACATGTGAAAGAAGGGGGCGTCATTCTTGCAGATAATGTACTCTTTAGAGGTTATGTAAGGGGCGATAAGGAACCACCAAAACGGTTCAAAACTATCGTAAAACGGTTACAAGAATACTTAATATATGTTGAAAATAAAGAATTGTTTAACACTACTATTTACCCAATGGGTGATGGTATGAGTGTGAGTGTGTGGAAAGGGCACAACAAATAATGGCAGAACATTTTATGGAATTGCTTTGTCCTGCAGGTAATATGGACAAGCTTAAAATGGCTATCCGCTATGGTGCGGATGCCGTATATTGCGCAGGTAAACGCTTTGGCTTGCGCGCAGGAAACTCTAATTTCTCCGACGAGGAATTAAAGGAAGCTGTAGAATTTGTACATACACATGGTAAAAAGATTCATGTTACATGTAATATCATTCCTCACAACGAGGACTTCGAAGGTTTAGAGGATTATTTGAAATTCCTTGAAAGTATCGGTGTTGATGCTATCATCGTTGCCGATATGGGTATCTTTAGCCTTGCTAAGCGCGTAGCTCCAGGTTTAGAACTTCACGTAAGCACACAAGCGTCTACTACAAATTGGCATACAGTTCAAATGTGGAAAGAACTTGGTGCCACACGTGTTGTAGCGGCTCGCGAAGTATCCTTAGCAGACCTTAAAGAAATGAAGGATCATGTAGATATTGAAATTGAGTCCTTCGTACATGGTTCTATGTGTATTTCTTACTCTGGTCGCTGCTTATTGTCTAACTATATGACAGGTAATCGCGATGCGAACCGTGGTCAATGTTCTCAATCTTGTCGATGGAAATATTCTCTTGTGGAATCTAATCGACCTGGTGAATATTACCCAATCGAAGAAGATGAACATGGCACGTATATCTTTAACTCTAAAGACTTGTGTTTAATTCACCGCATTCCAGATCTATATGAAGCTGGTATTGATAGCCTTAAAATCGAAGGTCGCATGAAATCCGTTCACTACTGTGCCACAGTGGCAAAAGTATATCGCACAGCGATTGATACATACCTTAAAGAAGGTAAAGATTGGTACGTTCGTCCAGAATGGATTGCAGAATTAGAAAAGATTTCCCATCGCCCTTATACAGACGGCTTTGCTGAAGGTCGTCCTGATGAAACGGCGCAAAACTATGGTAAATCTACGAATACTCAAAGTCATGACTTCATCGGTTTAGTTATGGGCTACAACGAAGAAGAAAAATACGTTGATCTTGAACAACGTAATAACTTCAAGGTGGGTGATAAGGTAGAATTCTGTCAACCAAAAGGGGAACTCGTTGAAACTGTTATCGAAAAAATGACAGATGAAGATGGTAATCCTATCGATGTAGCACCGCATGCACAAATGAAAGTACGCATTTACATGGATACACCTCTTGAACCTTACTCCATGATGCGTCGCGAGTGCAAACCTAAAGAAGATGAATAGTTTATGAGCGGTACAGCCTTAGAGCCGAGTAAATCAATCGGTGCATTTCCAGATGTACCCGATTTAGCAACCTCTGGAGAAGAAGCGTATGTGTACTTTCACATTAATCCTAAGCATACGAATTTCATCAATCGCATCATTGAAGGCTATGAATATTTAGGTGTTATGACCTCGGTAGATACGAGTGGGCGGTGTATGTTGCGCTGCACACCATCTACAAGGCTCTTGGCGCTTGAAGTATTGAGTAGCTTATCCGACTATGTCACTATAGAAGGTTAAGTATAATTTTGATTGTAAATCGTATGAGGGAATTTTATGATTATACTAGATTTACAATTACATCAAATGTATACAAATTGTAGAGAAATGAGAGTATATCTATGAAACAATCTATTTTGAAACGCACATTATTAACAGCTTGCCTTGGAGTATCTATGGCAGGTGTAGCTATGGCGGGTCCTGTAGGTCCTGTAATCATTCCTCAAGCAGGAGATGTGGTTGTTATCAACCACGGTCCTGATATGACTTTCATAGGGAATATCAATTTTGATGTGGAAAGCCAAACT
Organism: Veillonella sp. AF13-2; assembly: GCF_003603295.1. Classification (NCBI taxonomy): domain Bacteria; kingdom Bacillati; phylum Bacillota; class Negativicutes; order Veillonellales; family Veillonellaceae; genus Veillonella; species Veillonella sp. AF13-2. The sequence continues at coordinate 230,546 of NZ_QTMT01000001.1, forward strand.
AACAACAATTTACAAATTGGCTCTACTGTGATTCCTAATGTAGTATATGGTGCGGCATTCAATAAATCTGGTGCACCAGATACCATCATCCCGGCTCAAACCTATGTATATGTAGGCACAAAAGACGGGGCGAATGCTTTCACAGAAGCTAGCGATGCAGACAAAAAAGGCGCAAGCTGGAATGTGGAAACATTGAAGAAAACTAAATCTGGCGATGTACAATTGGCGAGCCGTGGCGTTCCTGAAAAACCGTTGGCTAATCAAGTAGCGACCATTAAAGATTCCATTATGCTTAGCGCTGTAGACCTCAGTACAACAGAGGTGGGACGCAATAGCAAGGGCATTTTATACATGACCGTTCCTAAGGAATTGAAATTGACTGCTGACACAGGTATTCCTGATGACGTGCGCGAAACGATGCCAGCCATGTTCCGCGGCAAGATGGGTGACTCCCTCATGGTAAACCTCATGCCTCTAAATGAAGAAGAGAAGCAACAATTAGCGGCAAATCCTCATAATGCAAATGCAATCGTATTTAACCGTGGTATGAATATGGCAAAAATGATCGGCTCCTCTGCGCGTACAAGCAAGGTGTATACATACATGAAGGACCATTATTTGAACCTTGTTATCGTAGCGAAAGATTACGATGATAACGGGGCTCGCGGTAGTGGCGTTATGATGGTATCTAAACAAGATAACTCTAATGACGTGCTCTTAACACTCTATAAAGGTCCAGACCTTTCCACTAGCAAATTGGAAAAAGTAATTGGCGCTATGTTGTCTACAAACTTCAAACGCTAATTTACAAATAATGTATATAAAATGGCTCGAGATTCTGATATGTTCCGCCTTCACTGGTTATCTAGTAAAGGGGACCATATCATTCTCGGGCCGTTTTCTTTTAAAAATAAATGTATATAGGTAAAAATAAAGCTGAAGTTTATAGTATATTGCTCTAACAACAATTACAATTTATAGTTCTTATTAAATTTCCAGTTAAACTGTATTGAAATTTTTAGTCCTCTATGATACTATAATCTAGTAAAAGTGATGCAAAGGACATGATTCTTTTATCCCTGTGTACCAGAGAGAGGCAGATGCTGGAAATGCCTTACACATATATTAGAGTTACCCCCTTTAAACTGATTTGTCGAACCTAAGTAGGCAAGTACGGCCGCCACCGTTATCGGGCTTAATGAAGTGAATTAACTATACACATATATTCGTATAGGTAGTTAACTAGGGTGGAACCGCGAATGATCTTCGTCCCTTGTTTGTAGGGATAGAAGGTCTTTTTTTATTACCCAATTTCTACAAGCTATTTACACAATGCTTATGTATTGTGTGGTATGTGAGCATATTGGGGACAATGAAAAATCAAAGCTATCCTAGTTTATAAATTGGAGGAAAGAAAAATGGCAGATGTAAAAATCATTTTACCTGATGGTAGTGCAAAGAAATACGCTGCTGGCACTACTCTTGGGGAAGCAGTAAAACAATTATCTAACAGCTTGGCTAAAAAAGTACTAGCTGCAAATGTAAATGGCGAATTAACAGACCTTCGCGAAGAACTCGTTGATGGTTCTGAAGTAGCATTCTTAACATTCGAAGAAGATGGTGGTAAACATACTTTGCGCCACACAGCTTCTCATATCTTGGCACAAGCTGTTAAACGTTTATGGCCTGAAGCTAAATTGGCTATCGGTCCTGCTATCGATAAGGGTTTCTACTATGATATCGATATGGAACATACTTTGACTCCTGAAGATTTGGGTAAAATCGAAAAGGAAATGAGCCGCATCGTAAAAGAAAATTTACCGATTACTAAATCCGTTATGCCTCGTCAAGAAGCTATCGAGTTCTTCAAATCTAAAAACGAAGACTACAAGGTAGAATTGATTCAAGACCTTCCTGAAGATGCAATCATCTCTTGCTATTCTCAAGGCGATTTCATCGATCTTTGCGCAGGACCCCACGTGGCATCCACTGGCAAGGTGAAAGCTTTCAAATTACAAAGCATTGCAGGTGCATACTGGCGCGGCGATGAAAAGAATAAAATGTTGCAACGTATTTACGGTACTGCATTTGAAAAGAAAGAAGAACTTGATGCATACCTTCACTTGCTTGAAGAAGCGGCTAAACGTGACCACCGTAAACTTGGTAAAGAACTTGGCTTGTTCGTTATCAAAGAAGAAGGTCCTGGTTTCCCATTCTTCTTGCCAAAAGGCATGGCTCTTCGCAACGAATTAGAAAACTTCTGGCGCGAAGTTCACCATGAATTTGAATACGAAGAAATTCGTACACCAATCATCTTGAACAAACAATTGTGGGAAACATCTGGTCACTGGTTCCATTACCGCGAAAATATGTACACTACAATTATTGACGAAGAAGAATATGCAATTAAACCAATGAACTGCCCAGGCGGTATCTTGGTTTATCAAAACGAAATGCATTCTTACCGTGACTTCCCATTGCGTTACGCTGAACTTGGTCTAGTTCACCGTCATGAATTATCTGGTGCATTACACGGCTTGTTCCGGGTACGTGCTTTCACACAAGACGATGCTCACGTATTTATGTTGCCATCCCAAATGCAATCTGAGTTGATGAAAGTTATCGAATTGTTCGACCGTATCTATAGCCAATTCGGTTTGAAATACCATGTGGAATTGTCCACTAAACCTGACAATGCAATGGGCGATGATGCGATTTGGGAAGCAGCTACAGAAGCATTGCGTAATGCTATCGAAGCAAAAGGCATTCCTTATGTAATCAACCCTGGCGATGGTGCTTTCTATGGTCCTAAGTTGGATTACCACATCGAAGACTCCTTGGGTCGTACATGGCAATGTGGTACTATCCAATTGGATATGAACTTACCTGAACGTTTCCAAATCGATTACGTTGGTGAAGATGGTCAAAAACACCGTCCTATCATGATTCACCGTGCATGCTTCGGCTCCATGGAACGTTTCATCGGTATCTTGACTGAACACTATGCAGGTGCATTCCCAACTTGGATGGCTCCTGTACAAGTTAAAATCTTACCTATTTCTGAAAAACACGTTGAGTACGCTGAGAAATTAGCAAAACAAATGCACCGCGACTATGTACGCGTAGAAGTAGACGATCGCAGCGAAAAAATCGGTTACAAAATCCGCCAAGCACAAATGGCAAAGGTTCCATACATGCTTGTTGTGGGTGATAAAGAGGTCGAAGAAGGCACAGTTAATGTTCGTAAACACGGTGGTGACGAATTGGGCTCCGTACCATTCGAAGAATTCTTCAATTCTATTAAAACTGAAATTAAAGAACGCAACTAATTATTTACCATCCTAGTAATTATAATGTTATAAATCCCCCTCACATCTTGCACAATTTAAATTAGTCTGTATAATTTAATAGTGATGAAATTATAAGAGGGGGATTTTGTATTATATTCTCTTTAATTGTTACCTGTGAGTAGCGAAAGGAAATGACTATGAAAGAAGTAAATTCATACGGTTGGAAAGCTGTTATTGGTTCCTCTATTGGCTATGCCATGGATGGGTTTGATCTCTTGATTCTCGGCTTTATGCTAACCTTGATTTCAGGGGACTTAGGCTTGACTACTGGTCAAGCAGGTTCCCTTGTGACGTGGACCTTGGTAGGTGCTGTTATTGGTGGTTTTATCTTTGGTACCTTGTCAGATAAGTTTGGTCGTGTTCGTGTGTTGACATGGACTATTGTCTTATTTGCTGTATTCACTGGTCTATGTGCTTTTGCACAAGGTTATTGGGATCTTCTCATATATCGTACAATTGCCGGTATCGGTTTAGGCGGTGAATTCGGTATTGGTATGGCCTTAGCAGCTGAAGCATGGCCTGCACAACACCGTGCAAAAGCGACGAGCTATGTTGCCATCGGTTGGCAGTTAGGCGTATTGGCCGCAGCACTGTTAACGCCCGTATTACTCCCTTATATTGGCTGGCGTGGTATGTTCATGGTTGGCATTATTCCTGCCTTTGTAGCCTGGTTCTTCCGTGCGAAATTACATGAACCAGAAATCTTTGTTCAAAGTAAAGAAATTAAGGAACATTCCCATACGAACTCATTCAAGTTATTAGTAAAAGATGTAAGAACTACAAAGACCTCTATAGGTGTTGCTATTTTAACATCTGTTCAAAACTTTGGTTACTACGGTATTATGATTTGGTTGCCTAACTTCTTGAGTAAGCAATTAGGGTTTTCTCTTACAAAATCGGGTTTGTGGACTGCCGTAACTGTATGTGGTATGATGGTCGGCATTTGGTTATTCGGACGATTGGCTGATAAAATTGGCCGTAAACCGACATTTATTTTGTTCCAAGTATGTGCTGTGGCATCTATCTTGATTTACTCTCAACTATCTGATCCAACAGCTATGCTATTTGCTGGTGCTATATTAGGGGCCTCTGTAAATGGTATGATGGGTGGCTACGGTGCCTTGATGGCGGAAGCATATCCAACAAGTGCTCGTGCAACAGCTCAAAACGTATTATTTAACATTGGTCGTGCCGTAGGTGGCTTTAGCCCAATGGTAGTAGGCATGATCATCTCACTGTACTCCTACCAAGTGGCAATCGCTTTCCTCGCGATTATCTATGTAATCGATATTTTAGCAACAGTATTCTTGATTCCTGAACTTAAAGGTAAGGAACTAGAATAAATAAATATTTGTGAAAGCTTTTCATTGAAAAGAACATAGACGTTTTATATTGAAACTCATATAAAAATAAAAGGCTCTGTCATAAGACAGAGCCTTTTATAGTATGTTTAATTTATAATATTAGAATTATTTAGAGAGTTTGGCTTATTTAAAATATTTAGACTTAAGCAATTCCAATCCAATGCCAGTATGTAAGTGAAAATACGAGTATCATGACATAGCCGATGATGGTTAATGGAATCCCTGTAGTCATAAATGTTTTTACGTCAAATGTATCTGTTCCATAAGCTACCATGCCTTGTGGTGAGTTTACTGGTAATACTAAACCAAAGCAGATTGCATATTGCATAAGCATTGTTACACCAAGTGGATTAAGACCTTCTGCGGAGTGTCCCATAACGATGGATATTACGATAGGAATCATGGCAGAGGAGAGGGCTGTAGCTGATGCAAATCCAAGGTGGATTAAAATCAGAAAGGCAGCCATAATAGCAATCAAAAGGAATACGCTTGCCGTTTCAAGGGAAAAGGCATTTACGAATACTTGAGCGAGCCAGGTGGCCGCTTTCGTTTTAAGTAATACAGAACCAAGACCGATACCAGCACCAAACATGACAATAGATCCCCAATCTATGTTGGATTGGGCAAATTTCCATTCTAGAATACCAAGATTAGGGAAGAAGAATAGTGCGATGGCTACGATTGTTGAGGTTGTAGTATCGATGGTATGTAATTTACCTCCCGTCGCCCACAATGCTAATAGACCAATAGAGATACATAATAGTTTTTTTTCATCGAATGTCATTGGACCGATTTCTTTACGCATTTTAGCGAGTTGTACATCACCGCCAACGAGTTCTTTAAATTCAGGTTTAATTAAAGCTTGCGTTACAAAGTAGGTAATGATAGCCATAATAATTGAGAATGGTGCAGCTGCTGTGAGCCAATCAATCCAACTTACAGATGTGTTCATCTGTGTTTGCATAAACCCAACAGCTACGAGGTTTTGGGCGGCTGCTGTTTGAATCATGATATTCCAAAAGGTATCTACCTGTACGGCGCCTACCATGAGGAGAGCTGCTACGCGACTTTTACGTTCAATACCTAGGTTTTCAACGATACCGATAATAATTGGAGCAAGACAAGCGATACGAGCTGTTGCACTCGGTACAAAGAAGGCTAGAATAAGACCTGTAATAATAACACCTAAATAAATGCGGCTTACCTTTGTGCCTACGCTAGATAATACGAGCATGGCAATGCGACGATCTAGTCCCGTTTTACGCATAGCTACGGAAATCAACATAGCGGCACCTACGAGAATCATCGCAGGAGAAGAATAACCTGAAATAATTAGTTTTAAGGCATTAGCTGTGCCCATAGCTTTTGCTGGCGCCTCTGGATTTGGAGCGAAACCTAGTAACAAGGCTGTGAGCGCCGTAATCATGGTCGCACTTACCGGATAGGATACAGCTGACGTCATCCATAAGATGATAGCAAAGGCGAGGACACCAATCATACGATGACCACCAGTAGATAATGTTTCTGGTGTTGGTAATAATAAAATGCCACCGAGAACAATAAAGGAAAGAATGAGACCGATATTTTGAGTGTTTGTACGTACCTTTAGAGGAGGGGCACTGTTTGTTGTACTCATGATAAAACTCCTTTCAATATGTTTAATGCTTAATTAATATAAATATTTTTCTAGTTATCGTTAGCGTAAATAAATATATATTTATATTTATTATTGTTATCGTATTTTTTAGAAAATTAATTATAAATCTATAAGACTATTGTATACTTAAAGCGGTCTACTTGTCAGTAATAACACATATATACAGAACATAGATAGTTTGTTATACTATATGAGTTGTAATAATAAATTTATCAAGAAAAGCTCAAGATTATTGTTGACTTTCACGGTTCGATTTGTTATTATAATTAAGTAATTTATGAAGCAGAGGCCATCCGCCACTCACCTAATACCATGAAGTATGAGGTTAATAATAGAGAATTCTATTCGGATGGTGTTTGCCATCCGTTTTTTTTATTCTCTTGGAGGTGAACGCTATTAGCAAGGATACACCACGCATTAATGAAGAAATTCGTGCTCGTGAACTTCGTGTCGTAGGTCCTGAAAACGAACAAATCGGTATTATGTCTGGCCGTGAGGCTTTGGCATTGGCTGAAGAACAGCATCTTGATCTTGTGGAAATTGCACCTAACGCTAAACCACCAGTAGCTCGCATTATGAACTACGGTAAATATCGTTATGAACAACAAAAACGCGAGAAAGAAGCGAAAAAGAAACAAAAAATCGTAACTTTGAAAGAAGTCAAATTACGTCCACATATTGAAGACCATGACTTTTACGTAAAAATGAAAAACGCATCCAAATTCTTGGCTGAAGGTAACAAAGTAAAAGTAACCATCATGTTCCGCGGTCGTGAACTTTCACATCCAGAACTAGGCATGGCAGTGTTGACACGTTTTGCTGAAGAACTCAAAGAAACGGCGTCTATTGAAAAAGCAGCTAAATTAGAAGGTCGTAACATGACCATGATTTTAGTAAGTAAGTAAGGTATTGGGAGGATTATATTATGCCAAAAATTAAAACTCGTCGCGCTGCGGCTAAACGTTTCTCTGCAACTGGTACTGGTGAATTCAAGCGTGCAAAAGCTTTCAAAAGCCACATTCTTGAAAAGAAATCTCCAGCTCGTAAACGTAATTTACGTAAAGCTACATTGGTTGCAAAAGCTGACCACAAACGCGTAGCTAAATGCTTACCATACGCTTAATCGTTAACTATTAGATCGATAATATCGTAATTTAGGAGGAATATACAATGGCAAGAGTGAAAAAGGGCGTTACAGCTCATGCACGTCATAAAAAGATTTTAAAATTAGCTAAAGGTTACCGCGGTACACGTTCTCGTTTGTTCAAAAAAGCTAACGAAACAGTAATGAAAGCGTTGTACTACGCTCGTCGTGACCGTCGTGCGAAAAAACGCGAATTCCGTCAATTGTGGATCGCTCGTATCAACGCAGCGGCTCGCATCAATGGCTTGACTTACAGCCGTTTCATCGCTGGTTTAGCTAAAGCAGGCGTTGAAGTTAACCGTAAAATGTTGGCTGACTTGGCAGTTAACGATGCAGCAGCATTCGCTAAACTTGTTGAAGTAGCTAAAAACGCTTAATAACATAACAATACATAATAAGGACTCTCTTTGGAGGGTCCTTTTTTTGTATGGTGAAAGTAATAGATTATCAATACTTTTATAATATGATATCCTATACATATAATGTGTGTGATAAATATTGAAAGAGGGGAATTAAAATAATGAAAAAGTTATTTTCTATGTTATTGTTAGTATGTATGGTAATACCATTACAGATCCAAGCTATATCGATGGAAGCTATTAAAAATGATAAGAACAATGTTCCTATTCTTACAGGAAAAAATGCTATTACGTATTTTGTAGATAAAAGTTCCATTAAAAGAGTAGAAGAGAACCAGTTTATTTATAAAGCACAGGCCGTTGTATATGAGGTTGAAAATAATAATAGTCGTAGAACTAACTCATATATTCACAAGGTTTTAGTTACTTATCGTTATGATATAAACCATTCTGTAGCCAGCGTATTACGTACTCCACAGTATGTACAAGATTATTCACTTCTCATATATGCTAAACAAGCTAGCTCTGGTATGAAATTAACAATAAATAGTGTGGAAGATTTTAATTATGAAGGTGTGGCTTTAGGGAATTTCGGTAATATTCCAGAACAATACGTTGATGTAGCTCTGCATGATCCTAAATATGTTGTGGGTAACTATATCTTTAAAGAAGCTTATGGTACAGCTTTTGAAAATATGACTCTTCATAAGAAATAAGATAAATGAGTTTATTTGAAATACAAAGATGGAAGATTTCATCGCTGGCTTGACTAAAGCGGGTGTTAAAGTTAACCGTAAAATGTTGGCTAACTTGGCAGTTAACGATGCAGTAGCATTCGCTAAACTTGTTGAAGTAGCTAAAAACGCTTAATAACATAACAATACATAGTAAGGACTCTCTTTGGAGGGTCCTTTTTTGTATGGTAAAAAATTTTTTGTAATTATTGGTATCATGTTAATTTTTTGCTATACAATTAGTTTTATTATTTAAGGGAGCATAATGAATATCTATTTTAATTAATGAGAATTCAAAGGTTTAATTGAGCATGATAACTATATTTTGAAAAAAGGATATTCTATTTAGTATGTAGAAATTAGACAATAAGGAATCTTTTTATGAGGTGCTTAATTAAAAGGGGGGGACTCATGATGGGAATGTTAAAAAAACTATGTAGCGCTACTGTTTTAGGAATTATGGTAGCAGGGGTTAGCTATGCAAGCGTTGTACCTGAAACTATAGTAGAGGGAAAACTACGTTTAACATATCCAGTCGTCTATACAGATAATAAAGTTGCACAAACCGCTATTTTTAATAACATTTGGATCTATGTATTGAAAGCAAAAGAGGATTATTACAATGGTATAGCTTATGAGGTTTTTCAAGGTTATGAAGTTACTTATGAAGATGATCAAGTTATCTCTATTTTGCTAAATACAGGTGAGAATTATAAAGGTGCAGCTCATGGAACTTATAGCACTAGAGGCTTGGTGTATGATAAAAATACCGGTCAAAGGATACCTTTATATAACTATGTAAGAGTTGCTAATGCTCAACAGTTAGAAGATGGTATAAATGAAGATATATTAAACTTTTACACAAGTGCTAGTAAAAGAAAGACGTATCTACCAAAATATAAACATATAATGGATGTTACGGATAATTACTACTTACCGGGTAACGGCTATGTAAAACTGATATATCAACCATATGTTTTGGGACCGTTTAATGATGGCGTTACATTTATTGAATTTAGTCCGGAGGCGATTGAGTATTTTAATCGTATGAATAATTGGTAGATAAATCAATATAACTAGTAGGACCATAGGGGGGATATTCACAGATATACAAAATAAATTATTTTGAAAGTAGAGGTCGAATGTAATGAATCGTAATGAAATAATTCAATATATTCAGCAAGAATATATTTGTGATGTGGACTATCCATGGGAAAAATACCCTAACTATGTAGTAATTTGACGCAGAGATAATCAAAAGTGGTTCGCTTTGATTTTTAATATTAGAGGTGTTCGATTAGGACTTAATATAAATGAACCGATAGAGATAGTTAATCTGAAATGCGATCCGGATTTAATTCCTAACTTAATTCGTGAAAATGGGATCTATCCTTCATATCATATGAATAAACAACATTCGATATCGGTGGATATAGAACGATATGAGGATGAGGAAAAATTAAAGATGCTGGTGGATATGAGCTATGGATTGGTAGGGAAGAAGTAATATTCTTTAGGGTGAATTGATAGTTAAAACACAAGAATAGTTACATATTATTGATGTGTGTAAACTTTGCCACATATTTTCACTATTACTGGAGTAAAGTGTTTATATGTGGCATTTTTTGTAGTAGAATAAAATTAATTACTATGAATAAATCATGAAAAGTTAGGAGATATTATAGGTGCCGAATTAAATCAAAAATTATTTAGTGCTGCTGATAGTTTACGCGGTAAGATGAGTGCTAATCAATATAAGAAAATAGATAAAGGTAGTAATTTATTGAAAATTAAACGAGAATACTTTACCAAGACATATGATTCTATTGTTGAAGATTTTGCATCAAAATGGTGTGTTGATATAGATGAACTTATGGTATCTGTGAATCAATCTACAGTTGGTGAAGATATATATAATAAAAATAGGATAGTAGGCACTGTTAATTATCCAGTATATGTTCAATAACACCCAGATAAAGATGCAGATCCTTTCTCATATCCTCAATATATGATAGAAGCATGGGAAGAGTGCTTATTTGATGAAGTTGTTCCGTTGAGAGATGAGTTGAAATAATTATGGATTACTTTATACAATTTATTACTGTTTTATTTGCTAGTCTTTTGGGACCAATAGGTTTAAATTGGTATAAGAATAAAAAAGAAGTAGAGATTCAACGTATAAAAATAGCTTTAAAACTTTATCATCAACTACAAGATTACTGCTTTATATTAGCAAAATCTATTAATAATCATGACAATGCATTAACAACTTTATATAAAGATGATGAAGGAAATTATTATTGCTCTACTGGACATTTTCAATGGTATTGTTCAATTCCTGAAATCGAAGTTGATGATCAAATTTATGTTTTACATGATGATATAGTTGGAAGGTTTTTTCTGTTTATTCGAGAGTCTGAATATACAAAATTTGGGTTACAATCTTTAGAATGTGTTGACGTTGATTGTGCTATTGATTCATATTGTGAAACTGCTTATAAGTTAATAGAAAATGTTATAAGTATATGCGATTTATTAGCTAAAGAATATGGAATTAATTCAATTGATGAAAATTGGCAAGAGTTAATTCCTAATAGACTAAAAGTAGATAAAACACAGAATAAAGGTTAAGCTAAATATTTAGAGTACCACTCATATTGAGTCAATATATGGTTAAAAGTAATATTAGGTCTTTGAGCTGTTTATTACTTTTTATAAGTAGGGGAATAAAAGGTTAAATAATATAATTGTATTAAAGAGGTAAAAATGAGAGATTTTGACGAATTATTATCACAATGTAGGAATAGTCAAACGAAAGAATATTTTAAAGAGGCTTTGAATTGTTATAAAGGTGGTGCTTATAGGGCTACTATAACACAACTTTGGACAACACTTATTTATGATTATGTATATAAATTAGAAGAATTAGCTGGGAATAATGATGATGTTGCAAAAGCGGAATATGAAAAGTTAAAGAAATTGATTGAGAAGAACGATATACATGGATCGTTAACTTTCGAACAACAAGTACTAAAAAATGCATATACTAAATATATGTTTATTAATGCTACTGAGTATGAGATGTTACGAAGATTACATTTTGATAGAAATTTATGTGCTCATCCATCTTTAGATGAAGATTTATTACCGTATAATTTTTCAGCACATATAGCACGTGTGCATATTGATAATTTAGTTGATATGATGTTATCAAGACCCCCAATTCAAGGGCGTGTAATGATAGATAGAATTATTAAGTTGATAGAGTCAGAATTTATATTTCCCAGCCAGCTTGAAAAAGCTAAATGTTTATTTCAGAATGAATTATTTAAAGATGTAAAGGATACTGTTAAGCGAAATGTTTTTATTATTATATTAAAGCGTTTACTATTAGAGGAATCAAATCCAACACTTATCGGTCATTTTAAAGTAGCATTTGAATGTATAAAATTTCTTGAAACATATATGGTCGAGAGTATATTAAGTGAAAAGTTAGATGGTCTTATTATGAATGTGCCAGAGTCTAGATATTCTTTTATGATGGCAACGTTATCTTTACTAAATAATATAGAGCAATATATAAATCAAGCTACGATTGTTAAACTCGAAACATTTTTAGATTCAACTGATGATATTTTGTATTTAATAGGTGCATATAGGATTTCTGTTTTATCAGCTAAAGTTTTAGATAAAATAAAAGTATATGATGATCAAGTACTAAGGGATTTTATAACATATAATAAAGATGTGCAGATAGCTGATATTGCTGTAAATCGATTCTGCTCAGCAAGTTCTTTTCTTGATGCAGAACAGAAATTTGAATACTTAGTGATTCCATTGATAACTTATTTAACTGAAGAACATTTTGATAATATTTCAATGGCCGATAATACAAATAAACAAATTAGAGAATCATGGGGGATGAAGAATCTATATAAAACGGCTTATGAGGCGTTACCTGCAGATACACAAGGAAGACAGCTTTTGGAGTCACTTTATTTAGCAAGAGATTGATAATAATATTTACATTATAGCCATTTAATTTTTTTGAGTATGAGTAAATTTATTGATTTTTCTATATATAATAAAGGAGATAGTGATGTACTTTGATACACTAGATTCAGAGGAACAAATATCATTTTTAATTAAGCCAATTTTAAAGGTGTTACAAGAAGCTGGTGGTGAATTGGATAAATCTGAGCTTCGAGAAAGAATCTGTGATATGGATGAGCGTATTGCGGAATTTGAACAAAAGCTTTATACATCTAAGAAAACAGGAAATCAATATAAAAAATTTAATTTTAAATTTAATTTTGCAATTAAAGAGTTGAATTATGTAAATTTACTTTCTTATGTGCCATATAACCCACAAATAACATTAACTCAACAGGGTATTGCTATTAATATAACGACATTAGATGTTGAAGCTGATGTTAGAGAGAAAGCCAAAGCTTATTGGGAGGAAAGTCGTTTAAAGAAGAAATTAAGAGATAAAAGTCTTTCTGAATTGGAAGAAGATAATGAACGCGATACTGTAGCAGATAGAGAGCCAATTGATGATTTTAGAACAGAGTTGCAACAATCGATTGCGAAGATGTCTCCTTTAAAGTTTGAGCAATTTGCAAGACTTTTGCTTACCAAAATGGGTGTTAAGTTTACAGAACAGGGAATTAAAGTTTCTAATGATGGCGGCATTGATGGTTACGGCTATCATCGAGAAGATGATGACTTTAGAACCACAAGAGTTGTTATACAATGTAAGCGGTATAATACTAATAAAGTCGGTGAACCTGAAATCAATCAATTTCTTGGTGCAATGAGTAAATTTCAAGCTGACTATGGAGTATTTATTACCAATAGTCTTTTTACTGAACAGGCACGTAGGGCTGCCGCTGAAGGAAAGCCTATTACTCTTATCGATGGTAGTGAACTGATTAATTTAGTAATAAAATATAGAGTAAATATTACTCCTGTTATAACCTATATACTAGGTGATTTCTATCTGGAAGAATAATATTACTGTTTATAAGCTAGTAAGTATAAAAAAGAACTGATTTTTTGAACTGCACCCCAAAAATTGGACACAATTTTTGGAGGTGCAGTTTTTTATGTCAAAACATTCAAAAGAAGTAAAAGAAAAGGCTATTTATCTTTCTGAAAAAGGATGGAGTCGCTTTAGAATTGCTAAAGAGCTTGAAGTTCCAGAAAGTACTGTAAGAAATTGGCTATACAAGTTTAAACTTAGTCAGAATTTGACTCATAAAATAAGTAAACGAGTATTTTCAGCAGATTTTAAACGTAAAGTTCTTGAAACTAGGTGGAAAGATAAGTTATCCTTTAAAGAAACAGCAGAATTATTTAATTTAGATAATCCTAGCCTAATTGCAGCATGGCAAAAGCGGTATTTAGACGAAGGAATTTTGGGATTGTACCCCAAGCATAAAGGTAGACCATCTATGAAACCGAAAGAACTAATACCTCCCAAAAAAGATCAAAGTATTAAATCAGATAAAGAACGGATTAAAGAACTAGAAGCTGAAATTGCTCGGTTGAAATATGAAATGTCTTTTTACGATGACTTTATGAAAGAAATGCGTGAAATTGCTAAACCCAATAGAGCTGTAAAAAAAGCACAAACAATTGCCATCGAAAGATTAAGAAAAATATATCCCCTTCAGTTTATGCTTGAGTACTTTGGCATTAGTCGTAGTACATATTATGCACGTTTAGCTAGCATAAAAAAGGGAGACAAATATGCAGAGGAACGAGAGGCTATTCGCACGCTTGTGGCGATGAATAAAGGACGTTATGGGTATCACCGAATTACAATAGCATTGCATAAATTAGGCATTCACATAAACCATAAAGTTGTAATGCGTATTATGAAGGAAGAAAACTTAACATGTAAAGTTCAACTAAAGAAATACCGCTCATATAGAGGTACTGAAGGAAAAGTCGCTCCCAATATTATTAAGCGAAACTTTACTGCAACAAAGCCAGATCAAAAATGGACCACAGATATTACCGAATTTCACGTGTTTGGGCGTAAGGTTTATTTATTACCAATCTTAGATCTGTATAATGGTGAAATTGTATCCTATGAAATATCAGAACGACCTGTATTAACACAGGTGTTATCTATGCTGGATAAAGCTTTTAGGAATAGACCAAATAGCAAAGGCTGCATCTTACATTCAGATCAAGGATGGCAGTACCAGCATAGTACTTATCAAGAAACATTAAAAAATCACACTATTATCCAAAGTATGTCTCGAAAAGGTAACTGTTTAGATAATAGCGTGATGGAAAACTTTTTTGGTTTGTTGAAGTCAGAGTTGTTATATTTAGAAAAGTTTGCTTCCTATGAAGATTTTATCAACAAATTAAAGGATTATATTAATTATTACAATACAAAACGCATTAAGCTCAAATTAAAAGGAATGAGTCCGGTAGAATACTGAACTCATTCCCAAAAAGTAGCTTAATTATATCTGTCCAAGAAAATGGGTGCAGATCATTTGTCAGGTCTTTTCCCTTTAAATTGCAATGATTATAGTAGATTACTAGATTATAAGGTATAGGTTACTATAGATGTTTCTATAAAGAATTTATATGTACAATAAAGGTCTATAAAACAAAACAAGGAAAGAAATCCTTAGTCTCCTTTCCCTGTTTAGATATGATATAATTTATACCCAAGTGAGGCATAAATGGTTCGGTTGCCAGACTTCGCTTCTAGTATTTATAATTGAAAAAACGGTCTGACATCATGTCAGGCCGTTTCTTCATGTTTAAATGGAGTTATTAGTTGTGTAACTCTCGTTTTCCGTATAATTTCAGGACTATAGCAATAATTGTATTTAACACAAATAGAGCGGCAAAACATTCTAAAGCAGTAGTATAGCCATATCCTGCTTCGTGAAAGTATGATACGAGCATAGGGCCTGCGATGCCCGCTAATCCCCAAGCAGTTAGAATACGGCCATGAATAGTCGATAGTTGACGTATACCATAGAGGTCAGCTAGATATGCTGGCATACAGGAGAATCCGCCGCCATAGCATGTGATAATGAGAAGGATTAGAATTTGGAATGTTAGCGCGCTATTGGTTTGGGCGAGTAGATAGAATGCGACGATTTCTATAATAAAGAATAGTATGTAAGTTTGTGCTCGCCCAAGGTAATCAGAGATAGTAGACCACGCAATACGTCCCCCACCATTGAAAATACCGATAATACCAACCAGTGATGCAGCTGCTGTAGGTGTCATACCAATGGCTTCTTGGGCCATAGGAGACGCTAAGGATAGTAGGCCTATACCACAGGTAATATTAATAAAGAATACCCACCAAAGGGCACCGAATTGCCAAGTTTTCATGGCATCATTGGCTAGCATACCATGGGTATGAACGTACATAGTAGATCTATCCTTACTAGTTCGAGTTGGGTGTTTTGGTTTAGGTGCTTTCAAATAGAGCGAAGAGGCGCCCATAATTACGAGATAGATTACACCGAGGATAATGAAAGTATCTACCAATCCAACCTGAGCTACAAGGTATTGCATAAGAGGCCCTGCAATGAGAGAAGCAAACCCAAAACCCATAATAGCTAAACCAGTAGCAAATCCTGGGCGATTTGGAAAGTATTTCACGAGCGTAGAAACTGGTGTTATATAACCAATGCCTAGTCCAATGCCACCGATGATGCCGTAGAAGAGATAGAGTAAGGTAAGATTGTGTATGCTAAGTGCATAGGCCGTACCCAATAATCCGGTTACCCAGAATAACATAGCAAGAAGTCCACTTTTTTTAGGACCAATTTTTTCTGCAAAGGATCCAAGAAAGCCCGCAGATAGTCCGAGCATTAAAATGGCTAATGAGAATGTCCATGTTGTTTGCGATAAAGTAAAACCCATATCTGCCATAATAGGACGTGTGAGTACACTCCACGCATATACGCTACCAATGGATATGTGCAGACCAATGGCTGCTAATGCAATAAACCAACGATTTCTCATAAGAAAACTCCTTTCATATAGGTGAGATATTCAGATATAGATAAAGAAGCATTTGTTACGGGAAGGCAATAAAAAAGACCATCTGAACAAAAGCTTGCCCAGACGGTCGGCTATCACACGATGTGTGCTACTGTGCATGTAGTTAATTCTACGTATCCGTCAGCCCAGTAGAAATATATTACAAATATAGCAATTGAAAGGACATCTTGTCGGTGATATAAGTCACTATCGTATGCACTATGAGGATTTATAAAAGAAAACAAGGAAAGAAATCCTTAGATTCCTTTCCTTATTTAAATATGATATAATTTATATCAAAGTGAGGCATAAATGGTTTCGACGCCAGACTTCGCTTCTAGAATTTAATGTTGAAGAAACGGTCTGACTCTCAATGTCGGGCCTTTTTTCATACCACGATTAGAAAGCTAGCTTTTAGCTAGAGGTTAATCACTTTGCTGCCATGATAATGGTCGCTACAAGTATGCCAAAGGAAATCATGAGTGATAACACTTTGAATGTACTCATATTGATCACCGCCAATCTCTAGAAGATTAGCAAAGGCTGGACCCATTTAGCGGCCTCAAGTTCAATATAGTGTTGTGGATAATAAAAGTAAATAGATTAGAGGTTCCTAATAGTCACCTAGGTGACCAATAGGAACCTCTTTCGTTTTGTAATTATTATTATAGGATAGATAATTATGTTACAATACAAATAAGATAATAGTTTTTAGGGAGAGGGAAACTCATATGAAACGTTATATTATACTACTAAGCTTAGGTTTATGTTTAGCTAGACCAATGCTTTCACAAGCAGTGGATACAAAACCTATCATACATGTTACAAATGTACATAATGGTCAATATGATGAGGTGTTAGATGCTATTACAGCAACAAAGTTTTATGGACCGTATCAATTTCGTGTATTGAAAGAATCGATAGAAACAAAAGGGGAAACAAAGGATATTGACGGTAGAGTGTTTAGAACTTCTGATGATGTGTTTATGCATATTAAGGCTAGATCTATTGATAGTAATAGCCCTACTCTAGATGATGAGGTTAATCAGCTTATTAAAGATAGAACGATTCCTGAACCTACGGTAAAGATGGTATTGCCTGTTAAGCATGATGTAACAGAGGTCGATAATGATGGTGTGCGCAGTTTACTAGCCGAATTTATGTATGGCTGGCCATTACATAATAGGACGGATATGGTATTAGTTACTGATTATGAAGACACTCGTTACTATTATAAGTTGCAGTTTTATAGAGACAAGCTACCAAATGGTGTTCGCATTGAGCAGTTGCGCCAGATGATTATGGATGCGCAGTTTAGTTATAAATAAGGTGTATTTGATTAGACTTCCATATTTGTTTATCCTAATGTATTTAGTCAGTCTGTAATATTTAGCTGAACGGGTATAGTAAAAGTAAATTTAAAAGAGGTTCCTATGAGTCAACTTGTGACCATTAGGAACCTCTTTTGTTGTGCAAGAGTTTATATAGTTTTCAAACTATTATAATATGCTTTTACCTAAAGGAAATATAGTTTTACCGAATACTTTGTTAACAAGTACAGCACCAGAACCGTAGAAGCCCAAGAGGGATATGAATAATTCAGACCATGCTGCAAGAGCGAAAAAGCCTGTTTTGCCACCTAAGAATAGGTCTGTTGCTAGACCGAAGAATAGGAAGCAGATTAAGAGCATAATAGCGAATACAACTTTGTTTGTTTTTAAAGATGCAATAGTACCAAAGATAGAAAAGATTAAGAAGCCCACAAAAGCAAATGCTAATTGTGTTACATCAAAACCTTTATGAATTTCAGGACCGAAGGAGCCCATTTGGATCAACCAAACGCCAGCCATTGCAGACCAGAATAAACCGTACGCACCAAATACAACGGATCCAAATGGATTGTTTTTCTTGAAATCAAAATAGCTTGCCATTAATTGGGCCAATGAACCTAATAAAACAGCCTAAGGTATAATAACGGATGTTGTTGGGCCAGACCAGCCTACACGGGACGTGGATACCACAAAACATACTACAGCGAGACCAAGTAGACCAAGACCAGTAGGATCTGCCACATTTTCACTCATTTCAACTTTTCTTACTTCCTTTTCCATTTGTTCCTCATTTCTCTGTCAACTAACTACAACTACACAGCCAAATCTTCACATGATTACAACTATTGTTATCTCCTATTAAATACTGTGTGTACTGAATTGACAGATAACCATTGTGAAAGTACTGCCTCATAAATGTAACATATATCACAGTTTTAGAGCAATAGAGTGAGTCATAGATGTATGCCTAAAACGCATATAAAGAAATACGTTAAAAACATATAAAAAGCGAAGAAATAATGAGGAATAAGATTTTAACCTTATATATTTCTACGCTTTTATCAGAATTAGTATTTAATGTATATAAATTTGTTATAGATTAAGGAGTACAATGCTATCTAGGATATTATTTAACGCTTGTCGATGTATTTGGTGCATAGGACCTAGGTATTTCCTAATTGAGTTCAATTATTAAATTATATTCACATAATCATTTATTAGAATTAGTGATAAATGATGTGTTGATATATGATGTACGTTGAGAAAATCAAAAGGCTTAGCGCATAATTTTTAACATTTTGACAAGCCCTATGTAATAGGCGTACCCTTTAATTAGAAACGTTTGTTATTATGTGATGTATTTTTTGTGTTGTTATATAAAAGGGGCGTAGAACATGGAAAAGAAAATGGGGCAACAGCCAAGCAGGTATAAAGCTCTCTTGACTGCTGTTTTAGTAACAAGTACGTGCGGTTGTTTATGGGGTAGTCCTGTTTATGGCGAAACTCCTGTTACTGATGGTAATGGTAATGAGTATTTAGCTAGTGATAATACCAATATTACCGGTAAAAAGAATACGGTAACTAGTGGTAAAAATGCTACTATCGTAGGGGATAATAACACAATCAGTAAAACCTTTCCAAACGAGAAGGGGAAACCAGTTAACTCCATGGGCAGTGAAGATGTGCGAATTGTAGGTTCAAACAATACCGTTCAAGGTAGTCGTAGACAGCATGTTATTGGTGACAATAACACATTAATTGCTCGTGATAAGGGAACTGTTACGGATTATAAGCATAAAACAGGGCGGGAGCCGAATACGTCTGATTTGACAATCGGTAGAGGCAATTTCCTTCGTGGTAATGACACCTATCGAAATGAATGGGATTCATTGACCGTTATTGGGAACAATAACAAAGCTGAATATAGTGTAGAGTCTGCTGGCGGTCCTGCTGCAGGTATTGTTATCGGGGACAATCAAAATCTTGATACCATAAGAGATTCTGTTGTTATAGGGAGTATGTCTCCGGCGGAACAGGCCGAAAAATCAGAAAGTGATCCGAGGGATAAAAAATATACAGTCGGTAGAAGTAGCACTATTATCGGGTATCATTCATCTAATTCATCCGGTGGCAGTGTTGTCATTGGTAATCATTCAAAGGCCAATAATATTTTCCAAACGCTAACTGGTCATGGTTCCGTTATAGAAGGTGGAACAGAAATGAGTCGTTCATCGGGCGCATTTTCATCATCATATGGTAGTTTTAATAGTATTGAAAGTACTTCAACTGAAAATGATGAAGCTGATAGTATCGGTAATACGATAACTGGTAGTTTGAATAGAGCCTCCGGATCAACGGGAACCATGATTGTAGGTTCTGGGAATGAAGTAACGAATTCTAAGGCCTCTGTGATACCTCTTCCTGAATTAGGGACTACTTTGGGGAACTTTCATCTTGAAAGTGCTGAAATAGCCGGTATGGATAAGATAAATGGAAATCATGAGAGAACCACCGTAGAGGCTGGTCGTAAAAATATGAAGGCCTATATGGCGGGTCATGCCGGAGCCGTATCTATTTTAGGGAATAGTAATAGCGTTGATTATACGATACGTTCCCAGATATCGGGTACTAATAATGCGTTAAAAGGCCAAGAAGGGCACATGAATGTTTATAATAACATGAGTGGATATGGCAATGAAGGTAGTAACATCAGCCGAACTACAGTAGTTGGTACAGGTAATAGTCTAAAAAATGGCGAAGACAATGTGGTTATCGGTGACTTTCATAAGCTTGATGGTGGCAAACATAATATCGTGCTAGGCTCTATGGCTTCAGAGGAAAAAGAAGTAACAAAGACCCTTAAAAATTCTTGGGATGGTAGTGAAACTAAATATACGGTTAAGGAAATAGTTCCTACGAGACGCAATACGGCTAATATTGAAAATGCTGTTATGCTCGGATATAATACGGATGTTAAAAATAATGGTGGTGTAGCGTTAGGTAGTGATTCAGTAGCTTCTAGAGATAAAGGGATTGCTGGCTATGATCCTTCTAGAAATGCTACCTCTACAGAAGGTTCCCCAACTTGGAAGTCCACAGCAGCAGCCCTTTCGGTAGGAGATTCAACAGGGAATACGGTTTTGACACGCCAAATTACGAATGTTGCAGCCGGTAGTGAAGATACAGATGCGGTCAATGTAGCTCAATTAAAACGGATTGCCACAGAATCTGCATCTACTATGGAACACCGATTCAGTCAAGTGGATACTCATATTAATCAGGTGGATAGTCGAGTTAAGCGTGTAGGGGCAGGCGCGGCAGCACTAGCTGCACTACATCCACAGGAGTTTGATCCATATGATAAATGGAATATTGCTGCCGGGTATGGCAATTATCGTGGCGCTAATGCCATGGCGCTTGGTATTTTCTATCGCCCTAATAGTAAAGCTTTATTCTCTATTGGTGGAAGTTTCGGCGGAGGCGAAGATCTCCTTAATCTAGGTGTTAGTCTGAAATTTGGCAAAGGTAATCCTTATGCGGAGTATTCCAAGGCAGGGCTTATTAAGGTTATTAACGACCAAGATGAAAAGCTTAAACAACAAGACGAAAAAATCAATACCATGCAAGAACAAATTAATAAAATGATGGCTAAATTAGATCTTTAATATAGCTTTCTGTATTTATACACAGCCGACTATGTTACAATAATGTAATGTGGTTGGCTGTTGTATTATGCGAGGTAACTTATGACTGAAATACAAGCTCTTTTATTAATAAAAGCTATTCTAGAAGCCGCTGATATTCACGGCATCGAATCTATCTTGGCGGACGACTGTGAATATATGTCTACGGGCCGTGGTATCATTGGACGAAACCGCAATGAAACTGTTGAGTTTTTGTCCTCTATGACTGAGTCCATCAAGGCTGATAATGTGCCTGTTACGTGCAAGGTGATGCATATTACCGATGTGTATGAGGAGGATGCGCTATTTCACGAGGGTCGTCATGGTTTAACCGTTTCCTATGAAAGCAACGATAATTACGTATATATGATTTTTGTAGATGTAAATGATGAAGGCCTTGTAGACCGTATCGTTTCTAGTCAGGAGAATTACAGTATTGAGTATGACGATCTTCGTTTTGGTGATGATGAAAGTGAGTATTCTTTTACAATGCCTCCAACTACTGTGAAAGACTGGCTTACGGCCTTAAGTATGTGGTTAGAAACAGCCAATGTTGATGTAGACGATTTCTATCAGTACATCGATGAAGACACGCGTGTTGTATTCCAAAAGGGTGATGCTGAATCGATTACCCTTGAAAGCGGTCTTGATGTAGAGGATTATTTTGATCAATTAATGAACCAACATTTTGATGCGGTGCCTCATATCATTCGAGATGAAGAAGATGGATTAATCTTAACCTACGGCCCTATGAGTGCCATTGCTACCCTCAATGAAGAAGGTGCACTAGCTCTTATCAGTATCTATATCGATACACGCGATGAAGATGAAGCGACTGATAAGGTTGGTTATATCGAAGAGGACTTAACGAAGGAAACTATTATTGAAGAGGATCTATATTAGTCGATACTACTCATTTGATATATCTAATCTAATTAGGATTAATAGATAAAATAAAAACTACCAGTTAAACATATATCTTTTAAACAGATCTTCTGCTATGGAAGGATAAGCCACTAGATATTATGAATAACTGGTAGTTTTTTGTATTATTTACATTTCATCATGGTCTTTAATGAGACCAGCTTTTTTCTTTTTCCAATAGGAGTAGTAGAATGGCAAGATTACGATACAGCCACCTAGACCCCATAATAATTGGTTAGTTTGAGCTTGTGCTAACATCCAAAGGGATGTGACGATAGCAATGACTGGGATTAAGTAGCCACCAGGGATTGTGTAGGAACGAGCTTTGTCTGCCCATTTGCGACGGAAGATAATAACAGCCAAACACGTTGGTAGGTATTGTGTAAAACGAGATACCGCACTAATGGCTGCTAGTGTTGTAAAGGAACCAGACCAGGCAAGTAATACACTGGCAATGGCAGTAACGATAGCTGCTATATATGGTGCATTATAACGATTACGTTTTGCCAAAGCACTTGGTAGCATACCATCTTCCGCCATGGATGTTGCCACACGAGGCGCATAGTAAGCTTCAGCAAAGTTGATACCACCCATAGAGATTAAGGTACCTACTAATACGATATACATACCAATAGGTCCAACAATTACGTTGAATGCATCTTGTACTGGAGCCTTGGTATTTGCCAAGTCAGTACCAAGTACGCCAATAGATACGGCGAGGATTGCCATATACAGGATGGATACAAGTAGCATACACATGATAATAGCACGTGGTAAATTCTTTTTAGGATTTTTCATATCCTCTGCAGCAATGGCAATAACTTCAAACCCTGTATAGGCAAAGAATAGAAGAACCGCAGCTTGAGCAAATGATCCATCTACATAGATGTCTTGAGAGAAGACTGGTGTAAAGTTAGCTCCATTTATAAAGAAAATACCAATTGCAATAAATAGGGCAAGAGGGACTAGCTTAGAAATAGTGATTAAGTTGTTAACGAATTTGGATACGTTAACACCAAATATATTTACAATGGTAAGTCCTACAATTAAGATAAATGAAATGACATCCTTTGCAAAATCACCACTTAAAGCTGGTACTGCAGCACCTAATGCTGTAGCAAAGCCAACGGCCATAGCCGCCCAGGCAATAACGGTGACGATCCATTTTAGAACGCCTACTTCAAAGGCCCAGAAATCACCTAATGCATGTTTTGCATAAAGGTAAGGACCACCATTGCGTGTAAATAAACTGGCTGCTTCAGCAAAGCAAAGGGCAATACAACCTGCGATAACGGCGTCAAATAAGAGTACACCTAGGCTAGCGGAACCAATTATGGAATATGCTTTATTAGGCAGTAGGAAAATACCTGTCCCTACAATACCATTGATGCCAAGGAGTACAATACTCCAAAAGCCAAATTTTCCTGTTTCTTTCATGATACAATCTTCCTACTATTTAGTTATATTTTCTTGAGTTGCTTTTACGAATGCAGTAAATAAACGTTTTGCATTTTCATCATTTGTAGACATCATTTCTGGGTGGAACTGACAGGCTACTAACCAAGGATAGGCTGGATCCTCTAAACCTTCTACAGTACCATCCTTAGCTCTTGCTACAACCTGTAATCCCTTACCAACATTTTTTACTGTTTGGTGATGATGGGAGTTCGTAATCCAAGTATTGCAACCTATAGCACTAGCTAGTTTTGATTTTGATTCAATATCTACCGTATGAGTGCCAAGAGAAGGCGTTTGATTCTGAGAGTGTTTTATTGTACAGTTTTGATCATATTTTAAGTCTTGGAATAAAGAACCACCACGATATACATTTAAGATTTGTAAGCCACGACAGATACAAAAGATGGGAATTTGTTTTTCTTCTGCTGCTTTGATTAAAGCAAAGTCGAATTGATCGCGCTCCGGAAATACATCGCCAAGACCTTGCAGAGGTTCTTCTCCATAGTGAAGAGGGTATACATCATGACCGCCGGATAATAACAAGCCGTCAAGCTTTGCTACCGTTTCGCGAGCTACATCAAGATTTTGGGTAAATGGAATTATAACAGGAATGCCACCAGTTTCCTCAATAGAACGAGGATAGTCTTGGTTTACGTAAGAACGCAATAAATCTACGTAAGGACCACCATTATCTCGTAAGATATTGCCAGATATGCCAATAAATGGTTTCGTCATAATATCACCTCATATGTGTAAAAATCTGTACAACCTGATGTTAGTGTATCAGATTTTTATGGATAAAAACACTACTAATAGATATAATTATAAGCCTTATAATTGAGAAAATATGTTAAAGTTGATACATTTTACTATATTTTCTTTCAAGATATAGTTGTATAAGTTTATTGCGAAACATGATATGATAAACTACGAATGAACTGTACGGGAGGTTTACTATGGTTTTTCTAACATCTTTGCAAAGTATCATACCTATTGTGCTACTTATTTTGTTAGGATATATATTAAAAGGACAGGGCATGTTTAACCCTACCTTTAGTGGTAATTTATCGCGATTTATCATGTCGGTTGCATTACCAGCGGGAGTATTTGTATCTGTATTACATCACCTACATACTTCAGATATATGGAATTTACGATATGGCATGTTAGTGGTTGTCCTAACATATGTTATTGCATATATTGTAGCTTTCATTATGATGAAAATGCTGAAAGTTCCTAAAGGACGACGTGGTATTTTTATCAATATGGTAGTAAATGATAACTGCTTATTTATTGGGTTACCAGTGCAAATTGCACTCTTTGGGCAAGATGCGCTGCCGTATTTCCTGTTATATTACATCGGTAACACTATTTCCGTATGGATGGTAGGGGTATTCCTTATAGAACTAGATCCACTACCAAATTCTGAAGTAGATTTTAATAATGGTTCCCATAAGATTGATAGTATAAATAATAGGTTAGTATCTACTAAAGGTAAAAGTAAGAATCCTAAATTTGATTGGAAGAAGTTATTACCACCACCTTTGATAGGTTTTTTGGTGGCATTAATCTTCTTGTTCTTTGAAATTCCTTTACTTCCAATTTTGCATACTACCTTGAATTACTTGGGCGATATGGTAACCCCATTGTCGTTAATCTATATTGGTATTGTGCTTCATGATGCGGGCTTAAAAAGCATGCGTTTAAATAAAGACTCCATCGGTGGGATTGTAGGACGATTTGTCATATCCCCGATTATCATGTTTTGTTTGATTACGGCTTTACAATATGGAGCAGGCATAGTTCTAGAACCAATTGCAATCATTACCTTTGTTGTACAATCAGCAGGACCTGTTATTGCAGTATTGCCAATTGTAGCTAATGAATCAAAAGCTGATTTGCCATTTGCTACAGGTCTAGTCATGATTAGTACCATACTATTTGTTGTAGTAATTCCAATCATTATGGAAATTTTGACAATGATAGGTATACAGGCTTAAAATAAGGAAAAGATTAAAATAAGGAAATAAAAATAGGTTCCTAATGGTCATATAGGTGACTATTAGGAACCTATTTTTATGTAAGTATATAGAGCTTATCTAAAGAATCTACCAACGAGTGGCATGCTAGCACCATCGTTTTTATTGAGGCCTTTTAAAAGGACCATGATAATAACGTAGAGCAATAAGCCTTCGATACCAGTGAGTATAAAGTTAGCCCACATTGGTAAGATATCTGTTAAATAGTGGTAACTCAAGAAGATGAGTATACCCATAACACCGGCACTGACCACGTTTTTCCAAAGAAGGGAAATATCAAGGAAGTAGCCTGTGTATTTTTTGATATAAATTAAGTTGAGTAATGCGGCAAAGCCTATATCAGCAACGGTTGCCCAGGCGGCACCGCCGATGCCTAGCCAAGGAATAGCAGTCAGTGTCCAGTTAAGGATAACCTTGATTATGAGGGAAATCCCCATATTTATGACTGGAATACGTGGCCTGTTGAGCCCTTGTAAGATACCTGTTGTTACTTGATGTACACCTAGGAAGAATATAGAGAACGCCGTGATTTGCGTTGCTAGTTCTGCCTTAGGCGCATTGTAAATCAGTGTAACGGTGGGGGCAGCCAGTACATACAATAGCACTGTAAATGGTACGGTTGCCATAAATGTTAGTCGCATAGAGCCTGCAGTGCGATCATAGATACCTTGATGATCGCGTTTTGCAAAGGCATGAGAGATAGCTGGTACAATGCTTGTTGCAAGGGCTGCGGTAATGATGGTAGCCAAGTTGATGAGTGGCACCGCCATCCCAGTAAGGTAACCGAAGAGCTCTGTTACTTCGTTCATCGGGAACCCAGCATCTAATAAGCGACGTGGTACGATAAGCAAGTCGAGATTCGCCGTCAACGGTAACATGATACTTGCTAAGGAAATTGGTATGGACAATGTTAAGAGTCGTGACAAAATTTCTTTAGCTGATTCACGAGGGCCATCATAGCTTTCACCAGTACTACTAGCCTTAGGTAATTTGTAGTAATAATACAACAGCACCAGGAAGGCTCCAAAAGCACCTACACCTGCACCCAAGCTAGCACCACCTGCTGCGGCTGGTAAACCGTAAGGTAATAAAATAGCAGCAGCACCGAGCATAACGATAACCCGTAGCAATTGTTCTACAATTTGGCTAATCGCTGTGGGCGTCATCATTTCATAGCCTTGGATATACCCGCGGAAACAGGAAATCCATGTTACAAAGAATACTGCCGGAGCGAGCGCGATGATAGAGTAGTAGGCACGGCTTTCAGCAATGAGACCACTAGAGATTAACCAATCTGCACCAAAGTACATGGCAAGACTGGCGATAAAACCTGTTATAGTCAACATTGTAAAAGAAATATTGAATACTCTCTTAGCACCACCAAAGTCGTGTAAGGCTAATCGTTCTGCCGTCAAAATAGAGATGGCAATCGGCACACCTGCGCTCGAAATTTGTAATAGTAACAAATAGATAGGAAAGGCCATCTGATAGATACCGATGCCTTCACCACCTAAGATGCGGGATAGAAGAATCCAGTTGATACTACCGATGGCTTTCACTACGAAACCGGCAATTGTTAAAATTAAGGTTCCTTTTAAAAATCCACTAGCCATTGATTATAGTTTGTTAGAAGAACCTAATACATTTTTAATTTTGTGAGCTACCATGCCTTTAATAGCATCACGAGCAGGTCCTAAATATTTGCGTGGGTCAAACTCAGATGGGTTTTGAGCCAAGTATTCACGTACAGATGCAGTCATAGCAAGGCGAAGGTCTGTATCAATATTGATTTTGCAAACCGCCATTTGAGCTGCTTTGCGAAGCATTTCTTCAGGTACGCCTTGTGCACCAGGGATGTTGCCACCAAATTCATTACATTTTGCTACGAATTCAGGCAATACGGAGGATGCCCCATGTAATACGATTGGGAAGTTAGGCAATAATTCGCCCACTTTTTTCAAACGGTCGAAATCGAGGTAAGGGTTGCCTTTGAATTTGTATGCGCCGTGGCTGGTACCAATAGCGATTGCTAAGGAGTCTACACCTGTGAGATGGACAAACTCAGCAGCTTGTTCAGGATCAGTGAAGCGAGCATCTGCATCAGATACGTTTACATCATCTTCAACACCTGCTAAACGGCCCAATTCTGCTTCTACTACAACGCCGTGAGCGTGAGCATATTCAACAACTTGTTTTGTGATTTTTACGTTTTCATCGAAATCATGATGAGATGCATCAATCATAACAGATGTAAAACCACCATCTACACAGTCTTTACAAATTTCGAAGGAATCGCCGTGGTCAAGGTGAAGAGCGATTGGTAGGTTGCTGTCTTCAAGAGCAGCTTCCACAAGTTTTACAAGGTAAATATGTTTAGCATATTTACGTGCGCCTGCAGATACTTGCAAGATAAGAGGAGATTGTTCCTCTTTTGCTGCATCTACAATACCTTGTACGATTTCCATGTTGTTTACATTGAAAGCGCCAACAGCATAGCCGCCTTCATAGGCTTTTTTGAACATTTCTGTAGTAGTAACTAATGGCATGTTGTCCTCCTTGGCCATAGGGCCTGTTATATCATGTTATTAATACCGTGACTGCTAATATTTCTAGCTTGTAAGAACTAGATGCATTTCAGTTATTGCAATCATATATCAATTCAAGTTAAGTATATCAAGAAACACTATAAAGGGCCAATATTTTTTGCATAACTTATGCATAAATTTCGTCTAGTTTTGTGACCCATGTGGGCTATTTCTGTGTATTAGCATTTATTTATTGGTGTCATATGAGCTCAATCGTTTAGCAATACGTTCATATCCTCTGGTATTTCTGCATGTAGCTCTAACCATTTATTTGTCATGGGATGGTAAAAGCTAACTTGCGCTGCGTGCAATGCTTGGCGTTGGATAGCGTCTAGATGACCACCGTATAAGTCATCACCAGCTAGTGGATACCCTAGTTGAGATAAATGAACTCGGATCTGATGAGTACGTCCTGTGTGCAATACGCATTGCACATGTGTAAAGTGATTATAAGCTATTAGAGAGCTGTTAGCTGGACAAATA
Source organism: Veillonella sp. AF13-2 (assembly GCF_003603295.1). NCBI lineage: Bacteria > Bacillati > Bacillota > Negativicutes > Veillonellales > Veillonellaceae > Veillonella > Veillonella sp. AF13-2. Next base: position 259,691 of record NZ_QTMT01000001.1, read on the forward strand.
TTACTATTATTAACTGTATCTGCAGGGTTATTGTTACAACAGCTAATTTTACTTGTATTTTTACTAATTACTGTTATATCCGTACGAGCCGGCTTTCCTTGGCTTGTACAACAACGCTCAATGATGCTCCCTGGTTTACGTCCTATAGGCCAGTTAATGCTTATAGGCACAGAAGGAAGATATCCTTCTACAATAGCGTCGTAGATTTTGTAAAAATGGGTGTGTTTTTTATCAAAAGCATGTTGGACCACCGATGTTTTAGCAATGATGACAATACCCGAAGTATCCTTATCTAATCGATGGACGGGATGGAAATCATAATGCTGATTTGTTTCTTGGTAGTAATGAAGTACACCATTTGCCAGCGTATGATCTCGTACGGTAGAAGTAGGGTGCATAAGAATACCAGCCGCCTTATTAATGACTAATATATATTCGTCTTCATATATGATATCTAGTTCCATAGGGCTTAAACTAAACTCTTGTTCTGGTGTTAATTTCATAATGAGATGATCGTCACCGTGAACGAGCGTATTCCAGGTAGCAGGTTTACCATTAACTGTAATGATGCCATCATTTCGTAAACGCCGTCTCATGCGTTGGGAAATATGCTGTTGTTTTATAATATGATTTATAGATTGTGTGTGTACATCAGAATCTACAATCAAGTCGATTATCGTTGCTGTTTTCATACATATTATTATAACAAATAAAATATAAATGAAGAATTTTTCATAATTCGTTGTTTTTATGAAGGTCCATATAGTATAATTTGAATTATTAAATTTTATACATTATTTATGTGTGAATTTTTTACTGTAAAACTGTGTGTTTAGTTATAACAGTATATTTTATGAACTATATATGTATGTTAACGACTGTATGGTTATAGCTTATTCTATAAAAGGAGAGGTTTATGAATATTAACAAGAAATCTGTATTAGTCGCATGTGTGTTAGCGGCTATGTCCGCAACTACTTTCGCGGCATCTAGTACAACATTTACTAGTAGCACAACGGTAACAAACCACGATACACCAACATCTACTAGTACACGTGTTACTCGTGAGCAACATACAACAACTACATCATCCTCCTCCGTTTCAACTATAGAAAGCTCCTCTGCTAAATCTAGTGGTGTTTCTGTATCTGTTGGGGCTGGACGCGTAGCGGACCATGTTGCTGTACCAATTCTTTCTACTCAACACCAACCTCCAGCAGCACTTAAATCTATACAAGCAGTAATTGATAATGATAACTTTATTAAGTTGGGCCAATTAGCAACAATAAAACAAAAAGGGAAATGGGGCGTAGTAGGTACAGATGGTAAGATCTTACTTGAACCACAGTATTTAGATATTGATCCATCATTATCTGCTGATGGTACATATTATGCGTATACTAAAAAAACATTAGAACATATTAATATTGATGGTTCTGTGATTTCTAGTGGAGTTGATACCTATGGTGATCATGATAAAGATATATTAGCACGCCGCGAAATGGTAAAAAATTTATCTAATGGTGATGTTAAAATAAACTCCGTTTCTTATCCAAGTGATTCTTATACAGCATTTTCTGTAAAAAATAAATGGGGATTTGTAGATGCATCTAACAAGACTGTGATTGAGCCACAATTTAAGGAAGTGTATACAAAGTTTAGTGAGGATCGTGCGTTTGTTAAAAATACCAATGGTAAAACAATAGCTATTGATGGGAGTGGTAATCCCCTTTTTGAAGTACCTTCAAATGATGTTGATGAATATAAGAATGGATTGGCTGAATACCGACGTCATATTAGTAAGTTTAATTTAGGTGGATTTTTAAGTATGGCAGTTGGGATAGGTTTGAGTAGTCAAGGTGGAATTTACTATGGCGATGCCTGGAACCCAGTATATGATGGTGTAAAACGTGGTTATATTAATCGTAGTGGCAATATCGTTATTGATAGCAAGAATGATGCCGTATGGCCAATGACAGCATATGGAACACTCGTTAAAAACCAAGGCAAATTGGGGTTTATGAATCGTAAAGGCAATTATATTATTCAGCCTGGTAATTATGATGCTGGTGAAGTAGACAATATTAATGCTTTGTTAGTACTCATTAATAAAGACAATGGAAATGCTGGTATCTTTAATTTAGAAACAGGAAAACAAGTTACTCCATTCATATATAATTCAATTAATTTTGTAAGTTCTACTCGTATAGTGGCTACAAAAGGTGAAAATAAATATTTAATTGATATGCAATCTGGCAATGTTGTATTTACAACAACAAAGGATATGACAATAGATGTATTTGGTGGTTCCTATACTTGGGTTCATAAAGGAGCTAGTGACTATCAATTAATTGATGATAGTGGCAAAGTTTTATTCCGTGATAAGGATAAGATGATTAGTAAAACTACACCATTTAGACACGGGTATAGCGCAGTAAAGTCTAATGGAAAATGGGGTATAATGAACGCCAATGGTGAATGGGTAGTTCAACCTATGTATGATGAAGTTAATGTGCTATAAATATTAGTAATTTAATATATTTTTTATAAAGTATCGCGTTAATCTCCATAAACTTAAAACTTTTAGCTTACTATAATAAGAGGTTCATTAAAAATTCATAATGTGCTATACTAAAATTATAATGTATAGTTATATGTCTTTTTGTTTGTTTTGGGGGTATATATGAAATTTTCTAAAGCTCTTTTGAAACTTCTTGTTGTAGGCTGTATCGGTATGGGTTGTTTAATGCCTAATGTAGCTAATGGTGAAACAATTGCTACCCAATCGGATAATGCACTTGTGAAAACTGAAATGCCATCTGGTGTTAATCGCATTCAACTCTTGAAAAATGATGATATGTCAACTAATGTGCGTGCTAGTTCTATCATAAATGGTCATGCTTATATTCCTAAGGATACTAAGATTGAATTAGAATTAATTACTCCGATTAGCTCTAAAAGAAGTAAAGAGGGAAATACATTTAGATTAAAAACATTAGAAAATCTCCTAATAAATGATGTTGTAGTAATACCTGTTAATCAGGAAGTATTAGGTACTATTACTAAGTCTAGAAAAAATGGTATGTTTGGCCGTAAAGGACGATTAGAATTTAGTATTAATGAAATTAAGACCATTAATGGTGTGTCTGTTCCTCTTGATGCTCAAGTAAAGGGAAAAGGTCATTCTGACAATGGGGCAGTTGCGGTTGCTGCAGCTGTTAGCTTAGTTGGTGGTCTCTTCATGAAGGGGACTAATATTTACTATGAACCAGGTCAAAAATTTGTTGCTGTTGTAGCGGCTGATACAGATCTAAATACAACTGTTGAAGATTTGCCAAATGCAATGAATCCAAGCAAACCATCTGGTCAAAATATTGTGTTACCAACACGATAATCTGTAATTTTTACAATTACTATATTAATTAATAAATACCCAGCAGCAATATATGATATATATTGCTACTGGGTATTTTGTTTTATACAAGCTTATTAAGCCACAAAATATTATTTGTTTTGTCATGATTTTATTGTACTAATAATTATAATTAAAAAAATCGATTTACCTAGAAAATAAGCCTTTTTTAAGGTATAATTATAGAGATGTATTCCGATTTGGTGTAGTTTTACACTTTCACTGGAATATAAGGATGATGAAAGCAATGCTATGAACCTTATGCCCAACAGGTTCAGGTGTAGGAGGTATAAAATGGCTAAAGATTGTTCCTTTGACGTTGTGTCTGAAGTGGATATGCAGGAAGTGGATAATGCGGTAAACCAAGCAAAAAAAGAAATTGGTACGCGCTATGATTTCCGTGGCTCTAAAGCAGAAATAAGTCTTGAAGGTGATACTATCAAAATCATCGGTGATGATGAATATAAATTAAATGCCATTATCGATGTATTAAAAGGCAAGATGGTTAAACGTAATGTAGCGATTAAAAATCTTGACTACGGTAAAGTTGAACCTGCGGCTGGTGCAACAGTTCGCCAAATCATTACTATTAAAAAAGGCATTACTAAAGAAAATGCTAAAGAAGTCGTAAAAGCAATTAAAAACATGAAAATTAAGGTACAAGCATCTATCCAAGAGGATCAAGTGCGCGTATCTGGTAAGGATAAAGATGATTTGCAAGCAGTAATCCAAATGTTAAAACAATTGGATATCCCTGTAGAATTGCAATTCGTCAATTTCCGTTCTTAATACTATATGTCCATAGGATAGGATTAGTTAGATTCGTTTGAGTCGCTAACACTATCAGTGTAGGAGGCCTTATGAAAGTGGAGGACATGAAGGGTGGATATACCACAGGTTCATGTGCTACGGCAGGTATGAAAGCTGGTTTATTGGCCCTCTTAGATAAGAATATTGTGGACCAAGTGGTTATTGAAAATCCTCAAGGGCAGTATATTGAGGTGCCTATTAAAGCGGTAGAGGTTATATCCGATACAGAGGCGAAGGTGACCGTCATGAAAGACGGCGGTGACGATCCTGATGTAACTCATGGCAATGATGTGGAAACGACAGTGACCCTTGATAATACTGGTGAACTGCGATTCCGAGCCGGCTTTGGTGTAGGTACTGTAACGAAACCAGGCCTTGCTATGCCACCAGGAGAACCGGCTATCAATCCAGGGCCCCGGGCAATGATGAAAATAGTTTTTGAAGAACATTGTGTCCATGGTCAAGGTGTGACGGTAACCGTTAGTGTTCCTAATGGTAAGGTATTAGCTAAGAAAACATTAAATCATACACTTGGTATCGAAGGTGGCATTTCCATTATTGGTACTACCGGTATTGTTAAGCCTATGAGTGAAGAAGGGTTTAAGAACTCGTTAGTGCCACAGTTGAAAGTTATGAAGGCTAACGGATGTGAAACAGCTGTTCTCGTACCGGGGCGTATCGGTCAAGATCTTGCAGAGCAAGTATTAGGTATTCATAAGAACCAAATGGCAGAAACGAGTAACTTTATCGGATTTATGCTAGAAAAGGCTGTACAGATTGGATTCAAGCGAATCTTAATTATCGGTCATATTGGTAAGTTAATCAAACTAGCTAGTGGTAGCTTCCATACTCATAATCGCATGAGTGATGGCCGTATGGAAAGTATCGTGGCCTATGCTGCTTTAGAAGGAGCATCCCAAGAGGTGTGTGAAGAGTTATTTAATTGCCAAACCACAGAGTCTACATTCCCTATCTTGGAGCGAGAAGGATTGACTGGTGTGTACCAACGTGTTGTAGATCGTGCATCTCTACGTAGTGAGCGCTATATTGCTAACGAAGCAGAGGTGGGCATCATTATTACGACCTTAAAAGGTGAAATCTTGGCAATGGATAAGCATGCAAAAGAGATAGGAGAACTTGAACATTGGCACATACCTTGTATATCGTAGGCATTGGTCCGGGTAATCCTGATTATGTGGTGCCTAGAGGCCTTAATTTAATTAAACATGCTACAGTATTGGTAGGCAGTGAACGTTCTTTAGAGGACTTTCAAGAGCCTGGCCAAATTACATATTTTGTAACGGGTAAGCTCAGCGTATTAGCGGAGCAAATTGAGCATGAGCTCAACGACCATGACGTTGTAGTTATGGTTAGTGGCGATACAGGCTATTATAGCTTATTGCCATATTTAAAGAAAAAATTTCCTGCTAATCCTATTGAGGTGGTACCAGGTATTAGTTCTATGACCTTTGCCTTTGCCCGTCTTAATGAGGTATGGCATGATGCAGACTTGATGAGCTTTCATGGGCGCCAACCGGCACCAGAAAAACTCGTATATGAAGCAGGTAAAAAGATGGGATTCTTAACGGATCCTGAATATAATCCAGCGCATATTGCGCGTATTTTAATAGATGCAGGTTGGCCAAAAGAAACGAGAGCGGCAGCCCTTGAGCGCTTGAGTTATGATGATGAAAAAATCGTAGACTCTACGCTAGAGGTGTTAACTGAGCTCGAAGGCTTTGGTCATTCTGTAATGGTGGTACTAGGATGAGACATTTTTTCGGAATTCCTGATGAGGAGTTTATCCGCGGCGATGTGCCGATGACGAAGTGCGAAATTCGCAAAGCCGTTATGAATGAGGCGCGCATCGAGGAGGATAGCATCGTCCTTGACGTAGGTGCTGGTACGGGCTCTATTTCTATTGAAGCAGCCTTGGCAGCTCCTAAAGGGCATGTATATGCAATTGAGCGCTTTGATAAAGGCATCGACCTTATCAATGAGAATATAAAGAAATTCAATGTAAATAATATGACCGTAATCAAATCCAAAGCTCCTGAAGGCATGGAAGAATTGCCTGAGCTTGATGCGGTTATCATCGGAGGTAGCGCTGGTGGTATGACAGGCATCATGGACGAAGCGCAACGTCTTTTAAAAGTAGGCGGCCGTCTAGTAGTAACTGCTGTAACGATGGAGACTGGTTATATAATCTTGAAAGAGTTGAAAGGTCGTCCTTTCACGTATGAAGGTTACCAAATGTCCATCAGCCGTTACCGCAAGGCTGGTCCCTATCATTTGTTAGACCCATTGAGTCCAATTTTCATTGTATCTGCAACGCGTATCGCAGAAGGAGAGTAATATGGTTGACGTACATATCGTAGGCGCAGGCCCTGGAGATCCTGAGTTAATTACTCGCAAAGGATATCGTTTAGTGCAAGAGGCAGATGTTGTAATTTACGCGGGTTCTTTGGTAAACCCTGCCATTTTAGAGGCTTGTAAACCAGGCTGTGAAATTCATAACAGTGCTACGATGAACCTTGATGAGGTTTTGGCTGTTATGAAAGCTGCCGTTGAGGCTGGTAAAAGCGTAGTTCGCCTTCACACAGGTGACCCTGCTATTTACGGTGCTATTCAAGAGCAAATGGATGCATTGGCTGGCATGGGTATTTCTTATGAAGTAGTGCCTGGTGTAAGCTCTTTCCTTGCTACAGCAGCGGCTTTGAAACAAGAATATACATTGCCAAATGTATCTCAAACAGTTATTATTACGCGTATGGAAGGCCGTACGCCGATGCCTCCAAAGGAAAAATTGCGCATGTTAGCATCTCATGAAGCGACAATGTGTATTTTCCTTAGCGTTCAAATGTTAGATAAGGTTGTAGCTGAACTCATCGAGGGTGGTTATGACAAAACAACTCCAGTGGCTATCGTGGTAAAAGCTTCTTGGCCAGACCAACGCATTATTCGTGGCACATTGGAAACCATTGCGGATATTGTAGCTAAAGAAGGCGTATTGCGCCAAGCTATGATTGTAGTAAGTCATGTGTTAGATAGTGAATACGAATTATCTAAACTCTATGATAAAGGCTTTGCTCACATGTACCGCAGTGCTAAGGACTAGTAAGATGAAAAAACTAGAAACGGTTGTACCCACGACGGGAGCCAAGAAGAATAGAACGGCTATTCTTTCTGTATCTGAACGAGGTGCAAAGCTAGGTCAACGCATTAAGTCTTTGGTGGCACCTCATGCGGATTGTTTTGAAAAGGAAAACCGTCCTTCTGGTGGTGAGGCCATCTATTTTGATTCTCTCAAAAACCATATTGGTCAGATTTTTAAGGATTACGACCAAGTATTATGCATTATGGCACTTGGTATCGTAGTGCGCATGATTGCGCCATATATTGAACACAAATCCAAGGATCCTGCGGTAGTTGTAATGGACGAAGTAGGACACCATGTGATTAGCTTATTATCTGGTCACCTTGGGGGCGCCAACGAATGGACGCAGTCCATTTCGCTGGCCATTGATGCGGACCCTGTGATTACGACTGCAACGGATGTAAACGGATTGCCAGCGCCTGACGTGTTGGCGCGCCACGAGCATCTGTTGGTAGATGATTTTCAAACCTTAATCAATGTGAACTCTGCCATTGTTGGGGGCGAGCGGGTTGATTATTACATTGATGAGAGCTTATCTAATGCAGAGCATTTAAAAGAATCTGCGAAAGATCATATTGGTGAACATGGTAAGGTTCATGTTGTCTCGTTGGAGCAACTTGATTCTATGCCATGTAAGAATGAAAGCTCAGAAGAGGGCTCATCTCGAGTTGTAATTACAGATAAAGTAATTGTTGAGTATGGTCACCAATTGATTTTGCGTCCTCGTACGTATACGATGGGCATTGGCTGTCGCCGAGATACGCCAAAGGAATTGATTCTTGACGCCATACAACAATCACTAGCAGCGCATAAACTTTCACCTAAAAGCCTTGTAACGGCAACATCGGTAATTGTTAAACAAGATGAAGTAGGCCTCTTGGAGGCTATGGAAATTATGGGGTGGCCTATCGTGTTCTATACACAGGACGAGATGGCACCACTTATTGAAGAAGAAAAATTAAAAGAATCTAATTTTGTAAAAGGAACTATAGGAGTAGGAAACGTATGCGAGACAACAGCATTACTAGCGGCCAAGAGCCGAACATTAATACAGCACAAAACAATTTATCCCAAAACAACGGTAGCCATTGCACAGGTAACATCAAAGTAATCGGCATAGGCCCTGGCGATGAAGAGTTTATGACACCGCAAGCACGCGAAGCCATCTTAGCAGCTGACCGCGTAGTAGGTTATTTGACTTATCTTGACTTGATCAAAGACCTCATTGAAGGTAAAGAAACTGTAGGTACTGCCATGATGCAAGAAGTCGATCGTTGCCAACAAGCCGTTGATTTAGCGGTAGAAGGCCATCAAGTAGTTGTAGTATCCTCTGGTGACTCTGGCGTGTACGGTATGGCAGGTCTTGTGTTGGAACTTGCTAATAAGGTACCAGCAGAAAAACGCCCTTCCGTAGATATCGTACCTGGCCTTAGTGCTGTAAATGTAGCAGCATCTGTATTGGGTGCACCTTTGATGCATGACTTTGCGGTTATTTCTCTCAGTGACTTGATGACTCCATGGGATTTAATTAAAAAACGCGCTGATCTTTGTGCACAAGGTGACATGGTTATCTCCTTGTACAATCCGCGCAGTAAAAAACGTGTTACTCACTTAGATGAAGTTCGTGAAATCGTTCTTAAATACCGTGACCCAAAAACACCTGTTGGCATCGTGCAAAAAGCAGGACGCCCAGGTCAACATATGGTAATTTCTGACCTTGAAAACTTTACAAAAGAAGAAGTGGATATGCAAACACTTGTTATTATCGGTAATAGCCAAACCTATGTTGAAAATGGCCGCATGATTACACCTCGAGGCTACAAATTATGATTTGGGTCATCGCCGGTACCTTAGATGGTCGTACCTTAGCGGTAGATATTCAAGAACGGACAGGTGAAGAGGTTCTCGTTACTGTTGTGAGTCAGTATGGGGCAGAGCTTGCCGCCCATAAGGGAATTACTGTTCATACGGGCCGTCTTGACCAAGAGGCTATGCAGGATTTGATTAAGAAACATAATGTACGTTTATTAATCGATGCAAGTCATCCGTATGCTGCTATTGTTACAGCTACGGCTCAAGATGCAGCAAAAGCTGAAGGTATTCCTTTTGTTCGTTTTGAACGCAAAGAGGTACCATTACCAGACTATGATAAATTGCATATTGTAGTTGATGAGGTAGAAGCAGCTAATTTAGCTGGCAAATTGGCAAAGGAAAATAACAAACATGTGTATTTGACCACAGGTAGTAAGACAATGCACATCTTTGCTAAATCTGAGGCTTTACAAGATTGTGAAGTATGGACACGTATTTTGCCGACCGCAGAGGTGTTACAAATGATGGAAGACCTCAACGTGAGCCCTAAGCGCATTGTTGCTGTCCAAGGTCCATTTTCTTATGATATGAACCGCATCATGTTCCACGATACAAAGGCTAGTGTTGTAGTTATGAAAAACTCTGGTCTTGTAGGTGGTGCAGATACAAAATTACAAGCTGCTATGGATCTTGGTATCCATGTTATTGTTATCGATCGTCCGCGTGTTAAACTTGAAAGTCACGTGGTATCATCAAATGATGAATTCTTTAAATTATGGGAGGACACGAATGGATTACGTTAAAAATCCTAAAGCTATTGAAGATAAAAGCATGGAAATCATTTATGATTATGTAAAGGATTTAGGCTTAACAGATGATGAAGTGCGCGTAGTATCTCGTACAGTACATGCGTCTGGTGATGTCGAATATGCTCAACTCGTAAAAATGAGCCCTGATGCTGTTCAAAAAGGTATTGAAGCATTGGATAATGGTGCAGACATTTATACAGATGTAGAAATGGTTCGCACAGGTATTTCTAAGCCAGCTCTTAAAATTCGCGGCAATGAAGTGCACTGCTTAATTAAAGACGAAAATGTAGCTAAAATGGCTAAAGAATTAGGTGTAACTCGTTCCATTGCGGCTATGCGTACCTTTGGTAAACAACTAGAAGGACAAATCGTTGCTATCGGTAATGCACCAACTGCATTGTATGAAGTGTTGCGCCTTGCTCTTGAAGAAGGCATTAAACCAGCTCTTATTATTGGTATCCCTGTAGGCTTTGTAGGTGCTGCAGAATCCAAAGATTATTTGATGGAAGTATCCCCAGTTCCTTACATCACTGTAAAAGGCAACAAAGGTGGTAGCCCAATCGCTGCTTCCGTATGTAATGCATTGCTTTACACAGACGTAAAACGCAATGACATGCTTTTTGTAGAAGGTAAAGAATCTAAATAATACAAAACCCGAATCGTGTTTTAGTAGTTTTGCGATTCGGGTTTTACTGTATATATTTTTCACAATAATTAGCTAAACATAAATTAGCTAAACACGATAATTATACTATAGTAAATTTCTTATAATATAATTAATTTTGAGAGGGGGTTCATATGGCATCTAGTAATGAACGAAAGTTATTTCGTGTATCAGTGATTTGTATCTTAATCATCGCCGTTATTATGAGCATGATTATATCTCTTATTTGGGGATCAACACCCGTATCATTAACTGAGATTTGGCATACATTATGGTCGAGTGAGTTAACTGATACATCTTCACAAATTATTTGGAATATTCGATTGCCTCGCAATATTGTAGCTGCGTTAGTGGGGGCATGTCTCGCTGTATCTGGTGCAATTTTGCAAGCTGTTATGAAAAATCCCCTAGCGGACCCACAGATTGTAGGGGTATCCTCTGGTGCAGGTCTAGCTGGTGTTATCATATTTATTTTATTTCCTGGGTATGATCATATAGTTCCTTTAGTGGCCTTTTTAGGTGCTATGGCTGCAGCACTCATGGTGTATGCATTAGCATGGAAAAATGGAGTGCGACCTAGTCGTATTATCTTAGCTGGTGTTGCGGTCGCAGCCTTTTTAGGCTCAGGTATTTCAGCACTACTTGTATTCTTTGGTGATCGTGTACAAGGGGCATTGCTTTGGATGGTAGGAGGACTCGCTGCACGCAGTTGGCCTCAGGTAGAAGTGCTGTTTCCCTATGCTATAGTTGGCCTTATTTTTGCCTGTTTAGGAGCTAAACGACTTACCATTTTAAGCTTAGGCGATGAAACTGCAAAGGGATTAGGCCTTAAGGTAGAACAAACACGGTTTGTTATGACCGCAGTGGCTGCTCTTTTAGCGGCTGGTGCTGTAAGTATTGCTGGGCTTATCGGATTCGTAGGTTTGGTTATTCCCCATATGTTACGTCTCATAATCGGTAACGACTATGCATATTTACTGCCTGGATCCGCATTATTAGGCGCCTTAGTTCTTGTTGTCAGTGATACAATAGGACGTGTTATGTGGAGCCCTATAGAGGTACCAGTGGGTATTATTATGGCATTCTTTGGAGCGCCGTTCTTCTTGTATCTATTGAGGAGGGATAACTAATGAATACCGCTATTGATGTAAAACAGTTATCCGTAACTCTTGGTAATCGTCATATTCTACATGACATTAATGTATCAGTTCCTATCGGTAAAATTACGACATTAATAGGGCCTAATGGTTGTGGTAAAAGTACGCTTTTACGATCTATGATTGGATATATCCATAGCCCTCATGAATGTATTACCATCTTTGATAAACCGTTACAATCATATTCTCAAAATCATCTGGCACGACAAATGGCATTTTTGCCACAAGTACCGAATATGCCAAAGGATATGACTGTAGAAGAATTGGTATATTGCGGACGGTATCCATACCAAACATGGTGGAAAAACACGGCTAAAGAAGATCGTGAGATTGTTGACTATGCGTTAGATATTACGAAAACGAATCATTTGAGAGAACAATTAATTCCATCCCTATCTGGTGGTGAACGGCAACGCGTTTGGATTGCTATGGCGCTAGCACAGCAACCAAAATTATTAGTATTAGACGAACCAACAACATATTTAGATATTAATCACCAGTTAGAAATTATGGAGTTATTGAAACGATTAAATAAGGAACAAGATTTAACCGTTCTCATGGTACTTCACGAACTTACACAGGCGGTTCAATATTCACATTATATGGCTGTTATAAAAGAAGGTCATTTAATAACGTCAGGAGAGACAAGTAAAATTATATCGGATGAGTTGTTTAGAGATGTATTCTCTGTAGATGTACAACTTGATACTTTTGATAATAAAAAATATGTGCGCGTAAAAGGACTAGTTGAGTAGTTTGATACTAATTGAAAAAGAGGGCATTCCCTATTTGGGGGATGCCCTCTTTCGTATGAAGTAATATATTAGAATGTAACATTAATACCGTATGCTTCTTTAACTAATCGTGCCATAGCTTCAGGTGTTTGTAGACCTGGGTTTAATAGGAATAGTTTGGATGGTAAGTATATTACGCGGTTATTTTGTACGGCTTTTAAATTGGCCCATGCAGGATTATCTGTCATAGCTTGTTTCATAGCTTTTGTAATTTCTTCTTCTTTACCCATTGTAACAACAAAGATAATATCAGGGTTATCTGCAGTCAATGTTTCAAGAGAGTAAGGGACCGTTTTGTCCTTCGTTGTACCATCTAGGTGAGAGGAGACAACATTTGTCATACCTAGTTCTTTTACCATTGATGCAGTAACTGCTTCATCAGTTTCGGCAGTTACACCCTTTCCTGTGGCACGTAACACGGCAACACGTGCAGGTTGTTGATTCTTAACTGCATCTTTTACCTTGGTAATATTGTTTTCATAGGTAGTAATAACAGACTTAGCCTTATCTTGATGATTAGTTAATTCGCCAAGAAATGTTAACATTGGTACATTATCTTTAATACCATCGTAATCAAAAAGTACGGTTGGAATATTATTAGCTTGTAATTGAGATTCATATTTTTTATGTTGATTTACTAAACCCAATACTACATCTGGCTTCAAGCCTAATAATTGTTCCATGTTGATATTTGCAGTTTGACCAAGAGCTGGTAGAGCTTCTAACTCTGGTGCTAGTTTATCCGTTGTATTGGCACGGCTAATAGCCTTACCATCGACAGCATAAAGCATAGATAAAACAGAATTAGATAATACAGCAATTTTTTGTGGATCCTTTGGTACAGTATAGGTTTGGCCATTAAAGGTCAATTCCTTCGTAGTAGCAGAAGAGCTGGATGTGGTTTTACCACACCCAGCTAGTGCTAGTACAATCATAACCAAAGCGATACTACCGAGTAGTAGTTTTTTCATGATGTACTCCTATGAATGTTATATATGCAATAACGATCTTAGTTATATTGATTATTTTTCTAATGCATCCCAAGCTTCGTTAGCACGTTCAACGAATAAGTTACGGATGTTTTGGTTTTCACCTAAACCATGGATGTAAGTGTCAACTTTGAAGCCTTCTTTTTCAAGAATGGATTTGTGGGAATCTGGTTCGTTACCAGCCATGTCGTTGTTTGCATGGTCACCAGCAACCATCATGAAAGGCATCAATGTAACATGTTTAATACCATGTAATTTCAATTGAGGGATAACTTGTTCAAGATTTGGTGTACCTTCTACTGTGTAGATGAATACATTTTTCATGCCAAGAGTATGGATACGGTCTTGAATTACAGAATAGTATGCATTGGAAGGATCTGGAGTACCATGAGCCATGATAAGAAGACCATCTTCTTTACCTAATTTAGGGAATTGGGATTGAACAGCTTTTAATGTTTCAATAACTTGGTCAGTTTGGTTTTCTTGACCCATCCAGTACATAAGAGAAGTACCGAGTGTCATTTTTTTGAAATCATTTTTGTATAAATTATATACTGCTGCATCGTAGTTATATTCCATACCAGGAATTACATCTAGAGATGCCAATGCAACGCGAGTGTAACCATCTTTTTTAAGTTCAGCTAAAGCTTCTTCAGGTGTAGGGTATGTTATACCTTCTTTTTGTTGGATACGATCACGAATAATATGGCTTGTGAAAGCAGTTATCACTTTAGTATTTGGGTGAGCTGCCTTAATAGCATCTACAGTAGCATCGATTGTTTTCACACGAGTATCTTTATAAGTTGTACCAAAGCTCATAACAACCATAGCATCTTTGTTTGGCAAGTTTTGTAAAGCTTCTGTATTATGTGTACGAACACCAATTGCAGCGGCTTCTTTCAATGCTGGTGTAGGATCTTTTACTTCCTCATTTAATTGATATGCAGCATTAGATACAACTGGTGCACCAAAGGATACTGCAAGACCTAGAATAGCGGATGCTAAAGCTAATTGTTTTTTCATTTCTATACTCCTATCTATAACTATAACTACACTAATATGCAATCATTTACATAGTTCTATTATATGAAAACTATGGATTCATCGCATATATATAACCTTATTTCAATCGTAACAAAGCGGAAAACAGGTGTCAATAAACCCTATACCCCTAGAAGTATAAGGAGTTTGAGAGATTATTAATAAATTAATGTGATGAATAAAGTATGATAGTACATTTTATAATTATATTCTTGTTGGTTATAAGGATATGAATATGTGAATATATAAGTAATTTTATTTTAAATATATTTTGATGGGGCCCAATAATATTACTACAACTACCTTAAAAATGACGACCTATACTTGTTTGCTCCTCGTTCCTGATGTCGCTGCACAAGTACAGGTCGCCATTTTTATTACTTTAGTCATATAGGTGTCCCATCAAAATATGCTATTATAAGAAATATAAAAAATATTTTAGTAAAATAAAATTACAGAAGTTGTAGTGGCTATGGAAGGCCCTTTTATCAGATTTATTATGCTTAAAAATATTACATATATTAATAAGAATTTTAAATTTTATGGGTGAGACATAATATATGATTTATAATCTATTAATTTGGGGAATCAGCATATGGTTAATATATGATATTTTTCTTATGCATAAAGTAAAGAATAAATCACAAGTCTTAATAGAGTCTATATTGCTTGTGATATTAATTGCTGGATACTTAATAAATCAATTATATGAAGCTAACTATTTTGTATCAGATACATATTTTTATTCAGGTATGGTATTAGCGGTTATCATGTATTTTTGTATATTATGGTTACATAGATATAAATATAAAAATAGTGATGATGAAAGAAAAAAGAAAAGTATAATTAATTCAATTCTAACAATTCATGCAATCATGTTTTTATATGGATTAGTGTTAGTTTGGATAGTATTCTTTTAGATTTTAATATGATTCTTAATTAAAAAATGGTGTTGTCCTCCTTTGAGTTCAACACCATTTTGTGTATCTTGAAGTAATAGTGTAATGTATATATTAAATAGATTATAGTACTATAGTTTTAAATTAGTAGGGTAGATATGTTTGAGAATACTGTAATTGGCCTCTTTGGCTTATTAATGGTGAATTATCACGTTATTATAGCTAGACAGCAAATAGTTAAAATTGTAATTGGTATCTTAGGGAATTGTTTCTTCGGACTTACATTATTTAGTGGTTATATTGCGTTGCCTAGTTATATGATAGATTTGAAGTATATTTTAATAATTATTCTTTGTATCGCTTGTGTATATGATTTATGGCGAAGTAATCGCAGTGGTACGATCACAGCTGGTGACAAGAGAATGTATGATATCATTGTAAGTCGAATTAGGTTCATCATTATCTTTTTTCTTGTTTTATGTAGTATAGCAGTAGTTGGACTAATAAAGGTAATGGGAGAGATTATATTGTAGAAGAGGAGAATGGAAAATATAAAATTTTATTTGATCAAGGGTGGAAGGATATTACAAAATATGATCTTGAAAGATATTATAAGCGCAAAAGCAAATAAGGACGAGTTATTTTTGTTAAGAACTAACGTTAAATCTTTAATGTTATCATGGCGTATTACTCGTACTCCTTACTTACTTTCTATAATATTAGTATATTTTTCTTATATTGCTATGCCAGGACTAACATTTAATTCCTTACCAGAGTATGAAGAGAGTGTAGTGTCTTTAATTGGATATACTAATTTAGTAATATCGTTAGTAATTTTTTCTTTACTAGCAATTAGACGAGTTCTAGATGTTAATCAAAAATGGATTTCAGGATTTGTAATAGTAGCCGGTATATATACGTTGTACACTAATTATTTAAATTATTTACCACCTATATTAGAGATAACATATACAGAGGATTCCTTGATTACAAATATGTCAGTTAATTTAAACATATTGGTAGTAGGGTTATTAATATTATCTTTGTTTCCTAGTAATGAATATAATAATGACTATGGCTTATCAAATTGTATTGAAAAGGTGGGGTCTAGCTTTATAAGAATTGACTATGGCGGGTTTGAACAATTTTTAGATGAATTTTCCTTATATAAAATCTTACCGATTTTAAAAAAAAGCTTATCGCTTGAGTTATTTAACTGGAAGGGCCGTATATCAAGAGGTGAATTGATATATTATTATATAGTATATCAATTCATGGTTCTATTACTTGTAATATTAATTTATTCAATAGGGACTATTTTACCTACAATATTATTAAAGAATATATTTTTATCATCTATTGTAGCTATTTTTTTGATTTGGTGTTTTATATATTTATTAAAAGTACTAATTCTGCGGTTACATGATTCTTATAGTAGTGCTTTTTGGTTATTTGGGGTGTTCATACCTTATGTAAATGTATATGTACTATATCTAATATTATTTAAAGGTTCATGGCGGTACATTGATGCCAGTGCAATTAGTGATAATATTTCTCATTGACTTTCGTAGTTCAATCATGTATTATTGATACATAGTAGTTGATAACAGTTTTCAATTGTGAAAATTGTTTCATGTATGAGTAATATGGAGGTCACATATGAAAGGCATAATTATTGCATCCTTTGGATCAATTTACCAAGATGCTGTGGAGAAATCCATTGGCAGTATAGAGAAAAAAGTACGTTCCATGTATAGTGATATGGAGGTACGCCGTGTATTTTTATCTGATGCATTAGTAGAGAAGTGGAATGAGAAGTACGAGGATAAGATTTCTTCTTTCACAGAGGCTATGCAAGATTTCGCTCGTATGGGTATCGATGAGGTGTACATTCAACCTATTACATTGGTGGCAGATCAGTGCTACCAACAAATGCGCAAACAAGCATTAAAATTTTTACATAGCAATGAATATGGTTTTAGTCAGGTTAATATTGGTAAACCATTGCTTACCTCTTTAGGTGTAAAAAATTATGCCGATGATTATGAAGCAACATTAGAAAGCATTGTTCGTCATGTTAATACAAAAGCACTTAATAAATCTGTTGTACTCATGGCGAATGGTCAAAATCAATTAGAGTTCAGTACTTTGCAATTAAAGGCTATGTATGGAGCAGCGCCAAACGTAGTAGTATTTACTACAAATGGTTTCCCTACCTTCAAACAAGCTCTTACTTTCTTGGATCGTATGGGGCATAAAGATTTATTAGTTGTACCATTGGCACTCATAGGTTCTACACATTTAATGGACTATCTTGGCGGTGAACGCTCCGATTCCATTTATGCTTTACTCGCTGAGGAAGGCTACAATGTAGATATCTGGAATGAAGGGCTTGGGGAAAACCCATATGTACAAGATTTGTTCTTGAAACATTTAGGTCAAGCTATCCGTATGTCTGATCGGAAGCGGCCCATGCCTAGAGAATCCGTAAAACCTGTCATGACAAATTCTCGTTTAGAAGCGCAAGGTTTAATTTCTTGATATTTGCTATTACATAATTAAACATACATTACTCTACTCCTTCACATTAATAAAAATCCTGCTTGTTGGATATCCAATGAGGAGGATTTTTACTTTCACCATGAAAGATAAGAATAATTTCTATTTTATACGTACCACGGTATGCCCCTAAAGGATGGTCTATGGTATGATTAAGATACATTATTAGTTAATATAAGGAGACTTTCATGAAACAAGCTATCTTAGTTGTTGCTTTTGGATCCACTGTGGACAGTGCTCGTGAACATAATATCGATTCCGTAGTAGAACATATTCGTAAATCGTATCCAGATTATACAGTGGAATTAGCTTTTTCGTCTCGTATCATCGTTAAGCGATTACGTGATCGTGGTATTGAGATTCCTACTGAACAAGGGGCGTTAGAAAAACTGATTCAAGAAGGTTATACACATGTATATGTGCAGCCACTCCATTTCACCGGTGGTGAGGAGTTCGATAAATTGAAAAATAATATTCTTGCTCATGAGGGTGAAGGACAACTCGAAGTGTTGCGTGTAGGTAGGCCTCTCGTATACTACATGGGACAAGAAGAGCATCCAGATGATTATCAAATCTTGATTGACCGTTTCATTAAATCTCTCAATATTTCTAAGGATGACGGTTTGTTAATGGTTGGTCATGGAGGTCTTGGCTCTGGAAACTCCTCGTATGGTAATTTACAGTTCAAATTAATTCGTGCTGGTCTTACGAATGTACGTATCGCTGTGCTAGAGAATGCTCCTTATGTGGCCGACGTAGCAACGCCTTGGGAGTGGCTCGATGGTAAGCGTCCAAATACGATTTATTTACATCCATTATTATTAGTTCTTGGTGATCATGCGCAAAATGATCTCTTTGGCGATGAAGAGGATAGTATAGTGAATGAACTCGCTGAAGCAGGTTATAAGGTTAAACCAATTAATGCTGGTTTAGGTGAGTACGAAGTAATTCAAGATATCTTCCGTCAGCATTTACAAGATTGTATCGATGATTTGTATGGAAAACGTAGTGCTCATCGTCCTACAATACCAAATATTAAATAGTGCCTTTGTATATATTGCATAAATTAGTTATAATAAAAGATATTGCAATTATAAATAGAGTGTAGCTATAAGAATAGGAGATACCCATGAAAGGTAAATTATATGGTATTGGCGTAGGCCCTGGCGATTCTGAATTGATGACTGTGAAAGCTGCTCGCATCGTAGGTGAAGCAGATATTATTATCACACCTAAAACAGAAAAGAAAGATGGTTCCGTAGCCCTTGATATTGCATCCCCATATATACAAGAACATACAGAAATCGTTCCCGTTGTATTCCCAATGGTGTTGGATGATTCTACGCAAGAGGAAGGCTGGCAAGAGGCTAAACGCATTATCTTGTCTTACTTAGATGAAGGTAAAAGTGTTGTATTCTTAACATTGGGTGACCCTATGTTCTACAGTACATATATGTATGTATATCGTTTGATTGAAAATACAGGTCATGAAATTGAAACAATTCCTGGCGTTACTGCATTCTGTGCTATCGGATCTCACCTTGGCTATCCAATTGTAGAGAAGGAAGAGGTATTGGCCATCGTTCCAGCTACAGCGCCTAAAGAAAAAATCGATGCTGTATTAGCTGTTGCAGATGATGCAGTTATCATGAAGGTATATAAAAACTTTGATGAAGTACAAGAAACCTTGATTAAACATAATATGGCAGATGATGCGGTTATGATTAGCCGTGTAGGCTTGCCTGATGAGCAAGTATTTATAGGCTTAGATAATATGCCAGAAGATACTAAACTCAACTACTTATCTACAATTCTTGCAAAACGCAAGGATCGTTAACAAACACATCGTATTACGAGGTAATATCTATGAACACAGTACAGATTCCACGTGTTGTCATTGCTGGCACTAATTCTGGTGTTGGTAAAACAACTATCGTAGCGGGCTTATTGGCCGCTTATGCAAATGGTGGACGTACGGTGCAATCTTTTAAAGTGGGCCCGGATTATATTGATCCGGGCTTTCATAAAATTGCATCCGGCCGTGACAGCTATAATTTAGATACGTGGCTCGTGCCACCTCACAAGTTGACTCCTTTCTTTGCTACCATGGCACATGATGTGGACCTTGCTATCATTGAAGGTGTTATGGGCCTTTATGATGGTGGTCGAGAAGGCGTTAGTTCTACGGCTCAAATTGCTAAACAGTTAAATGCACCGGTGGTGCTTGTTATTGATTGTAAGGCTATGGGTGAAAGTGCGGCTGCTATTGCTAAGGGTTTCCGTGATTATGACCCAGAGGTAAATTTTGGTGGTGTCATCTTAAACCGCTTAGGCTCTGCTAATCATGAGCGTATGGTTCGTGAAGGAATGGATAAAATTGGCGTACCCGTTATTGGTGCTATTTACCGTGATGATCGTATGCATTCACCAGAGCGTCATTTAGGACTTACACCAGTTACTGAAATCGATCCAACAGAGGCGATTAATACGATTCGAGAAGCTGTCGAGAAGATGGTAAACCTCGATGCACTATTGGAAATTGCTACTAATGCACCAACTATCGAACTACCAGATGCTATAGATGTTAAAACCATTGAAAAACGTGTGAAAATCGGTGTAGCTTATGATGAGGCATTCTCTTTTTATTATCCTGCTAGTCTTGCTGCGTTAGAGGAAAAAGGGGCTGAGCTTGTTTATTTTAGTCCGCTTAATGATTTGGTAATTCCTGATGTAGACGGACTTGTATTCGGTGGTGGCTTCCCAGAAATGTTTTTATTCCAGTTATCTAGCAATGAGTCTATAAAGGAATCTATCCGCCAAGCTAATGCACAAGGTATGCCTATTTATGCCGAATGTGGTGGCCTTATGTATCTTTGTGAAAGCATTCATGACTTTGAAGGTTCTGTATATAAAACTGTAGGTATTGTACCTGCCAATTGTGTGATGCAACAAAAGCTTCAAAAGGTGGGCTATGTTACAGCAACTGCAAAGAGAGATACTTTGCTAGGTGCTATGAATACAGCTATACGTGGTCATGAGTTCCATTTCTCTACAATGGAGCCAACTATAGATGACTTCCCATGGGCTTTTCATTTAGAAGGAGGCCGTAAACCTCAATCGTATGACGGCGGCTATGCAACAAAAAATGTATTAGCTTCTTACTTACATTTGAACTTTGCTGGCTCTGATGAAGGGGCACAACATTTTGTTGATACATGTGCTGTTTATAAAGCCCAAAAGTAATAGATGTATAAATGTATTTAATAGGTTTATATGACTAAGTGTTATCACAATTACATTCTGCGGGACAGTTCGTATTAAAGGAGCTATTATGGAAGAACGTGGGTTAATTCTAGTTAATACAGGGAATGGTAAAGGTAAAACAACAGCTGCATTAGGCGTTGTTTTACGTGCTGTCGGACAAGGTTTCAAGGTTCTTATATTACAATTTATTAAGAGCGGCAATGGCTATGGTGAATTGTCAGGTCTCGCTAAACTAGGTGATCAAGTTGAAATTCGCTCTATGGGAAAAGGCTTTATTTACTATAAACGGGATGAAGTAGGGGAAGCTGAGCTTGCTCGCCACAAAGAAGCAGCACAAGCCGCTTGGCGTACATTAGTAGAGGAAGTAAACTCCGATAAATGGGATCTAATTGTTATGGATGAAATAAATAATGCCATTAATTATGAGCTTATCGATGTGCATTCTGTAGTGGAAATGCTTAACAATAAGCCAAAAAGACTTCATGTTGTTTTGACAGGGCGTTATGCTAAACCTGAAATCATTGATATGGCGGATACTGTAACAGAAATGAAGGTAGTAAAGCATGCTTATGAAAAGGGCATAAAAGCTGCTAAAGGAATAGAATTTTGATTTAATTTAAAAAAATCGAAAAAAATCGAAAAAGAACTTGCTAAAACTATATCGAAAATGTATAATATAGTCATAAGCACAGAGGTGCTCAATATTCTTGACATTAAGTATGTATATAAGACTAACCAGGAGGTTAACTATGGCTGTACATGATTACATTAAATCTGGCGATTTCGCTACTGAAAAACACGTTCCTGTTATCGAAACAGTTGACACTGTAAAAGCAGGTGAAACATTCCACGTTACTTTATCCGTAGGTAAAGACATTGCACATCCAAACACTGTAGAACATCACATTGATTGGATTAAATTGTACTTCGTAGCTGAAGGCACTCAATTACCATTCGAAGTTGGCGCTATCGAGTTCAACGTTCATGGTGACGGTGTAACTGCAAACGAAGGCCCTGTAGCAGCAGTTTCTGAAGGTACTTTAGCAGTAGCTTTGAAAAAATCCGGTAAATTGATTGCTGTTTCCTACTGCAATATCCATGGCTTGTGGGAATCCGAAAAAGATATCGTAGTTGCTTAATTAACTAAAACAACTAATAAAGACCAGCCCTAGGGCTGGTCTTTTTGTATATCTATGTGTTCACATAGCTTAATAATGAGGCAAAGTTAAACTTTCAATAGTAGATATTTAATGGCATTATGGCTAATACATGTTAGGATTGTAAAATGCATATTCATAATATTATAGACATATTATTTAATTTTTGATGTCCGCATAAAAAGGAGTTTTGTATCACTCCAGTGGATTAATTGCTGTACATCCCTTTACAGTGCTATTTGTTTGTGGTAAAGTATATGCATATTGATATTTAGTAAACATAGTTAAATGAGGGATTATTGTGGCCTTAATCGTTAAAAAATTTGGTGGTAGTTCCGTAGCTACACCAGAAAAAATATTTAATATTGTTGATCGCGTTCTTCGTGAGAAGCAAGCTGACGATAAAATCGTTCTTGTTGTATCCGCTATGGGTGATACAACTGATGACTTGGTGGCCTTAGCTAAACAAGTTACATGCAAACCGTATGGTCGTGAAATGGACCGCTTGTTATCTACAGGTGAACAAGTGACGATTGCATTGATGGCAATGGCTTTTAACGAACGTGGTCAGGAATCTATATCCTTAACAGGTGATCAAGCAGGTATTACAAGTAGTGATACATTTAATAAAGGCCGTATTTTGGGCGTTGATCCTAATCGTGTGTTTGAAGCTTTGGATGAAGGTAAAATTGTAGTAGTTGCTGGTTTCCAAGGTATAACTGAATATGGTGATATGGTGACATTAGGCCGTGGTGGCTCTGATACAACAGCTGTTGCATTGGCAGGTGCTATGAAAGCTGATGTATGTGAGATTTTTACGGATGTAGACGGCGTATATTCTACAGATCCTCGCGTGGCGAAGGAAGCTTTCAAATTAGAAGAAGTAACGTATGGCGAAATGCTTGAAATGGCACGCCTTGGTGCAGGTGTAATGCAACCACGTGCCGTAGAAATGGGTTTCCGTTATGGTGTACCTATTCATGTACGTTCTACATTTAGTGATAAACCAGGTACTATTATTCGGGAGGATTATACTGTGGAAGCAAATAAACACGTAATTACTGGCGTAGCTGATGATACAAATACAGCAAAAGTAGCCCTTGTAGGCGTTGAAAATAAACCAGGCGTTGCAGCGACTGTATTCAAAGCATTAGCTGCTAGAAACGTTGACGTAGATATGATTGTTCAATCTATCCGTTCCGTAGGAGAACCAAAAACTGATCTTATCTTTACAGTAGCTATGGATGATGTGGTATTAGCTCGAGAAGTATTAGAAGAATTACAAAAAGCAGTAGATATTGAAGCTGTTAATATTGATGAAAAAATGGCTAAA
This sequence comes from Veillonella sp. AF13-2, assembly GCF_003603295.1. Lineage (NCBI taxonomy): Bacteria > Bacillati > Bacillota > Negativicutes > Veillonellales > Veillonellaceae > Veillonella > Veillonella sp. AF13-2. Next base: position 283,548 of record NZ_QTMT01000001.1, read on the forward strand.
GTTTCCATTATTGGTGCAGGTATGTTAGGACAGCCTGGTGTAGCTGCGCAAATGTTTGATATTTTGAGCCAAGAAGGTATCAATATTGAAATCATTTCTACTTCTGAAATTAGTATTTCTTGTCTTGTTGCTGAAGATCGCGTAAAAGATGCTGTTCGTGTAATTCATAATGGCTTATTGTTAGATCAACGAGGTTAATCATTGCATGGATAGTCTACGTAGTTTTATGGATGAAATGCTCAATGACCAAGGTCGTAAGGAAGGTTTCATTAGCGATCTACTAGGAAATCTAAAAAATCAGCCTATTCCAACATTGGAACAAGCTCAAACTGGTTACACAACAATGAGTAATTTACATGGTATCTTCTATGATTACGATAAGTCTGAGGTTACTATTACTTACAAGGTTGTACCAGATATGTATCAACCATATACATTGAGTTTTATACAATTCGAAGCCGTGTTAGAAGGCTTATTAACCTTGCGTCGCAATCAAAAGTGGCAGATGCAACATAATAAATAATATGAACCCCATGGGAATACTTGCCTATGGGGTTTTATAATTCGATAATTATTCTTAACATCTATATATAGAGTCATCGATATGATATAATAAATTATTCAGAGAGAAATCATTATATTAGTATAGAAAGAAGGGACAGCATGGAAATAAATAAGGTTTATTCTGGCTTTCGCCTTGACCGCATTGAGCGCATTGATGAGATCAATGGTACCGCTTATGAAATGAAACATGAAAAGTCTGGTGCTCGTTTAATTTATATTGATTCACCAGATTCTAATAAAGTATTCAATATCGCTTTTAGAACAACACCACATAATAGTACTGGTGTTGCACATATTATGGAACATTCCGTTTTATGTGGTTCTCGTAAGTTTCCTTTAAAAGAGCCATTTGTTGAGCTTGTTAAGGGATCTTTGAACACGTTCTTAAACGCTATGACTTACCCTGATAAAACAATGTATCCTGTAGCCAGCAAGAATGATAAAGATTTCCACAACTTGATGGACGTATATCTTGATGCTGTATTGTATCCACGCGTTCGTGAAGATGCAGAAATCGTAATGCAAGAAGGTTGGCATTATGAATTAGATAGTGCGGACGATGAACTTACCTATAAAGGTGTTGTATTTAATGAGATGAAGGGGGTTTATTCCTCTCCGGATTCCGTTCTAGAACGCCAAATGATGCGTGAACTTTTCCCAGATACCACTTATGGTGTTGATTCTGGTGGAGATCCTGACCATATTACAGACTTAACTTATGAAGAGTTCCAAGAGTTCTATCGAGTTCATTATCATCCGTCCAATAGTTATATCTTCCTTTATGGTGATATGAATATTGAAGAGCAATTGGCATTTTTGAATGATGAGTACTTAAGTCATTTTGATGCTATTGAGGTTAATACAGAGGTTGGTATACAAACGCCATTTACGGAAGGTAAAGTGGTAAGTTATCCATATAGTGTAGGTTCTGAAGAGCCAACAGACAACCGAACTTTACATTCCTTTGCCTATGTGTTACATGATGTAACTCCTGAGCATAGCTTGGCTTTTGAGGTATTAACACATGCATTGTTGACATCTCCTGCGGCTCCTCTTAAACAGGCTTTGGTGAAAGCCGGTATCGGCTCTGATGTGAGTGGTTATTATCTTGATAGCATTCGTCAACCTTTGTGGACCGTGCAAGCAACTGGTTCTAATCTCGATAAACAAGCTGACTTGCAGCGTATTGTGGAATCTACATTGCAAGAACTTTGTGATAACGGTTTAGATAAAGAATTATTAGAAGCTTCCTTGAATAGCATTGAGTTTGCTCTTCGTGAAAGCGATTTTGGTGGTCGCCCAATTGGTCTTGCTTATGTTATCCGTATGATGGATAATTGGCTATATGACAATGACCCACTTGAACTATTACACTACGAAGAAGCATTAGTGAATATTCGCAAGGGCTTATCTGGTACGTACTTTGAAGATTTAATTCGTCAATCTATCTTAAATAACAATCATAAAGTGCTTGTTTCTATTTATCCTGAACGTGGTCTTCAAGAGCGCAAGGATGCAGAGGTTAAAGAATATTTAGCTTCTGTAAAAGCTAAGATGACCCCAGAAGAAATCGAAGCGATTGTAGAGCAAACAAAACGACTTAAACTTCGTCAAGAAGCTCCAGATAGCGACGAAGCATTAGCGTCGATTCCATTGCTTGAATTATCAGATTTAAATCCTAATATTGAAGAAGTAGAACGTCGTGAAAGTAAAATTGGCAATACTACAGTACATTTTGTGCCTACTTTCACAAAAGGCATCAACTATGTGGGTCTTTACTTTAATTTAAGTTGTCTTACAGAAGATGAGTTGTTCTATGCCGATATTCTAAGTGATATTATCGGTCGTATCAACACATCTGAACGTGGCTATGAAGCATTGGCGAAAGATATCAATATGAATCTTGGTGGTTTAAGCTCAGATATTACGGCTATTAGCAAAGATGGTAAGCGTGATGAATTTACGCCTCTCATGATTGTTCGAGCTAAATCCTTGCATTCTAAATTACCTGACTTATGCCGTTTGATTAACGAAGTAGTACAAAAAGCAGATTATAGTGACCATAGACGCTTGACCGAACTTGTTCAAGAAAGCAAAGCTATTTGGGATAATGAAGCGTTTCGTCGTGGCAACTCCATTGTAAGTCAACGTGTTATGGCACAAGTATCTGCAGTTGGTAAATTTAGAGATAATGGTAACTTTGGTTACTATCAAAAGATTAGCGAATTGGCTTCTAATCCTGCGGCATTACCATTATTGCCTGAAAAATTAGCTGATGTGGCTCGTAAGATTTTTCGTGCTAATAATGTGGATATCATGTTCGTTGGTGAAGAAGGCGAATTAGAAGCCTTTGAACATCTTATGAAACCATTGATTGAAACCTGGGATACTACTGACTTAAGTAATGATACATTAAAAATTACGCGTTTGTCTGGTAATGATGGTATCGTTACAGCTGGTAAAGTTCAATACGTAGCTCAAGGTGGTAACTTTATAGACCATGGGTATAAACACGTAGGCCCAATGAGTGTATTGGAAACGATTTTACGTTATGAGTATCTTTGGATTCGTATTCGTGTACAAGGCGGTGCTTACGGTGCCTTCGCAAACTTCTATGACGATGGTAATATGATTTTCTGTAGCTATCGCGATCCAAACTTGGTAGAAACATTAAATGTATATAAAGAATTACCTCAATACCTTCGTGAGTTTACGTTGACTGATCGTGAGATGCGTAAATATATTATCGGTACTATGAGCTCCTTGGACTTGCCTATGACTCCTGCGTTGCGTGGTCCACGTGCGATGGGGATGTATTTTAGCGGTGCTAAACTAGAGGATAAGGTAGAGTTTCGTAAACAAGTTATCGCTTGTAAGCCAGAGGATATCGTTGCTTTAGCAGATGTGGTTGAACCAGTGTTGAAGGACAATCATATTTGTACAATGGGGAACGAACAAAAAATTAAAGACGCTGGTAAGGTATTCGATAACATTATTTCTCTAGGATAATCGTTTTATATCATGTATAGTGGCATATTCTGTGTAAGTTTACGGGATATGCCACTTGTTTTGTACTGTAGGAGGGCATCATGAAAGGTCGATTTGCTCCAAGCCCCACAGGATATATCCATCTCGGAAATGTATGGATAGCCCTCTTATCTTATATTTCTACGAAGCAACAAAAAGGGCAGTATGTTGTGCGAATGGAGGATATAGACATCCAACGCTCTAAACGTGAGTTAGGGGAAGCTCTATTAGATGATTTAGAGTGGCTAGGATTTGAATGGGATGAAGGACCTCGCGTTGGTGGCTCAGAATCAACATATTGGCAAAGTGAACGACAAGCATTTTATGGAGATATATTAGAACATCTTGCATCAGAAAAACTAATTTATCCTTGCTTTTGTAATCGCACGAGACTGCATTCTATTGCTTCGGCGCCCCATGTAGGAGAGGTAGTACATCGATATGATGGCCGTTGCCGTCATCTAGAGGATAAATTGATAAAAGAGTTTATGATGTCTAAGGAGCCATCTTTGCGTTTAGCCGTTAATTCCTGTGATATAGATTTCGTAGATTGTTGGCAAGGCTTTCAACATATTCATTTGGAAGGTGAATTAGATGATTATGTATTGCGTCGTGGTGACGGTATGTATGCCTATAATTTAGCTGTTGTACTGGATGATATTGCTATGGGGATAACGGAGGTCATTCGTGGAGACGATTTACTAGAGACTACAGGGCAGCAAATATATTTATATAGAACATTACAAACCAGTTTCAAATCTAAAAATATACAACTACCTTCTTATGGGCATGCTCCATTATTAATTGATTCTGAAGGGCATAGATTATCTAAGCGACAAAAGAGTATTACTATTCGTGAATTACGTGAAAATCAATGGTCTCCTAATAGGATTTTAGGTGAGCTGGCTATTGTAGGGGGCTTAGTTGAAGCTCATACATTAAGTCGTAGAGAAATCAGTTTATCTGAATTAATTGAGATTGATTTAAATGTACCTAGTCTTAGTCAGAAAACGATTGAGATACAAATTAAAGAATAGAGTAATAAAATAGTATTGATTTATGTTATAGGATGTTTGCTAAAAGAGAATAATTCTTTAACTATATAATTCGATATAATATATTGACAATATTCGATATTTATTTATAATAGTATATAAGAGGTGGTCGAAATGACAATTCAACAAGCTTTAGATCAAAAAGTATGGGCCGTTATTGGAGCTACCCATAAAACCGAGAAGTTCGGTTATAAGATTTATAAATGTCTTAAAGATCACGGATATGAAGTATATCCAGTCAATCCTAATATTGCAGAAATAGATGGAGACACTTGTTACTCTAGTCTTTCTGCACTTCCCGTTGTGCCTGCTGTGGTAGATTTTGTTGTACCAGAAGCAGCGGGGTTAGCTGCACTTGATGAATGCAAAGAACTTGGCATTTCTGTTGTGTGGTTGCAACCGGGGGCGGATAAACCATCTGTTGTTGAAAAAGCACATGCTTTAGATCTGCATGTCATTCAAGAATGTGTATTAGTTCAATTACCGTAGGAGGGTACAATGAGCGAATTAAAAGATTTAAAAACTGCTGAATATCAAGATTTAGTAAACCAAGGTGGTGTTACTGTTGTTGACTTCTGGGCTCCATGGTGCGGTTATTGCGTACGTATGATGCCAATCATTGAAGAAATTGCAGGTGAGCTTGAAGGTAAAGCTAACTTTGTAAAAGTAAACGCTGATGAAGAACCAGAATTAGCACGTAACTTACAAGTTGAAGTATTGCCTACATTCGTTATTCTAAAAGATGGTGAAGTAGTAGACCGTAAAATTGGTTTCTTGCCTAAAGGCGATCTTCAAGCGGCTATCGAATCTAAATTCTAATACTATAATTAAAATCATATAAATAGAGGAAAACCTCATCAATGTATGTGTTGTACATTGATGAGGTTTTTTTGCTTTTTTAATATAGACCTAAATATATTTAACGTTTATGCGTTACTAAACATAATACATTGAGTTCCTAAACATAATACATCTAAAAGTGGGGTTTATGTCCATTTAAGGATTGGTATTACGCAATTGTGGTGGAGAGTGGTTTAAATTATTTATTTTTGAATATTTAATCGAACATATGTATTGTAGAAAAGAGGAGAAAAATAGAGATTAAACAAGAAAAATATAAAAAAGTGGGATAAAAATAGATTTTTTGTTGTGAAAGGTGGGGAATTGTGGTAGAATTTACCATATAGTGGTGGATAAGAAATAGTAAAGGGCGGTGATACATATGTTCATGGGCGAATATAATCACACCATTGATACAAAAGGGCGGATGATTATACCTGCTAAAATACGTGAACAACTAGGCGATTTGTGCATCGTTACAAAAGGCCTAGATAACTGCTTGGCTATTTACACCGAAGAGGCATGGAAAAAAATTTCTACAGCTTTACAATCACAATCCTCCACTAAAGCTAGCGTGCGTGCTTTAAAACGTTTTGTTTTTGGTAGTGCCGCTGAACTTGAATATGATAAACAAGGTCGTGTCCTCATTCCTGTACCATTACGTGAATATGCAAGCCTTGATAAACAGGCTGTTATTGTAGGTGCTGGAGACCACGTTGAAATTTGGAGCCGTGAAAAATACGATTTCTATGATGAGCAAGTGGCTGAGAGTATGGAAGAATTAGTCGAAGGGCTTGAAGGGATTATGTTATAGGAGGCTATGATGGAATTTAATCATACTAGCGTACTCTTACGTGAAACGGTGGACTCCGTCGTAACTAATCCAAAAGGCATTTATGTGGACTGTACCCTTGGTGGGGCAGGACATGCTCATGCAGTGGGCGAGATGCTAGATCCAGAAGGCATGATTATAGGTTTAGATCAAGATGAAGATGCTTTGAGTGTAGCTCGACAGCGTTTATCTGATTTGAAATGTCAGGTGTTAACGATACCTACAAACTTTTCTAACTTAAAAGAAGCTCTCCAAAATGCGGGTGTTTATGAAGTTGATGGTTTTATATTTGATCTTGGTGTATCCAGCTATCAACTAGATACTCCTGAACGAGGTTTTTCATATATGAATGATGGACCTCTTGATATGCGAATGGATAAAGATGCACCTCTCACGGCAGAGGAAATTGTCAATGAATATGACAGTGAACAATTACTGCAAATTATCCGCGATTATGGGGAAGAACGATGGGCTAAACGAATTGTCGAGTTTATTGTTGAAGCACGTCAAGAAAAAAGAATTACTACTACTGGCGAGTTAGTTAGAATTATTAAGAATGCAATACCTGCAAAGGCGCGACAAGATGGACCTCATCCGGCAAAACGGACGTTTCAGGCCATACGTATTGAAGTAAATAGAGAATTAGCAATTTTGCATGATAGTTTTGTAGATGCTGTATCGATGTTAAAACCAAAGGGAAAGATTGGAGTTATTACATTCCACTCCTTGGAAGATCGAATTACAAAGCAAACTTTTAAAGAGTTAAGTACTGCATGTATATGTCCTCCACAATTGCCTGTGTGTGTTTGTAATCACAAGGCAGTTGTAAAGGCAAAGAATAAGGCTATAGAGCCAAGTATAGGGGAGATTGAAGTTAATCCGAGAGCTAGAAGCGCTAAATTGCGCGTAGCAGTAAAGTTGTAGATTTGGAAGGGGTTAAGTGTTATGTTAGCGAGAAAGGCTGTTGTGGGCCAAGTAAAAGGTGATATGTTGGTCATTGCACAAGGGAGAAGACGTAGTGCAAACGTAGCTTTAGATTTAAGCCCTATGATGTGGCAAGTTGTATATGGTATTGCTGCATTAGTTGCATGCTTACTTATTATGATGGTTATGAATGCATACAGTACAAAGTTGGGCTATGAGGTAGTTAAAACACAGCAAGCTGTAGTACAATTAACAAAAGATAACGATGCATTGGACGTTGAAGTGGCTTCCTTGAAGTCTCCTGTACGTATCCAACAAATCGCAGAAGAACAACTAGGAATGGTTTTGCCTGATTCTTTTGTTTATAGCACAAAAAGCGCTGTTACTGAACGTAATGTACAAGAGAAACAGCAAATTATAGACTAGCAGGCGAAGCAGCTCGTATTGGGCTGCTTTCCTTTGCGTGTAAAGGAGATTGTATATGAAACAATTACAAGATATAGTAAAAACCTTACATGCACCGCATGTAGAAGGTAATACAGCTGTTGAAATTTTAGATGTAACCGCTGATTCTCGTGCTGTAAAAGCAGGTAGTTTATTTATTGCTTTAGATGGTGCCACTGTCGATGGACATGACTATGTTAATAAAGCTGTTGAGTCTGGGGCAGTAGCTGTATTAGTATCTAAACCTGTTGAGGTAAGTAGTGATGTTTGTGTTATCACTGTTGAAGATACACGTGCGGCTATGATGTCCTGTGTGCCATACTTTTTTGATTATCCAGCCAATTCCATGCGCATGATTGGTGTTACTGGTACTAATGGTAAAACGACTACAACTCATATGATTCGTCATATTTTGAAAGCTCAAGGTCATAAGGTCGGTGTGATTGGTACGGTTCATATCATGATTGGCGATACATCTTATCCGATTCATAACACGACCCCTGACGTAGTAGATTTACAGCATATTTTGCATCAAATGGTAGAAGAGGGTGTTACACATTGTGTAATGGAAGTATCTTCTCATGCGTTGGCTTTAGGACGCGTATCTGGTGTTGAGTATGATACGGCTGTATTCACAAATCTTACACAAGATCATTTAGACTTTCACAAAACATTTGAGAATTACTTGGCAGCTAAATGTAAACTATTTGAACAAGTTAGCAAGCCAAACCAAATAAAATCTGGTAAAGGTGCTGTTATCAATATCGATGATGCCTATGGGCATCGGGTTGTTGAAAAAACTACAGCCCCTATCATTACCTATAGTATCGATGGTAGCGGCACATTGAATGCTCATGACGTTGATATGACGCCAAAGTCTAGCCGTTACACGGTATCTTATGATGGTCATGACTATACAGTTGCAATGAATACGACTGGCTTGTTTAATGTGTATAATACATTAGCAGCTATTGGTGCCTGCCTATTAGAAGGTATTTCCATGGAAGACATCGATAAAGCGTTGAAAACATTTAGTGCTGTACCTGGTCGTTTTGAATTGATTGAAGAAGGTCAACCATTTGCTGTTGTTGTAGACTATGCACATACACCAGATGGGTTAGAAAATATTTTACAAACAGCAAAGGCTATTCAAGAAAATCGTATTATTGTAGTCTTTGGCTGTGGCGGTGACCGAGATGCAACCAAACGTCCTATTATGGGACGCATTGCGGCACAATACGGTGATGTTGTGTATGTTACATCTGATAATCCACGTACAGAGGATCCTGTACAAATTGTTAAAGATGTGGAAGTCGGCGTTAAAGACGGCCTTCGAGAAGGAACTCACTATGAAGTTATCGTTGATCGTAGGGAAGCGATTCAACATGCAATACAACATGCAAAACCTGGGGATATTGTACTCATTGCAGGTAAGGGGCATGAGGATTACCAAATCTTAAAGGATAAAACGATCCATTTTGATGATCGTGAAGAGGCGCGAGCAGCCCTCAAGGAGATCTAATATGGCAGAATTTACATTGTCTCAAGTACTGGAGGCCACACAGGGGACGAGTGCACATACCGACAATATTAAGTTTTTAGATGTGTCTACTGATACAAGAACTATTGAATCAGGCTTTTTATTTGTAGCCTTAAAAGGTGATACTTTTGATGGTCATGATTTTATCAATGCGGCTATCGAAAAAGGTGCTACAGGGGCTATCGTTGAAAAAGGACGTTCTGTAGAAGGTATTGCTTGTATCGAGGTAGACAATACTTTGGTAGCATATCAAAACTTAGCACGATATCATCGTCGCCGCTTTGATATTCCTGTAGTTGCTATTACTGGTTCCTCTGGTAAGACAACGACAAAAGAAATGGTGGCAGCCGTACTTGGCACAGAATTTAATGTATTAAAAACTGAGAAAAATTTTAATAATGAAATTGGCTTGCCAAAAACCTTGTTACGTTTGACCGCTGAGCATGAAGCCTGTGTTGTTGAAATGGGTATGCGTGGGCTCGGACAAATCGAAGAATTGGCCTTGATTGCAGAACCAACGATGGGGATTATTACTAATGTTGGTACTAGTCATATCGAGCTTTTAGGTTCTCGAGAAGCCATTGCCGAAGCGAAAGGTGAATTGATTCGTTGCTTGCCTGAAAACAGCGTGGCTATCCTTAATGAAGATGATCCATATGTAAAAGCTATGGATCGTTTAGCTAAGGGTAAAACAATTACCTATGGTATTGAACGGAATGCTACTTGTATTGGTAGCCATTTGCGCTATAAAAAAGACGGTATTAAGTTCACTTGTAAGTGTTATGATGAAGTTTTTGATATCTTCTTACCTATGATTGGTGAACACAATGTATATGATGCATTGGCGGCTATCGTTGCAGGTCGAGTGCTAGGCATTAAATCTAACACAATTCGCAAAGGTTTGAGTGAGTTTAGTGGAACTCCAATGCGTCAAGAAATCGTCCCATTTGAAGATATTGTTATCTTAAATGATGCTTATAATGCAAACCCTTCATCCATGGCAGAAGCTATTAAAGCACTTGGCCAATTAGAAGGTAAGCGTAAAATTGCGATGCTAGGCGATATGCTCGAGCTCGGCGACTTCTCTGAAGAAGCACATCGTGAAATCGGTCATTTGCTTGCTGAAGAGGGTTATAGTATTGTATTCACCTTTGGTGATGCTGCTGCCTTCATTGCAAAGGAAGCAAAAAAAGCAGGTTTAACTACATTCCGTTGTAACAGCCATTTAGAAATGGCCAACGCATATAGTGATATTCGTGAAAAAGGGGATGTTATCCTTGTGAAAGGTTCTCGAGGTTTACGAATGGAGCGCGTTGTTGAAGAATTAAAGGATCGAGAATAATAGGTAACGGCTAGTTATATCTAGCCGTCCTATTTATTAATAAGTAGAGGATTCATATGATAAATCACATTCTATTAGCCTTCGTAGCGACTTTCATCATTACGGTAGTGCTAGGTAAAATTGCTATTCCTATGTTGCGTTCTTTGCACGCACAACAAAGTATTCGTGAAGAAGGCCCTGAAAGTCATCAAGCAAAAGCCGGTACGCCAACAATGGGTGGTGCTTTCATGATGGTGGCCCTTGTTATTGGCGTGGCATTGTTTGCACCATGGAATGTGGGCACAGGAATGTTATTATTTTTAACACTGGGTCATTGTTTATTAGGTTTTTTTGATGATTTTGTAAAAGCTGTAAAAAAACGCAATCTTGGATTAACAGCGAAGCAAAAATTACTTGGACAATTTATATTGGCTGCTGTATTCTGTTATTGCATTACTGAGATTATGGTTGTTCCTACCACATTATGGATTCCTGTTATAGATATACAATTACAATTGGGATGGGGTTATTATGTATTGGCATTTTTGATTATTGTAGGAGCTACAAATGCAGTAAATTTAACAGATGGTCTTGATGGTCTTGCTGGTGGTACATCAGCAGTGGCGGCGATAGCATTCTCTGTTATTGGTTTGATGGCTGCATCGATGACAAATTCTATTGGTGCTGAAAGTGTTGCGTACTTCGGCGCTGTAATAGCAGCTGTATGTCTTGGCTTTTTGGTATATAATGTGAACCCTGCAAAAGTATTCATGGGGGATACAGGCTCTTTGGCATTAGGTGGTGCCTTTGCAGCAATGGCTATTTTAACTAAAACAGAATTGCTACTTGTGGTGATTGGTGGCATTTTTGTTATGGAAGCATTATCTGTTATTATTCAAGTTATTTCTTTCAAAACACGTGGTGTGCGTGTATTTAAGATGAGTCCTATTCATCACCATTTTGAACTTTCCGGATGGGCAGAACAAACAGTTGTTAATCGTTTCTGGTTTGGTGGCGCTGTTTTAGCCATTATTGGTGTACTTTTAGCGACTATAACTTTATAAGATAATACTTAACGGAAGTTGTAAATAATGGTATGCTTATTAGATAGGATACATTAATTTTATAAATAATTTAGGTGATATAGATGGAATATGGAGATAAACATATACTTGTTCTTGGCGCTGGAGCTAGCGGTATAGGTGCATCTTGGGTATTAGCCCAAGTGGGTGCGCATGTTGTGTTAAATGATTATAAGCCCATGACACTGCCTACGGCTGAGGAGAAACGACTCGTTGCGGCAGGGGTAAATATTATTACAGGACGTCAAGATGAATCCTTGCTAGATGGCGTGGATCGTATCGTTATTTCTCCAGGTATTTCTTTAGATATTCCGATTGTAAAAGCAGCACAGGCTCGTGGTATTGACGTGGTCAGCGAAGTAGAATTAGCTTATGAAGTATCTAAATCACCTATCGTAGCTGTTACTGGTACAAATGGTAAGACTACGACAACAACCTTATTAACTAAAGTACTAGAAGGCTCTGGAAAACCAGTTCACGTCGGTGGAAATATTGGTGATTCCCTTAGTGAAGTGGCGTATTCTATGCCTGCAGACGGTTTTTTGGTAGCTGAATTATCTAGTTATCAATTAGAGACAATCAAGCATTTTAGGCCTATTGGGGCTATTATGCTCAATATTACTCCAGATCACTTAGCTCGTCATAAGACGATGGAAAACTATATTGCTGCGAAGGAACGCATCTTTGAAAATCAATTAAGTACAGATTATTTAGTGTTGAATATAGATGATCCCGTTGTAGCTGATATGGAACATCGTGCGCCTAGTCATATTCTAAAGATTAGTCAAAAAAAAGCCGTAGAGAATGGCGCTTATTATGCTGATGGGAAATGTTATATTGCTAAAGATGGGGTAGCAAAATTTGTTATTGGAAATGAAGATATTCATATTCCAGGCAGTCATAATATTGAAAACATATTGACCGTTATTGCTTTATCTTATGCATTGGGCGTACCCGTAGAGACAATTCATCGTATTATTAGTGAGTTCCATGGCGTTGAACATCGTTTAGAACGCGTTAAAACGATTGATGGTATTACATTTTATAATGATTCTAAAGCGACTAATGTAGATTCTGTGGTTAAAGCATTAGAATCCTTTGATCAACAAGTTATTCTATTAGCTGGTGGTCATGATAAAATGACGCCTTTAGAAGACTTCATGGAGTTAGTTAAGGAGAAGACTAAAGCGGTTATTTTCATGGGGGAAGCAGCAGATCGTTTTGAGACGGCTGCAAAAGAGGCTGGTGTGAAGCCGATTTATCGTGCTTTATCCATGAAAGAAGCCGTAGAACAAGGCTATAAATTGGCAGAGACTGGCGATATTGTGCTATTATCTCCGGCTTGCTCAAGCTTTGATTGGTACAGCTGTTTTGAAGAGCGTGGAGATGACTTTAAACGTTGTGTTCATATGTTGCAAGAGGGAGGACACCATTAATGAAACGTGTTATTATTTCAGGTGGTGGCACTGGTGGACATATATATCCAGCAATAACTATATATAAGGAAATTATGAAACAAAATCCTGATGCAAAGGTGTTATATGTTGGTACCAAGCAAGGTCTCGAGGCTACATTAGTTCCTAAAGAGGGGATAGAGTTTACTACGATTCCTGTGCAAGGCTTGCAGCGTCAATTATCGTTAGGTACATTAGTTACATTAGGTAAAACTGCTTTAGGCATTGTAAAAGCTAATGCTATAGTTTGTAAGTTTAAACCTGATGTTGTTATTGGTACTGGTGGTTATGTATGTGGGCCTGTTCTCTTGGCTGCAGCATTACATAATATTCCTACTATAATTCAAGAACAGAATGTCATAGCAGGTATTACTAATAAAATTCTGAGTCGTTTTGTTGATGTGGTAGCCCTAGGCTATAAGGATGCGGAAGCATCGTTTTCTAAAGCAAAGCGCGTAGTCTATACAGGGAATCCTGTTCGTCCAGATGTGCTAGTTGATTCGAGAACAGTGGGACGTAACTATTTCAATTTAAGTGATGATACCTTTACAGTACTCATAGCTGGAGGTTCTCGAGGGGCGAGAACTATTAACAATGCTATGATAGATGTACATAAACACTTCCAAGGTGTGAAAGGTATTAAATTAATCCATATTACGGGAAACGGAGAATATGAATCTGTTTTATCCCAATTGGGCATTACCGATGGGGATGGTTTAGGTAGTTCATCTTTGATTTTGCCGTATTTACATGATATGCCAAAAGCACTAGCAGCAGCCGATTTAGCAGTATTTAGATCTGGTGCTATAGGTCTTGCAGAATTAGCAGTTCGCGGTATTCCATCCGTATTGATACCGTATCCATACGCAGCGGAAGATCATCAAACCTATAATGCACGTATCTTTGTACAAGAAGGGGCGGCGCATATGATTGTAGATAAAATGTTGAGTGCTCACGATTTAATAGGGGAAATCGAGATGTTTATGGCCAACCGTGATTTGTTGGCACAAATGGGAGACCGAGCATTGCAATTGGGGAAACCGAATGCGGCTCATGATATTGCAAAATTAGCTTTATCTATTGCAAAGTAACAAGGAGAGGTTTTATGTTAGACGGTATTCACAAAATTCACCTTATCGGTATTGGTGGATCTGGTATGCGTGCGATAGCGAATATTTTGATTCAAAAAGGTTATGATGTATCTGGTTCAGATATTGCTGAATCTGCGGTGATTTCTAAGTTTAGAGATATGGGTGCCACGGTGCATATCGGTCATAATAAAGAATATGTAAATGGTGTTGATGCCATAGTTCGTTCTACAGCGATTCGTGAAGACAATCCTGAAATTGTTGCCGCTAAAGAGCAAGGGATTACCATTTTACATCGTTCTGATATTGTAAAGGCTGTATTAGATGTAACAGATGGTATCGCAGTAGCTGGTGCGCATGGTAAAACATCTACAACTTCAATGATTGGACAAATTTTAGTGGAGGCTAATGCGGACCCTACGGTAATTATCGGTGGCGAAGTAGATTATCTCAAAGGTAGCAGTTGTCTTGGGAAAGGACATTTTTCCGTTGTGGAAGCGGATGAGAGCGATGGTTCATTTTTAAAATTGCGTCCACATACTATCGTTATAACTAATATTGAAGATGATCATATGGATCATTATAAGACTATGGATAACTTGTTAAACGCTTTCTGTGAGTTCGTCGAAACGTTACCAGAAGCGGGCAAGGCTATCGTATGTGGTGATAATGAAAATATTCGTTATATTATGAGCCGCGTAAAACGTACTTTTATTACGTATGGCTTAGAGGATAATAATGATTATGTAGCAAAAAATATTCATTATGTGGACTCTTCCTTGGTATATGATGTATATCATAAAGGTATTAATATAAGCCGTATCAGCTTGCGCGTGCCTGGAGAACATAATGTATTAAACTCATTGGCAGCCTTTATTGTGGCTCATGAATGTTGCGGTGTAGAAAATCGCTTTATTACAAAAGCGTTAGGTAAATTTATCGGTGCAAAACGACGTTTTGAAACAAAAGGTCATGTTGCTGGCGTCTGGGTTGTCGATGATTATGCACATCATCCAACAGAAATTAAAGCGACCTTAAGAGCAGCAAAAGAGCTTGAAAAACATCGCGTTATTTGTGTGTTTCAACCGCATCGGTATACACGTACAAGCTTGTTGAAAGATGAATTTGCCACTGCTTTTACAAGTGCTGATGAAATATATATGACAGATATTTACAGTTCTGGTGAAGATCCGATTGCAGGTATCGATGGACGTACTATTCCTGATGCTGTTGAAGCTGCTACAAATAAGGTTGTACATTATGTACCATCTGTTGATGATATACCGGCTGTATTGGCAAAAATTGTGCGACCTAACGATCTGGTTATCACAATGGGGGCTGGTTCTATTAATCAATATGGACCAAAATTATTAGCTATATTGGAGGAAGGCTTACAATGAAAGATAAAAAAATAATCGTATTGATGGGTGGCCCTTCCAAAGAGGCTGAAGTATCTCGCCGTACTGGCGCTGCTATTGCGGAAGCACTCGAAAGCAAGGGGTATAATGCCCAAACATTAGAACTTAATCCTCGTACTGTTTTAAAAGACATTGAATCCTTAGGTGGAGAGATTGTATTTAATGCAATTCACGGTCGTTATGGTGAAGATGGTGCATTACAAGGCTTACTTGAAATGGCAGAAATTCCATATACTGGATCGGGCATCATGGCTCATGCGGTAGGAATGAATAAAAAAGTAAGCAAAGATGTTTTCAAAGGGGCTAATATTCCAACAGCTACTTCTGAATCCTTTAATGGTAATTTAGAATCTGCAGAAGCCATTATAGGACATATTCGTAAACAGTTTACGATTCCTGTAGTGGTGAAATCTGCTACTCAAGGCTCTAGTATTGGCGTTACCATCGTTCGTGATGAGGCACAATTGGAGGCTGCTGTTACAGAAGCGCTAAAATATGATCCGATTCTTGTAGTAGAGCAATTTCTTGATGGTCGCGAATTTACAGTATCCGTTCTTGACGGGAAGGCATTGTCAGTAATTGAAATCCGTCCACATTCTGGTGAGTATGACTATACCAGTAAATATACTGTAGGTGCTACAGAATATTTAGTACCTGCGCCTATTAGTGAAGAAATGACTGCTGAAATGCAACGCATAGGGGAACTTGTGTATCGCGAAGTACAAGGCAGTGGGGTTATTCGTGTTGATATTATGACAGATCATGCAGATAATATGTATGTTCTAGAATACAATACTGTGCCAGGTATGACGGCAACGTCTTTAGTACCAAAGGCAGCTAAAGAAATGGGAATTGACTTTCCAACATTATGTGAAAAGATTCTATTAACAGCTAGTATAGGGAAATTTTAAGGGCTGAATAGAACATAAGGAGTTATCTATGGATGATAAGCAATACCATCCATCCAACTCTGGGGAGATGCAGTCTTCTACACCTGTTCAAGATGAACGGGCTGTATTTAGAAAACGAGTGTTAAAAATCGGTGGTGCAGTTACTCTCGTGTTGGTGGGATTGTTTACACTACCTATTCCTTTTGGATCCTTAAAAATTGTAGGATCGGATAAGGTAACTGTACAAGATGTAATGGTAGCAGGGGATATTCATGAACCTGTAAATATATTGCAAATTAGTACAGAGAAATTAAAAACTAGATTGGCGAAAGACTTACGGGTTGAAGAGGCCCAAATTAGTTATCAATTACCATTTACAATGGTTGTACGTGTCATAGAACGCAAGGCTGTTGCAGTTGTACCAGCTCAGTTTGGTTATTTAACACTTGACAGTAAAGGTCAAGTGATTGCATCAGAGCCTGCAATACAAGATACGTCGGTACCAATGATATCAGGCGTTAAGGCGGGAAATATTTTGTTAGGTGATACCGTTGTGGATAAGCCCATTTTGGCGGCTCTTGAATACTTGAACTCTCTTGATGAGAGCACCTTCAAGAATATTGCAGAAGTCAATATAGGAGATCCTGATGCAATAATGGCTTATACCGTATCGGGGGTGCAAATTAGATTAGGGGATAGTAAAGACTTACCTAAAAAAGCCGAGTTAACTCAGTCTATGTTACAAGATATTAAGACAACACATAGCAATGTACAATATATAGATGTTAATGTTTCATCACCATATATAAAAACTGATGTAATACCGGAAGTTAAAAAGCATCAGACTGGAACAAAGACAACAGAAAATTCATCTACTAAGAAGGATGATAAAAAACAAGATAAACAAGGTCATGTTGAAGATAAAAGGTAGATGATTGTCGTGAGACACGAACGGTGGGCAATAGCCTTAGTCAGTTGTATATTGGGTTTCATGGTTGTTACTCAATATAAGATGACTCAAGATAATATAGAAGAAAATATCCGTTTACAACGGGCTGGTGATTTAGCCGTACAATTACGAGAGGCTCAAAGTGAACGTGATACATTGTTAAAACAAATAGAAGAACTTAAACAGTCTGGTGCTAGTAGCAATGTTAAAGCAGATGAACAGTTGATGATGAAAGCAGCTTTAACTAATGTTAAAGGTACAGGTGTTAGTGTATTAATTGAGGATAGCTTAAAGCCAATTCAAAGTGGTGAAAATCCTAATTTATATGTAATTCATGATGAAGATATTTTACGTATTGTTAATGAATTGCGAGCTGGTGGGGCTGAGGCGATAGCTATCAATGATCAACGTCTCATAGGGACTTCTGAAATACGATGCTCTGGTCCGACTATTACTGTGAATGGTAAGGTTTTTGGGGCTCCTTTTACAGTTAAGGCAATTGGTGATCCAAAAACACTAAATTCTGCGCTCACCATGCGAGGCGGTGTGGTGGATTCCTTGAAACACTGGGGCATAAAGGTAACCATAAAGGAAGAAAATGAAATAGCTATTCCAGCTTTTACAGGAACCTTTAGAGAAGAGCATATAAAGCCTAATGAAACAGGAGGTAAAGAATGAATATTTATATCTTTGCCATTGTTGGTTTAATTGTAGGTACTACATTAGGGTGGCTTTCACCATTTCATATACCTATAAGTTATGCAAATTACACATCGGTCGCTGTTCTGGCTGCACTAGATGCTGTATTTGGTGGTAGCCGGGCTGCATTGGAACGAACCTTTGATCTTAGTAATTTTGTACTTGGGTTCTTTTCAAATGTTGTGTTAGCTGTTATTCTTGTATATGTAGGTGACCTCATAGGAATTAACCTATATTACGTAGCTCTTATTGGCTTTGGATTGCATGTATTTATTAATGTAGGCGCTATACGAAAGATTATTATGACTAAGCGATTCTAATAAATCACATTCTATATAGTGGAAAGTTTTTAAATTTTAGTGTAAAATAAATGTAATTGTTATAAGATTGTCAGTATATAAATCGATACATTGGGACGTATATTGATACGATAGATAACGATAAGAGGAGGAAGTTCAATGTCTGATTTTGCAAATATTAAAGTTATCGGTGTTGGTGGCGGCGGTAATAACGCTGTTAATCGCATGGTAGATAGCGATCTTAAAGGTGTTCAATTTTTATCCGCTAATACTGAAAGCCAAGTGCTTGAATTATCTAAAGCGGATGTAACGATTCAAATTGGCGAGAAGGTTACAAAAGGTCTTGGTGCAGGCGCAAATCCACAAATCGGTGAAGAGGCTGCTCAAGAAAGTCGCGAAGAAATTATAAAAGCTCTTGAAGGTGCTGATATGGTATTCGTAACTGCTGGTATGGGTGGTGGTACTGGTACAGGTGCTGCTCCTATCGTTGCAGAATGTGCTAAAGAAATCGGTGCCTTGACAGTAGGCGTCGTTACTAAACCGTTCGCTTTTGAAGGTAAACGCCGTCGTGCACAAGCGGAAAAAGGCATTGAATTCTTGACTCAAAAAGTAGATACTATTATCGTTATTCCTAATGATAAATTGTTGCAAGTTGTAGATAAAAAATGTTCCTTAAGCGATGCATTCCGTACAGCTGATGATGTACTTCGCCAAGGTATCAAGGGCATTTCAGACTTGATTCAAGTTCCTGGCTTGATCAATCTTGACTTTGCAGATGTTAAAACTATCATGACTGAACAAGGCGAAGCATTGATGGGGATTGGCGTTGGCGAAGGTGAAAACCGCGCTGCTGACGCAGCTAAAATGGCTATTAATAGCCCATTGTTGGAAACATCTATCGATGGTGCAAAAGGCATCTTACTCAATATCTCCGGTAGTGCTAACTTAAGCTTGTTTGAAATTAATGAAGCTGCCGAAATTATTTCTGAAGCGGCGGATCCTGATGCAAATATTATCTTCGGTTCTGTTATCGATGAAAGCTTAGGCGATACAGTTCAAATTACTGTTGTGGCAACTGGTTTTAATTCAAATACTAAGAATGTACCTGAATTCGGTAAAACAACAACTACATCCCGTCCGGCATCCACTACAAATACTAACAATGGTATCCCTGATATCCCTGTATTCATGAAACGCTAATTTATAGATTGTATAATTATTATACCTATCAATTAGTAACTTATTAAGACATACCATTGGTATGTGTATAGGAGGTAAAAATGAAGAAATTAGTATTATTAACTTTAGCAGCTACAGTTGTAGCCGGCAGTGCATTTGCTGCAGCTCCTGTAACAAAAATTAGTGATGGATCCACCAAGGTACAAGCTGATTATGCTTTTAAACAACACGTATCTAACGGTGGTGGCAATAGCAATGATGGTTTCGGTGTTTCTTTACAACACGACCTTTCCAATAAAGCTGCATTACAATACTCTTACGATAAATTAAATGCAAAAAATGGCGATATTAAAGATCATCAATTAGCATTGGTTTATAAGGTACATCCAAATGTAAATCTATATGGTGCAGGTACTGCGATTCGTACAAATGATACTGAACTTGGTTTCCAAGCTGGTGTTATCGGTCATGTACCTTTGACTAATAAAGTAAACGGCTTTGCTAAGGCTGGTTGGGGTAATGATATTAAGCAAACTTATCAAGTAGGTGCTCAATATGAAGTACGCCCTGATGTAGATTTGAATGTATACTATGGCTATGATAAATATAGCGTAGATAGCAATGATAAAACTGCAAAAGGTTTACACGCTGGTGTAGGCTACTCCTTCTAAGGATGATAAGGACCACTCTTTTGAGTGGTCTTTTTTTATATATTTACTGTTTTATTGTATATTTGTTAACAATTTTTCCTAAATAAGGTACTTAATTATTATATATATATATATTTAATAAGTGTTGAATTACTAATAGTTAGTTAAATCTTCTATGTATACAATATATTTACTGAATATACGTTGTATATTTAAATCAGTTTAGGTATGATAAATGTGTAATATTCATTTCAGATAGGATGGTGCAAGTTATGACAAGTGTTGCTGCAAAGCATGCAAAAGGAAAAAAATTAAAAGACGTAATCTTCGTAACTGCTGGTCAAGCTCAAGCTGATGCTAAAGAAAATGGCCGTGAGAATGTTGTGAATGGTACGTTGGGTGCTATTCATGATGAAGAGGGAAACTTAGTTTTTCTTAAGACCGTTAAAGAAGAATATTTGAGTCTTTCGGATTCTGAACATGTTGGTTATGCACCAATTGCGGGTATTCCAGATTTTTTGTGTGCTGCTGAAAAAGAATGTTTTGGTAATTTCCGTCCAGAAGGTCATATTCGTAGCATTGCTACCGCAGGTGGCACTGGTGGCATTCATCATTTGATTCATAACTATACAGAGCCTGGTGATGAAGTATTAACAGCGGATTGGTACTGGGGTGCATACCGTGTTATTTGTAGTGATACTGGACGTACACTAGTTACGTATTCCTTATTTGATGAACATAATAACTTTAATCATGAAGCATTCCAAAATCGTGTAAACGAATTGGCGGCTAAACAAACAAATGTGGTTGTTATCTTTAACACACCAGGTAATAACCCAACCGGCTACTCTATTGAGGATAAAGATTGGGATTCTATCCTTAATTTCTTGAAGGATTTAGTTGCTATTGGTCGAAATAATGTGATTATTGGTATTGATGTAGCATATCTTGATTACTCTGGTGAAAAAGATGAGGTACGTGCGTTCTTCAATAAATTTAGTCATTTACCAAAAGAAATTCTCACCTGTGTGTGTTATAGCTTATCTAAAGGATTTACTATGTATGGTCAGCGCGTTGGTGCGATGATTGGGATCTCTGATGATGAAGAAATAGCTGATGAGTTTTTCGAAGTTAACAAATCTACAAGTCGTGCCACATGGTCCAATATTTGTCGTCCCGCAATGCGTACAATGGCTAATATTGTGGCTGATCCAGCTAAGTTTAAGGAATATGAAGCTGAACGCAATTGCTATTATCAATTAATTCGCGATCGTGCTGATATCTTTAAACAAGAAGCAGCACAAGTAGGACTTCCTATGTTACCTTACCGCGGTGGCTTCTTTATTACAATTCCTACAGACTCTGCGAATGCTATCTGTGAAGAATTGAAAAAAGAGCACATCTATGTGATTGCATTAGCAAATGGTATTCGTATAGCAGCATGTGGTATTCCTAAATGTCAAATGACAGGTCTAGCTGAAAAAATTTATAATGCTATGAAACGTCTTGGTAAATTATAATACATAAGTAAATTATACTAAAAACCACTTGATACATGTATCAAGTGGTTTTTAGTATGTAGATATAAATTTGATTGAATAAATATAAAAGGATATTAGTAATGTAATAAATTTTGTTTATTTGTTACATTAGTGAATATCTTTATGCTCTTTAATGTCTTTATCAGCTTCTTTTGCCAAGTTTTCAAGCGCTCGTTTAGGAGCGGTTCTTTCACCTGTTTCTGGGTCTATAAATTCAACGCGGTCCAAGGTGCTTGTAATTTGACCACGAATGAAGCTTAAGTAGATTTCGTATAGTTCTTTTTTTTCTGCTAACTCTTCTGGCGTTAATTCTTGACCAGATTTTTTCTTTGCAGCTAGTTCATTTATTCGTTTTAATGTATCGTTAATATTACTCATATGAGCCTCCTGTATTCTATATTAGAATAGTATGTTTTATTATAACATAGAACTTAATGAATACGTATGGTAAGATATAAGTTGTACGCGTCTGTACTTTCACAGGTGAGAAAGGAGAACTGTATGCGTGTAACAAAAGCGATAAAGGCAGAGCAGTTGAAATTGTTACAAGAGCATTATTTTGATGCAAAACCTGCCCTTGAGTATACAAATGAATTTGAATTATTAGTTGCTGTAGTTTTGTCAGCACAATGTACGGATGAACGAGTTAATATTGTTACTAAACGATTATTTCCTGAACTTAATCATCCTGCAAAGATGCTTGAAATTGGAGTTGCTAAGTTAGAGACTCTTATTAAAGATTGTGGCCTTTATAAGTCCAAGGCAAAAAACTTAATTGCTACTTGTCAAATTTTAGTTGACCGATATCATGGAGAGGTGCCTCGTGAGTTTGATCAACTCGTTGAATTGCCTGGTGTGGGGCGTAAAACAGCAAATGTTGTGGTATCCGTTTTATTTGGTACACCAGCCATTGCGGTAGATACACATGTATTTCGCGTGTCTAACCGATTAAAATTAGGTATTGCTAAGACGCCAGAAGAGATGGAACAAAAGTTACAAAAGGCAATTCCAAAAAAGGACTGGGCTGCTGCACACCACTGGTTAATCTATCATGGCCGTAGAGTGTGTAAGGCTCGTAAGCCTTTGTGTAATGAATGTTTTTTAAATCATCTATGTCCTTCAGCCAGAAAGGTTTAATATGAAAGTAAATAACGAAGAATTTATTGCCCTTTGTGCTAATCATGGTATTGAGGGAATTGATATTGTAAATGAGTTAATGCGTTTTAAAGTGCTAGATCAATTGATTTCTAGTAATGCTAGCTCCCGTGAGTGGGGGGTAACGGCAGATGATTTATATGCGTTAGCAGAAAAATCCACAGTAGAATCCTTTGGTCCTGTACCATATGATTTGAATACATTCCAAGCTCTTTATGGACCATCCTTTAGAGTGGAATTGTTTGATTTTATTAGTGACACAGGCATTTTAGAAGGTCTAGATGTAGGCACTATTTGGGAAACTCCTGTTCGTGAAAGTATCGAAGCTCATAGTAAAACGGGAGAACTGGTTCTGTATGCTTATGTAGAAGAATATGCAGGCATGGTTGAAGAGATTCTTCAATCTTATGAAGATAAAAAAGTCGTTCTGTATACGGCATCTCCCGTGTGTTATAGCATTTTGACACGTTTATATCCGATGGCTCAAATCATTAATCAATGGCCTCATCGTAGCTATTTTGACCATATCTTTACAGGCACAGTTGGTATGTTCCAATCCTCTGAAGATATTGTAGAAGAGGTCGCTAACGGATTACATAACTTAGTTCCAGAAGGGACTGCTCAATTATTCTTACCTGCTATAATGGCACAAAATCAATTGGGCTTAAATAATATGGCGTTGCAATTTTTCTTGAACCAAAAACGAGTAGAAGCTATACGAGAATGGACTCCATTAGGGGCTTATGAAATCGTATATGGTAAATACGATGTAAAAAAAATGCGTGTTGGTCTTCGTGAACGTGTAGGGGATGAGTGGAAAACAATTAATTATATTCCATTACCTCATGGCGTATTTGCGCAATTGCCAGTATTTACGGTATTAAATTATGGCTTGTCCTTGCGCTCTATTTTGTTGCCCGGCGGTCAAACGGACGTAGCCTTAGGTCAAGATGGTATTTATTGCATTGATAGCCGTGTATCTGAATTAGGTCGCACTGCTCTTATTGAAAGTGGAGCTTATTTTCTTACTTTTAAACGTCATACTGATCATATTGATGTAGATATTACGACAGAAGCGCCTGTAGATGATATGTACTGGATGTTCCCAGATGCTGAATTAGCATATATGTGGTATGCCTATTTCTGCAGCACTACGGGTCAAACATTGATTCAAGAAATCTCCATGCTCGTTCAAACAGCTGAATCCTTTGGCTATATGCTTAGTAGCGTACGTCGTCGCGTATTAGATGTAAAGAATGAAGCCCAACTAATTAAATCTGTACAGGCTGCTGACGAGGCATATATCAAGGCTGTTACGGAGGCTACAAGGAGTTGGAAAGAGACCGTAGATTCATTAGGTGCACAAGTTATGCCACCTACAGCTTCTATTGATATTGAAGATTATAGTGACTATAAAAAAGAATTGTAAATCATATAATTTTGGTTTAAAATATATCGTATCCTAAAAAATATAAACTACTAAATATAGTAGATACGAAACATAGCATATGAATATGTAAGAAAGGAGGACCTATGGCAGTTATTAATTTTGAAATCTTCAAGGTTATTGGTACTTTGTCTGAAGATAAAGATGGTTGGAAAAAACAATTAACATGTACTAGTTGGGGAAAATACAATCCTAAGTTTGATCTTCGTGCTTGGGATAGTGAATATACAAGCATGAAAAAAGGTATTACCCTTTCTTTAGAGGAGCTCATTGCATTGCGTGACATCCTCAACGAAAGTGACTTGGAAGCTATTTTAGCTGAGGCTATTGAAGAAAAGCAAGCGTCCAAGGAATAGTATTGGTTACTTGCATTTGTGCAGGTGTCATGCTATAATCTATAAGAATAATATTGATTGCTGGAAAGAGGTGTATAGAATGAAACAAGGTATTCATCCAGACTATAAAGAAGCTACAGTAACTTGCGGTTGTGGCAACACATTCAAAACTGGCTCTGTAAAAGAAGACCTTCGTGTAGACGTTTGCTCCAAATGCCATCCGTTCTTCACTGGTCAACAACGTGCGGCTCAAGCTCGTGGTCGTATTGAACAATTTAACAAACGTTACGGCAAATAATTTGTATTGTAATGTAACATGTATTGGCAGGGCTGTTGGCTCTGCCTATATTTGTTTATGAGAGGAGATCTTGTGAACAGAGAACGTATAAAAAAGTTTGTCGGAGGACAGGCTGTAATTGAAGGTGTCATGATGAGAGGCCCTGGCTATACGGCAACTGCCGTACGTGAGCCTGCGGGAACTATTGTAGTTCAAAAAGAGGCTACAAAGTCTATTGCTGACATATATCCAATATTGAAAAAACCATTTCTTCGTGGCTGTGTAGCTCTCTATGAATCTCTAGTGATAGGCATGAAGGCTTTATCCTTCTCCGCTAAGGCTGCTGGCGATGAAGAGGAAGAAATGTCTAATAGTGAAATCGCCATTACCATGGTCATTTCCACACTGTTTGCGATAGCTGTGTTTTTGGCATTGCCTACATTTATCGTAAAATTTATTCCTGGTGTACAGGATAATCATATAGTATTAAATCTCATTGAAGGTGTCATTCGTTTAGTACTTTTCTTACTTTATATTTGGGGGATTGGTCTTACGAAGGATATTCAACGAGTTTTCCAATATCATGGGGCAGAGCATAAAACGATTCATACTTATGAATTAGATTTGCCTTTAACTGTAGAAAACGTTCGCCAACAAAGTCGCTTGCATGCGCGATGTGGTACAAACTTCTTACTTATTGTTATGGTAGTTAGTATCTTTGTATTTGCTTTCTTGGGTTGGCCCAATTTGTTGGAACGTATCGTGAGCCGCGTACTCCTTATGCCCATAGTAGCTGGTATTGCGTACGAGGTGATTCGTCTTGCTGGACGTAGCGATCATTCTTTTGTGAAAGCTCTTATTAAACCAGGTCTTGCGTTACAATATATGACAACGCGTGAACCAGAAGATGATCAAATTGAAGTTGCTATACGAGCTTTAGAAGAGGTCCGTCCGCCTGAGAGTGACGCATATGAAGAGGAATAAACATGTTAGTTGATAAATTACAAGTTATTGAAGATAAATTTATGGATCTTGAGCAGCGCATTAGTGACCCAGAGGTCATTGCTCGCCAAGATGAATGGCGTAAATTGACCCGTCAACATGCTCAATTATCTGAAACCGTTGAAACGTTCCGTACTTACAAAAAAGTTTTATCTGGTATTGATGAAGCTATGGAAGTTATTGAAGATAAATCCATGGACGAAGAATTCCGAGAAATGGCTCAAGAGGAATTGAAAGAGTTAAAACCTCAAAAAGAGGAATTGGAAGAAAAGTTGCAAGTTCTATTATTGCCTAAGGATCCTAATGATGATAAAAATATTATCATTGAGATTCGCGGGGGCGCTGGCGGTGATGAAGCTGCATTATTTGCAGGCGACTTGTTCCGCATGTACACAAAATATGCGGAAAGCCAAGGCTGGCGTTGTGAGATTATCGATGCTAATGAACCAGAGCTTGGTGGATTTAAAGAGGTTATTTTCTCTGTGGATGGTGAAAATGTATACTCTAAGATGAAATTTGAATCTGGTGTACATCGTGTACAACGTGTACCGGCTACAGAAACACAAGGCCGTGTACATACATCTACAGTTACAGTAGCCGTATTGCCAGAGATGGAAGATGTTGATATTGAAGTTAATGAAAAAGATTTAAAAATTGATACATATCGTGCGAGTGGTGCCGGTGGTCAGCATATCAATAAAACTGAGTCTGCTGTTCGTATTACACACTTACCATCTGGTATCGTTGTAGCGTGTCAAGATCAACGATCTCAATTACAAAACCGTGAAAAAGCTATGCGTGTATTGCGTGCTAAGTTACAGGATCAAGCTGAACAAGAGGCCATCTCTAGTATGGCTGCAGATCGTAAGAGTCAAGTCGGCACAGGTGATCGTAGTGAACGTATTCGCACCTATAACTACCCACAAGGTCGCGTCACAGATCATCGTATTAATTTAACATTATATAAATTAGATGCTATTTTAAATGGCGATCTTGATGAAATTATTCAAGCCTTAAATGCTGCAGACCAAGCGGCAAAAATGCAGGAGGCTAATACAAATGCATAAGGAGATTTGGACAATCGGTCGTATTCTCCAGTGGACAGAGCAGTACTTTCAAAGCAAGGAGATGGATACACCTCGACTTGATGGGGAAGTACTGCTTTCTCACGTTTTAGGTAAAGATCGGATTTATCTATATACCCATTATGACCAACCGCTTATTCAAGACGAGCTCGATGCCTTTAGGCCTCTCGTTCAACAACGGGCTAAGGGGCATTGTGTAGCGGCTATCATTGGGGAAAAGGACTTTATGGGGTTGACCTTTAAGGTGAATGATAAGGTATTGATTCCACGACCTGATACGGAAACCTTGATTGAGCATGTACTAGGTACTTATCCAAAAGATAGTAATGTGCGTATTCTTGATGTATGCACAGGCCCTGGGACAATATTATTAAGTCTATTACATTATTTGCCAAATGCTAGTGGTGTTGGTTTAGATATCTCCACAGATGCTTTACCGGTGGCACGCGAAAATGGTGAGTCCTTTAATTTAGCTGACCGAGTACAATTTATGGAATCAGATATGTTCTCCACTTTATATGGAAAAGAGGAGAAGTTTGATCTTATTGTTTCTAATCCTCCATACATTCGAACTGGTGATTTAAAGATGTTGTCACCAGATGTATTAAATGAGCCTCATATTGCATTATTTGGTGGAGAGGATGGACTTCAATTTTATCGAATCTTAGCTAAAGAATGTAGAAATTATTTAAACGCTAATGGCCGTGTGGTGTTTGAAGTAGGCTTTGACCAAGCAGAAGAGGTAGGTGCTTTATTGCAAGAAATAGGTCAATATTCGAATATTCAATTTATAGCTGACCTCGGTGGTCATAACCGCGTAGTGACAGCTGTATATGAGGGCAAATATGGATACTAAAATCATTACAAATCCATCAGAACAAGATATAGATACTTTGGCCCGTGCTTTGCGCAATGGTGAATTGGTATCTATACCAACCGAAACTGTATACGGTTTAGGTGCTAATGGTCTAGATCCAGAGGCGATGGATAAAATCTATGCTGCCAAAGGACGGCCTTCTGATAATCCACTTATTTTGCATGTTCCTAATAGTGAAAGCATAAAACCTTTAGTAACAGAAATTTCTGCTACGGCGCAAGCCTTAATGGATACATTCTGGCCAGGACCATTAACGATTACATTGCCTAAATCTGATTTAGTGCCAGACCGTGCTACCGGAGGTCTACCTCGCGTGGCATTGCGTTGTCCTGATCATGAGGCATGTCGAGTATTATTAGACCGTGCAGGTATACCTATAGCGGCACCTAGTGCCAATATTTCAGGGCGCCCAAGTCCAACTACTGCAGAAGATGTATATAATGATATGAATGGTCGCATTTCCTATATCTTAGATGCTGGTCCATGTACGATTGGTGTAGAGTCTACTGTTGTGGAAGTCCATGATGATAAGGTCATTATATTAAGACCTGGTGGAATTACAAAAGCACAGCTTGAACGTGTGGTGTCTACTGTTGAGTATGATACTGCTTTAGTTAATGCAACCACTAAGCCAAAGGCTCCTGGTATGAAGTATACGCATTATGCGCCTGATGCACCTATGACGGTTGTTGTAGGTAGTCCAGAAGGTGTAGCACACACTTTCAAAGAGCTTTCAGAAGGCATAGAAGGTCCCATAGGGTGTTTGGTAAGTCATGAAACGTATAACTTGATTAAAGAGGATGGACGATTTATGTGCCATTGTTTTGGCCATCATAGAGATGCGTTAGCATTGGGGCACGACTTTTATAAAAGTCTATTACATTTTAATGAAAATCATGTTACCCTAATCCTAGCAGAAGGTGTTGATGATGATGGTTTCGGTGTTGCCATTATGAATCGAATGGAAAAAGCATCGAGTCATAATATCATTTATAAGTAAATTTACTAGCTTAAAGATGTCCACTGATAATAGAAAAATGTCTTTACATATTGGATAGATTTGCTATAATGTATAAAGTAATCACAAAATGTGATTGAGTAAGGATGTTATTATGAATATTTTATTTGTATGTACCGGTAACACTTGCCGCAGCCCTATGGCTGAAGGTATTACACGGGCCCTTGCAGCGGAGAAACATAAGGATGTTACAACTGTATCGGCTGGTTTATTTGCCGTTTATGGAGCAAAACCAACTGAACAAGCCGTAGTAGCTGTCCGTTCCATTGCAGATATTTCCAACCATGAATCGAGACCCTTAACGATGGAACTCGTAAATGCAGCAGATCTTATTCTTGGTATGACGAAAGATCACAAATCTGTACTACTTCGCCAATTCCCCTTTGAGGAAGGTAAAATTAAAACAATTTCCGAGTGGGGTGGTCTAGATGGTGATGTTACGGACCCATATGGATCTGACCAAACCGTATATAATCAATGTGCGGAACAAATTTATCACTTAGTAGAGGCTGGTCTTACATCAGTGCCTCAGAAGGCGTAGGAGATGAAATTATGAAAGTTGCAATCGGTTGTGATCATGGCGGATTAAATCTGAAGGAATCTGTTAAAGAGGTATTGAGTGCATTGGGACATGAAGTAGAGGATTTTGGCTGTCATACAGCTGAGTCTTGCGACTATCCTGATATTGCAGTACCTGTAGCAAATGCAGTTGTATCTGGTCAAGCAGATCGCG
Source organism: Veillonella sp. AF13-2 (assembly GCF_003603295.1). NCBI lineage: Bacteria > Bacillati > Bacillota > Negativicutes > Veillonellales > Veillonellaceae > Veillonella > Veillonella sp. AF13-2. Next base: position 313,273 of record NZ_QTMT01000001.1, read on the forward strand.
GTATTTTGATTTGTGGTACGGGTATCGGTATCGGTATTGCAGCAAATAAGATAGCGGGCATTCGCGCTGCTCTTTGTCATGATACATTTTCTGCTCACGCATGTCGTGAACATAATGATGCGAACATCCTTACTATGGGTGAACGCGTTATTGGACCAGGCCTTGCTAACGATATTGTAACCATTTTTATGGAAACTGAGTTTGAAGGTGGACGTCATGCACGTCGTGTAGAGAAAATAAAAGCATTAGAGAAATAATACATCATTACTTTATAGATAGTTGTTCTATATGAGGAGGATACTCATGAGTTTCTTAGAAAAACAAGACCCTAATATTCAAGCTGTTATCAACCAAGAGTTAGCACGCCAACGCGATAAATTAGAAATGATTGCTTCTGAAAATTTTGTTTCTCAAGCTGTAATGGAAGCTCAAGGTAGCGTATTGACTAACAAATATGCAGAAGGGTATCCTGGCAAACGCTATTATGGCGGTTGTGAAAATGTTGATGTTATTGAAACATTGGCTATCGAACGTGCAAAACGCCTGTTCGGTGCAGAACATGCTAATGTACAACCTCACTCTGGTTCTCAAGCAAACTTTGGCGTGTATTTCGCATTATTACAACCAGGTGATACTATTGTGGGTATGAACTTGTCCCACGGCGGTCATTTGACTCATGGTTCTCCAGTTAACGTATCTGGTACATATTTCAATGTAGTACCTTATGGTGTAGATGCTGAAACACAACAAATCGACTACGATGAGTTCCGTAAAATTGTATTAGAAGCAAAACCTAAGTTGATTATCGCTGGTGGTAGTGCTTATAGCCGTCAAATCGACTTTAAGAAAATGGCTGAAGTGGCACACGAAGTAGATGCTATTTTCATGGTAGATATGGCTCACTTTGCTGGACTTGTAGCAGCTGGTTTACATCCAAACCCTGTGGAATATGCAGATATCGTTACTACAACAACTCATAAAACATTGCGTGGCCCTCGTGGTGGTATGATTCTTTGCAAAGAAAAGTATGCTAAAGCAATCGATAAAGCTATCTTCCCTGGCATCCAAGGTGGTCCTTTGATGCATGTTATCGCTGCTAAAGCTGTAGCATTTGGTGAAGCTTTACAACCTGAGTTCAAAGTATATGCACAACAAGTCATCGACAATGCAAAAGCGCTGGCTGCAGCATTACAAGAAAAGGGCTTAACAATTGTTTCTGGCGGTACAGATACTCATGTTATGCTTGTAGATGTTCGTAATACTGGTTTAACTGGTAAAGAAGCTGAACACTTACTCGATGAAGTAGGTATTACATGTAATAAAAATACAATTCCATTTGATCCAGCTAGCCCATTTGTAACAAGTGGTATTCGCCTTGGTACGCCAGCTCTTACAACACGTGGTTTGCAAGTGAAAGATATGGAAGAAATTGCCGATATTATTGCAGTGGTTCTTAAAAATCCTGAGGATAAATCGCTCCATGAAGAAGCTAGTAAACGTGTTGCTGCACTTTGTGAAGCGTATCCATTGTACTAATCGATTGTATTAATATTAAATATATATTTATAGTCCTATAAGTTTATAGGTAGTGTAAAAGGGGTGTGCCATCGGCACATCCCTTTCAATATTTTTATGGCATGATTTTCTAATCTGTGATAGAGTAAATATGATAGTTAATCGCTAGAATGGGATATGTATATTGTTTTATAGGAGGACAGTCATGAAAGTTAATGTTATGACACATCCATTGATTCAACACAAAGTTACATTGATGCGTGACGTACAAACAGGCTCTAAAGATTTCAGAGAACTACTTGATGAAATTACTATGTTGATGGGGTATGAAATTACACGCAACTTACCACTTGAGGATGTGGAGGTAGAAACACCACTAACTAAAATGACTGGCAAACGAATTGCAGGTAAAAAACTGGGTATTATTCCAATTCTTCGCGCTGGTCTAGGTATGGTAAATGGTATGCTTAGTTTAATTCCAACTGCAAAAGTTGGTCATATTGGTTTGTACCGTGATCCTGAAACTTTGAAACCAGTAGAATACTACTGTAAACTACCATCTGACGTAGGAGAACGCGACTTCATCGTAACTGATCCAATGCTTGCTACTGGTGGTAGTGCAGCTGCAGCGATTACATTGCTAAAAGAAAAAGGTGCTAAACATATTAAATTAATGTGCTTAGTAGCTGCTCCTGAAGGGGTAGAAGCAGTAAATAAAGAACATCCAGATGTTCCTATTTATGTAGCAGCACTTGATGAAAAGCTTAATGATCATGGTTACATCTTGCCTGGCTTAGGGGATGCAGGTGACCGTATCTTCGGTACAAAATAAAATACAATAAAACGACATATTAGAATATAATAAGGGGACATGACGACATATTATTAGATTTGAAATAATAACAAATTATCTAAGGCGTATGTCGTTTTCTCTTATTTAGGGTTGAATAAAAATTACATAAGGTATACAATACAAGTGTAAAAGTATTTTTTTATTTTAGGTGGGACGGATTTTGTTCACATGGGACGAAAAACGATTCATGTAATCCCAACGGGTAAAGGAGGGACCCGATGAACGAATTTCTAATGATATGTGAACGTATTGTTCCTGAAATTGTTAGCGTATTGAAGGAGCGATACAAAATACTAAACCACCTTGTTTATGAAGAGCCTATAGGCCGTAGAACATTAGCTACCGCAACGGATCTTCCAGAGCGAACCGTAAGAAGTCATATTGAGTTAATGCGTGCTAATGGTCTTGTAGACATTTATAAACCAGGGATTTTTCTCACTGATGAGGGACATGCAATTGTTCCAAAGTTACGAAATTTTTTAAATGAGCTAGATCGTATTAACGAGCTAGAACATCGATTGACTGAAGCACTTCATATCGATAGAGTTGTTATTACACCTACAGAAGGAACCTTGATGGTTAAAAAGTTAGGCTTTACAGCGGCAAAGTTATTGCAAGACCTATTGAAACCTAATGCAGTAGTAGCCATCAGTGGCGGTAGCACCATGGCAGCAATAGCTGAAGAAATGCCTATCTTACCTTTCAATCCTACTGTGGTACCAGCCCGTGGTGGCGTTGGTGAAGTAGTGGAATACCAAGCTAATGTAATTGCTTCGGTGCTTGCTGAACGACTAAGTGGTTCCTATAAGATGCTCCATTTACCTGATGGACTTTCACAAGACTCATTACATATGCTCATGACTTGTGAACCACAAATTAAAGAAATTGGAGACCTCATTAGTAGGACTGACGTACTATTATTTGGTATTGGTACTGCAATGCGCATGGCGGATCAGCGCCATATTGCCGATGATGTGCGTAAGCAGTTGGTAGATAATCATGCGGTAGGTGAAGCACTTGGCCAATATTGTGACATTGAGGGTAAGTTAATTTATTCTACTAATAATATTGGTTTATCACTTCCCGATGTAGTAAAGGTTCCCAATGTTATTGCTGTAGCTGGCGGACAAGAAAAAGCGAGCGCTATTATAGGTGTGATGCGAGCTTGCCAGAAAGGGATACTTATCATTGATGAGCAAGCAGCCGAAGGTATGCGTCAATTGTTACAAATTTCTGCCTTATAGGCGAATTAGTAGTTATAAATTTTAGTTTGAATTTGGTTAGAATTTTTGTTATTAGGAGGATCTAACAATGGCAGTAAAAGTTGGTATTAACGGATTTGGTCGTATTGGTAAATGTGTAGTTCGCGCAGCGATTAATAATCCTGATGTGGATGTAGTGGCAATTAATGCAACTGGTGATAATGAAGGTACTGCATTATTGTTAAAATACGATTCCGTACACGGTACAATTCCTAATGAAGTAACATTTGATGAAGAAAATATCTACGTTGATGGTAAAAAAATCCGTGTATTCCATGACCGCGACGCTTCTAAATTACCATGGTCTGAAGAAGGCGTAGAAATTGTTATGGAATGTACTGGTAAATACCGTGATGCAGAGGAAGCAAAGGTTCATTTGAATCAACCTACTGTAAAAAAAGTATTAATCTCTGCACCTGGTAAAAACGAAGACTTAACTATGGTTATGGGTGTTAACCAAGATATGTATGATCCTGCAAAACATCACATTATCTCTAATGCATCTTGTACAACAAATTGCTTGGCTCCATTTGCTAAAGTATTATGTGATGAATTCGGTATCAAACGCGGTATGATGACTACAATTCATTCCTACACTAATGACCAAAAAATTCTTGATGCACGTCATAAAGACCCTCGCCGTGCTCGTGCTGCAGCAATGTCCATCATTCCTACAACAACTGGTGCAGCGAAAGCTGTTGCTAAAGTATTGCCTCAATTAAAAGGTAAATTAGATGGTTTTGCATTGCGCGTTCCTACTCCAGACGTATCTGCTACAGATCTTGTTTGCGAACTTGAAAAACCGGCTACTAAAGAAGAAATCAACGAAGCATTTCGCAAAGCAGCAGCCGGTGAATTAAAAGGTATTCTTGGTGTATCTGATGTACCATTGGTATCCTGTGATTTCAGCTCTGATCCTCGTAGCTCCATTGTTGATGCTGATTTGACAATGGTTATGGATGGCAACATGGTAAAAGTTGTTTCTTGGTATGACAACGAATGGGGTTATTCCGAACGTCTTATCGACATGGCCGCATTTGTAGCAAGCAAAGGCTTATAATCAGGAGGCTTTGATGAAACAAACAATTGAAGGTTTACAAGTAGCTAATAAAACAGTATTTGTTCGTGTTGATTTTAATGTTCCTATGAAAGACGGTGTCATCACTGATGACACTCGTATTCGTAGTGCATTACCTACTATCAATTACTTAATCGAAAAAGGGGCAAAGGTTATCCTTGCTTCTCACTTTGGTCGTCCTAAAGGAGAACGCAAACCAGAAATGTCTTTGGCACCATGTGCTAAGCATTTATCCGAGCTTATCAACAAGCCTGTAGCATTCGTAGATGACTGCATTGGTCCTAAAGTTGAAGAAGCTGTAAAAGCATTACAATCTGGTGATGTATTGATGCTTGAAAATTTGCGTTACCACAATGAAGAAACTAAAAATGACCCTGAGTTTGCTAAGCAATTGGCATCTCTTGCAGATGTTGCTATCAATGATGCGTTTGGTGTATCTCACCGTAATGCGGCATCTGTAGTCGGTATTGCTGATTATATCCCTATGGCAGCAGGTTTCTTGCTCAAAAAAGAAATTGACGCATTAAGTGCAGCTATAGTACATCCCAAAACACCTATGGCAGCTATTATTGGTGGCGCGAAAGTTACAGATAAAATCTCCGTTATTTCTAACTTATTGCCTAAAGTTGATGTAATGATCATCGGCGGTGGTATGGCTAATGCGTTCATTAAAGCGCAAGGTTGCAATATTGGTAGCTCCTTATTTGAAGAAGGTCAAGAAGTTATCGCTACAGACCTTGTTATGGAAGCTCGTGTAGCAGGTGCTAAATTACTAACACCTATTGATGCTGTAGTAGCAGATGCTTTCAGCAACGATGCTAATACTAAAATCGTTGATGTTGATCAAATCGAAGATGGCTGGATGATATTAGATATTGGGCCTAAAACCCGCGAACTTTATGTAGAAGCATTGGCGCCAATGAAGACTATTATTTGGAATGGTCCTATGGGCGTATTTGAAATGGAAAACTTTGCAGCTGGTACAAATGCAGTAGCGAAAGCTGTAGCTGAATCTGATGCGATGACTATCGTTGGTGGTGGCGACTCTGTAGCAGCCATTGAAAAAAGTGGTTTAGCAGATAAAATTAGCCACATCTCCACAGGTGGCGGTGCATCTTTAGAATTCTTAGAAGGCAAAATCCTACCGGGTATTGCTGCATTGTCCGAGGCATAATATGAGAAAACCCATTATTGCAGGGAATTGGAAAATGAATGGCACCATTGCATCTGGATCAATTCTGATCGAAGCGTTTAACAGCGTGTTACAAGATATGGAATTGTCCTGTGATGTAGTTGTATGTCCGCCTTTTACAGCTATCGAACGTGCTGTAGTATTGACGAAAAATACAGCTATTGAAGTAGGTGCACAAACTATGGATTATCATGATGCTGGTGCGTTTACTGGTGAGATTTCACCACTTATGCTTACAGAAGTAGGCGTTAATTATGTAATCATCGGTCACTCTGAGCGCCGTGAATATTATGGCGAAACAGATGAGACCGTTAATGCAAAAATTAAAAGTGCATTTCATCATAATTTGAATCCTATTGTCTGTGTTGGTGAAAGTTTAGAACATCGTGAAACGGGTCATACACTTGACTGGATTACGTCTCAACTAAAAGGGGCTTTGGCTGATATTCCGAAAGAACAAGTCAGTCAATTGATCATTGCGTACGAACCAATTTGGGCTATCGGTACGGGCAAGACAGCAACGGCTGATCAAGCTGAAGAGGTATGCAAAGAAATCCGCAATTACATTCAATCTTTATATGATAATGAAACTGCCGATGCAGTACGCATCCAGTATGGTGGTAGCGTTAAATCAGAAAATGCACTAGAAATCCTTGGAGAGCCTAATATTGACGGTGCTCTCGTAGGTGGTGCATCACTTGTGGTCGATGAATTTATTGATATTATTAAAGCTGCAAACCAAGTAAGCGCTTAATATGAGGTTACAAATGGCTAAATTAGAGGCTCCCGTAATGCTAGTCATCCTAGATGGCTTTGGCTTGGGGGATAAATCAGACACAACCAATGCTGTAGTACAGGCGAAGCCGCTCTGTTTTAATCGATTATGGGATACGTATCCACATACAACATTAGAAGCATCAGGGCTTGCGGTAGGCCTTCCAGAAGGTCAAATGGGAAATTCTGAAGTTGGCCATTTAAATCTTGGCTCTGGTCGCATAGTGTATCAAGATTTGACTCGTATTACTAAAGATGTCGAGTCTGGTGAGTTTTATAATCGCCCTGTTATGAAGGAACTATACGAAGTAGCTAAGAAGCAAAGCTTACATCTTATAGGTCTAGTTTCAGATGGTAATGTGCATTGTTCCTTAGATCATATTAAGGCAGTCATCAAGGGGGCTCATGATAATGGAATCGAGCATGTGTATGTCCATGCTTTGCTCGATGGTCGTGATGTAGCTCCACAATGTGCACAAGGCTATTTAAAGGACTTAGAAACGTATATGGCTGATCTCAATTGTGGTAAAATTGCTACAGTTAGTGGTCGCTATTATGCAATGGACCGCGATAATCGTTGGGACCGCGTTGAATTGGCATATAATGCCATTGTGCATGGTCAAGGTGAAATAGCTATATCTGCATGTGAAGCGGTGCAACAGTCTTATGATAAAGATGCGGCAGATGAGTTTGTACTTCCTACGGTGATTGATGCTGCAGGGACTATCAAAGATGGAGATGCGGTTATATTCTGTAACTTCCGCCCAGACCGTGGTCGTGAACTTACAAAGGCACTAGTGTTACCTGATTTTGATGGCTTTAAAAGGGAGCCACTATCTATATATATGGCAACTATGACAAAATACGAGGATGGTTTGCCCGTACATATTGTGTATGAAAAGGATACATTATCTGAAACATTAGGTGAAGTTCTAAGTGCAGGTGGTTATCGCCAATTGCGTATTGCGGAAACAGAAAAGTATGCTCATGTTACATATTTCTTTAATGGCGGTGAAGAGGAACCCTTTGAAGGAGAGGATCGCATTCTTGTAAAATCCCCTCAAGTGGCCACCTATGATTTACAACCAGAAATGAGTGCTTATGAAGTGACCGATAAGGTTGTACAAGCGATACAAGATGAAACATATGACATGATTATCTTGAATTTTGCAAATCCAGATATGGTTGGTCATACTGGTAGCTTTGAAGCTGCCGTTAAAGCGGTTCAAGCAGTAGATACTTGTTTAGGTCGTATCGTGGAGGCTATTCGTAGCAAGAAAGGTCATCTGTTAGTTACAGCAGATCATGGTAATGCAGAGCTTATGGTTAATCATGAAACAGGTAAGGTACATACGGCACATACAACGAACTTGGTTCCTTTAATTTTAATGAGCGACAGTTTAAAAACAGCTACATTAGAAGCTGGTAAATTATGTGACATTGCTCCTACATTATTAGACTTAGCTGGGATAAAACAACCAAAAGCTATGACAGGTCATAGCTTGGTACATAAAGCATAATATGGAGCTTTCACTATATTAGTAGTTAATTAGAGTTATAAGCCTATAAGGTTTAGCTCAATATATATAATGGCTGTCAGATGGCAGTTATTCCATTAGATTATATGAGGTGAAGAAATGGCAGTAATTGAACAAGTCATTGCAAGAGAGATTTTAGATTCCCGCGGTAATCCAACAGTTGAAGTTGAAGTATGTTTAGAAGATGGTACTATTGCTACAGCAGCAGTTCCATCTGGTGCTTCCACAGGTATGTTTGAAGCCGTAGAATTACGGGATGGAGATAAATCCCGTTATTCCGGTAAAGGTGTTTTAAAAGCTATCGATAATGTAAATGCTAAAATCGGTCCTGCACTTATCGGTTATGATGCGACAGAACAAGTGGCAATCGATAACTTAATGTTGCAATTGGATGGTACCGATAATAAATCTAACCTTGGTGCAAATGCAATCCTTGGTGTATCCATGGCAGTAGCTCGTGCTGCAGCTGAATCTTTGGACTTGCCATTATTTGTATACCTTGGTGGCTTTAATGCAAAAGAGTTGCCAGTTCCTATGATGAATATCTTGAACGGTGGCGCACATGCTGATAATAACGTAGACATTCAAGAATTTATGATCATGCCTGTAGGCGCTAAATCTTTTGCAGAAGCTCTTCGTAGCTGTGCAGAAGTATACCATACTTTGAAATCCGTACTTCACAATAAAGGTCTTAGTACTGCAGTAGGTGATGAAGGTGGTTTCGCACCTAACTTATCATCTAATGAAGAAGCATTAGAAGTAATCTGTGAAGCTATTAAAGCTGCTGGTTATGAACCAGGAAAAGATTTCAAATTGGCACTTGATTCTGCATCTTCTGAATTCTACGAAGGTGGTAAATATAACCTTGCTGGGGAAGGTAAAGTTAAAACAGCAGCTGAAATGGTAGATTTTTACGAATACCTAGTAGGCAAATATCCAATCATATCCATCGAAGATGGCCTTGCAGAAGAAGATTGGGAAGGCTGGAAATTGTTGACAGACCGCCTTGGTGACCGCGTACAACTTGTTGGTGATGATTTATTTGTAACTAACACAAAACGTTTGGCTCGTGGTATTGAGCTTGGTGTAGGTAATTCCATTCTTGTAAAAGTTAACCAAATCGGTACTCTCACTGAAGCTTTCGATGCTATGGAACTTGCTAAACGTGCTGGTTACACTTGCGTAGTATCTCACCGCTCTGGTGAAACTGAAGATACATTCATTGCTGATATTGCTGTAGCTGTAAATGCTGGTCAAATTAAGACTGGTGCACCGGCTCGTTCTGAACGTGTAGCAAAATATAATCAATTACTTCGCATTGAAGAAATGTTATACGAAACAGCTCAATATAAAGGTAATGACGTTTTTTATAACTTAAAATAAGATACGTTATATCTAATAGTCCAATAAGGGCGCCCTTTGGGGCGCCTTTTTTGTATGTCTAAAAAAAGAAAAGTTTTCGCTTCGTGGATTTTTAAAAATAAAAGAGGGATTTAGAGGCTGATGTCGAAACCTATAACGCCATACGCTAGTGTGAGGTAAAAACATACCGCAAGGTATTGGAGGTGACCATGTATGTAGACGTAACATTAGACGATATTATCTTGTATGCTTTAGAACACCATGTAAGTGATATCCACCTTGATCCCGTTGAAAGTGGTGCTCATGTTCGGTTGCGACAAGATGGACTGCTGCAACATTACATGACTGTATCATTTGAAGAAGCTGAACTCATTATCAACCGTATTAAGGTTTGTAGCTCTCTAGATATTAGCGAGAAGCGTTTACCACAAGATGGGCGTTGGTCTTGGAGTCATAAAAATAAGTCTGTAACGATGCGTGTATCTACATTGCCTAGCCTATACGGAGAAACCTTAGTATGTCGCCTTATGGGAAATGAAGGGAGTCATAAAGACTTAAAAGAATTAGGCATGCAGCCGGATATCTTTGAGCACATTGAACAATTATTAAAACGTCCTTATGGATTATTACTTATCTGTGGACCTACAGGCAGTGGTAAGACAGCTACTTTATATGCCATGCTTCGCATGTTAAATTTAGACGAAACTAAGCTTATCTGTCTTGAAGATCCTGTAGAAGCTGAAATCAAAGGGGCTATACAAATTGGTATTAATGAAAAGATTGGATTTACCTTTGCCAAAGGTCTTCGCTCTGTATTACGGCAAGATCCAGATACGATTATGATTGGTGAAATTAGGGATAAGGAGACCGCAGAGTTAGCCGTTAAGTCTGCTTTAACGGGGCATCGCGTATTATCTACTATACATACCAATACAGCTATAGGCGTTGTAACGCGACTCATGGATATGGGCGTAGAGCCGTACTTAATACGGGCTACTTTAATGGGGGCTATTGCACAACGGCTAGTACGAAAATTTGATGGTACATCATATCAGGGACGGACTGCTCTATTTGAATACTTAGAAATACCAGCTAATTCGGCTCATTGGGACGAATTGGAAACACATTTATTATTGTCATTAGAAGAGTCTGCTCGTAAGGCCGTATCTCAGCATGTTACATCTATAGAGGAGGTGCATCGTTGTGGACTCATGCTGTAAACGTGAAAGTTTAGAAACTATTGTAGAAAATGCAATACAACTATCATCAACAGATATTCATCTACAATGTGGTCAGCCTATCTATTTGCGACATGGTGATGGATTAAAGGCTACTTCATTTATGTGTACTACAGAATTAATCGAGGATATATTGCGCCGTTGCGGTATAGCATCCTATGAATGGCAGTCTCTTGATGAGGCTTGTTCCTGTTGTGGTGTGCGTATTCGTGTTCATCTATATCGAGCTAATCAGACCATATGTGGTACATTGCGATTACTTTGTCATCAGCAACTTAAGTTAGATGATAATAGTGAAGGTCAGTTATTACAAAAGCTATGTGAAGCACATGATGGTCTATTGCTTGTTTGTGGTCCTACAGGCAGTGGTAAAAGTTTTACCTTAGCTTGTTGTATTGATTATATAAATCAGACTATGGAGCGCCACATTATTACCTTAGAAGACCCTATCGAATTTGAGTTTGTACCTAAAAAGTCTTTAATACATCAACGACAATTAGGTGCTGATATTAATACTATGTCAGATGGTATTCGAGATGCTTTACGAGAGGATCCGGATGTCATTATGGTAGGCGAACTTCGAGATCGTGAAACCCTTGAAGCGGCACTTCATGCGGCAGAGACTGGTCACCTTGTAATGGCGACTATGCATACACAGCGTGCAGTGATGGCGGTTCACCGCATGATTTCTCTATTTCCTGGGGAGCAACAAGAAGAGATACGCAATCAAATATCTCAAGTGTTACGGGCCGTTATATGTCAGCGTTTACTTCGATGGAATAAAAAGTTCATTACTATTCGTGATATTTTGCTAAATACCCATGCAGTAGCAAATTTGATACGGACCCGTAAGGAACCACAAATCATATCTATTCAAGAAACGCAACTACCGATGAAAACATTAGAAATGGCTGTGCGAGATGTAAAGGCACAATATGGAGCCCAACAACAATTGCATACCTTGCTTGATCAACAATTATCGTAGGTGAGTATATGGAGGCTTATGAATATGTCGTAAAAAATAATCAAAATGAAACAGAAAAAGGTTTGATGTGGGGGGATTCAGAGCAAGAAATTGCAATACGGTTAAAACGAGATGGCTATAAAATTTATAGGATATCGTTGCAGAATGAAAAAAAGAAACATAAATGGAATCATACTATGGTGGTAGATGTGACTTATCAATTAGGTCTACTCATTGAATCTGGTGTTCCATTACGGCGTGCCTTACAGCTACTCTGCCAGGGAAAACGAGGACTACTCTATACAGCTTTATATGAATCTATAGAGCGTGGTCAGACTTTATCACAAGCCCTACGGCGTGAAGGATGTCCTCCTATTGCTTTGGCTTTACTAGAAAGTGGTGAAGCAGCGGGCACCTTGGGTGAGAGTTTACAATATATATCCCGTCACTACGATTGGGAGAGGCAGCTGAAACAAAAGGTTATGAGTGCTATTTCTTACCCTTTATTTCTTCTTCTGATGATGAATATATTTTTTCTAGTCACCATTTTGTTTATTATTCCTTCGTTTGAAAAGGTATTTACCACTATGCATATTACATTACCTTTGATGACGCGAGCTCTTTTTGCATTAGGACAAGGGTTAAAATCGCATCCTTTAATGGTAATAGCTATACATTGTGTTGTAATAGGTTCCTTAGCATTTGCTTATAAACAGCATAGTATAAAGTGTAAAGTACATCGTTGGCTTTGGCTGTTGGCTCACCGATACCAATGGAGTACTTGTGTGTATTATACAAGTATGTTAAAAGTTTGGGCTCTCTTACTAGATTCTGGTATTTCTATCATTCAAACCATGAATATTACACGCCCTTTGTGGGGGAATATATATGGTGTTGAATGTAGTAAACAGGTGGAAGCAAAGTTATTATCAGGACACTCACTGGAAGAAAGTTTGCGTACTGGTCAGATAGGAAATGCTTTTATATGGCAAATGGTCTCCATTGGAGAAGAGAGTGGTGAATTAGTAAAGATGTTAAACCACTGTGGCTGCTACTATGAATCTATACTTTCAAAATATATTGCCCGTTTAGAACGATTGTTGGAACCGATTTTACTAACCCTAATGGGAATCGGTGTAGCCGTATTAGTTGTATCTGTTATGTATCCCTTATTCACGTCCATTGCCAACTTAGGAGGGCAATAGACAATGTTATTACTTAACTATTAAAAGGAGAATATTATGAAGTCTGTTATGCATATGATTCATGGAGTGAATCATCGATTAGAAATGTGCGGTCAATGGGTCGTAGATCGATTACATATTTCTCGTGTTCGAGAAGGGTTTAAAAAATCGAGAAAAGGCGGATTTACTCTCGTTGAATTAATGGTTGTAGTAGCGGTTATCGCTATATTAGCGGCTATTGCAATGCCACAATTCTTATCTGCAGCGGATAAAGCTAGAAATGCTAAAGAAACAGCAGATATTCAAATTATAAAAAATGCCACTCAATTGTATATGATTGATAAGAATGTTGATACACCTCCAACAGTAGAAAATCTATATAAGGAAGGTTATCTTACTGAACATGTTAAGACTGCAAAAGGAAAAGAATACACTATTACTTATGAAGTTGTCAGTGGTGGGACTTCAAAATCTGTTGTTGTTAAAGCACCTAATGAGCCTTAATTAACTTGTATAGATTATGAATTATATACGTTAGTTATATGAAAGGACAAGGTATGAAAGGGACTAATTATGTAATAGGACTTTTGGTATATATAGCATCTATATTGTTACCTATTATAGTTTCATCAAAAACAATATCTTATACTCACATTGCTTTGTATGCTGTGTTTTCACTCATCATCATAGCAGGTGCTACCATCGATATGCATTACTATATATTGCCTGATGAAGGAGCATTGGCTCTTGTAATAGGTGGCATTATATATAGCTATATAAATGATCAATCTATGTTAGTAACCTTATTAAGTGTTATCAGCGTAGGTACTATTACATATGGACTTCGTTTGATTAGCCGTAAAGGCTTTGGTATAGGCGATATTAAATGGTTTTCTGCTATTGCAATATGGCTTACTCCATGGGAAATTATATGTTTCTTTTACGTAACTTTTTGTGTTGGTTCTCTCTATCTCTTACTCACCGGTTATCGTAATCGATATATCCCATTTGGTCCCTTTCTATGCTTTGGCGGATGGTGTGCCTTACATGGTGGTTCCTATATGGAGGTGCTTTATCAATGGTTAAGGTGCAACTTATAAATCGTCAGAGTGGATCTTTATTGGCGGAATGGATTATTACTATTGGTTTAATCTTATTGCTCATCTCCATTGCCTTACCTATTGTGACAACACCTAGTCGTTATACTTTAAATGGTGCTACGCAAGAGGTGGCGTATATGCTCAAGAAAGTTCAACTGTGGTCTATGTTAGGGCATAAATCTAATGGTAAAGGAAGAATGCTTTTTATTTTAAATAAGGATAGTTATACATTAGAGGAAGATGTTAATCATCATACGGTAAACATATTATTACCGCAAAATATTGAGAACGAACGGTCTATGACAATTATTTCTTTTTCGGCCTTAGGCTTACCTTATGATGGGACAGAAATTATTTTGAAAGATCGTGAAAGTGGTGAGAAAAATCGTATATGGATATCTGTACAAACAGGGCGAATTAGGTGGGAAGAAGTGCACTGAAGGATTTATGTATGGTGATGCCTTAATATCAGCTGCTATAATCATGCTCATTTTACCTATTGTATTATCTATATTTTGGATGGCTACTCTTACGGTATATAAGGCGTATTATTGGGATCATATATTGCAAGATACCATAACGTATTTAGAAAAGGCTAAAGCTTCTTATTATAAAACTGGAACAATAGAAGCAGGTGTATATAACTCTCAATTCACTATGAGTCCTAGTGAAAAAATTACTTATAAAACACATATAAAGCCTGTAGTGATAGAAGGTGTATCTTTACAACGATTAACAGTAGATGCCATCGATAATCAATCTGTTGTCTACTCTCTATCAGTTGATTTGGAGGGGATACATTGAAGGGCGAGGATATAGAAAAGGTAATTGGAAAGAACAAAGAATATAAACAGAATCCTATAGCAAATAAGAATAAAAATAATAATAAGAAAAATAATAGTAAGAATAGAAATAATATGGGATTTATTTTGTATTCTACGCTCATTAGTATGACGATTTCTGTCATAGTTCTTACCATATTGTTAGGCATCGTATTCTATGCAGTTATGTGGGATGCTAAATTACTAGATAGTGTAGCTATGATGGAGGATGGTCGATATACACGGCGGATGGTTGTGGCTCAAATGATATGGAACCCTGTGAAGGTTACTGTAGAAGACCATAATAAGAGTTTATATATTCACGATACAAAACGTACAACCTTAACTGTACAACGTCATGCACTATACAGAAAATTAACAGATAGTAGCTTGCAGCCTGTCAGTGGCAGTCGAATTGTAGGAACTACAGATAAACGAAATGTGGGCTATACTCAGGAATATCCTTTTAGTGTAGATACTAATGGGACCGTGTATTTGCGCTGGTATATTAACAATCGTTTTGTTAATGATAGGAAATATACAAGTGGTTATGGAGGACTAACCATATATGAGGTCTCCATTGGACAGAGTGCTATTTATGATTGGTATAAAAGTAAAGAGGAGACAAGTCATGAACATAGGAGCCCATAACGCGGGCTTTATTACATATATAGCGATACTTACGATGTCCTTTTTATTACTATTAGCTTTTATGGGGCTGCGTATAGGACAAATATGTGAAAGTAATGTGGTGGATGAATTGCATTTGGAAGAAGCTCATTACGCAGCACAAAGAGGTGCTCATTGGTTTGTGGGCTATTGTAAATTAGGAAATGTATGGGACTTTCAAAATAAACTTGTTGTAATAGATGATGAAAATGTAGAGATTACTATTGAAGCGGACAGCTCAACAGATAATCCGCGTCATATTATGAGTTATGGAAAACTGAAGAATAGTGAAATCGTGAGTCGTGTACATATGTATGTGACCGTAGATAAAGAAAAACATATGCATGTTATAAAGGTAAAACCTTATTGAGGTGATTCTATGAAACGAAAAAAGAAAATACATTCTGGAGTATGTATAACTGATGAACATATTGTATGTGTTACCGCTCATATAGAAAATAAAACAATGGTCATTACTGATGCGTTAGAAATGAAGCGTACAGGACCTATTGATGAAGACGTTACAAAATTTATAGAAACGTATGATTTAGATGAAGGGGCATATAGTATTGTTGCTAATATTGATACACAAATGCATGTAGCACCTTATGATCCTCATGATTTTGATATGAAGGAGTTTATAAAGTGGAATATAGAGGACTACTTTAGCTTTGATGGGGATAGTTTCCAAATGGATGCTTGTCGCCGGGAATATCCACGACACAATTATCATATGTTTATGGTGGCTGTAGATCGGCATTCACTAGAGCTTTTGAAGCAAGGTATACGAGATACTTATGCACCCGTTGATGTTATTGATTTTTGGCCTATTCCTATTTGTTATTGCTTGATGCGGCGCAGCGGTACTGTAACAGGTGTTGTGGAAGAAGGCGCCATGCATTTATGGCTTTGGTGGAATGATATATGCATTCAAGAGTGTATTGTACCTATTACTGGTAGCGATGTAGCTGAAGCTATGGATAAGTTAGAAGTGAGATTACAAGACTTTGGTATAGATGAGATACAGGGAATTCGGATGTATGGGTTAGAATCTATAACAAATGAAGAACGGACAGATATGGAAGGTATAATTTCCATGTATGGAGAAACTGAATATATTCCATTATTATTCTTAGGTCGTGGCCGTAATCGTTGCAAGCAAGGGCAATTAGATTGGGACATGGCTATTGGTATGGCGGCAAGGGGGCTTAAATGGATTGGATTGGGCTGGTAAGGACAGATGTATTAATTTAATGCCTCGCTCGTTACGATGGCATAGTTTATGGCATACCTATCGATACCTTCTTTATGGGATAAGTCTTATATACATTATAGTAGGGCTTGTTACTATATATAGTTGTTGGTCAAGCTATCGTAGCTATGAAAATCGAAAGATAGACATTGTGCGATTGCAAGCAAATGCTCAGTATCAAGAAATACATCAACAATATGGTGAATTAATGGAAATAAGAAATAAAATAATAAAGAATAAAATCCTTAAGAATCAAACAGATATATTACCCAATACAATGGTCCTATATATTCTTGATGCCGCTATGTCAGAACATATTAGTCTACAGCATCTTAGCATTAAGGATGGGCGTATCAGTATAGATGGTATAGGTACGAGTGACGAAATGTGTCGTAAATTTATTGCTATTCTCCAACAAAAATTACTAGGGATGGAGTGTCATGGAACAGTTAAAGCAGATAAAGGTGTTTATACATTCCATATGGACGGATCTAAAAGAGAGCACAACATATCAGGTCGAGAGAATATTAACGGGCCTAGTGTTGTGGGGGATGCTCATTAGCCTTTCTATGTATGGGCATATTTATTTTGAAGACAAAAATAATAGCTTAAAAAATCAACAAGATAATTATAATATACAAATGAATGCTGAGTCAGATTATATAGTGTCTAATGAAGCAAAACTATTAGAATCTTTTACACGGAACAAGACATCTAATACAAGTTCTAATACAAATATTTTTGATTCCTTGCAAGGAGAACCCTTAATGATTGTCAGTACTGATGAGCATGAAGGTATACTAGAATTAACAGTATTAGGTAGTACAGAGCGTATGATTAACTGGATAAATACTGTTGAAGAAAAGGATCCTTCACGCCGTATAGAAATAGAAGATATAGAACGTAAAGGTAATGTAGTTTATGTGCATTGTGCAATTAAATCGATTATAAAACCTTAATGAAAATCGGGTGTACTGTATAGAGACAGATTATAGATTTTATGTCTATAGTCTGTCTTTGTTTTTGGACCATTTTATAGTACAATGAAGGATATGTAATGATAAGGGGCACATAATAGATGATAATAAAACGGAATATTATGCTCATCGGTTCTATGGGAAGTGGCAAAAGTCACTTTGGACGGAACCTTGCAGAACGCAAGGGTTGGCAATTTGTAGATACCGATCGCGTATTAGAAAGTCGTTTTGGGTTGCCCATTGCTGAGATTTTTAAAAAGATAGGAGAAAAAGCATTCCGCCGCGCCGAAATGGATGTACTAAAAAAGGTTTGCTTATACCATGAAGCAGTGATTTCTGTGGGTGGGAATTTTCCTATTGAACATCGCACCTTAAAGGTATTAAAAAAATATTCCTATATTATTGGTATCCGAGCTGCACAATTCCGTATTGTCAGTCGCGTGAATCGCCGTGTTGGGAAACGGCCTACCATGGACTATAGTAATGTGAATGCCTTTGTACATGCTATGATACAATCGTGGAAGCCCGTGTATAAGCAGTGCGATTTTGTACTAGATACAACAAATGGCCGGACCTATGATTTTATACAGCGTATTGAGGATGAATTAGATGCCTCAGATGTGCAATTTAAAGCAAGACGTCAACCCAATGATATAAACGATGTAGATGCTAAAGAAGCATCTGAAGATATACAATTTAATAATCAACAAAGTAGGAAAAAAGAGATTTCTGAAGCAGTATCAAAAAGAGCAATGTCTAATAAAATTCGTTATGATAAACGGTATAAACAAAAGACTTCTAATCAAACGAATAAAAAAGGTAAGGCACATAGTATATCCAAACAACGTACACCACAAGGGGGTAATGGATATGAGAAGAATCGCAATACTAACAAGCGGCGGAGACGCACCTGGAATGAACGCCACCATAAGAGCGCTAACTAGAAAAGCTATACATGAAGGTTTTGAAATATTTGGTATTGAACGTGGCTATTTAGGTATCATTGAGGAAAAGATATTTCCCTTATCGAATCGAGACGTTGGTGGCATCATAACACAAGGTGGTACGATGCTGAAAACGGCACGCTTTCCAGAATTTCAGAATGAAGAAATTCAACGCAAAGCTTATGAAATTTTGAAAACTTATGACATTGACCATTTGGTTGTTATCGGTGGTGATGGCTCCATGCGTGGTGCTACAAGTTTATCTAAACTTGGTATGTCTACTATGACCATTCCATGTACGATAGATAATGACATGGGTGGTACACAATATACGATAGGCTATGATACGGCTCTTAATACGGTAGTTGATGCGGTTGGGCGTATTCGTGATACATCAAACTCCCATGAACGTGTAGCTATTGTGGAGGTTATGGGGCGCAAAGCTGGACATATTGCATTAAAGGCAGGCCTAGCTTGTGGGGCAGAAATAGTTTTGGTTCCTGAAAATCCCATGCCTTTACATGCGGTTTGTCGTCATTTAAAGGAAACACAAATTCGGGGTAAAGAATATAGTGTTATCCTCGTTGCAGAAGGTGCCTATAACAGCGGTGAGGTGAAAGCTTTTATCAAGGAGCATACAGAATTTGATCCTAGCCTAACTGTGTTAGGCTACTTACAACGTGGCGGTGGTCCATCGGCATTTGATGCTATTTTAGCGGCTCGCATGAGTGAAGTCTGTATTAATTTATTGATGAGTGGTGTCGCTAACCGATTAGTAGGTTATATAGATGGTCATATCCGTGCACTATCTTATGAAGAGGCAGAACGTCTTGAATTTCCAATCGATGAGAAGGATTATAGATTATTGTCAATATTGAGTAGTTAATGGCCCGTAAGGGCCATTTTTTATATATCATAATTTATTCATTAATGAAATTATATTGCGTAAAAGCAATTGGTGCTGTATAATTTAAAAATACTATATGTGTTGATATAGAATAAATGTCTTTTTAATATATCTTCATCTTAAAAAAAGGAGATCATAATGAAAGAGTTCTTACAAAAGCATCGTAAACGTATAGTAACAGGTGCTGTTGTTCTTTGTGTTCTTGGTGGCGGCACATATTACTACATGGATAGTCTAAATGCAAATCAAGCACAAACGTTATACACTACTGGCAAGGTTGAAAAGGGTGATGTAAAAACTAGTATCAGTGCCACAGGTACTATTAACCCTGTAAATTATGTAGATGTTTCTACAAATGTTGCTGGTAAACTTGAAAAAGTTTTAGTTAAAGAGAATGATCAAGTTACGGCCGGTCAAGTTATCGCTTATATTGATACACGTCAATTACAAGCATCTGTTGATGATGCTCGTGCAGCGTTAGCCAAAGCAGAACTTGATATGAATCGTTATAAATCCTTGGCGGCTCAAGATGCTATTGCACAACAAACATATGATGATTCTGTAACATCTTATGAACGTGCTAAATCTACTTATGAACGTGCTGCCGCAGATTTAAGTGATGCTACTATTACAGCTCCAATGTCTGGGACTGTTGTTGGTACACCGCTAAAAGCCGGTCAAACTATTAGTACTGGTATTTCCACACAAATGATCATTGCTACCATTGCAGATTTAAAAAATTTAGAGATTTATCTTACTGTAGACGAAACCGATATTGGCAATATCAAACAAGGTGCAAAGGTAGAGTTTACTGTAGATTCTAAGCCAGGTGAAACTTTCACCGGTTACGTTTCTGAAATTGCAAAAGGTACAAAAGGTAATATGGGAACAACAAGTAGTAGCGTTGTGTACTATACTGTTAAGGTTCAAATTCCTGAAAATATTGCAGGTAATTTCTTACCAACTATGACGGCTCGTGCCACAATCTTTGGTGAAGATATTAAAAATACATTGGTAGTTCCTCTTACTGCTGTACGTACGGACAAACAAGGTGAGTATGTATATGTTATAAAAGATGGTCAACCAGTACGAACCGCTGTCTCTACAGGTGTAACTGGGGATACTAATGTTCAAATCTTAAAAGGTTTATCTGAAGGTGATGAAATTATCGTAAGCGGTGATGTGAATGCACCAAAAAATAATGTAGCTGGACCATTCTAAGGGTAGGTGCTTATGAACCAAACAGTAATTGACATACAAGGAATTACAAAAACCTATGTGAATGGCAAATTATCAGTACCTGTTCTACATGGCATTGATTTAGTTGTCAATAAGGGTGAATTTGTATCCATTATGGGACCATCTGGCTCAGGTAAATCAACCTTTATGAATATTCTTGGATGTTTGGACCGACCTACAACTGGTTCTTATCGACTCAATGGAGACGAGGTTGCTACCTTATCTGATGATGAGCTTGCGTATGTGCGTAATAAACAGATCGGTTTTGTATTTCAAAGCTTTAATTTGTTGACAAAATTGACAGCCCTAGAAAATGTAGCGCTTCCTATGATTTATGCCGGTGTAAATAAAAAGATGCGCATTGAACGGGCCACTCAATTATTACAGTCTGTCGGCTTGGGCGAGCGTATGGACCATTTGCCATCCGAGTTGTCTGGTGGGCAACGTCAACGTGTGGCGATTGCTCGTGCATTGGCAAATAATCCTGCTATTATCATGGCTGATGAACCGACAGGGAATCTTGACTCCAAGTCAACCATTGACGTTATGAACATCTTTCGAGGCCTTCATAATGAAGGCCGTACGATTCTTCTAGTTACACATGAACCGGATATTGCTACGTACGCGAGTCGTAATGTAGTCTTGAAAGATGGGATAATCGTAGAGGATTCGATCAATTCTAATATGACTCCTATAAAGGAGGTGCCTAATGTATAAAGAAAGTTTTCTAATGGCATGGGCTTCCTTGATTGCTAATAAATTGCGCTCCCTTTTGACCATGTTAGGTATCATTATCGGTGTAGCAGCTGTTATTGCACTGGTATCTATCGGTAATGGGGTGAAGCAAGATATTGAGGATTCTATTTCTAGCTTAGGCTCTAACTTGTTGGTAGTTCTGCCAGGGGCGCCGCGGACGCCAGGTGCTAGATCTTCGCAGGGGTCCATGAAATCGTTGAAAATATCTGACTATGAAGCTATTGCTAAGTTAGAAGGTGTAAAAGCCGCCAGTCCTATGACAAATGGCTCTTATGTGGTGATTTATCAAAATAAAAACTGGACTACATCTGTTGCGGGGGTTAATGCTAACTTTCAGGACGTAAATAATTGGACTATGACATCTGGTCGATTTTTCTCCGATAAAAATGTTCAGAACCGAGAACGTGTAGCGGTTGTGGGACAAACGGTAGTAAAAAATTTGTTTGCTGATGAAGATCCTGTAGGCAAGGAAATCCGTGTTAAAAATATTCCATTCCGTGTCATTGGTGTTCTCAAAAGTAAAGGGAACGGAACCATGGGTAATGACCAAGACGATACGGTGTTAATTCCATATACAACATCAATGGAGCGCGTAGAGGGCATTGACTATCTTCGCAGGGTGTATGTTGTGGCTAAGGATGATGAGGGCATCGATCGTTTGCAGGCAGATATAGAGAACTTGTTGCGTGTTCGTCATAATATTAAAGATACAAATTTGGATGATTTCAATATTCAAAATATGAAATCTATTATGGAAACAGTGGCTCAGACGACGGGAACATTTACGTTATTCCTGGGGGCTGTTGCTGCGATTTCTCTAGTTGTAGGTGGCATTGGTATTATGAACATCATGCTTGTATCTGTAACGGAACGGACTCGAGAAATTGGTGTGCGTAAAGCTTTGGGGGCTACGTATAGCGTAATTGTTACGCAATTCTTAATAGAAGCTGTTGTAATCAGTTTGATGGGGGGCTTTATTGGTATTGCTTTCGGTATAGGAGCCTCAAAAGTAATCGGAATGGTATCTGGAATGAGTACAATTGTATCTGTTCCAACAATCATAATGTCCTTTGCCTTTTCCATGGCTATTGGTTTGATTTTTGGTATATACCCAGCCCGTAAAGCGGCTAAGCTCAATCCAATCGATGCATTGCATTATGAATAGTTTTGAATTTATAAATGTGTTTTCTTAAGAACATACCATATAATTAGATAGAGTTATTCGCATATGGTGCGTTGCATGATACAATATGTATGATGTAACGCACCATTTTTATATGTTTGTATTGAATTTTGACATATAACTATAAAGATTTTCATACAGGTAATGTAATAGATTTAGTATTTAGATTAGTTAATCTATGGGGTATGTATATAGAATGGAGAACCTTATGGCTACAACATTGTTAGAATATTTCAACGAATTACGAGATCAGAATCCATTTTCTTGGGTAAAAGATTCTGAGATTACAGCTGTTGAATCAGGTCATGCGGAAATGACATTGCAAACTAATGAAACAGATTACTGTAATTTTAGAGGAGATTTGCATGGTGCTGTATGTATTGGCTTAGCAGATAGTGTGATGGGGACTGCTTGTTTTACATTGGGAAAATCTGTTAGCACCATTGATCTTAATGGTAACTATGTGAAAGCTGTTAAGGGCGGTGCTGTATTGCGTGGGGTAGCTAATGTAGAGCATAATGGTAAAACTACCATGGTTGCGACAGCTCGTATTTATAATGAATTAGGTGAACTTGTTCATTTAGCACGGGGTACATTTTTTGTACTAGAAGAGAAGCCATTACCTGATTTACCATGGCGTTTTATTGAAGAAGATAACCCTGATTTGGTATAATATAAGTTAGACTTTTACAAATAGGAGGATGCTTGAATGGAACAAGAATTACAACGTATTAAGGCAGAAGCCCTTGATGCCATCAAAGGCGCTGCTAATCAACAAGCGTTGCAAGATATACGTGTTAAATATTTAGGTAAAAAAGGCGAGGTAACGGCTTTATTAAAAGGTCTTGGTAAATTATCTCCAGAAGAACGTCCTAAAGCGGGGGCCCTTGTTAATGCTGTTCGTGAAGCGTTAGAGGCTGAAATTGATACAGTTAAAGCTCGTATGGAAACTGCAGAGTTAAATGCTCGTTTAGAAAAAGAGCGCATCGATATTACATTGCCTGGCCGTGCACAAAAAGCTGGTCATATCCATCCATTAACAAAGGTTAATGAAATGATTGAAGACTTCTTCATGAAAATGGGGTATACCGTTGAAGAAGGTCCAGAAGTAGAACAAGATTACTATAACTTTGAATGCTTAAACTTGCCTAAAGATCATCCTGCACGTGATATGCAAGATTCCTTCTATATTACAGAAAACTTCTTATTACGCACGCATACATCTCCAGTACAAGCTCGTACAATGCAACGTCATGAACCTAATAGCCCAATCCGTATGATTGCGCCTGGTAAGGTTTACCGTTGGGACTATGATGCGACTCATTCCCCTGTATTCCATCAAGTGGAAGGTCTCATCATCGATGAGCATATTACATTTGCTGACTTAAAAGGCACATTAGAGTCCTTCTTACGTCACATGTATGGTGATGACACAAAGGTACGTTTCCGTACAAGCTTCTTCCCATTCACAGAGCCATCTGCAGAGGTAGATATTTCTTGTGTAATGTGTGGTGGTGAAGGTTGCCGTGTATGTTCTCATACAGGTTGGCTTGAAATTTTGGGCTGCGGTATGGTTCATCCCGATGTATTGCGTATTAATGGGTACGATCCTGAAAAGGTTAAAGGCTTCGCCTTTGGCATGGGCGTAGAACGTATTGCTATGCTTTTATATGGCATTAACGATTTACGTCTATTCTTTGAAGATGATGTACGATTCTTGGAACAATTTTAGGAGGAACTCATGAAAGCAAGTTTACAGTGGATGAATGAATACGTGCCTGTGGATATGAATCGTCCTGCACAAGAATTGGCCGATGAATTAACACAAGCTGGTATTCCTGTAGAAGATGTCATTGCTATGGATAATGGCATTAAGAAAATTTATACTGGCAAAATCGTGGAGATTACAAAACATCCAGATGCAGATAAATTACAAGTATGCCAAGTTGAATGCCTTACAGAAGAAGGTGAACCTGTTACAAAACAAATCGTAACGGCTGCTACAAATGTTGCAGTAGGCCAAATCGTGCCTGTAGCATACCATAAATCTCGCTTAGCTGATGGTACAGAGATTAAAAAAGGTAAATTGCGTGGCGTTGTTTCTGAAGGCATGTTCTGTTCCGTTGCAGAATTTGGTATCTCTAGCGACTTAGTATTGCCAGAAGAAGCTCAAGGCATTTACATTTTCCCGGAAAATACACCAATTGGTCTTGATGTAAAAGAGGTTTTAGGCTTAAATGATACAGTATATGAATTTGAATTGACTGCTAACCGAGCAGATTGCTTTTCCATGGTTGGTTTGTCCCGTGAATTTGGAGTCATGACAAATCAAAAAGCTTTATTCCCTGTTATCATGGTTAACGAGAATGGCGAATCCATTGAAGGCAAAGCATCTGTATCTATCGAAGCTGATGATCTTTGTACGCGTTTTACAGCTCGTGTAGTAACTGATGTTAAGGTTGAGCCATCTCCATTGTGGATGCAAAACCGTTTACGTAATAGCGGCATTCGTCCTATTAATAATGTAGTAGACGTAACAAACTACGTTATGTTAGAACTTGGTCAACCTATGCATGCCTATGATTATGATCATGTAAAAGGTCATAAATTAGTGGCGAGACGTGCTAAAAATGGTGAAGTGCTTGTTACACTTGATGGTTCTGAACGCGAATTGAATGACTCCATGCTTATCATTGCTGATGCTGAACGTCCAGTAGGTGTAGCAGGTATCATGGGTGGCTTTGATAGTGAAGTGACAAACGAAACGACCACAGTTATGTTTGAAGCTGCTGTATTTAATGGTCCATCTATTCGCCGTACAGCTAAAGCTCTCGGCATGCGTTCTGAAGCATCTGGACGTTTCGAACGTGGTGTAAATCATAAATACACTGCCTATGCTATCGACAGAGCAGCTCAATTATTACAACAAATCTGTCCTACTTGTAAAGTTGATGTAGGCGTTATCGATGTATATAAAAACCCTGTAGAACAACATACAGTTACTTTTACAGCAGAACAAATCAACGATTACTTGGGTACAAATATTGAAAAAGACGAAATGGTTCGTATTTTGACTGCCCTTGAGTTCGTTGTAACCGAAGAAGGAGACAAATTGTCTGCCCTCGTTCCAACATGGCGTGGCGATGTAACGGTGATGCCTGATATCGCTGAAGAAGTAGCTCGTATTTACAACTACGATAATATTGCGCCTACAATTCCGGTAGCCGTATTATCCTCTGGTGGTATGACACCTAAGAAAGCTCTTACTAAAGAGGTAACTCATGCATTGGCTAAATTGGGTATGACTCAAATCATTACATTTAGCTTCATGCATAAAGATGGTCTTTCCAATATGATGCTTCCTGAAGGGGATAGCCGTTATACAGCCATTCCAATCTTGAACCCTATTTCCGAAGAATTCCCTTATATGCGTACAACATTGGTACCGGCTGTTATTGAAGCAGCAAAACGCAATATTGCGCAACAAAATAAGGATCTTTGGTTATTTGAAACAGCTAATGTATATGAACCAAAAACGTTACCTTTAACAGAAGTACCTCATGAACGCCCTATGGCTTGTGGTATTTTGATGGGGAAGGCAAACCAAGCTGGTTGGAATCAAGCAGAACGTACTACAGATTTCTATGATGTAAAGGGTATTGTAGATGCGTTGTTAGCTGAGCTAGGCGTTACAAGCTATGAAATAAATCGTGGCACTGAGCCATACTTTCACCCAGGTGTAAGCGCTCAATACGTAGTTGATGGTAAAATGATTGCTCAATATGGTGAATTACATCCACAAGTGAGCAAAAACTTTGACTTACCTGGCAAAGTATATATGTTTGAAATCGATTTGGAAGCCGTATTATCCTTAACGATTCCACCGTTCCGTTATACATCCTTCAGTAAATTCCCAGGCACTAGCCGTGACCTTGCCATCGTTGCACCTGTGTCCGTATTCAGTGGTGAAATTTTATCTATCATTAAAGAACATGGTGGAGAATATTTAGAAAGTGCATCTATCTTTGATGTTTATGAAGGTGAACATATCGAAGCAGGTTACCGCAGTCTCGCATACAACTTACAATTCCGCTCTATGGAAGGTACGTTGAATGATGAGGATATTGACGGTAATATTCAAGCTATTATTGATGTATTAGCAGAAATTAACTGCAGATTACGTTAATTTTAAGCAGTATATTGAAAGGGTTTACCGTATGGTAAACCCTTTTAGTACTATAGTTATGCCTTTAGTTAGGTAGAAAGGACTGTCCATGGAATTATTGGCTCCTGCCGGTACGATGGAAAACTTTATAGCCGCTTTAGAATCTGGAGCAGATGCCATTTATCTTGGTGGCAAAGGTTTTAATGCCCGAGCTCATGCAGCAAACTTTGGAATTGAGGAATTAACCGAGGCTATTCGCTTGGCCCATATTCTAGATGTGTCTGTATATGTAACGGTAAATATTCTCATAGGTGACTCCGAATTATCTGCTCTTGAGGCATATTTAAAGGACTTAGAGCGCATCGGCGTGGATGCTATCATCGTTCAAGATTTAGCAGTGGCTAAATTGGCGCAACGAGTGGCTCCTAAATTACACTTACATGGCAGTACACAAATGACTGCAGCTACGCTCGATGCGGTTCGTTTTTATGAAAGTCTCGGTTTTACACGTGTCGTTTTAGCTCGTGAATTGAGCCTCGCTGAAATTGAACATATTTGCAAGAATTGTACAGCTGAAATCGAAGTCTTTGTACACGGTGCGTTGTGCGTATGTTATTCTGGTCAATGCTTAATGAGCTCTTTCATCGGTGGTCGCAGTGGTAACCGTGGTGCTTGTGCACAGCCTTGTCGGTTGCCTTATGAGCTATTGGATTCTTCAGGTACTAGCTTGTTGCCAAAACACGAAGCCTATCTATTAAGTCCAAAGGATCTTAACTATAGTGAATATATGAATGAACTTGTGGCGGCCGGTGTTACGTCCTTTAAGGTAGAAGGGCGTATGAAAAAGGTTTCCTACGTGCGTCAAGTGATTGGAACCTATCGTCATATTTTAGATACGGCTCATATAGATTCTACTGATGCCGATGCATTAGCTTCTGGATTTAATCGTGGATTTTCTACGGATTATTTAACAGACCATGTAGGAAAATCAATGATGACCGTGGTGGCCCCAAATAATCAAGGGAAATTGATTGGCAAAGCAGAGGTCAAAAAGGGTCAAGTTCATTTATTCCTAACAGAACCAATTGAAAAAGGATCACTCTTAAAGGTCATGCAACGTTCTGGTAGTATTACGTACTATCAAATCGATCAGAACTGGTCTCTAGTGGATGAAAAGCATATTGTAGGTAAACCGGATGAAGGCTTTGCTGCGGGGCAAGTATTCCTTGCATCAGGCCCTAAAGCTCAAAAGCAACGGGGACTACAAGACTTTACCGCTAAATTAGAGGTACATGGTTATCTATCTATTAATACTGAACGAGAAATACCTTATACAGAACTAACCTTTGTATTGAATGATGGTCGTACTGTGACTATATCTAACGAGTTTGAACCTGTTTATGCTAACAATAAACCGACTACATTAGAGAAGGTTAGAGATCAAGTAGGTAGATTAGGGAATACATTATTTACACTAGGCTCTATGTCTATTCCTGATGGACCGTACATGTGGCCCGCTAGTGTTTTAAATGCATTGCGTCGCGATGCTGTAGAGGCGCTAGAAAGCTTGTTGATTACAGACCATGAAGCAGCTTGGGCAGAACATGCTGTAGAACCCCGAAATATGTCATCGTTAGTAGCTAAAAGTAAGGTTCAATACACAGAGCCTATGGTGAGTGCTCGCGTTGATGAACTCGATGGTGTAAAAGCAGCGATCGAAGGTGGTGCTAAGAAGATTATCTTTGGTGGTGACCGTTTGCAACGTAAGCCTTATGAAATTAGCATCTACGAGCAGGTAGCCAAACTTTGTAAAGAGCATAATGTGCTTTGTGTATTTGCTACGCCTCGCGTCGTTAAAGATGATGAGGTAGACGCGTACATGAATACGCTTAAGGCCATAGTTGAGTCTAAACCAGATAGCATTTCTATTCATATGCCACAAGCTCTATTATGGCTTCGTGAGTTAGGGTATTCAGGTGCTATTGAAGCTGATACAGGTCTTAACATATTCAATGGCTCTGCACTACAAGTATGGCAAGATTTTAATATGAGTAGTATAGCTCCATCCTTAGAGTTGACCTTGGCACAACTAGTAAACTTACAAAAATCTGCTCATTTGCCATTAGAGGTAATGGTACACGGTTATACAGAAATGATGATTTCTGAGTATTGTGCCATCGCTAGCTTTGTTGGTACTGGTAAAAAAGAAAATTGTCCTATGCCGTGCGTAATAGAAGATTACGCATTAAAGGACCGCAAAGGGGAAGTGTTCCCACTTCGTACTGATCCATATTGCCGCATGCACATCATGAATAGTCATGAAATGGATATGCGTGCCTACGTGCCAGAGGTACATCGAAAAGGGCTACATATTTTACGCATCGATGGGCGTCATATGGATCCACATCGATTGCGTAACATTGTAGCAGATTATGTATCTATTCAAAATGGAACAAAAGAGGCTCCTCCTAAGAGCGTAGGCAAGGATGATACGCCTATTACAAGGGGCCACTATTTTAGAGGTATTTTATAAAAGAGGTAGTACATTGTTTAACGAAGATGTATTAGACTTTCACCATATAAAAGAACAATTACAACAACATTGTAGTTCTACCATTGCTAAAGAATTAGCTATGCATATTGAACCAATGACGGATGCTAAAGCTATTCAAGAGAACCTTGATGAAACAGCAGAAGCCATGCGTTCTTTACAAACTGAGGTAGAACAACCGTTAGGCGGTACGCGAGATATTCGTGAGTCCTGTAAGAAGAGTCGTAAAGACTTTGTCCTTACGCGTGAAGCATTATGGGATATTTATTTAACCATTGGTGCTTATAAGCGCATGACAAAGTTCTTTAGAACGAAATATATGGAATATCCTTTGCTATTCTTATGGGTTCAGGATATGCCAAATACAGATCGCATTGAAAATCGCTTTAAACGCGTCTTTGATGAAAAAGGGGAATTGCTTGATACAGCATCTCCTAAGTTGGCGAGCCTAAGAAATACGATTATCAAAACTCGGGAAAAGATCAAAAATGATATTCAAGCTATCTTACACGACAAGGATAATCAGAAGTATTTCCAAGAAACGATCATTACACAGCGTAACAATCGCTATGTAATCCCTGTAAAACAGGAATATCGCCAATATTTTGATGGTCTTATTCACGACCGTTCTGCAACGGGTCAAACACTCTATATTGAACCGATGCGCTTGGTGAATCTAAATAATGAATTACAAGAGGCTTTGATTGGTGAAGAGCAAGAGGTATTGCGTATTTACCGTGAATTATCAGCCCTTGTAAAACAACATAGTAATGATTTGATGGATGCTTGTGAAAAGGTATCCCACATCGAATTTGTATATGGTAAGGCGAGCCTTGCTATTTCTTATAAGGGTGTACCGGCCATCTTGAGTACTGATAGAACTGTTAATCTCATGAGAGCTCGGCACCCATTAATCCCACCGAATGTGGTAGTGCCTACAAATATTCAATTAGGTACATCGTACCGTATTTTATTGATTACTGGTTCTAATACAGGTGGTAAAACAGTCTCTCTTAAAACATTAGGGTTATTGAGCTTAATGAACCAATGTGGTCTATTTATCCCTGCAGACCACGGCTCAATGTTGCCTATATTCCAAAATATCTTTGCCGATATTGGGGATGAACAAAGTATTGAGGCTAGCCTTAGTACGTTCTCTGCTCATATGACACAAGTTATTTCCATTATTAAACATTGTGGCCCAAATGACTTGGTATTGCTGGATGAGCTTGGATCTGGTACAGATCCAGAGGAAGGTAGTGCTTTAGCTGTATCTATCCTTGAATTCTTCCGTAAAAAAGGTGCCCTTATGATGGTAAGTACCCATTATAATGAGCTTAAAAACTATGCATACCATACAGAAGGAATCGAAAACGGCCATGTAGAATTTGATGAGCGTACCTTAAAGCCAACGTATCGACTTCATATTGGTGTAGCAGGTAGTAGCCATGCATTGAGTATTGCGGCCCGCTTAGGTTTACCAAAAGATATCGTAACGCGCGCGGCAGAGTATAAATCTCAATTTGGTAGCCATGAAATGGAAGAAGTTCTTTCAGATTTGAATGAGCAACTTCGTAAGGCATCTGAACGGGAAAGAGCGTTAAAGAAAGAGCTTGATGAAACACGTCGCATGCGTGGTCAATTAGAGAAGGAAAAGAAACAGTTTAACGAAAAGCGTAAACAAATCTTAGCCAAAGCTCAAGCTGATGCAGAATCTATGAAACGTAGCTTGCGCGTCGAAGGGGAAGCGATTATTAAGCAATTGAAAGCGCAATTCTCTGAAACAAATAAGGATAAGCGTCAATCTGCTATTAATGCTGCACGTAAGGGCATTTCTAATGTACATGTACCAGAAGCCCCAGTAGATGATGATCGTAAGTCCTTGACGGCAGATGCTATTAAGGTAGGCCAAGCAGTATATGTTACATCTTTACGCTCATTAGGTACCGTATTAGCTATCAATGGCAATCGTGTGAATGTAGATATTAATGGACTAACAGCTACTGTAAAGGTTAGCGAATTACAATCTACTACACGTGAAGAAGGAAATAAGCTTGAACGGGAACAAAAAGCAGCTATGCCTAAGACTAGAAAACGTATGGGTGGCTCTGCCGTACAACGCCAAAAAGAGGTTCGTACTGAAATCAATATTCTTGGACAAACGGTAGATGAAGCGACAGTTTCTGTTGGTAGATTTATTGACCAAGCTTTACTTGGTGGTGTTAATCAAGTGCGCATTATTCACGGTAAGGGGACTGGCGCATTACGAGAAGGTGTACATCAATATTTGCGTACCTTACCTCATGTAGCTCATTTTGAAACGGCAGGCTATGACGAAGGTGGTGCAGGGGCTACGAATGTAGTTTTGAAATAAAGCTACACAATAGTGATATAGTTATAGATAATACAGTAAATTATTATCGTATATCAAATTGGTTATGGGGTATAGCCATATACCTATATAGAAATAGAAGAGGTAGTAAGTTCTTAGAACTTACTACCTTTTTACGTAAAAGAAAGGAGCGGAACACATGTTCCGCTCCTTTAGCGTATGAGATTAACGATCTTTTTTACTAGACTTTTTACTTTTGGATGAATTAGATTTCTGTTCAGTTGCATCATCTTTTGAGCCACTGTCATCTTTTACAGCTTCATCTTTTGACTTGTCTTTATCGTCTTTTTTGTCTGCTTTTTCGTCCTTAGCAGCTTCTTTTTTAGGCTGTGCTTTTACAGGATTATAATAACCTTCAGAAACAGCTGATTGAGCGCTAGCAGGAACGGAGAAGTCAGATGCAGGGGTGTTGGCAAGTGCATTAGCCATGAATTGCCCCCACATAATAGCAGGTGTGTCACCACCGGTGATGCCTCGTAATGTTTCCGAGCCATAGTCATCACCAATCCAAACGGCAGCTACTAAATCAGGCGTGTAACCAACGAACCAAGCATCCTTGGAATCATCTGTTGTACCAGTTTTACCTGCTGCAGGACGACCGATTGCGGCATTACCACCAGTACCGCCATTTATAACAGATTCTAGCATATTTGTAATGATTGCTGCATCTTTTTCGTCTACAACGCGTTTTTCTTGGATGGAGTTTTCCTCCACCACTTGACCGTTACGATCAACAATTTTAAGGATTGCCGTAGGTTGAACTTTGATACCGCCATTAGCAAGTACGCCATAAGCTTGTACCATTTCAAGAGGTGTCACGCCGTGAGTTAAACCACCAAGTGCAGTAGACAAGTTATTATCTTGATCTGTAAGGGTTGTGATACCCATTTCTTTGGCAAGTTTAATAATCTTAGACATGCCTACTTCATCGGCAATTTTTACGGCAGCTACGTTACGAGAGTGTTGTAATGCGTAGCGGTATGTCATATTACCTTCGAAGTCATTTTCATAGTTTTTAGGGCTCCAGTTACCAAATGTAACAGGGCTATCATCTACGATAGAACCAGGAGTTTTACCAGATTGAATAGCTGCTAAATATACAAATGGCTTCATAGCGGAACCTGGTTGACGTTCTGCTTGTGTAGCACGGTTAAATGCATCATCACCGCGACCACCAACCATAGCCATAATGTAACCATTATGAGGGTTCATAGCTACGATAGCACCTTGTGGTTGATGTAAACCATTGCTATCAGTGTAGTAGTTAGGCAAGTTTTGCATTGCTGCTACAGCTGCATTTTGCGCATCCATATCAAGAGTTGTATAAATTTTTAAACCATCTTTATAGATTGCATCGTCGCCATATTTTTCAGAAACTTGTGCAATAACATAGTTAATGAAGTAAGATGCATTAGATTTTTCATGCGTTTGTTCTTGTTTTGCCACTAAGCCTAAATCTGCTTGACGTGCTTCATCAGCTTGCTCTTGTGTAATGTAACCGTATTTAACCATTTGGCCTAATACAACAGCTTGACGTTTTTTACTAGCTTCCAAATCATTGAATGGAGAGTAGTAGTTAGGACTTTGTGGTAAGCCTGCAATGAGTGCTGCTTGAGCTAGCGTTAATTGGCTAGCATCCTTACCAAAGTATACATGAGCTGCAGATTGTACACCGTATGCACCTTGGCCAAAGTAAATTTGGTTCATGTACATTTCAAGGATTTCATCCTTAGTGTAATGTTGTTCAATTTTAAGTGCTAGCAATGCTTCAGAAATTTTACGTTTAAATGTTCTGTCTTGAGATAAGAATGCATTACGCGCTAACTGTTGAGTGATTGTAGAACCACCTTCAGATACGCCACTATGAACAAGGTTAACCCATACAGCACGCAAGATACCAACAGGGTCGATACCGTGATGGGAATAGAAGCGAGAGTCCTCAGTAGCAACAAAGGCATTTTGTAAATCCTTTGGTACATCTTTTAAAGGTACTGGTAATCTATTCTCTGTGGAATGAACCGTTGTGATGAGATTACCATGGACATCGTAAATTTGAGACGATGCAGAAGGACGTACATTGGATACATCTGGTAGGTTAGACAGTGTAGCACTGATGAAACCACAGCCACCTCCGGCTACGATGAGTATAAGGAGAAGGGCACAAATCCAAAATAGACGCTTCGGACTTGTCTTCTTCGGTGTAGCGCCGCTACCATTAGAACGGCGGCTGCTTCTCGCATTTGAGTTATTACTCATAGAGTCACCTCTTTTTTCTTTTGTTAGTAAATATAACGTAAATTCTATTACGCAGTTATAAATATTATATCATATATGGCTTAAAACCAATACTATATATATAATTGTGAAAGTTTTTAGATAATGGTATACTAAAACAATAGTATTTCGAGGAGGATTATCATGGTTAGTGCTCAAGAACAAGTGCGCCAAATTAAACACGGCGTAGCAGATTTAATTAATGAACAAGATCTTGTAAAGAAAATAGAAAAATCTATTAAGGAAAATAAACCTTTAGTTGTAAAATTAGGTTTGGACCCAACAGCGCCAGATATTCATTTAGGCCATACAGTACCACTTCGTAAACTACGTTTGTTCCAAGAATTTGGTCATCAAGTAGTGATCGTTATCGGCGGTTTCACTGCGCGTATTGGTGATCCTACTGGTAAAAGTGTAACTCGTCCACCACTTACAAAAGAAGAAGTATTGAAAAATGCTGAAACCTATAAAACACAAATCTTCAAAGTGTTAGATCCTGAAAAAACGATCGTCCGCGACAATAGTGAATGGCTAGAATCTATGAACTTTGCGGATGTTCTACGTTTGGCAAGCTCTTATACTGTAGCACGTATGATGGAACGCGATGATTTCAATAAACGCTTTAAAGAAGGTCGTGCTATTGGTGTTCATGAGTTTATGTATCCATTGATGCAAGGTCAAGATTCTGTAGCATTACATGCTGACGTTGAATTTGGTGGTACAGACCAAACTTTCAACTTGTTAATGGGCCGTCATTTACAAGAATTAGAAGGTCAAGAACCTCAAGTTGTTATTACAATGCCATTGCTTGAAGGCCTTGACGGTGTTCAAAAAATGAGTAAATCTTTAGGCAATTACATCGGTATCGACGAAGAACCTAAAGAAATGTACGGTAAAGCAATGTCTATTCCTGATGAATTGATGATGCGCTACTTCATGCTCGTTACAGATATGCCAATTGAAGAACAAGAGGACATGGAAAAACGTCTTGAAAGTGGTGAATTACATCCACGTGACGCTAAAATGCAATTAGCTCGTACCATCGTTCGTTTGTACCATGGTGAAGAGGCTGCTCTTGAGGCAGAAGAGGAATTCAAACGTGTATTCCAACAACGCGCATTGCCTACAGATATTCCTGAATGCGCTATGGATGCGCCAACAGAACCAATCTTTGTACCACAATTCTGTACAGATGCTGGTTTGACTGCTTCTAATGGTGAAGCACGTCGATCCATTAAAGCTGGTGCTTTCAAAGTAAACGGTGAAAAATATACAGAAGAAAACCTTAAGCTAGAAGATGGCATGATCGTTCAAGTTGGTAAGCGTAAATTTGTAAAAATTAAATTTAACTAATATAAAACTGTGATGAGGTTTAGATTTCCCATCACAGTTTTTTTCTGTCTATTTTGTCTATAAGATTATCTATCTACTGAATCTGTTGTTTGTGAAGCAAGAAATTGACTTACAAGTTAATGTATAATGAATATACAAAGATAATATAAATATAAAAATAAAATACAAATTTGATACATAAAAGATTTTTTACAAATATTGTATAAAATAGATTATAACTTGTGAGAGGACCATTTATGGACAAGAAATTAAGTAACCATTTATCACAACGAGAACATACTGTTCTTACAGATATTGATGTTATCACAGCTGCAGTAGCCGTGCCTCTATTAGAAATCGATGGAGAAGATCATATGGTGTTTACCGTGCGTAGTAATACATTGCGACGTCAACCCGGTGAAATCAGTTTCCCTGGTGGGCACTGTGAACCTAATGATAAAAGTGGTGCTCATACAGCCATGCGTGAATGCTCTGAGGAACTTGGTATAGACTTAGATCAAATTGAACTGCTAGGAAATTTAGACTGTTTAGTATCTGCAATAGGTGTAAAACTATACGCCGTAGCAGTTCGACTACATACAAATGATTTAAAACCAAATTCCGATGAAGTAGGAGAGGTATTTACAGTTCCCTTACAATATCTATTAGATATGGAACCGACCGTAGGTCATTTAGACATTGGAACTAAGCCGTTAAAAGATTTTCCATTTCATCTATTAGAAGGATATAATATCGACTGGAAAATTAGACAAAACTATTCCGTCTATTTCTATCCCTATAAACAATACACCATATGGGGACTAACAGGACGAGTGTTGAAGAATTTTTTAGATATATATAGGGATGTTAAATGAAACCTGAATTTGTTCCATGGTTATGGATTATATATGTAGCGTATGTATTATATAAGAGACATAGAGAAAACAATCATTTAGAAAAATCTATACTTATACTAGCTAGTATAAGTTTAATTATTGTTAGTGGTGGTTTTTCTTTATTAACTTATTATAATCTTTCGCCTGAATTGCAGCTTATGTTAAATATATTAATTATAATAGTATTGTTTATAATGAAAACATTATTTGGAGTGTAGCAGATGGAAATAATACAGTTGTTTGGTTATACAATGATTCCTATTTGTATTATCATTTCAATATTATTAATGATATATGGAAAGACTAGACATATTAAATATTTAGATCCAAAGGTACCATTAGGACGTTTATTCTATTTTTTCGGCAATGCATTTTCATTTATGTGTTGTATTTTATTAATTAGTTTTGGTAGTTATGTAATACAATCTAAAGATATTGCTGAAGGGATTAAATATTTAATCTTAGGTTATTCTTTTGGCATTTATGGATTTACATTCTTTTTTATGACTGGTATGAGAAGAGCCTATGATATAGGATTTCCATTTTGGGTATATCCAATTTTTATAGCTTTAATACTTTTAAGTCTTTTTATCAATGATACTATTTTTGAATTCTTGATACTTGGAATGTATCTATTTTTATTACAGCCAGGTAGAAATAACAATTAAGTAATAACTACATGTTAAAAGATGATTGTCTAGTATTAGGCAATCATTTTTTAGTTTTTTATCATTTTTATTTGTATAATAATCCTCATATAAATTGACAGATTTTAAATTAAGGTATACTATTTATGTGTAAAAGGTTTAATGTGTTGCACTAATTAATCTAGGAGGTTCTCACATGAATCGCGAAACAGCATACGTACTTTGGTTTGATGAATTACAACGTGAAGATGTTAATTTAGTAGGTGGCAAGTCTTCTTCTTTAGGAGAATTGACATCCTCCACTAATGTACCTGTACCTTATGGCTTTGCAACAACTGCTCATGGTTATCGTGAGTTTATGAAAGCTACAGGTTTGGAAGATAAAATCCGCGCTGAACTTGATGCTTTAGATGATGTAGAAAATTCTGCATTATTGCGCGAAGTGTGTGCTAAGATTCGCCGCATGATTTGTCAGGAAGAAATGCCAAAAGACTTGGCAGATGCTATCCGTCATGCTTATGAAGAACTTGGTAAAAAAGTGAACGAAGAAAATCCATTTGTGGCTGTTCGTTCTAGTGCAACAGCAGAAGATTTACCAGATGCAAGCTTTGCAGGCCAACAAGATACGTATTTAAATGTTCGCGGTGCTGATGTTATCATCGAAAAAGTAAAAGAATGTTACGCATCTACTTTCACAGACCGTGCCACATATTACCGTGTAAAACAAGGCTTTGATCATATGACAGTAGCATTGAGTGCTGCGGTTCAAATGATGGTATTTTCTAAAGCAGCTGGCGTAATGTTTACTGTTGATCTTGTAACAGGCAATGATAACAATATTCTTATTGAAGGCTCTTGGGGCCTTGGTGAATATGTTGTACAAGGTACGGTTACACCAGATAATTTCCGAGTGGATAAAGAAAAGATGGAAATTACGGACCGTATGATTAACGATAAACATGTCCGCCTTGTTCGTAAAGCCGATGGTGACTGTGTTGAAGAAGTGGTTCCAGCCGACGAAGCAAAACAACAAGTTATTACAGATGCTCAAGTTTTGGAACTTGCAGAATATGCAAAAGCAATTGAAAAGCATTATGGTTGCTACATGGATATGGAATGGGGCGTAGATGAACGCAATGACAAGATTTGGATCTTGCAAGCTCGTCCAGAAACAGTTTGGTCCCGCAAAGAAAAATCAGAAACGTCCGAAAAAGCTAGCACATTAGATGCAGGTAATCGCGATATTATTGTAAAAGGTTTGCCAGCATCCCCTGGTAATGCAGCAGGTAAAGCTCACGTTATCATCAATCCTGAGGATATCGATGAGTTCAAAGAAGGCGAAATCCTTGTTACAGCTATGACAGCTCCTGATTGGGTGCCAGCCATGAAAAAGGCAAAAGCAATTGTTACTGACGCTGGTGGTATGACTTGTCATGCGTCTATCGTTAGCCGTGAGCTTGGTATTCCTTGTATCGTAGGTACTAAGAGCCGTAGTCATGAAGCGACTACCTCTATTAAAGATGGTCAAATGATTACCGTTGATGCTACAAATGGTATCGTATATGATGGCGTATTAGAAGATATCGTTAAAAAGCCTGAAGCTCAAGTTTCTACAGGGGCAGCAGCTGAATATGTGCCTGTAACAGGCACTAAGATTTATATGAACTTAGGTGATCCTGATTTGGCCCAAAAATATGGTGTACTACCATGTGATGGCATCGGTCTCATGCGTGAAGAGTTCATTTGGACAACCTTTATTCATGAACATCCATTGCACCTTATCGAAACAGGGCGCAGTGACTTTGCTGTAAATACATTGGCGGAAGGTATGCGTAAAGTATGCCAAGCATTAGCCCCTCGCCAAGTAGTAGTTCGTTTGAGCGACTTTAAATCTAGTGAATACCGTGACCTTAAAGGTGGCGATAAATATGAACCGCATGAATCCAGTGCATTACTTGGCTGGCGTGGCGCATCTCGCTACTATGATCCTAAGTACACACCTGCTTTCAAATTAGAATTAGAAGCAATCAAAAAAGTGCGTAACGAATTTGGTTTCAAAAATCTACAAGTTATGATTCCATTCTGCCGTACTGTGGAAGAAGCTGAATTAGTAACTAACTTAATGGCTCAAGAAGGTCTTGCACGCAGCAAAGACTTTAAAGTATGGCTCATGGCTGAGATCCCATCCAATATTATCTTAGCTGATCAATTTAATAAATATGTAGATGGTTATTCTATCGGTTCTAACGATTTGACTATGCTTGTACTCGGTTGTGATCGCGATAACGAAACAGTTCAACATATCTATGATGAACGTAATTTAGCAGTTCGCAGAGCAATTCGTCACCTCATTGAGGTGGCCCATAAAGATGGTAAAACTGTATCTATCTGTGGCCAAGCGCCAAGCGTATATCCTGAACTTTGCGAATTCCTTGTGAAGAGTGGTATCGACTCTATTTCTGTTAACCCAGATGCAGTAGTTAATACTAAGAAAATGGTGGCTCAAATCGAACAACGAATTATGCTCGATGCTATGACTGGTCGTGGTCGTCAAGAATCTGACGAACTAATTTGGTAATAATATAGTTATGGTGAAAGAGGAGGCCTGTGGGTCTCCTCTTTTTCTGAATGGTAACTTAGGATATAATACAAACAGAGATGAAAGGGGGTTACCGTGTGAAACTGTCGAAACGACAAGAACAAATTGCTCAAATCGTTCGCGAAGAAGGTCCTGTAACAGGTAGTGCCATTGCTGAACATTTAGAGGTCACAAGATCTGCGTTGCGCTCAGATTTATCTGTATTGACCATGTTAGGTGTGTTAGATGCACGTCCAAACGTAGGCTATTACTATGTTGGACTTTCAAAGGAAACACAAACGGCTGAGCGATTAAAGTCATTTCTGGTAAGTGATGTATTATCTCAAGCAGTTGTGGTCAATGGGGATACGAGTTTGTATGATACAATTGTCACATTATTTACAGAGGATGTAGGTACTATATTAGTGTGTGATGGTTCATACCTAGTAGGTGTGGTATCTCGAAAAGATTTACTACGCGCCTCTATGGGACAAACAGATTCGCATACCATGCCTATATCTATGATTATGACCCCTGTAAGCAAGGTTATAGCGGTGGAGCCTACTGATACTTTGGTAGAGGCTGCACAGAAAATGATAGATTATGAAGTAGATTGTTTACCTGTCGTCGCTCGTGAGGATGTGGGTAACAAGAAGCGTTTAAAGGTTGTGGGCCGTGTATCAAAAACGACGGTAGCAAAAGTATTTTTAGAATGTAGCATACACTGAGGTTGATAGAATGGCAGAAAAAATTATTTATGCAATATCGGATTCTCTGGGGGAAACTGCTGAGGCTGTAGCGAGAGCTACGGCGAGTCAATATGATAAGGAGCAAATTGAAATTGTCCGTGTTCCCTATATTGATAGTGAAAGCCAAATTGATGAGGTCATAGACGACGCAAAACGTGGGAATCATGTTATTTGCCATACCATTGTGTCTGCGTCTTTACGTAAGTATTTGCATGAGAAGGTGGCTGAATATAATATTCCGGCTGTGGATATCATGGGGCCTGTTCTCGATGCAGTTGGTACTATCGCAACTACTAAACCTCGCATGACAGCAGGTATGGTTCATAAGCTCGACCAAGAGTATTTTAAAAAGGTTGAAGCTATTGAGTTTGCCGTGAAATATGACGATGGTAAAAATCCATCTGGTTTTGAAAAGGCCGACATAGTTATTATTGGTGTATCTAGAACTAGTAAGACACCATTGTCCATGTTCTTGGCGTACAAAAAGATTAAAGCCGCAAATTTGCCACTAGTTCCAGAGGTACCGTTGCCAGAGGAATTGTTCAAGATTCCGGCAAAAAAAATCGTGGGCCTTATTATAGATCCATACAAATTAAATAATATTCGTAGTGAACGTTTACGCGCTATCGGTCTTGAAGACGAAGCAAATTATGCATCTATTGAGCGTATTCAATCTGAATTGGATTATGCAAAGGCTATTATGCGTCGTTTGCACTGCCAAGTGTTAGATGTTTCTAATAAATCCATTGAAGAAACAGCTTCTCTTGTTATGCAATTGATTGATAAAAATCGCGCGTCGGAGGGTAAATGAATATACGTGAACAAATAGAGGAGAGGGAGGTTTTGTTTCTGTCTCCCTATGCTGTTAAAAGCCGCGATGCAATCCGTGATATAGAAGAAAAGCCTGATCCACTTAGAACCGCGTTTCAACGCGATCGGGATCGCATCATTCATAGTAAATGTTTTAGACGGTTAAAGCATAAGACACAGGTATATATTGCGCCAGGTGACCATTATCGGACACGCATGACTCATACCCTTGAGGTAGGTCAAATCGGTCGTACTGTGGCTCGTGCATTACGTTTAAATGAAGACCTTGTGGAAGCTATTGCCATGGGTCATGATGTGGGACATACACCATTTGGTCATGTAGGTGAATATGCATTGCGAGATATGGTGGGGCACTTTAATCATAATGAGCAAAGTTTACGCATGGTTGAGGTATTAGAAAGACATGGTGATCATCAAGGACTCAATTTAACCACCGCTGTTCGAGATGGCATCGTAGGTCACACAGGAGCTACAATTCCTGTGACCTTGGAAGGTCAAATTATTCGTATTGTAGATCGTATTGCGTATTTGTGCCATGATTTTGATGATGCACAGCGAGCAGGTATGTTGACGGCAGAGGCGTTGCCTTTTGAAGTGCGCGAACATTTTGGTATGACTCCATCCAGTATGATTACTGCAATGGTAGAGGATATGGTACGGGAATCCTTGGATAAGCCAGCTATATCTATGTCTGCTGATGTGGAAATGACGATGAATCTATTCCGTCAATTTATGTTTAAACATGTATATTTGGCACCAGCTTTAATTCCGGATCGCAAAAAGGCATCCCATGTGGTGAAAAATCTATTTACTCACTTCATGGAACACCCTGATGATATGGAAGGCTGTGAAACAGGTAAAGCGTTTTACTCTACACGTGATGTAGTTGATTATGTAGCAGGCTTAACAGATCAATATGCTATTAAGTTATTTAAGCAATATTATATTCCAAATATTACATTATAAATAACAAAAAAAGCAGTTAGTTCAAAATGAACTAACTGCTTTTTTGGGGCTCTAGAACCCCAAAGAGTACATGTACTTTTTATTTTACGCGCGTGTAACTTTATTAGAACGAAGGCAGCGAGTGCATACGTTTACTTTTTTTGTAGCACCGTCTACAACCGCCCGTACTCTTTGAATGTTCGGTTTCCAAGTTTTTCTTGTGCGAATGTGAGAATGACTCACGTTCATACCGCTAGATGTGGATTTACCACATACTTCGCAAAGGTTTGCCATAGTTTCCACCTCCAAGCTTAATCTATAACATAACAAAAGTATATTATCATAAAGAATAGCTTAAAGCAAGTATTTTTGTCGTACATATTGCTCTTTTTATGAAATATACTACAATATAAGGTATACTATATATCATATTCTAAGATATAAATGGACTTTTACACAAGGATATACAAAAATTGGATATATCTCATGTGTTTATCGTATATTTAAAGGAGTTCTTATGGATGAACGATTGACGACTATAAAGGGAATTGGTCCTGGTCGTGAGAAACAATTGCATAAATTGGGAATTACCAATGTTACATCCTTATTGACTTACTTTCCCAGAACCTATGAAGACCGGCGTACGATTTATAGAATTGGTGATTTAAAATCAGGTATGACAGGTGGTATCGTAGGTACTGTTATTGCTGTACAAGAGAAACGCCCTCGCCCTCGATTGTCTATTTTAGAGGTAGTCATTGCAGATGGCACAGGTCCTTTGAAGATTGTTTTGTTTAATCAAGGGTATAAAAAAAACTTTTACAAAAAAGGACAACGTATATATGCATATGGTAAGGCTGAGTTTCAATATGGTTCCATGCAAATGAATACACCGCAAATGGAAAACTTAGGAGACGGTGGTGAACCAGATCGAGGTATCGTTCCTATTTACGCGCTTGCTGATGGGGTATCTCAGTTTGTGGTTCGTTCAACTGTACGTAATTGGTTCGCAGCTAACCATGAATTACCAGAGATTTTACCTGTGGAGGTTCGTGATGATCATCATTATATGAGTCGCTATGATGCTTTTAAGATGATGCATTTCCCAGACTCCTCAGAGCTCTATGAAAAGGCTCGTTATCAATTGGCCTATGAAGAGTTGTTCGTCATGCAAGCTGGTTTAGCTTTGTTGCGAAATAAAGAACAATGCCATAGAGGGCCTAAAATGGGACCAAATGGGGAACTAATGGCTCAGTGTATAGAGAATTTACCGTTTTCCTTAACAGGTGATCAACAACGAGCATTAGAGGATATTCGTATCGATATGGAAGACGAACGACCTATGCAAAGGTTGTTGCAAGGTGATGTAGGCTCTGGTAAAACCGTTGTGGCTACCCTGAGTTTATTAAAAGCCATCGAAAATGGGTATCAGGGGGCAATTATGGCTCCTACGGAGATTTTAGCGGCTCAACATTATGAAGGGATACAAACTGTATGTGCTAATTTAGGTATTACTATAGAACTATTAACTGGATCCTCCACGAAAAAGGAAAAAGAACGCATCTATGAAGGCTTAGCTGATGGAACAATTCATATGATTATTGGAACCCATGCTCTTATTCAAGAGGGGGTTAATTTTCATAATCTAGGCCTTGTTATCGTCGATGAGCAACATCGCTTTGGCGTAGATCAACGGGCGAGATTGCAACAGAAGGGAACATATCCTCATGTACTTATCATGACGGCTACACCAATCCCTCGTACCATGACATTATCCGTATATGGAGATTTAGCAGTATCTTTAATTAAAGAAATGCCACCAGGGCGAAAACCTGTTAAAACATATGCTGTAGATAGTTCTTATAAAGAGAGATTACGCACTTTCTTTTGTAAGGAAATGGCAGAGGGGCGTCAGGTCTACGTGGTGT
Source organism: Veillonella sp. AF13-2 (assembly GCF_003603295.1). Classification (NCBI taxonomy): domain Bacteria; kingdom Bacillati; phylum Bacillota; class Negativicutes; order Veillonellales; family Veillonellaceae; genus Veillonella; species Veillonella sp. AF13-2. Next base: position 357,369 of record NZ_QTMT01000001.1, read on the forward strand.
GCCCTCTTGTAGAAGAATCCGAAAAATTAGACTTGCAAGCCGCTGAGGAATTGTATCTAGAATTAAAAGAGTACTTTTATAAGGCCTATGAAGTGGGCCTCGTTCACGGTCGTATGAAGCCGAGTGAAAAAGATGAAGTGATGAATGCCTTCTATAGGGGTGAAATTTCATTACTTGTTTCTACAACAGTTATCGAAGTGGGGGTTAATGTGCCAAATGCGACCATTATGTGCGTTGAAGGGGCAGAGCGATTTGGTCTATCTCAGCTACATCAGCTGCGGGGCCGTGTAGGTCGTGGCGCTCATCAGTCCTATTGCATTCTTGTTAGTGATTCTAAAAATGATGTAAGTCAAGAGCGCTTAAAGTTGATGGAACAAATCCAGGATGGATTTGAGCTTGCAGAGCAAGATTTATTGCTTCGCGGATCTGGTCAATTATTTGGATTAGCTCAATCGGGGCTGCCAGATTTACGCGTTGCTAATATTATCAAAGATATTGAAATTTTAGTAGAGGCTCGCAAGGATGTACTAGATTTTGCAAATCAATTCGGAATAGAAAAATTAGAATCTATCATGAAAGAAGAATTAGAAAAAAGATTTGGTGAAAAATTTCTAAGAATATTGTATAATTAAGAGGTAGGATTAATAAGTATATAAGCATCGATAATATTAGATTTTATCTGGCTTTTTCCTTGTCTATATGTCCTTCATACCGTATAATAGAACAAACAATTTATTTCATTTTTCATCTATGGAGGTTAATATGCCAATTATTCATGTAGAGCTCGTCGAAGGGCGTACAAAAGAACAAAAGAAACAATTAGGTGAAGCAATTACAAAGGCTGCGGTTGATATCGTAAATGTTCCTGCTGATGCAGTAAAAGTTATCTTCGTAGATATGAAAAAAGACGATTATATGGAAGGCGGCATTTTGCGGTCTGAACGCTAAGGCTACGACTGACCGCCTAGTCCATAGGGACTAGGCGGGTCGTAGTTTTGTTTTATTATACGGAAAGGAAAGAAATATGAGAGACGATAAATTCGGTATGCGTGGACTAACTTTTGATGATGTATTATTAATACCAGCAGCTTCGGATATACTGCCTAATCAAGTAGAGTTAAAAACTCAATTAACTCGTGATATTACATTAAATATTCCTATGATTAGTTCTGGGATGGATACGGTTACTGAATCACGGATGGCGATTGCTATGGCTCGTGAAGGTGGTCTTGGCGTTATCCACAAAAATATGTCTATTGAAGAGCAAGCTCATGAAGTTGACAAGGTAAAACGCTCTGAACACGGTGTTATCGTTGATCCTATTTTCTTAAGTCCTCAAAATTTACTATCCGATGCAGCAGAACTCATGGAAAAATATAAAATCTCTGGTGTACCTATCACAGAACATGGTAAACTAGTAGGGATCATTACAAATCGCGATATGCGTTTTGAAACTGATTTAAGCCGACAAATTGGGGAATGTATGACAAAAGATTCCCTAGTTACTGCACCGGAAGGTACATCTCTTGAAGCGGCGAAAGCTATCTTAAGCGAACATCGTATTGAAAAATTACCTCTTGTAGATGGCGACGGTAACTTAAAAGGCTTAATTACGATTAAAGATATTGAAAAAGCGACTAAATATCCAAATGCAGCAAAGGATGGTAGTGGCCGATTATTAGTTGGTGCTGCAGTAGGTGTTTCTCAAGATTTGTATGATAGACTTGATGCGCTTGTATCTGCTAAAGCTGACGTAATTATTGTTGATACTGCCCATGGGCATTCTGCAGGTGTTCTTCGTACGTTGAAGGACATTAAACAAGCGTATCCTCACATTCCTGTAATTGCAGGTAATGTGGCAACTGCAGCAGGCACTGAGGCTCTTATCGAAGCCGGAGCTGATGCAGTTAAGGTTGGTATAGGACCTGGTTCTATTTGTACAACTCGTGTTATTGCTGGTATTGGGGTACCTCAAATTACAGCAGTCTATGAGTCTGCTCAAGTGGGGCGTCGTTATGGAGTTCCTATCATTGCTGATGGGGGTATTAAATATTCTGGAGATATTGCTAAAGCTATTGCGGCTGGTGCTAATGTAGTTATGATGGGTAATATTTTAGCGGGTACTGATGAAAGCCCTGGAGAAACAGTGATTTATCAAGGCCGTTCTTATAAAGTATATCGAGGCATGGGTAGTCTAGGGGCTATGAAACTCGGTAGTAAAGATCGATATTTCCAAACAGAAGCTAAGAAATTAGTTCCTGAAGGTATAGAAGGTCGTGTACCATATAAAGGTATGCTGACCGATACAATTTTCCAAATGGTTGGTGGTTTGCGTGCAAGTATGGGGTATTGTGGATGTCATAACATCCAAGAAATGATTGAAAACACTCAATTCATTCAAATTACAGCGGCTGGTTTGAAAGAAAGTCATCCGCATGATGTAAGCATTACCGTTGAAGCACCAAATTATAGTGGTTGATAATGGAGTATTACATTGAATAAACGTATTTCTGTTTTATCTGTGCCTATCGATTGTGTCACAATGGATGAGGCAGTCGAACGTATTTTACAATTAACTGAACAGCCGGGGCTACATTTAGTAGCAACGGCTAATGCAGAAATGGTTATGTTGGCTAATGAAAATCCTACATTGCACTCCATATTGAATAATGCTAGTCTCGTCGTTCCCGATGGGGCTGGCATTTTGTGGGCTGCAGAGCGTCAAGGAGAACATGTGCCTGAACGCGTAACAGGTGTAGACGTAACTATGGAATTGTTTAAAGTTGCGGCGACTCATCAAATTCCTGTATACTGCTTGGGGGCGGCACCTGGTGTTGCTCAACGAGCGATTGATAATGTATCTGCTCAGGTAGGTGCATTAAATATAGCAGGAATTCATGACGGATTCTTTGATAGTGCAGAGGAACAAGAAATCATTAAATCTATAGCTGAATCTAAGGCAAAATTGGTATTTGTTGCCTTAGGTGTGCCAAAGCAAGAACAATGGATTGCAGAAAAGTTGAGTCACCTCGATGGCGTAGTTGCCATCGGAATTGGTGGTTCCTTTGATGTCTTGGCAGGTAATATTCCTCGGGCCCCAGAATGGATGCAACAAAATCGACTTGAATGGTTGTATCGATTATATTTAGAACCTCAACGGATTGGCCGCATGTTGGCTATTCCAAAGTTTATGTGGACCGTTATTAGAAATAAATAGAGGAGTGTTGAATCGTGCCTACAGGACCAATAATTAAGGAAGGGTTTCCTCTGATAGGAGCTATGCTCATTATCACTGTGGTGTTAGGATATTTAGGACATTATGTAATTGCGATTATTTCATTTATTCTGGCATTATTTTTCGTCAATTTCTTTAGAAATCCTAAACGTGTAATCCCTCAAGATCCAGATTTGATTTTATCCCCAGCGGACGGTAAAATCATGGATATTTCTGATGTATACGAAGATATTTACTTACATAAAGAGTGTAAAAAAGTAACTATTTTCTTATCTGTTTTTGACGTGCATGCTAATCGTGCGCCTATTGATGGTAAAATTACGTACCGTCACTATACGATGGGTAGTTTCCTACCAGCATTCAAAGATGATGTAGGTTTTGAAAATGAACGTCATACTATTTGTATTGAAAATGATCGTACTTCCGTATTAGTAACGCAAATTGCGGGCCTTTTAGCAAGACGTATCGTATCTTGGACAGACCTAGATAGTGTACTTGAACGCGGTCAGTTGTACGGGATGATTAAGTTCGGTTCCTGTACTGAGCTCTATATGGATAAGAATGTAGAGTTGTTCGTGGAAAAAGGTCAACATATTACAGGTGGTGATACTGTTATCGGGAGGTTACGACATGAATAAATCTATTATTCCAAATTTATTTACTAGTGCAAACTTAGCATTTGGTGTTCTTGGTATTACGTTGTCTGCTACTAATAATACATTCTGCGCAGCCATATGTATATTATTGTCTTTAGTAGCAGATGGGTTAGATGGGCGCGTAGCAAGAGCTTTAAATGTTGCAGGACCAATGGGCCGGGAACTTGATTCTCTGTCTGATGTAGTGGGATTTGGTGTAGCGCCTGCCTATATGCTTTATATGAAAGAATTAAATGGTTTAGGATGGATTGCATATGTGCCATTATTAGCTTTTGCAGTGCTTGGTGCATTTCGTTTAGCGCGATTTAATATTAAAACTGACGAAGTTCATGGCTATTTTGAAGGTTTACCAATTCCAGCCGCTGGATGTTTAGCGGCGACTTACGTATTGTGTGGCGTATCGGTACCTCAATTTGTGTTGGTAGTTTGTATGATTGGTATAGGTCTCCTTATGGTTAGTGAAGTTAAATATCCCGATTTTAAAGGTAAAAGTGAGATTTATATCAATAAACTTTCTATTGTACTCACAGCCATATTTGTTATAGCTTGTCTCGTGTATGATTGGCATACATGGGCCGTTATGATTTTTGCTGGCTATGTAATGTTTGGGCTTATTAACGGGGCTTTAAATATAGTACGTAAATAGATGTGTGGAGGAGAATAGTATGAATTACCTACTGGATCTATTACTGATTCCTATGCAGGTAATAATCGTAATTTATACGGTTTATTATTTTATACTCGCTGTCGTAGGTATGTGGCGATCGCGAGTACATAAAAATTATACCCCTAAAAATTCCTTTGCCATCGTTGTATGCGCTCATAATGAGGAAGCTGTTGTTGGTGAGTTAGTTAAAAACTTACGTGGCCTAGATTATCCAGATGATCTGTACGATATTTTTGTAGTTGCCGATAACTGTACAGATAAGACTGCGGAAGTAGCAAGTGCTGCTGGCGCTAATGTACATGTACGTGAAAATAAACAAGAAATAGGCAAAGGTTATGCCATGGGGTGGATGTTTGATCGGGTAGAACAAATGGATCGGAAATATGATGCATTCCTGATTTTTGATGCCGATAATTTAGTACATCCTCAATTTATGTTAGAAATGAATGATCATCTTGAAAAAGGTGAGTCTGTAATTCAAGGTTACTTGAACTCTAAAAATCCAACTGACTCTTGGGTAGCCGGTACGTTCTCCATAGCCTTTTGGATGGTTAACCATATGTGGCATTTAGCAAAATATCGTCTTGGATTATCTACGGCCTTAGGTGGTACAGGCATGTGTATTCGTACATCTATTATTCGCGAATACGGTTGGGATTGCAATAGCTTAACCGAAGATATGGAATTTTCCATGAAACTATTGACTCATGGTATCCGTACTTGTTGGGGGCATGATGCTATCGTATACGATGAAAAGGTTACGACTATGATGGCTTCTTGCAGACAACGTTTACGATGGGCTCAGGGGCAATTTGACTGTGCGGGTCGATATATTCCTAAATTATTTGCTATTGGTATCAAAACAGGGAATATTATGATTTTGGATGGTATATTCCAAGTGAGTCAACCTTATTTCTTATTGTTGACAACCGTATACTTGGTGTTATCCTACATCAATGCGTATACTCCAATTTATACAAATATTTTGTATCAAATTATGCCTATGTCTGTATGGACAATTATAGGTGTTGGTCAATATCTATTCCCATTAATTGTATTGTTGAAAATCAAGGTACCACCAAAGATTTGGTTCTATTATTTACTATATCCATTATTTGTTTATTCTTGGATTCCAGTAAATATTTTAGGGTGGTTCCGCCGTCATAATAAGGTATGGTCTCATACAGTCCATACGAGAGCTGTGGGCTTAGATGATGTTAAATTAACACGTATGGGCAATATGAATAAGAATGAAAAATAGAATCTGTAGGAGTGACTATGCATATTTTAATGTGTAATGACGATGGCATTTTAGCAGATGGTTTACGTCATCTTGCATCGTATTTAAGTCAATATTATAGAATTACCGTTGTAGCACCTGCTAATGAGCAAAGTGCTAAATCCCATGCATTGACGACCGAGGTTCCATTGAAATTAGATGCTTGCAATGGCGAGGATGAAAATCCTCGCCTTTATGCTCTAACGGGAACGCCGTCCGATTGCATGAAGTTCGGTCTCAGTTATTTATTGGCTGATGATATGCCAGATCTTGTAATTTCTGGAATTAATCATGGATTTAATTTAGGCTCTGATGTATTGTATTCCGGCACTGTTTCGGCAGCTATGGAAAGTGGTTTTTACGGTATTCCCGGTTTAGCATTATCTGTTGAGAGATATTCTGTTGAACGGGGAGACGAGATGCATCCATTTATACATGAATTGATTGAGAAAATTTATGTGGCGGGTCAGTTTAGCGGTTTACTAAATGTGAACTTCCCATTACGTGGCACATGTGATTGGGATCATTTTAAAATGGTGAGCCAAGGCTTACAAACCTACAGTAATATTATCGAAGCTCGCATTAATTCGAGAGGACAGGATTATTATTGGTTAGCTGGCGAGCTAGACTATGGTGCTGAAAGTGTTCCTACAGATGTAGAATTTGCCCGTAAAGGCTATATTACAGGTGTCGCACTTACATGGAAACAACAATGTGATACGGATATGAAAAGGGTTCAAAATATTTTAGATGAAATATAAAAAATATGTTGACATTGCTTAGGGATGTCTGTATAATAACAAATGTTCCGATACGCCGGAGTGGCGGAATGGCAGACGCACTTGACTCAAAATCAAGCGGGTAACACCGTGTGGGTTCAAGTCCCACCTCCGGCACCAACATTAGGCGGTAAGACTTTTGTCTTACCGCCTATTTTTATATTTATAAATTTATATACTATAATATACATTATTAATTTCATGAGGTGACAGTATGGATCAAGGTGTAATTGATTATATTACAAATATCTTTGATATTCCTAAACTTACTCAACAGGTTAGCGCTGTACAGATGCCATTGCCATTATCTCGCTTGGCAGAAATACCATTAGATGGATCTGTAAATCAGTGCCAAGGATTTTGTTATAATTCCAAAAAAGACGTTTTTGCTTTAGCTTGTATTAATTCAGATAATACGAAGCAAATTATTTATGAAATTAATCCAAAAACTTTTACTGTTGTTGCAAAATATGAGTATAGTTATAAAAGTTTATTAGGTCATATGAATACCTTAACTTATAATTCTGTCAATAATCGTTACTATACAACAAATGCTGTTGTAAATGGATATAACCTTACTCCTATTGAAGCGGATAGCATGATTGTTGAAGCACCGATTAAACTAAAAGAGAAAGTTTTTAATTTTGCATATGATAAAGTACGCAATGAATATGTATCAATTGTGCCTTTAACAAACTCTGAACGGACAATTAATTATTACGACTCCAATTTTAATCGTATTCGTTCTTATAAAATTGATGCTAACCATACAAACTTAAATAATAACGGTGCTTACGCAACTAATGGAAATACTTTATTTACAACGTTGACAACCTTTGTATACGTCGATGAAGAGGGGGTTGTTAAAAATATTAGCCCTTATGCTTCTGGAATGGAAGTAGAAGACATGGATTGTCGAAATGGTCAAATGTATATGGCGGTTAATCGCAAAGGTAAAGTTGAAATTTATAGTTTGCCTAGCCTACCATTTTCGGTAAATGTCTAGATATTATTTATGTTTTAATCCCCTTTATGAGTGTATAATAATAGTATTAGGGTATTTTAGGAGCTATTATGAAATTAGGGAATGATATTATAGAGATTGACCGTATACGTCAAGCTATAGAGAAATCAAGTTCATTTAAAGCGCGCGTTTATACGATTCATGAGATTGAATATTGTAAAAGTCGGAATAAAGGATGTTACGAATCCTTTGCAGGTATATATGCTGCAAAAGAGGCTTTTATTAAAGCTTTAGGCACAGGGATGAGGCATGGATCATGGCAAGATATAGAGATTTATCATGATAAATGGGGCGCACCCTTAATTCGTTTACAAGATACTTTCAAAGATATTTACGAAACATCAGGTTATACTGATATTCATGTATCGATTAGTCATTGCAAGGATTATGCAATGAGTACAGTTATACTTGAAGGAGCATAAGATGAATATTTTAACTACAGAAGATGCTCGATTTATAGATCGAGAGGTTCCTAAGCAATTAGGAATCTCTTTAGAAATCCTCATGGAAAATGCTGGGCGTGGTATCGTAGATGCCTTATGGGGAGAGTACGATTTATTTTCCCTGAATAATGGCCGTTCCATAAATAGTTTTGTTTTATTCATATGTGGTACGGGTAATAATGGGGCAGATGGCCTTGTAGCGGCTCGCCATTTGATGGAGCAAGGCGTACCAGCACAAATTGTACTAGTAGGAGATATAAACAAGTGTAGTGATCTTTTTGCAGTGCAAATTGAGCGCTGCAAAGCTATGGGCTGTAGCATCGATATGTATGATGAATTCAATGATTGGTCCAACGTAGCCATCGCTGTGGAAGGCATCATGGGAACGGGCTTTACTGGAAGGTTAAGAGAGGTGACCATCGATATATTAAATGATATTGATACTATGCGTAGTCAGTATAATTTTGATTTGTGGGCTATTGATGTACCTGCAGGTTTGGATGCTACTACTGGTCATGTAACTGAAGGCACACTGACCTATGATTATACTGTTACTTTTGGAGCTATCAAACAAGGTTTGTTATTATATCCCGGAAAGGCTATAGGAGGAACCGCTGTGGTTGCTCCATTGGGTGCTCCTTGGCAGCAGGTACTGGGTGAACGTGTTAGAACTATAACCATTGATTCTGATTTAGCAGAAAAAATTATCAACTATCGTACTCCAATGGCGCATAAAGGTGTCAATGGAAACACTTTAATTATTGGTGGTTCAAATGATATGATAGGAGCCCCTATTTTGGCTGCTGAAGCGGCAGTTCATAGTGGTGCTGGTAAAGTAACATTAGCTGTACCCCAAATAATTAAACAGATTGTACAAAGCCGTGTCATACCTGAGGTGATGGTTACTTCCACAGAGACTAATAAAGAACTTTTTGATTGTCGCCAAGTTGTTGCTATGGGACCTGGTTTAGGTCGCACCCGTGAAATCTGTAATTTAGTGGAGCATATCTTAGATGCTTACGAAGGAGCATTAGTACTAGATGCTGATGCTTTGTATGCATTGGGACATGTTGGTTGTGTTAATAAAGATGCTTTGCGAGATGGTGATATTGAGTTTGCATATACAGTGGAAAAAGAACTTCCATATTGTGTCATGACACCGCATTTAGGTGAATTTAGTAGACTTATTGATTTACCTATTAAATGGATTGAGCGTCATTATATCATGTTGGCTAGAGAATTTGCTAAGGCTCATCAAGTTACTCTTGTACTAAAAGGAATTCCTTCAATTGTGGCATTACCTGATGGAACAGTGTATGTAAATACTATTGGTAATGCGGGCATGGGTACTGGCGGTATGGGAGATGTACTGACTGGTGTAATTGCTGGTTTTATAAGTCAGGGTTATTCACTACAAGATAGTGCTGTTCTCGGTGTATATGTACATAGTCGTAGTGCAGATATTCTGAATGAAACAAAGAGTTGGGGTTATACTCCGAGTGATGTCAGTGCTTCTTTAGGCTTCGTGGTTAGTGAATTATTGGGAGATTATGAATGACAAATAGAATACAACGCTTTATAGCTTTCTTGTTGGTATTATGTATTCCTATCTTTGCCATTGCAGGATGCACAAATAATGATGTAGCAAACGCAGCAAATCAAGCAACTACTAACGCTAATGGGGCTTACTCGATCGATACTAAAACGACTACCCCTGAAGGTAATCTAGATGTATATATGCTAGATATTGGTCAGGGGGATGCTATATTACTTAAGGTAGGCGATGAGTATAGCATGATCGATACTGGTGACATAGAACATCGTGAAAATATTGTAGCTCAACTTAAAACTATGGGGGTAACAAAGCTGAAAAATATTATTATCACGCATCCTCATGCTGATCATATGGGTGGTTTCTATGCTATTGCAAAGGCTATGCCTATTGAAAATGTATATGATGATGGTATTGCCGTTGATAATAATATGTACAAAACTTATGAAAAGTGGATTGAGAAAAATAAAATTCAACGAACTACTTTGAGAAGTGGAGATGTAGTTGATTTTGGACATGGTGCTGTCTTTGTAGTATATGCTCCTTGGATTGAACCTTTAACTGATAAAAAAGGGGAGACAGATCTTAATAATAATTCTATTGTAGGTAAATTAATCTTCGGTAAATTCTCTATGCTCTTCACGGGTGATGCTGAATGGCAAGAAGAGAAAAAACTTATAAAAGAGCAGAATTCCAGATTGTTTGCTCGTATTCTTAAGGTAGGTCATCACGGTTCTCGTACAAGTAGCTCTGAAGATTTTTTGAAATCTATTAAGCCTGAAAGTGCATTAATTTCAAATGGCATGTATAATAAGTATGGTCATCCTCACGATGTGACATTACGTCGCTTGCAGGAAAATAATATTGCTATTTACCGTACAGATACGATGGGACGTATTCATATTAGTACGGATGGGAATGAATGGCAAATTACAACTGAACGTTAGTTTTGATTACTTATACAAAAAATTATTTTTATGAAACTGTTTTTTGTGTATTCTGTATAAGGTCTTTATATAGTAATATGTGTAATCGGCATACTAATCTTCATGTTTGTATGAAATAATCTATTTATAATCTAACATTAGTTTATGGATAGATTGGAACGATGAGATTTTGATAGATAAAAATATCATCGACTCATCTCTATGGTTTGGACACTATGTATGTCAGTTAGATTGGAGTGAATGTATTGCGTAAACTATTTTTAATGTGCCTTGCAGTCTTGATGGCGATACCTTTATTATTGACTCAAGCAAAGGCAGCTAATTTGGAAGATGCTCGATGGGTGACTAGAACAGATGCACCTGTACCATATGTTCGTATTGTTATGGACTTATCGGCACCTATAAAGGCATCTGCATCAATTAGCAAAGATGGGAAAACTACGACTGTTACTTTAAAGAATACAAAGCTAAAGACGGCTAAAGAGAACATTTCTATGGACTCAGCTATTGCTAGCTCTGCTAAACTTTCACAAGATGGCAGAGACGTTAAAGTAACAATCAAGACACCTTCATCTATTGATACTAGTGATGTAAAGGTTTTTTCCTTGAAAAAAGATACGGTTAATAAGAAACCGTATCGTATCGTTGTTGATGTTCAGAAAAAAGGTGCTGTAGCTAAGCCTGCTTACTATGGTAAAAAGCCATCTCAATCTGCACATCCAGCAAAAAATGTACCTACAGGATCTGGTAAATACTCTACTAGTGGCGGTTTATCTGGCAAAACAATTACTATTGACCCAGGACATGGTGGTAGTGATTCTGGTGCTATTGGACCTCACGGTGTACAAGAGAAAAACATTACACTACCAATTTCTATGTATTTGAAAAAATCTTTAGAAAATCGTGGTGCTAAAGTACTTTTGACTCGTACTACCGATGTAGATGTATATGGTCCTAATGCAAGTGGTGTTGATGAATTGGGGGCTCGTGTTAACGTGGCTAACCGTAGTAATTCTGATGTTCTTGTGAGCGTTCATATCAACGCATTTAATAATCCTAGCGTTGGTGGTATTGCAACATATTACTATAGCAAAACTGGTAACGATGCTCGATTAGCACAAAAGGTACAATCTCAAATTGCTGACACACCTGGTTTCAATGGTGATCGTGGCATTCAAGAAGGTAACTTATACGTGTTGAGACATTCTAATATGCCTGCAATTCTTGTAGAGCTTGGTTTTATTTCTAACCCTAATGAGGAACGTGTGCTACAATCTCCTCAAACTCAAGAAGACTTTGCTAACCGCATTGCAAATGGTATTGCTAATTACTTTGGAGGTTAATCGATGAAATTACGTAAACAAGTTCTATCGATTCTCTGTGTAGGTATGCTGGCATTTGTAGTGGGTTGTACACATGAACAAGCTCCTACAACAGGTAAAAGTGAACCTACGCAAGAGACGAAAGTCAATAAGGATGCAGAAACAAGTAAAGTATCTCAAGAAAAGGTTAAGATGGCCTTCTTTGTTCCTACAGAGGATGGTTCTGGGGTAAAACAAACTACCGTTGAGATGGAGGCGAATAAAGTTACGCCTAAAGCAGCTCTTTTAGCAATGTTAAATGCCGATAGAGCACAAAAATATCCAGTCTTCTCTAAGGATATTGAAATTACATCTGTTACTGTAAAAGATGGTATTGCTTCTGTTGAAGTAAATGATGCATTCGTAAAGGGTAATGGCGGAGACTTAACTGTTAAATTACAAATGGCTGCTATTGTAAATACATTGACATCCTTTGATAATATTAATGGTGTTCTATTTGTCAATAATGGTAAAAAAGTGCCAACTGTAGGTTCCTTTGATACTAAAGAACCTGTTAAGAGAATGACGAATCTAATTAAAAAATAATTCTTTTAAAGACATTTATAGCAGATAGTTGTTATATCAACTATCTGCTATTTTTGTTGTCTTTTATATATGTTACAATACAATAAGTAATAAACGGAAACTAGGTGATCAGATGCAATTAAAAGATGTAGGGGAATTTAATTTCATTCGCCAAATTCAAGATAACACAATATATAATCCTAATACTGTAGTGTATGGTATTGGTGATGATTGTGCTATTTATAAAGCAGAACAAAATACAGAGCAATTGATAAGCACTGACACAATGGTGGAAGGTGTTCATTTTAGCTTTCACTATATGATGCCCTATGATGTAGGGTATCGCCTTATGACGGCTAATTTAAGTGATGTTGCGGCTATGGGTGGCATTCCTAGACAAATTGTATTATCTGTAGCCGCACCAGACCATGTTGATACAGTCATTCTTGATGAAATTTATAGGGGAATTAAAGATCAATGTATGCGATATCAACTCAATATATTGGGTGGAGATACGGTACGTACAGAAGGGCCCATGGTTTGGACTGTAACAATTATCGGAGAGGTTCCTAAAGGCACTGCGGTTATGCGAAGTGGTGCGAAAGTAGGAGATGTTGTAGGTGTTACAAACTATGTAGGTTATGCAGCTACAGGCTTAGGAGCGTTATCATATAATTTAGTAGGCTATGATATGACCAAAGTGGGGCATCAACGTCCCGAACCACAGATTGAATTGGGGCAAAAATTGCGACAGCTTGGTATCCATAGTATGAATGACATTAGCGATGGACTAGGTAGTGAATTGAATGAAATTGCTACAGCTAGTAATGTTTCCATTGTATTTGAAGAACAAGCAATCCCTCTACACGAGGAGACTTACGAATTAGCTAAGCATTTACAAACTAATCCAGTAGATTATGCTTTGTATGGTGGAGAAGACTTTCAGTTAGTCTTTACGGCGCCAAAATCACTACTTTCGGAATTGGAAAAGCTAGCAGGCATTACGTTGATAGGAGAAGTTTTATCTGGCCCCCCACGGGTTCAAATGGTAACATCTGATAAAACGATTAAGACTGTAGAAGCGAAAGGATATAATCATTTTCATGAAGGATAAGGTACAGGTTCATTTAAAGACTCATACAGTAAAAGACACACAACAATTTGGTCAATTATTAGGCGAATGGGTTAAACATAATGGGGACCCTCTTTGTATAGCACTAGTTGGTGACTTGGGGACAGGAAAAACACATTTGTCGCAAGGAATTGCAAAGGGCTTTGGGGTTACTGAAGAAATTACAAGTCCTACCTTTGCCATCATGAATACCTATGATGTGAATCGAACTCATTTATATCATTTTGACGTATATCGCTTGGAAGATATTAGTGAACTGGAAAATATTGGCTTTTATGAGTATACAGAAGATTGCGTATCCATTGTAGAATGGGCTGATAAATTTCCTCATGAATTGCCTGATGAAACACTATGGATTTATTTAACGCGCATTGATGATACAAGCCGATCCATTACATTAGTTAGTGATTACCTTACAGCGGATGATTTAGTAGAAATAGGAGGCCCATATGTGGTTGGGAATTGAGACGAGCTCACTTGTGTCGAGTGTGGCTTTAATGGATGAAAGTTGCCTAATTGGGGAATTGACCATTCAAGCTGGATTGACTCATTCTGAGCAGTTGGTACCTCATATTGATATGTTATTACGGACCTGTCAAGTTGAAAAAAGTGAATTAAAAGGGATTATGGTTAGCATTGGACCCGGTTCTTTTACAGGGTTACGGATTGGTATGGGGACCGCTAAAGCTATGGCTTATGCCTTACAAATTCCTTTATATGGTGTAATGACCATGGACAGTTTAGCTCGTAATGTGGCTTATACGGACCGCACGATTTGTACTGTTATCGATGCTCAGAAAAAACATGTTTATGCAGGTATCTACAAATATGATGATAATGAATTGGTTTGTAAAGAGGAACCTTTTGTCATTGCTGCTAATGATTTATTAGATCGACTCCGAGCATCTGAAGAACATGTAGTGTTCCTTGGGGATGGCGTTAAGCGAATAGAAAAGCTATTAGATGAAAGTGATACAAATTTAACAATTTTAGATATCTCGCAACGTATTCCAAAAGCTAGTTCTCTATTACTGGCTGGCCGTAGATTGGTAGACTCTGAAGAGAGTTCTGATCCTATGGATATGGTTCCTTATTATATTCGACGCTCAGAAGCAGAAGTGTTATGGGAAGAACGCCATAAGGATAATCCTGAAATGTTGAACCAAAATCCTGCAGTTATAGTTACTGAGGCAGCGGGAGTCGAATAATGGAGATTCGTTTGGCTACAATAGATGATGCTCAAGCTATCTATGCTATTGAACAACAGTCTTTTTCTGTTCCTTGGAGTTTAGAATCTGTTCTCGTTGAGTTAGAAGGGGCATCAAATAAATTATATATGGTAATTTGTGAGGAGAACAAAATTGTTGGATATGCAGGTGCTTGGCTTGTATACGATGAAGGTCAAATCACGAATATCGCTATTATTCCTTCCGCACGAGGTAAGGGATATGGATCAAAACTTACCAAGCAATTAATAGATGAATGTCTTACGAGAGGTATGAAAGAAATTTTCTTAGAGGTGCGCATATCTAATTTAGCAGCATTGGCTATGTATAGAAATTTAGGATTTTCTGTAAAAGGAATTCGTAAAGATTATTATTCAGAGCCTACGGAAGATGCTTATATTATGTCTCTCGTTTCAGAGGAAATAGAATGAGTATATACACATTAGCCTTGGAAAGTAGCTGTGATGAAACCTCTGCTTCTGTCCTTAAGGACGGGCGCACCGTTTTGTCTAATGTTATTTCAAGCCAAGTACCAATACATAGAAAATTTGGTGGCGTTGTACCTGAAATTGCATCACGTCATCATATAGAACAAGTTATACCTGTTATAGACCAAGCATTACGTGATGCGAATGTGACTCTACAAGATATCAATCATATTGGTGTTACGTATGGGCCAGGTCTTGTAGGGGCTTTATTAGTTGGTATAGCTGCTGCAAAAGGGTTATCCTTTGCTACAGGGATTCCCTTGGTGCCAGTGCACCATATGGAAGGTCATATTTTTGCTAACTTTTTAGCTAATCCAGAACTGGAGCCTCCGTTTTTAAGTCTTGTTGTATCTGGTGGTCATACCATGTTAGTACATGTAAAAGGATATGAAGATTTTGATGTTCTTGGTCAAACACGAGATGACGCAGCTGGTGAGGCTTTTGATAAGATTGCACGGGTTATGGGATTTCCTTATCCAGGGGGTCCTCATATCGATGCCCTTGCCGCTGAAGGGAATCCAGAGGCTATTGAATTTCCAAAGGCTTTAAGTGAGCCAGGTAATTTTGAATTTAGCTTTAGTGGTTTGAAATCCGCAGTTTTAAACTATTTAAATAGTAAGCAACAAAAGAATGAGCCTATTAATCAAGCTGATGTGGCCGCATCGTTTCAAAAGGCCATCGTAGATGTGTTAGTAGAAAAGACGAAAGATGCCGCACATACTTTAGGTGAAAGTCGTATTACTATTGCTGGCGGTGTATCAGCTAATAAAGGATTACAAAAGGCTTTAGAAGCTATGTGTATAGAAGAAGGTTTTACTTATTACAAACCACATAAAATTTTGTCTACTGACAATGCGGCCATGATTGGATGCCGAGCTTATTATATGGCGCAGGCCGGAAAATTTTGCGATTTAACATTGAATGCAAAGCCCAGTGTTGAAATTGGATACGTATCTTGGAAAGAGGATTAATCGTGGATATTGGTCAAGATATATTAAATAGAACACCATTAGGACCATTACAAACCTCATTACTTGAGCATATTAGTAAACTCATATCCTTTGGCGAGTCTTTAACTCGTCAAAGGATACAGATTTTTACCCCCCTACTAGAGACAGGACAAGGTGAGAGATCACAACAATGTGCAGATATGCTATGTATAGAACGCAGTAATCAAGGGATTACTACACGTCAATTAAAAGGCAATCATACGTGGCATGCTATGATGAAAGATGGTCAACCACTTATCGGGTTAGATGACAAACCGCGTCAATATGTCTTTCCTATCGTAGACAACGGAGGTCGTATTATTGGGGGTATATCTTTTACATTATCACCATCTATTAAGGCAGAACAATATGAGCAAGAATACCTTTTGTCTGATACGATGCAACGTCTTATGCTGACGGCTACTGATGAACAAATATTGTCTTACGAACCCATGTCCTATTTTGATGGTTTAATTATTTTCGACGACACTTATAAAATACTGTATGCTAACGATGCAGCTATGAAGTTAGTAGATGTATTAGGCTTTGATCGTCGCTTGGTAGGTTCATCAATTTTTAGCAGTACCTTAAAGATGTCCGCTATACAGCAAGTATTATCAGATAGAAGTATACGTACAAATGAAGAAATCTATCAAGATATGGTAATTCGTCAGCACATGATTCCTATTGCTATGGGGCGCAATGAAACGAGGTGCTTTTTAGTTCTTCATGATTGTACTCGTGAAAGTAAACAGCAACAAGAATTATTGGTTAAAAATTCCATTATCAAAGAGGTTCATCATCGTGTAAAAAATAACTTACAAACTGTAGCAGGGTTATTGCGTATGGAGGCGAGACGCTCTAGCTTGCCAGATGTAAAGCAAGCACTCCAAGAGGGGATTAATCGCATCGAGAGCATGGCTCTAGTTCACGATATAGTGTCTCATTACGATGAGGATTATATTGGTATCCGATCAATTTACGATGAATTATGTCGTTTGTTGCGTATGAGTATGGTGCGACAAGATCAAGAGGTTACTTTTACTTACAGTGGCGAAGATATGCTAATTTCTTCTCATATGGCGAGTTATGTATCTCTTATTATTAATGAATTGATTACGAATAGCTTAGAACATGGGTTAGACGGGAATCGTGGAAATGTTCATCTAGCAGTTACTGATGCAGGTAGTACAATTAAACTGGCTTTTACAGATAACGGAAAAGGATTGCCTAGTGATTTCTCTGTTTCTTCTAATAAACGGTTAGGTTTAACAATTATTAATAATTTAGTTACTCATGAATTAAAAGGAAGTTTATCCATAGAAAATACTGGAACAGGTGTATTGGTGACGATATATATGAAAAAGGAGGCATAAATGCGCGTTTTAATCGTGGATGATGAATCCCTAATACGTATGGATTTACGAGATATTATTGAGTCTTGTGGTCATGAAGTCGTTGCAGAAGGTACAAATGGTGTTGAAGCTTTAGCACTTTGTAAAAAACATAAGCCAGATATTATATTGATGGATGTTAAGATGCCAGAATTAGATGGTATTGAGGCGGCACGTCAAATTGGCTTTCACCATGAAGCACCTGTAGTATTATTAACAAGTTATAGCCAGCAAGATTTAATCGATAAGGCTCGAGATTCTGGTGTATATGGCTATTTAATTAAACCAGTACGGGAGGAACAGTTAGTTCCTACCTTAGAGATGGCTTTAGGTCGCTATAAAAGTGATGCTCAGTTGCGCGAAAAGATGGCTGAGCTAGAACAGTCATTAGAAGATCGTAAAATCATTCAAAAGGGAACTGGTATATTAATGGAACTATATTCTATATCTGAAGTGGAAGCGTATAATCGGATCCGCACTTTAAGTATGAATAAACAAATATCTATTATAGAAACATGTAATCTCATCATTAAACAGTCTAATAAGTCAAATAATATCTAAAAAGTCAAAAAATCAAAATTAGTACTTGCAATTATTTTAACTTCGGTTATAATAATACTTGTGATTAGCACTCAATGAGTTAGAGTGCTAATAAATTATGGAGATTAACTAGTAAAAAGGAGTGACATTATATGTTAAAACCATTAGCTGACCGCGTTCTTATCCGTCTAGAAGCAAAAGAAGAAAAAACTAAAAGTGGTATCTTCCTTCCTGATACAGCTAAAGAAAAGCCTCAAGAAGGTGTAGTTGTAGCTGTAGGTGCTGGTAAAATATATGACAATGGTCAACGTGTAGCTCCAGAAGTTAAAGTTGGCGACACTGTTATGTTTGCAAAATATGCTGGTAGCGAATTAGAAATCGATGGCGCTACTCATTTGATTATTAGCGAACGCGATATTTTAGCAGTATTATAATCGCTGATTTATAGTCTATATGACTATAAAAACTGATGATACATTCTATATTGCCTAAGGGCACATATATTTCGTTACATTGGATAGTGTTACTATTTAGGAGGTAATACATATGGCAAAAGAAATCTTGTTTAATGAAGAAGCTCGTCACGCTTTAGGCCGTGGCGTCGATCAATTAGCAAATGCTGTAAAAGTTACATTAGGTCCAAAAGGTCGTAATGTTGTGTTGGATAAAAAATTTGGTTCCCCAACAATTACAAATGATGGTGTAACCATTGCTCGCGATATTGAACTTCCAGATCCATTTGAAAACATGGGTGCTCAATTAGTAAAAGAAGTTGCTACTAAAACTAACGACGTAGCAGGTGATGGTACTACTACCGCAACAGTATTGGCGCAAGCTATGATTCAAGAAGGTATGCGCAATGTAGCAGCCGGTGCAAACCCAATGATTTTGAAAAAAGGCATTGAAACAGCAGTAAAAACTTTGGTTGAAGAAATTAAAAAACGCTCCATCAAAGTTTCTGGTAAAGCTGAAATTGCTCAAGTTGCAAGCGTATCCGCTGCTGACGAAGAAATCGGTGGTTTAATTGCTGAAGCTATGGAAAAGGTTGGTAATGACGGTGTTATTACTGTTGAAGAATCCAAAGGTTTGCAAACTGCATTAAATGTAGTAGAAGGTATGCAATTTGATCGTGGTTACATTTCCCCTTATATGGTAACTGACCCTGATCGTATGGAAGCTGTTATGGATAACCCATATATCTTGATCACTGATCGTAAAATCAGTGCCATCGCAGATATGTTGCCAACACTTGAAAAAGTAGTAAAAGTAGGCAAAGAACTTCTTATTATCGCTGAAGATGTAGAAGGGGAAGCATTGGCTACATTAGTAGTAAACCGTTTGCGTGGTACATTCAAAGCTGTAGCTGTTAAAGCTCCTGGCTTTGGTGATCGTCGTAAAGCTATGCTTGAAGATATCGCTATCTTAACAGGCGGTACTGTTATTACTGAAGATATGGGTCGCAAGCTTGATTCTGTAGAGCTTGAAGATCTTGGTACAGCTCGTCAAGTTCGCATCACTAAAGATGAAACTACAATCATCGATGGCGCAGGTGATAAAGATGTAATTGCTAAACGCGTTAACCAAATCCGTGCACAAGTTGAAGAAACATCTTCTGATTTCGACCGTGAAAAATTACAAGAACGTCTAGCTAAATTGTCCGGTGGTGTTGCAGTTATCGAAGTAGGTGCTGCTACAGAAGTTGAAATGAAAGATAAGAAACTTCGCATTGAAGATGCATTGAATGCAACTCGTGCAGCTGTTGAAGAAGGTATTGTAGCTGGTGGTGGTACTACATTCATCGATATCATCCCTGCATTGAATACATTGGAAGCTACTGGTGACGTTCAAACTGGTATTAACCTTGTAAAACGCGCTGTAGAAGAACCACTTCGTCAAATCGCATACAACGCAGGTCTCGAAGGTTCTGTAGTAGTAGAAAAAGTTAAAAATACTGAAGCTGGTGTAGGTTTTAATGCCTTGACTGAAGAATACATCGATATGGTTAAAGCTGGTATTGTTGATCCTGCAAAAGTTACTCGTTCTGCCCTTCAAAATGCCGCATCTATCGCATCTCTTGTATTAACTACTGAAACAATCGTAGCTGATAAGGTAGATGAAAATGCAGCAGTTCCTGCAATGCCTCCAATGGGTGGTATGGGCGGTATGATGTAATCAGCTGGTTAGAATTAATTTTATAAGAAATATAATAATCCTAATGAATTGTGAATTACATTTTTCATATTCATTAGGATTATTTTTTACTGATAAATTAATCTATTGTAAGGGTGTAATATTTTAAATAAGATATTATTATATTCAAGCTGACCAGATTTAAAGTGACTAGATTATGTTGATTACATCGATAAAATTGATTTTGTATACAATGTATGATATAATTCTATAGAATTTAATAGTGAGTCTTATTGACATAGTTATTCTCTAATAGTATAATTAGTGTATCGAATTTATTCGATTTGTTATATTTGAATTGAAAGAAGGATCACTATGTTGAACTTTATTTTTAAAAGTAAACCTAATTATGTAAATTTTGGCTTATTGATTTATCGCCTTGCATTGGGCATTTCCATGTTTTATCATGGTTATTTAAAATGGCTTAGCGGAGCTGAAGGGCTCTACAAAGTAGGGACTATGTTAGCACCTTTAGGTGTATCCGGTGGTTATGAGATGTTAGGCACTATGGCAGCACTTGCAGAAATGATTGGTGGTATTCTCATTGCAGTAGGATTATTTACACGTATTGGTGCTACTCTAGTTGTAGGTACTTTAGCAACTGCGACTATTGTGAGTTTGAATGGTAGTTTCTTTAGCTGGGACTACCCATCTCAATTAGGCTTTGGTGCACTTATGTTATTCTTTGCTGGTGCTGGTCGCTTTAGTTTAGATAAAGCTTTATTTAAATAATTAGGAAATTAGAATAAAAGACTCATCGGCTGATGAGTCTTTTATTTATGTAGAAAGGTTATCATGAACAAAAAAACAGTTCCATTCACGTCAGAACAATTAGAAAATATTATTGCTCAGTATCCAACTCCATTCCATATTTATGATGAAGAAGGAATTATTGAGAATATGAAATCTTTCATCAATGCATTCTCTTGGAATAAGGGATTTAAGCAATATTTTGCAGTTAAAGCAACTCCAAATCCGTATATCATGCGTTTGTTACAAAAGCTTGGGGTTGGCGCAGACTGTTCTTCCTTAGCGGAACTACTTTTATGTGAAAAAGTGGGTATTACGGGCCATGATATTATGTTCACATCTAATGATACACCATATGTGGAGTATAAAAAGGCACTTGAAATGGGTGCAATCATCAATCTTGATGATATTACACATATCGAATATTTAGAAAAAAATCATGGCTCTTTGCCAGATACATTCTGCGTGCGTTATAATCCGGGTTCTTTAAAAGAAGGGGGCAATACAATTATTGGCCTTCCTGAAGAAGCTAAATATGGTATGACACGCGAACAAATATTTGAAGCGTACAAACAATTACAAGCTAAAGGTGTAAAACACTTTGGTATTCATACAATGGTTGTTTCTAACGAACTTGATATTGACGGTTTAGTTGGTACAGCAGAGCTTTGCTTTAATCTTGCTGTAGATATTAAAAAAGAACTTGGTATCACTGTTGAATTTATTGATTTAGGTGGAGGTGTAGGTGTAGCTTATAAACCAGAACAAACACCAGTAGACTTCCGCGTATTAAGCAAGGGTGTAGAAGAAGCGTATAATCGAATTTTAGTAGCTAATGGACTTAATGATGTAGCATTGGCTTATGAATGTGGGCGTATGGTAACAGGTCCATTTGGTTATCTTGTTTCTACTGCTATTCATAAAAAAGATATTTATCGTCATTACATCGGTTTAGATGCTTGTATGGCAAATCTTATGCGTCCGGCGTTGTATGGCTCTTATCATCACATTACCGTAATGGGGAAAGAAAATGCTCCCAAGGATCATGTATATGATGTAACAGGCTCCTTATGTGAAAATAATGATAAATTTGCTATTCAACGAGAGCTGCCAAAAATTGATATTGGAGATCGTGTCATCATTCACGATGCTGGTGCACATGGACATTCTATGGGTTTCAATTATAATGGTAAATTACGTTCTGCAGAGTTATTGCTACATAAAGATGGCTCTGTTACACAAATTCGTCGTGCTGAAACATATGATGATTTATTTGGAACTCTTGATTTTTCAAACCTATAATTTAATATTGAGAATCGAATAGGATGAGAATTAATATTAATAAAAACCTATCAATATATGTAATACTTGATATTCTTTTAATTCCTGTATATTTTAGTAGGAATATCTTGCTATCATTTAGATAAGAATGTATAATGAGTGTAGATTGTTATGCACATACTTGCTAAGTTGGCGAGAATTACGGCGGTATTCACGTTAGTGCGTACCGCCTTTTTATATGTGTCAGTATATACGTTTTATATATAATGAGTGTATGTTTCTTATGGTTACATACAAATAAAAGGAGTGAACATTTTGGCTGAATTACTTCAGATAAAAGATTTAAAGGTATCTGTTGAAGAGAAACAAATCTTAAAAGGTATTGATTTAACAATTAATAAAGGTGAAATTCATGTTGTGATGGGGACAAATGGTGCTGGTAAATCTACACTTGCTAATGCAATCATGGGTAACTCTACATATACAGTAGATAGTGGTTCTATCATTTTTGATGGTAAGGATATTACGGAAGATGCAGTAAATGATCGTGCAAAAGCGGGTATTTTTATGTCCTTCCAAAATCCAATTTCTATTCCTGGTATTACTGTAGAAAACTTCATTCGTACAGCTAAATCCACAATTACTGGTGAAAATGTACGTGCATTATCTTTCAAAAAAGAATTGAAAGAAAAAATGGATGAATTATCCTTTGATTTATCTTATGCGCAACGTTATGTAAATGAAGGCTTCTCTGGTGGTGAACGCAAGAAGAATGAAATTCTTCAAATGTCCATTTTGAATCCTAAATTGGCTATTCTTGATGAAACTGATTCTGGCCTTGACGTAGATGCGGTTCGTATCGTATCTGAAGGTGTACAACGTTTCCATAACGAAGAAAATGCTGTATTAATCATTACTCATCATAACCAAATTTTACAAAAACTAAAACCAGACTATGTTCATGTGTTGATCAATGGCAAGATTGTTAAAACTGGTGATGCTTCTCTTGTACGTGAAATCGAAGAAAAAGGTTATGACGCATACAAAGCATTAGCATAGGAGGCATAATGGAAGAAAGAAAGAAAACCCAAGTCGCGGATATGGACCGTGGCGTCTATGATATAAAGAACGAATTTGAATATTCTTATATCTCTGATGCTGGTTTAACAGAAGATATTATCCGTGAGATTTGGTCTAATAAAAATGAACCAGAATGGATGCTCGATTTCCGTTTAAAGTCTTTGGAAATCTATAATCGCATGGGCATTCCAAATTGGATTCCTGATATCTCGGGCTTAGATATGGCAAATATTCATACATATGTTAAGCCTAAAGTAGATATGAAAGAAAACTGGGATGAAGTTCCAGAAGAAATTAAAAGTACTTTTGACCGCTTAGGTATTCCAGAAGCGGAAAAAACATCTCTAGCTGGTGTTGGTGCTCAATATGATTCTGAAGTTGTTTACCACAGTATTCAAGAAGATCTTGTTAAGCAAGGTGTTATCTATACTGATATCGAAACAGCATTACATGAACATGAAGAAATCGTAAAAAAATACTGGATGACATTAATTCCACCTACAGACCATAAATGGGCTGCTCTTCACGGTGCCGTTTGGTCTGGTGGTTCCTTCGTATACGTTCCTGCAGGTGTACAAGTAGAGATTCCATTGCAATCTTACTTCCGTTTGAATGCACCAGGTGCTGGTCAGTTCGAACATACGATGATTATCGTAGAAGAAGGGGCTAAATTGCACTTTATCGAAGGTTGTTCTGCTCCTAAGTATGATGTGTCTAACCTGCATGCAGGCGCTGTTGAACTGTTCGTTAAAGATAATGCTACATTGCGTTATTCTACAATTGAAAACTGGTCTAAAAACATGTACAACCTTAACACAAAACGTTGTGTAGTAGGTAAAAATGGTACAATTGAGTGGGTATCTGGTTCCTTTGGCTCCAAAGTTTCTTGTTTGTACCCAATGAGTATTCTCAACGGTGAAGGTGCACATGCTGAATTTACAGGTGTAACATTCGCAGGTGAAGGACAATTCCTCGATACAGGTTGTAAAGTGGTACATAATGCACCATATACAACAAGTAATGTAAACTCTAAATCCATTTCTAAATCCGGTGGCGCTGCAATTTATCGTGGCCTTTTGAAGATTGGCCCTAAAGCTGAACATTCCAAAGCAACAGTTTCTTGTGAATCCTTGATGCTTGATGCTGAGTCTCAATCTGATACAATTCCGGCTATTATCGTAGAAAATGACAATGTGGATTTAGGTCATGAAGCTAAAATCGGTCGTATTTCCGACGAAGCAATTTTCTATCTTATGACTCGTGGTATTAGCGAAGAAGAAGCTCGTGCGATGCTAGTTCGTGGTTTCGTAGAGCCAATCTCTAAAGAATTGCCACTTGAATATGCAGTAGAAATGAACAATCTAATCAATCTTGAATTAGAAGGTTCTATCGGTTAAGGAGGAATTATGAGCGAATTACTATTTAATGAACTCCCTAGACCGACATTCAGATGGTTGCGCGTTAATCATACTGTAAGCTCTCTAGCTGGAGAAGATACAGCGGTACAATCCATCGCTGTGGAAGCTAATAAAAATATACTTTCACCATTACCTGTTGGTACAGCATTACTAGATGGTAATTATGAAGGTGCTAATAAAGAAGCTGTTCATGTATTAGTTGAAAAAGCGGAAGGCTATGCTATCAATGTGCCTCCTAAGGCGAAAGAAGTTGTAGGCATCCGCATTGATGCTAATGCTCGTGTAGCAAACCGTTTCCAATTTATCGTTGGTGAAGGTGCTGAGCTAGAAGTACAATTCTATGTAACTGGTTCTGGCGATGCATTGACAAATGTTAGCTATTTAAACGAATACGATGTGAAAGAAGCTGGTAAGGTTGTAGTAAAAAAGGTAAATCTTTTGCCTGAACATGTACAGCATATCGAGCATCGATACACTAAATTAGAAGAAAAAGCAGATGTAGAATACATCAATATTGAAATTGGTGGCAGTGAAAACATCTTGAATTACTATCATGATTTAGTAGGTCAAGAATCCCGTATGGTTCATGACATTGCTTATCTTGGTAATAAAGAGCAAAAATTTGATATTTCTATGGTTATGAGTCATGGTGGTAAAAAATCATTTAGTGATATTCATACCTTAGGTGCTCTTAGTGGCAATTCTAAAAAATCCTTCAGAGGGACCCTTGATTTCCTTAATGGAGCAACAGCTTCTGAAGGTGCAGAAGAAGATACTTGCTTATTGTTAGATCCAACTGTAAAATCTGTTTCGTTACCACTTTTATTGTGTAAAGAAGATAATGTAGTTGGTAATCATGCAGCAAGTGCAGGCCAAATTGATCATAATAAATTGTTCTATATCATGAGCCGTGGCTTTAGTGAGGTAGAGGCAAAACATATCATTGTTGAATCTATGATTCGACCTATTATTGATCGCATTGGTGATGAAACGATTGAAGAAGCAGCGTTAGCAGCTGTACGTAATAAAATTTAAAGAGGCGTTTTTATGAGACCAATTGCAGAAGCATACAAAGACTTTCCTATATTACATAAAGAGCATAATGGGCATCGTGTTATCTATTTAGATAGCGGTGCTACTGCTCAAATTCCACAGTCCGTAATTGACCGTGTTGTGGAACATATGACACAACGTAATGGTAACCCACATCGTGGTTCTCATATTTTAGCCATTGAAGCATCTGAAGACTATGAAAATGCACGGGATCGCGTAGTTGAATTTATCAATGCTCGCGAACGAGAAGAGGTTATATTTACACGTAATAGTACGGAGTCAATGAACTTGATTGCCCACAGCTATGGCCTTCATAATGTGAAAAAAGGTGACAAGATTGTCATTACTGTTGCTGAACATCATGCGAATCTTGTAACATGGCAATATGTGGCAGAACAGACGGGGGCAACCTTAGAATACATGTATCTTGATGAACATGGGCACTTAAAAGATGGTGAAATCAATAAAATTGATGAAAAGACTAAAATTGTTGCTTTCGCTCATGTTAGTAACGTGCTTGGTATGGAATTCCCAGTAAAAGAATTAACTGAGAAGGCTCACTCTGTAGGTGCTATTGTTGTTCTAGACGGTGCTCAATCTACACCTCATAAAAAAATTGACGTACAAGCATTGGATTGCGATTTCTTCGTATTCTCTGGCCATAAAATGTGTGCATCTCAAGGGATTGGTGTACTATACGGTAAACGTGATTTATTAGAAACTATGCCTCCATTCCTATTGGGTGGCGATATGATTGAGTATGTAAAAGAGCAAACTGCTACATTCAATGAGCTTCCATATAAGTTTGAGGCAGGTACTCCAAATGCTGATGGTGCCGTTTCCTTGCATGCAGCTATTGACTATTTGGAATCCTTTGGAATGGATGCTATAGAAGCCTATGAAGAGGAGTTAGTAGCTTATATTCTTCCTAAGATTGTTGAATTGCCACATGTCCATGTTATTGGTTCTCAGAATCCTAAGGAAAAACATGGCGTTATTGCGTTCACTGTAGATGATGTACATCCTCATGATGTAGCTACAATTTTGGATTCTAAGGGAATCTGCGTTCGTTCCGGTCACCATTGTGCACAACCATTAGGTGCGTTCTACAATGTATCTGCATCTACTCGTTTAAGTATGTACTTATACACTCGCAAGGAAGATTTAGATGCATTCCTTGAAGTATTAAAGACTGTTCGTTCAGTAATGGGTTTTAAAGATTAGGAGAATTACCACTAATGGAAATGGATCAATTATATACGGAACTTATTTTGGAACATAACCAAGATAAACGTAATAAGCATGAATTATCTGAATTTACAAATTCTGAACATGGACATAACCCTAGTTGTGGTGATGATCTAACATTACAACTCAATGTAGTAGATGGTATCATTAAAGATGCTGCATATACAGGTTCTGGCTGTGCTATTAGCCAAGCATCTGCATCTATGATGATTGATATCATTAAGGGCAAATCTGTTGAGGAAGCACTTCGTTTAGTAGAAATTTTCTTGGGTATGATTAAAAAAGAGATTACCGATGAAAATGAGTTAGAAGAATTAGAAGATGCTATGGCTCTACAAAATATTTCTAATATGCCAGCACGTGTAAAATGTGCAGTTCTTGCATGGCATACATTGAAAGAGGCTTTAAAGAAATAATATGAAGAAAACGATATTATTTGATTTAGATGGAACCTTAACTGACTCTCAAGAAGGTATTCTTAAAAGCATTAAATTTGCATTGGAACATTTCGGTTATACTGTACCTGATGAAGAAACATTACAATTGTTCTTAGGACCACCATTGGTAGATGCTTTCCAAGAACATTGTGGTTTGACCTTTGAGCAAGCGGAAGAAACATACTTTAAATTCCGTGAACGTTATGGTACCATCGGTAAATTTGAAAATAAAGTATATCCGAATATTGTAGACTTATTGGCTAAATGCAAAACTGAACAATATACTATAGCTGTAGCTACTGCAAAACCAGAACATTATGCTAAAGATATTCTTGATCACTTTGAATTGACACCATACTTTGATGTTATTGTTGGTGCTAATTACGAAGCGGGATTGTTACACAAAAAAGAAATTCTTGAAAAAGCTCTCACGCTATGTGGTAACCCATTAACTGATGAAAATGGTCGTCGATTGACATTCATGGTTGGAGATCGTAAGTACGATGTAGAAGCAGCTAATGAACTTGGCTGTATCTCCATTGGCGTTACCTATGGTTATGGTACGGAATCTGAGTTAAAAGAAGCGGATGCCGAATATATCTGTGACGATGTTGATGAAATTGCTGATGTTCTCAATCTTGAAGAAATGATGGTTCGTAGATAAGCTATATAAATAGAATTACATATCAACCCAAATAAAAAGCTAGAGGAAATCCTCTAGCTTTTTTGCATCTTCATTTTATGTTATTTTTTTAGGCCACTTTTTTTAGCTAATGTTTTGATAACCTTAGCACTTTGTTTTTTCAACTTGCCCCCTGTTTGTTTGAGTTGGATACGTGTACGAGAAACACGACCAAGTGTAGTAATCTTAGTTTTGCGACGTGGCTTCATATCACGTTCGTTACCAAAGTCGCCACGTTGCACACTCGTTGCCTTTACTTTTTCAGCTCTAAAAGATTTACGTAGGGCTTTCATAATTAATGTAAGTGGTAATGTTTGCTCGAAGGAATACAAATCAACTGCTACATAACCAAGTGCAGGATATGTGTGCAATGTAAAGTGAAAACCTGGTGCGACAGAAAGGAGGGCGATTTCCTCGTCCATAACTTGACAACTGATTTCATCTACATCAAGTTCAGCTAAGTCAAATGCGGTTGCTACACTTTCCTGTACAGCTGTAGCGGATGAAATTGCGTCTTCATCGCAGGAATATAAATCAATTAACAGTTCTTGTCCTAATGCTTCTGCCATAACAACACCTTCCTTCAGAAAATAATATCTCATTTATTATACATAGATTTAAGGATTAAGTCCAATTATATGAGAATACATTAAAAGTCAAACGTTATTTTTATAAAATTTGACTTTTATATTGACTAAGGTCAAAAA
This sequence comes from Veillonella sp. AF13-2, assembly GCF_003603295.1. Taxonomy (NCBI): domain Bacteria; kingdom Bacillati; phylum Bacillota; class Negativicutes; order Veillonellales; family Veillonellaceae; genus Veillonella; species Veillonella sp. AF13-2. The sequence continues at coordinate 386,452 of NZ_QTMT01000001.1, forward strand.
GTCAAATATAATAGAGTTATGTTAAAGAACAAATAGTCAAAACTATAGTAAATAAACTTTAAAGGGGTGTTTTTTATGAGTATGATAGCTGATAAAATAGAAAAATTTATATTAGACCGTATGCGTGAAGAACAAGAAAAGCTAATTTTAAAGCGTAATGAATTGGCTGATGAATTAGATTGTGCGCCATCCCAAATTAGTTACGTATTAAGTACGCGTTTTTCTAATGAGCGCGGTTTCGATGTTGAGTCAAGACGTGGCTTGGGTGGATATATTCGAATCAAAAAAATTAACCCAGAAAGTTCAGATTCTTTACCTGCTGTTACAACTTATCGGATTTATGAAGGTCCAAATACGGTAGAACGATTAATTGATATGCGAGATGTAGATCAATCATTATTTCAATTATTACAATCTGAAAAGATTACCCGTCGTGAAGCTCAATTGATGCATAATTCTTTTGCTACATTAATTGAAAATGTAGACGTAGAAGAACGTAATGATGCTGTTCGTCAATTATATGCATCAATGGTGGACACTTTGCGGAAGGAGTGATGATTTGTGTTATGTGATCATTGCCATAAAAATGAAGCTACTATCCATATGACTAATATCATAAATAATCAAAAGACTGAGCAACATCTTTGCAGTAGTTGTGCCACCAAGTTACAACAAGCTGGGAAATTATCTCCTTATAGTTCTTTTATGAATGATATGTGGGATAATAACTTTTTTACTAATGATTTTTTTAAGAATATGGTGTATCCAGATAACTTATTAAAAGCTCATCAATCTAAGAGCTGCCCTCAGTGTGGTATTACTTATGATGAATTCAATCGGGTAGGTAAGTTTGGCTGTGGTCAATGTTATGAGACTTTTAATAGTGAAATAAATCCATTATTAGAACGAATACAAGGTAGTTCTGAGTATGAAGGGACTATACCTAGTCGTGGTACTAATGTATTTAAAGCAAAGTATGAAGTAAAGCAATTGCGCCGCCAATTAGATACAGCTATTCAAGCTGAAAACTTTGAAGAAGCTGCAATTTTGAGAGATAAAATTAAAAATCTAGAAGTTATCATTGATGGTGATAACGAATAGGAGGTTCTTATGTTAGATACTATATTGGACTCTCCGCTAAGTCAGTGGCTGTGTCAGGATACAGAGGCGACAGACCACATTGTAATTTCAAGTCGTATACGATTGGCGAGAAATTTTGATGATATATTGTTTACGAATCGTGAAGATACAGTTTCCTTAGAAAAAGTGAATACAATCTCTCGAGGCCTATTGCCAATATTAAAAAAGGCTGATGAGCACCAATATACAAATATTAGCCTTGAGCAATTAAGTCAACGTGAGCGTGCTGTCTTAGTTGAAAAGCATTTAATGAGTCCTGCTTTAGAGGAACAATTACCGTATCGTAATTTGATTGTATCTGATGATGCTTCTATCGCAATTATGGTAAATGAAGAAGATCATTTACGTATTCAATCTATGGCTCCAGGACTTAAATTGCAACAAGCTTATAATCATGCGGTTCAAATTGATAAAGCTATCGAAGCAAAATACCCTTATGCCTTTGATGAGCGATTTGGTTATTTAACTGCTTGCCCCACTAATGTGGGTACAGGTTTACGGGCCTCTGTTATGTTACATTTACCCGCATTGACGTTATCTGGTCGTATTACGAGACTCATTCGTAACATAATACAACTAGGTTACTCTGTACGAGGGTTGTATGGGGAAGGTTCCGAAGCTTTAGGTTGTATTTACCAGATTTCTAATCAACGAACGATGGGTATTAGTGAAGAAGCAACTATTGAGCAATTGATTAAAATCGTAGAAGGAATTATTGCAGAAGAACGAAAGTCTCGGCAATCTTTATTACACAACGATAAAGAAGGTTTGGAAGATATACTTTGGCGATCCTATGGAATTTTACAATATGCACGACGTGTAAGCGGTAAAGAGGCACTTAGTAAGCTTAGCGACATTCAATTAGGTGTAGATTTAGAAATATTACCATTCTGGGGTAAAGATACTTTTAATGAGCTTGTTGCTATAACTAGACCAAACTTCCTCTCTAAATACTTAGGTAGTGAAAATTTGACAGATACCGATCGCGACAGCTATCGTGCAAAGGTGATACGTCAAAAACTTTCAAATTAATATAAATACATAAATAATTAATGCATGATTATTTATTTTGTATAGATTGATTTATATAATTTTCTTAGTTTACCGTTAAGAGATTTGTAAAAAATAGTAAATATTAATACTAGATAGCATAATAGATTAATAGAGTTTAATAATATTTTTGATATTCCAATGGTTATTTCACCATTGTTTATATATATTTGAAAAGAAATAATTACAATTTACATAGATAGATGAGGTGATATTATGATGCAACGGTTTACAGACGATGCACAGCGTGTTCTTTCGTTAGCTCAAGAGGCTGCTTTGGAGTTAGGACATGACTATGTTGGTACTGAACACGTACTCATTGGCCTTACAAAGGTTAAAAATGGTGTAGCAGCTAAAGCTTTAGAAGAGCTTGGCCTTGTTACAGAAGATATTTTTGAAGCTGTAGAAGAACATGTAGGACGTGGTAATAAAAAGGCAACGTCAATATATATGACACCTCGCGTTAAACATGTACTTGAGCTTGCCATTCAAGTAGCAAATCAAATGAATCACAATTACGTTGGTACTGAGCATATTCTATTGGGCCTACTTAGCGATGGTAGCGGTGTTGCAGTTGCTATTTTACGAGCTATGAATATACGTAGTAATGATGTAGTAGAAGCAATTCGTAGTATTCTTGGCTCGAATAAAGGTAGCAATAATGGTGGTCAAGAGGGAATAAATAGCAATAATGATTTAGGTGAGCTGTCAGATTTTGCAACTGATCTTAATGAGTCTGCTAAACAAGGTAAGATTGATCCTGTTATTGGCCGCGATACGGAGATTCAACGAGTCATTCAAATTCTCAGCCGTAGAACTAAAAATAATCCTGTTCTTATTGGTGAACCAGGTGTAGGTAAAACAGCTATTGCCGAAGGCTTGGCACAGCGTATTGTGACTGATAATGTACCGGAGATTTTACGTAATAAACGCATTATTTCTCTTAGTATTGGTTCTATGTTAGCGGGTGCCAAGTACCGTGGTGAATTTGAAGAACGGTTAAAAAAAGCCATTGATGAAGTACAACAACATGATGATATGATTATCTTTATAGATGAAATTCATACATTGGTTGGGGCAGGTGCTACTGAAGGCGCTATGGATGCAGCTAATATCTTAAAGCCTGCTTTGGCACGAGGTGAATTCCAAGTTATCGGTGCCACAACACTTGATGAATATAAGAAATATATAGAAAAAGATGCTGCTTTAGAGCGTCGTTTTCAACCCGTTCAAGTAGGAGAGCCTAACGAAGAGGATGCTCTTGAAATTTTAAAGGGATTAAGAGATCGGTATGAAGCTTTCCATAAGGCTAAGATTACAGATGAGGCATTAACAGCAGCTGTGTCTTTATCTAGCCGATATATTACAGATCGATTCTTACCTGATAAGGCTATCGATGTAGTCGATGAAGCTGCATCTAAGGTTCGTATGAAAGTATTTTCTTCAGCACCTGATGTTAAAGCATTAGAGGATCGCCTCAATACAGTTAAGAAAGAAAAAGAAGCTGCGGTTACGTCTCAAGATTTCGAAAAGGCTGCAAAGCTTCGCGATGAAGAACAATTACTATTAAAAGAAATTGGTGATAAAAAATCTATTGCTAAAGAAAAAAGCGATCAAAAGTTAATAGTAACAGAGGAAGACATAGCTGCTGTAGTAGCGCAATGGACAGGCATTCCAGTGGCTAAAATTGCAGAAGAAGAGTCTGCAACCTTACTACATTTGGAAGAAGAACTTCATAAACGCGTAGTAGGTCAAGATGAGGCTGTTACTGCTGTAGCTAAAGCTGTACGCCGTGCAAGGGCTGGATTAAAAGACCCAAAACGGCCTATTGGTTCATTCTTGTTCCTTGGGCCAACTGGTGTAGGGAAAACTGAGCTAGCAAGAGCGCTTGCATCCTCCTTGTTCGGCGATGAATCTGCTATGATTCGACTTGATATGTCTGAATATATGGAAAAACATACTGTGTCTCGCTTAGTCGGTGCCCCTCCAGGTTACGTAGGCTATGAAGAAGGTGGACAATTAACAGATGCGGTACGTCGCAAACCATATAGCGTTATCCTCCTCGATGAAGTGGAAAAGGCACATGCAGATTTCTTTAATATTTTGTTACAAGTTCTTGATGATGGTCGTCTTACTGATAGTCAAGGAAGAACTGTAGATTTCAGAAATACAGTTATTATTATGACAAGTAACTTAGGTGCTAAAGCTTTACATAAAAACTCTCCAGAACTTGGTTTCTTAGCGGCTAAAAAATCTGATTTCAATGTAGATGAAAATAAAGAAATTGAGTTTAAAGAGGCTAAGAAGTCAGTAATGGATGCGGTGAAACGTCATTTTAGACCTGAGTTTTTAAACCGTATTGATGAAATGATTGTATTCCATCCATTAACAGAAGAGGACTTAAAAGAAATTGTAACTATCTTGATGAGTGATGTTACAAAACGCCTTGAAGCGCGTGATTTACAATTAGAAATCTCTCCTGAGGCTATGCATTTACTTGTTAAGGAGGGCTCTGATTTCACAATGGGGGCTCGACCATTAAAACGTGCTATTCAACGTTTAATTGAGGACCCAGTGTCCGATCTTATTTTGAAAGGAGATGCAAAAGAAGGTAAAATTATTAAAGCAGATGCAAAGGATAACGATCTTGTTGTATCAATATGATAAAAATACAAATTATACAGTTGATGACTACCTTTCATATAAAAAATATAAGTTAAATGGTATACTATAAAATGATGATAGTTAACCATGTAGTAAAATTATGCATAAAAGGTCATGAATGGTTATCATTCATGACCTTTCTTTTTAAATGTATTGAGGTGTTATGGCAAAAGCAAAATCTGTATTCTTTTGTCAAAATTGTGGGGCTGAATCCTCTAAGTGGATGGGCCGTTGTCCACAATGTGGAGAATGGAATACATTAGTTGAAGAAATAATTAAAGAAACTAAACATAGTCGAACACCTTCTCGAGGTGTTGGAAATCAAACGGCGAAGCCTACCGCCTTGCCAGATATCGAAATTTCTTCTATTGCACGCGTATCTACAACCTTTGGTGAAATTGACCGTGTATTAGGTGGGGGCATAGTGCCTGGTGCTCTAATGCTTTTAGGTGGTGATCCTGGTATTGGTAAATCTACTCTGTTACTACAAGTATCCCAGAAGGTAGCCGATACAGTAGGAGCAGTTCTTTATGCATCTGGTGAAGAGTCTCAGTTACAACTTAAACTTCGAGCAGAACGACTGCATATTAATAGTGAACGGTTACAAGTTATTGCAGATACTGATCTAGATCATATATTGGAGCAAGCTGAAGCAATGACTCCTTCCTTACTAGTCATTGACTCTATACAAACTATGTATACTGGAGATATAGATGCTGCGCCAGGCAGTGTTAGTCAAGTTCGTGAATGCACATCTCGCCTACTTCGCTTCTGTAAAGAACGAAATATACCTACTGTAATCATTGGCCATGTAACAAAGGAAGGCAATATTGCAGGGCCTCGTATGTTAGAGCATATGGTAGATGTAGTGCTTTACTTTGAAGGGGAGCGTTCTTATCAATTCCGTATATTACGGTCCATTAAAAACCGTTTTGGATCTACATCAGAAACAGGCATTTTTGCTATGGTAGAGGAAGGGTTACAGGAATTGTCCAATCCGTCTGCTTCTCTTTTAGCCGAGCGTTCCGATGAAGAAAGCGGCAGTGCTGTTATGATTTACCTCGAAGGGGTTCGCCCCATCTTGGTAGAGGTACAAAGCTTGGTCGTTACTACGGCTTTTGGTATGCCTAGACGTACGGCGATTGGTTATGATCTTAACCGGTTAATCGTATTATTAGCAGTCTTAGAAAAACGCTGTGGCTTTACATTAGGTAATAAAGACGTGTATGTAAATGTTATCGGTGGTCTCAAGGTAAATGAACCTGCTTGTGATTTATCTATGGCGGTTGCCATTGTGTCAAATCTGAAAAATCGAATCGTTCCAACAGATATGGTAATTTTAGGTGAAGTAGGCTTAACTGGTAATGTTCGCAGTATTCCTCGCATTGAACAGCGTATAAATGAAGCCAAGAAATTAGGTTTTAAAAAGTTTATTATTCCTGAAGGCAACTATAAACAAATTAAGGATAATGATAGTTCTATCAAAATTAAAGGTGTCAAATCTATACAAGAGGCGATGCAACTCGTATTTTCATAATTAGGAGGTGATTTCATGATTTATCGGATTTTACGCTATGTAATAGCCATTTTAGTAGGTACAGCAGCCTACGTGGGAATGGATAGCTTAGCACCTATTATTGACCCATATTTGGTTTCTCAATTTGAATCTTTTGGGGACATGTCGTTAACAATTGCACGTATTGCAGTATTAATCGTAGGTACTCTATTAGGCCTTGTTATTGGTTATCTGATTTCATCATTTATTCTGAAACAAGGTTTAGTAATTGCTAAAAGATTAGAGCGTATTCTTACTCATATTCCAAATCAAGAATTGATTGCAGGCACCATCGGTTTATTATTCGGCCTTATTATTGCAAATCTAATTGGTGTTGCATTCAATCAAGTACCTATTATAGGACCTTATATTCCTATAATTTTGAGTGCTATTTTTGGATATAGTGGACTTAAAATCATGGCTCGTAAAGGACCCGAAATGTACAATAATTACGTACAACAATGGGGAGGAGATAGCACTAAAAAAACAAGTCGTTTTAAAATGTTTTCAACTCATAAATTAGATAAATCCTCTAGTACGCCAAAATTACTAGATACTTCAGTTATCATTGACGGTCGTATCAAAGAACTATGTGCTACGGGCTTCATTGAAGGCCCTCTTATGGTGCCACTATTTGTATTAAATGAGTTACAGGTAATTTCTGACTCTGCGGATGCTACGAAACGCAACCGTGGTCGACGTGGCCTTGATATTTTGAAGGATATGCAAGATGCCAATAAGGTAGCTATAGAAGTTGTTGAAGATGATTATGATGATCTTGTAGAGGTTGATTCAAAACTTATGCGACTTGCTTTAGATAAGCAGTGGAAATTGATGACTAATGACTTTAACTTGAATAAGGTGGCTCGTGTACAAGGTATTGAAGTGCTTAACCTTAATGAATTGGCAAATGTATTAAAACCTGCTCTAATCGCTGGAGAATGGATTCGCGTTCAAATCATGAAAGAAGGTAAGGAAGTACACCAAGGTGTGGCTTATCTCGACGATGGCACGATGATTGTCGTAGAGGATGGTAAGCCTTATGTTGGTCAAAATGTAGAGGTTATGGTTACATCCATATTACAAACGAGTGCAGGACGGATGATTTTTGCTCGTGTAGATGGAGGACAAAATGGGCAAGGCAATTAGTTGTATCGTTCTCGCTGCAGGTGCTGGTCGCCGTATGGGATACAAAGAAAATAAGATATTTATTCCTTTAGGGGGACATTCTATTATTCAACGTACCATACAAAATGTAGAAAAGATTGAAGGTTTAAAAGAAATTATTCTTGTTGTAGCTGAAGGCGAACAAGAATATATGTCTAACCATATTCAAGGGTTGGATTTGCATATTCCTGTAAAGATAGTATTTGGTGGAAGAGAACGTCAAGATTCTGTGGCATATGGTCTCAAAGCTGTATCAGAAGATAGTAATATTGTGCTAGTTCATGATGGAGCGCGTCCATTAGCATCAACTAAACTGTTTGATTCTGTTGTTAGGGCCGCAATAGAATATAGAGCTGCTACTGTAGGTGTCCCTGCTACGGATACGATTAAACGGGTTAATACAGAGCATACCGTAATAGAAACCTTGAAACGCAGTGAGTTATACCAAATTCAAACACCACAAGGCTTTCAAAAAGATCTATTTAAAGAGGCCCATCAAAAGGCTCATGACGAAAAATATTTAGGCACTGATGATGTGTCCCTCGTCGAGTATTTAGGTAAGCCTGTACATATAGTAAGTGGAGACTATTGTAATATTAAGGTGACCACACCTAATGATATTGCAGTAGCAAAACGATATTTAGGAATTGAGGATAAGCGTATGCGCGTTGGATTTGGTTATGATATTCATCAATTAAAAGCAGGGCGTCCTTGTATCTTAGGTGGTGTTCATATCGAGTCTGACCTTGGTCCTGATGGTCACTCCGATGCAGATGTTCTCATTCATGCATTGATGGATGCCATGCTAGGTGCCGCTGGTTTACGGGATATTGGATACTATTTTCCACCTGAAGACGACCAGTATAAAGGGATTTCTAGCATGCTTTTACTAGAAAAAGTAAATTTCTTATTGAAAGAACGTGGGTTACAAGCCTATAATATTGATATTATGGTTATTTCTGAGACACCTAAATTAAAACCTCACATCGATATGATGAAGTCTAATTTACAGTCTATTTTAGAGATACCATTAGATCGTATTAGTATTAAAGCGACAACAAATGAAATGCTAGGGGCTATTGGTCGCCGCGAAGGCATTGCTGCACAAGCTGTCGTTTCTGTATATGAAGGAGAGATTTAATCATGAGTTCCATGAAAGTTCGTTTTGCTCCAAGCCCTACGGGTCCATTCCATATTGGTGGTGCTCGTTCTGCTTTATTTAACTGGTTATTAGCACGTAAGGAAAAAGGCACATTTGTATTGCGCATTGAAGATACAGATTTAGCTCGTTCTACACGTGAAAGTGAAGAGAATATTAAAGCTTCCTTACAATGGCTTGGCATGAACTGGGATGAAGGCATTGATGTAGGTGGTAATAATGGTCCTTACCGTCAAACAGAACGTCTTGATTTATATAAAGAAGTAACACAACGCTTATTGGATGAAGGTAAAGCTTATGAGTGTTACTGCACACCTGAAGAGTTAGATGCGGTGCGTCAAGATCAAATGGATCGTGGGGAAACACCAAAATACAACGGTCATTGTGAACACTTAGATGAAGAGACAAAGGCTAAATACATTGCTGAAGGTCGTAAACCTACAATTCGTTTGCGTGTACCGTTGAATAAAACATACGCTTTTGATGATATGGTACGTGGGCATGTATCCTTTGAGTCCAATGGTGTAGGTGACTTCGTTATCGTTAAATCCGATGGTATTCCTGTATATAACTTTGCTGTAGTAATGGACGATCATATGATGGGGATTACTCACGTTATTCGTGCAGAGGAACATCTATCCAATACACCTCGCCAAATGGCTATCTATGAAGCTCTTGGTTGGGAGGTCCCTAAGTTTGGTCATATTTCTTTGATTCTTGGTAAAGATTACAAAAAAATGTCCAAACGTCATGGTGCTACCTCTGTTGAACAATACAAACAATTAGGGTACTTGCCAGAAGCACTTGTAAACTTCTTGGCACTTCTTGGTTGGGCTCCTGAAGGTGAAGAAGAATTCTTCACACAAGATGAATTAATTCAGGCTTTCTCTATGGATCGGGTAGCGAAAAATCCTGCTGTGTTTGATATTGATAAATTGAACCATATAAATTTCCACTATATGAAGAATTTGAGTGATGAAGAGTTATTCCATCTTTGTTTACCGCATTTGAAAGAGGTTGGTTTAGCTCCAGATAGCTTGAATCAAGCTGATATTGATTGGTTGGCATTATTATGCTCTACATTCCGTGATCATATTAGCTATGGTGCTCAAATTAAAGATCATGTAGGCTTGTTTATGGGCGAAACAGTATTCCTTGAAGAGGGGCATGAAGAGGAGTTGCGTGCTGTATTGAATGAAGAAACAGCTCCAACAGTTCTCGGCGCTTTCCGGAATGCATTGGCTGAACTTGATGAAATTACACCTGAAGTTGTAAAAGCAACAATCAAGGCCGTAATGAAAGAAACCTCTTTAAAAGGTAAATTCGTATTTATGCCAATCCGTGTAGCTTTAACAGGTCAAATGCATGGTCCGGATTTGAATAATATTGTTACATTACTTGGTAAAGAAAAGTGCTTACATCGTTTAGATAATGTAGGTGCATTAACAAAATAAATTTGATCAATTAATCAAAGGAGTTCACGTAACAAGTGTTATGTGAACTCCTTTTGTATGTGTTGTTAATATTCTATAGAAATGCTATAATAATCGGCGTATTAAATTTTGATTTATTATGAAAGCGAGTGTTTTTATGAGTGTTATTCGTTCTATTAATCACTTATTCAATAGTTATCTATCCTGGATAGTACTATTGATGGCTGTTTTAGCATATATGCTACCTGCAGTATTTTCTTGGATGACTCCATATATTGCTTACATGCTACAGTTTGTTATGTTTGCGATGGGGTTAACATTAACGGCTCAAGTCTTTATTGATGTATTTAAGCAACCAATGAAGGTTATTCTCGTATCCGTAATCCAATTCTTATGGATGCCATTGGCAGGTTTCTTAGTAGCCTTAGCATTTAATTTTCCTCCAGAAGTTGGGATTGGTTTTATCTTGTTGGGTGCATGTCCTGGTGGTACTGCTTCTAATGTAATGACCTTCCTTGCAAATGGTAATGTTCCCTTATCCGTATCAGCAACAACTGTATCCACATTATTGGCACCTATTTTAACGCCTTTATTTGTCGTATTATATGCAGGTGCAACATCTTCTATTGAAATTCAATTTATGCCAATGTTTATATCCATTGTAAAAATCGTGTTAGTACCAATTATTTTGGGGATTGTATTGAATTACTTTATTGGCGCAAAAATTGAACCTGTAAAATCTGTATGTCCAACCATTGCAGCTATCGCGGTATTGCTTATCTTGGCAGCTGTAACTGCAGTTAACCAAAAGCAAATTGCCGAAACTGGTTTCATTATTTTTGTAGCGTGTTTAGTACAAAATTTGAGTGGTTATGTTGTGACATACTTTATATGTAAAGCTCTTAGTATTGATGTGTCTTCTCGTCGTGCTATGCAAATCGAAGTGGCTATGCAAAATTCTGCATTATCCGTATCTTTAGCACTAAAACACTTTACACCACAAGCTGCGGTAGCAGGTGCAGTATTCTCCATTATTCATAACTTTACAGGATCTATTTTTGCCGGTATTTGCCGTAAACATGATGATCAAGATAAATTAGAAAATGCTTAATATTAATTGATTTGATGTAATGACATTATTATTACTTGTGTGCTATAAAAGCTATTGTTATGAATGATAATAGTAATTTAATATTCTGATTATATATCCTCATCTTTCTAATTAAGCTATTTAAAATACCTATGTATGATATGTGAATAGCTGCCTATGAAAGATGGGGATCTTTCTTGTAAATATTGACATTCTATAGCTTTATTGGTAAAATATTTTTATATATGAATATAGATTATTTTAATAGCTGAGACTGAAAGAAGTACTCTACAACTAACTTTTTAGCGAGAACCGATGGTGGGAGGGTTCATGGATAGGTAGATGAAATGCATTCACGAGCTGACACTCCGATTATAGGTAGGTTTGTCCGGCGACGCACCGTTATGCGATGAGTGGGTATCGCTATTGGTACCTAACAGAGTGGAACCGCGGACCATCGTCTCTGTATGAGATGAGAGGTCTTTTTTATTTTACAAAATTGGAGGCATCGGTAACGATGAGAGAAATTACTGTTTATAATACTATGACGCGCCAAAAAGAGGTTTTTAATCCTGTAACACCAGGTGAGGCAAAAATGTACGTATGTGGTGTCACACCATACAATCATCCTCATATTGGCAATGCTCGTCCTTTTGTGACTTGGGACGTAATTCGTCGCTATATGAAACATGTAGGCTATAAAGTAACCTATGTACAAAACTTTACTGATGTGGATGATAAAATCATCAATACTTCTAATGGTGAAGGCGTCTCTTGGGATACCATTGCAAATCGTTATATCGATAGTTATTTTGAAGTAATGGATGCATTAGGTGTACAACGGGCTGATATGTATCCACGTGTATCTACGCATATTGATGATATCATTGCTATGATTAAAACATTGATTGACAAGGGCTACGCCTATGAACTCGATGGCGATGTATATTATAGTGTGGAGAAATTTGAACATTACGGTGAGTTATCTGGTCGTACATTAGACGATATGGAGGCAGGCGCACGTATTGAAGTAGATGGTCGTAAGAAGAATCCTATGGACTTTGCTTTGTGGAAAGCAGCAAAACCTGGTGAACCTTATTGGGAAAGCCCATGGGGGAATGGTCGTCCAGGCTGGCACATTGAATGTTCTGCTATGAGCCAAAAATATTTAGGCACAGAATTTGACTTCCACGGTGGTGGTAGCGATTTGATTTTCCCTCATCATGAAAATGAAATTGCTCAATCAGAAGGTTGCTCTGGTCAACATCCAGCAGTGCGCTACTGGTTGCACAATGGTTTTATCACTATTAACTCTGAAAAAATGTCTAAGTCCTTGAATAATTTCTTCTTGGTAAAAGATATTTTAGAACAATATAGTCCTGATGCATTGCGTTATTTCTTATTGAGCACGCATTACCGTAGCCCATTAGATTTCTCTGATGAGCGTCTAGAAGAAGCTAATAAATCTTTGGAACGGTTAAGCACAGCTATTGAAAACCTTCTTTACCTTGAAAAATGTGAGCCAGGCTCATGTGATGAAGCTCAACGCTTATTAGAAAAAGCGAAAGCATACGAAGAAGAATTTGAGGATGCTATGAGTGATGATTTCAACACTGCTCTAGCAACTTCTAGTATGTTCGGTCTTGCAAAAGAAATTAATATCTACTATCAAGCTGTAACAAGTAGAGAAGGCGTTGTTTGCCAAGAGGCAATTGCTGAAGTGAAACGAATCTTCAAATTTATGACAGATGTTATTGGTGTTCTTGAAAAAGCTTGGGAAGGCAATACGGGTGCTAATGCTGCTGAATACGAAGAATTAATGCAAGTTATTCTTTCTGTACGTCAAGCTTGTCGGGACCAAAAGCAATGGGCATTAGCTGATTGTATTCGCGATCGATTAGCTGAGATTGGTATTACTATTGAGGACTCCCCTCAAGGTGCACGGTGGAAAAAACGTGAAGTTTAAACAATTTCAATTCTTAAAGAATGAAGCGATAAAAAAACTGACGGCTCTTGAAGAAGAGCCGCTTCGTTTGCGTAATCGGACTATAGAAGAGTGCCTAAGTGCTGATGCAGTTATGCTAGCTTATATCGGCGATGCAGTATACTCCATGTATGTACGCGAACGAGTAGTGCAAATGAATATCACAAAGGTACAGGTATTGCATACAATTGTTACTGAATTTATTTGTGCTAAATCACAGGCGAAAGTATTGCTAGAAATAGAAGATGCTTTCACAGAAGAGGAACAAGCTATTGCACGCCGTGCTAGAAATAGTAATGTAAACGTGCCTAAAAGTAGTACTGTTCAAGAATATCGCAGTAGTACGGCCTTTGAAGCAGTACTAGGATTTCTTTATGAAACGCGCCAAGAAGACCGCTTACAGCATATCTTGGGGCAAGCCTTTTCTATAACTCTACGAGGTATGTAGTATGGATAATTATATTGTAGGTCGCAATGCGGTTAAAGAAGCCCTTAAAAGTGGCCGTTCTATTCAACGTATTCTGGTCAGTGAAGATAAGGTAAAAACAGGGTTAGCTGATATTGTAGGCCTTGCTAAATCTCAAGGAATTGAAGTTAGACCTACACCAGTTAAACAGATGAATAAGTACGATTTGGAGGTACCACATCAAGGGGTTATAGCTCTTGTATCGGCCGTTCAATTTAAAGAATTGGGAGAGGTATTACAAGAAACGACACATGAGGTTCCTTTACTCATCTTAACGGATGGGGTTGAAGACCCACATAATATGGGAGCTATCATTCGTACTGCTGAATGTGCGGGAGCTACGGCTGTACTCATTCCTAAACGACATAATGCGCCTATTAATGCTACTGTTGCAAAGACATCTGCTGGAGCTATTGAACAAATTCCACTTGTACAAATTGGCAATGTAGTGCAAACCATTAAACAACTTCAAAAACAAGGATTTTGGGTAATGGGGGCTCATATGGAAGGTGATCGTACCTTGTATGAAGCAGATATGACAATTCCTACGGTTATAGTCATTGGTAATGAAGGTAAGGGGATTAGTCGCGTTGTAAAAGAAGCTTGTGATTTCCTTGTAACAATTCCTATGTATGGAAATTTGAATTCTTTGAATGCATCTGTTGCAGCTGCAGTTCTTATGTATGAGGCGGTACGTCAACGCCAGGCGAAATAATCATGCTAAAAGATATTTTAATTGTAGACGGCTATAATGTTATTTTTGCTTGGACTCATTTGAAAAAATTGGCTCATGAGTCTTTAGAACATGCGAGAATGGAGCTTCGAGATAGATTGTTGAACTATGGTAAATTTAAGGGTTACGAAGTAATCCTTGTATTTGATGGTAAGTATACAAAATCTGGAGGTTCCATTGAATCTATTACAAGTGGATTTATCGAAGTGTATACTGAGGATGGAGAAACGGCGGATTCCTTTATTGAACGAGAGGTATTTTTACGTAAAGGCAAATATACTAATGTATATGTTGTAACCTCCGATGGGGCAGAACAGAATCAAATTCTAGGCTCTGGCGGGTTGCGCATTCCTGCTCGTGAGTTGCAAAATATGATTCGTATTGCTAAGGAAGAAGAACGACTTCAATATGCTCATGAACATAGACGTGATCAATTCTCAGTGCGTCGTAATGAAGTGGGAGGTTTATTATCTCCTGAAGTTGCTGAAAAGCTCGAGAAATTGCGTCGAGGTCATTGATAGTTGAAAATCATATACCGTTCCAGTATAATAAATATATTGGTTTTTCTCGCTCAATTGTAAGGAGGAGCTTATGAAAATGATTCATACACGCAAGTCCGATTACAATTTCAAGGAAATGACCGATGAGCAAGTTGTGGTCATAGCTCAGGAAGAGCAAAATGAGTTTGCAATCGATTATATTGTTAATAAATATAAGAACTTTGTAAGAGCTAAGGCTCGCTCCTATTTTTTGGTAGGTGCCGACCGAGAGGATATCATCCAAGAAGGGATGATTGGACTCTATAAGGCGACGCGAGATTTTAAACATGATAAATTAGCGTCTTTTAGAGCCTTTGCGGAACTTTGTATAACTAGACAAATTATTACAGCTATTAAATCGGCTACAAGACAAAAACATGCGCCTTTGAACTCCTATATATCCTTAAATAAACCGGTGTATACAGAGGACTCTGAGCGTACATTGATTGAAATGCTATCTTCAACAAAGATTACAAATCCTGAAGACCTCATTATCAGTCAAGAGGAACTAGATGATATTGAGCGCAATATTGGTCATATTTTAAGTGATCTCGAATGGGAAGTCTTGGAAGGATACCTTGATGGACGTTCCTATCAAGAAATGGCTGAGGTCACAGATCGTAGTGTTAAATCTATTGATAATGCGCTACAAAGGGTAAAACGTAAATTAGAGAAGTATTTAGAACATCGTGTATTGGGCTCGCATCGAGCATCACAGGAAGGATGACAGTCGTGACAAATTTCTTAATGATTGTAGAAGTAATCGTATCTATTTTATTAATTGTAGTAGTTGTTGCACAAAATAGCAAAAATGCAGGCATGGGCGGTGCTGTTTCTGGTGCGGCAGACTCTTCTTTTGGTGGTAAGCAACGCGGTTTAGATGCTTTCTTATCTAAATGTACGATTATATTGGGGATTATCTTTGCTGTGTTGAGCTTAGTGTTAGGGGCAATGATTAATCAATTCTAATGATGAAAGCCTGCTTTGCAGGCTTTTTCTTTTTTCATCCTAATAAGGGGGTGCAGATTTGAAGAAGAAGGTATTGGACTTTTATAAATCTATACAACCACATGCATACCATATTGAGGATGCAGCAATGGATAATCGTATTCGAGGTGGCAAAGATCTTGAAATGTTTATTCGATCTGCGAAAATGCTCGCCCGTGAAGGCGTATTAACTTCATCTCGACCAGATGTATACCGATATGAAGATCAACAGCATGAAGAATATGAAGGTATCTACAAAGGATATCGTAAATCTTATGGATTTGTTATTATGCTAAATGATGAAGATATTTATGTAGCAGAACAAAATAAAGGAACTACTATGCATAATGATAAGGTACGTGTTCGTATTGTACCATCAGATTATACAAAGCATAAACGTGAAGGCATCATCGTTGATGTTATTGAGCGTGCTAATGAAACCATAGTTGGTACTTACGACAGACAACAACACTTCGGCTTTGTTGTACCAGATGATGAACGTATTGGAACAGATATTTTTGTAGATTTAAAAGATACTTTAGATGCTCGGAGTGGAGCTAAGGTACTAGTAAAAATTACAAAATGGCCTGAAGGCAATAAAAAACCTGAAGGAATTATAACAGAAATTTTAGGCTATAAGGGGGATGTAGGCCTAGACATTAACTGTATTATGGCTAATCATAAGATTCCTTTTGCATTCCCTAAAGAGGTAATTGAGGCAAGTGAGAAGATAGATACTATTGTTCATGAAGATCCGAAGCGGTGGGATCTTAGAGACTTACAAATGGTAACTATCGATGGAGAAGATGCAAAAGATCTTGATGATGCTGTAAGTGGTCGTAAATTACCAAATGGTAATTATGAGCTAGGCGTACACATTGCGGATGTTAGTCATTATGTTACTTCAGGCCAGCCTATTGATAATGAAGCATACAAGCGGGGGACTTCAGTTTACTTAGTGGACCGCGTAGTACCAATGTTACCAGAGGTATTATCGAATGGTATTTGTAGTTTAAATGCCCATGAAGATCGCTATGCTATGACGTGTATGATGGAAATTGATGATTCAGGTACAGTTGTTAATTATCGTATTCGTCCGTCTATTATCCATGTAGGACGTCGTTGCAGCTATAAAGAAGTTTATAAAGCGTTAGAGGAAAATATTGTTCCTGACGATTTAGTAGATTTTATTCCTATGCTTCGTGACTTAGCAGAAATTTCTAAGATTTTAAATCGTATGCGTCGTCGTAGAGGGGCATTAGACTTTGATTTTTCGGAATATAAGGTATTACTTGATCTCGATGGTACACCGTTGCGTATCGTAAAACGCGATCGAACTATGGCAGAGCGGCTTATCGAAGAATGTATGCTCATTGCTAATGAGACGGTAGCTACGCATTTAAAGGATACTCAACGTACATCGGTATATCGTATTCATGAACATCCTAGTGAAGAAAAATTGGATTTATTCCAAAAGGTATTACATTATTTAGGTCAAACTCTTGTCCTTAGTGCTGATGGTGTAACACCACGAGATTTCCAAAAAATCCTTGATGTAGTGAAGGGACAAGATATCGAGCAAGTGGCTCAAATTATGACCTTACGTTCTATGCAGCAAGCGAAATATAGCATTGAAAACGTCGGCCATTTTGGGTTAGCATCCACTTGCTATACGCATTTTACATCTCCCATTAGACGTTATCCGGATTTGATGGTACATCGACTTTTAAAAGCGGATATGCACTGGAAGGGTGGATACTCTAAACGAGATGTAGATGAAGCTTTCTTAGCTGGTGCTGTGGAACATTCTTCCATACAAGAACAAGTGGCAACCGAGGCAGAACGAGAAACTACGGATCTAAAGAAGACTCAATACATGGTTCCATTTGTAGGTGAAGTTTTTGAAGGCACTATTGCGAGCATAACCTCCTTTGGCATGTTCGTAGAGTTAGAGAATGGTATCGACGGTCTCGTGCATATTAGCATGATGAACGACGATTATTATTTCTTTGACGAAGAACATTTTGTTCTTGTTGGTAAGCGGACAGGTAAAACCTATCACTTAGGTGAAAAGGTTACTGTTACACTTGTAAAAGCCGATGTAGAAAAGAAACAAATCGATTTTGTTCTTGGTGAAGTAGATAATCTGATGGCTATCCAAGAACAATTGAGTAGTGGCTCTGACCATGCTACTAGTCGTGATGGTTTTGGAAATCTAAAGGGGCGAAAGTCATCCCGAAAAAACGGTAGAAAAACTTCTAAACGAGATGATTCAAAAGCTGGGCGTTCTAGATATGATGCTTTCAGTAAAAAATCTAAAAAAGGTAAATCGAGTCGCAAGAAGTCAAATAAAGCTACAAAACGTAGTCAATCTAAAAAATCTAAAAGTAAACGTAAACGATAGAGGAGAATATGGCAAAGAAATCTAGCCCATCGCTTATTGCTGACAATCGTAAGGCGCGTCATGATTTTCATATTCATGAAACCTATGAAGCTGGTATTGCTTTAACAGGAACTGAAATAAAGTCTATTCGTCAAGGTAAGCTTAATCTTAAGGACAGCTTTTGTCGTATAGATAAAGGGGAAATTTTATTGTATGGTGTACATATCAGTCCGTATGAACAAGGTAATCGTTTTAACCATGAACCGGAGCGGACACGCAAGTTGTTGATGCATAAATCTGAAATCAATAAGTTACATGCTCAAGTTAAGGAAAAAGGATTTTCTTTAGTGCCGCTAAACTTTCATTTCAGTCACGGTTATGTAAAGGTTACTGTAGGTCTAGTAACTGGTAAGAAACTTTATGACAAGCGTCAAGATATGGCGGAACGTGATGCCAAGCGCGATATTGCTAAGCGAATCAAAGAACAACAAAAATATTAAGAGTCATAAGGAATCAAGTCGATATGGCTTGGTTCTTTTTTATATATTTGTTAACTATATTATTTTTAGTGGTTGATAAAAATACAGTGAGAATTTATAATGTAAACAATAAGAGGTGTTTGTAGTTGACATTTTCTAAGTAGAGGAGATATATTATGAATCAGAACATTCGGTACATTACAGAGGTTGCTATTTTAACTGCCATGATTACTGTATTAGGGGCTATTAAAATACCTAATGTCATTCCAGGTATAGAGTTTCAACTATCAGCCCCGTTGGCGGTAGCGATATGTGCCGTATTCGGATTTAAAAAGTATATTATAAGTGGTTGTTTATCTAGTCTAATAGGCTTAGCATTAGGTACTCAAACTATTTTAAATGTTATGATTGCTATGCAATTCCGGCTCATTGTGGGACTAATCCTTTGGATTTGCCATAATCACATGATAGGTATTATGGTTTCTGGTCCAATTGCATCTGCTTTAGCGCGATTATCCTTGTCTTTATACGTTGGTAAGGCTGCATTACCGATGATAGCTCTCGCAGTTCCAGGTATGATCTTTACAGTAATTATGGCACCAGTATTTGTGAAAGTATTCCATAAAATTCACAACCAAGTACCTCAAAGTAATGTAGTTAAAGGTAAGGTATCATAATGGACGAATTATATAGTGTGCGTATGCGCGCGGCTCAAGGTGGTCCCCATGAAAACGGGGGCCACCATATTTCTGGCGCAGAACGCATTGTGACCTTAAATCAAGTTGGAGCTATCGCTCAGTCTTTAGCCGAACGAGCACTACATCATAGTAAGGGGACAGCTGATTTTATCAATATTACAGTGGACTTGATTCCTTCAGAAACAATTACATATATAGAATGCTTAAAAGTAAATGAACATTTTGCTAATACTGTTGCTGAGGCGCATCAATTAGCTGTTGAACTTTTACAGGGCGCTGATATTAGTGAAACTGCTGTTAAACATGCTATTTATCTATTAGAAGGTTTAGATTCATCTATGCGAGGTGCTATGTTGGTTGACGCAATTTCTGGTGAGCGCATAGATTCTGGTAACCGTGGTGTTCGCGTGAGTCATATGGACTCCTTTGATTCTGAAAAACTAGGGGATAATGAACATATGAGAGAGGCCTTAGTATTGGCCTCTAAAGTACAATCTGCTGAAGGGATTGTAGGTGAATTATGTTGGTCTGATGATCCTGATTACACAGTAGGCTATGTGGCTTGCAATGATATTTACCATCGAATTCCTAGCATGAAAGAATTTGGATCTAATCTAGGAGGGCGTGTATTTTTTGTTAAAACAAATACTGATGTGGACTGTGTAATCAAGTATTTGGAAAAAGCACCAGTACTTGTTCAGCGGTGATTGTATGTATAAATTCTTCCAAGAGCAATTAGATAATAAAATCAATAACCTAAATTTGCGCACATTAACGGAATATTGCCCTATAGACGCAGTACGGGTTAGAAGAGATGATAAAGAATATTTGATGATGGCATCAAATAACTATTTAGGGCTTACTTTTGATGAACGTGTAATAGAAGGGGCCATTAAAGGGGCTCAACAATATGGTACTGGATCAGGTGGATCGCGTCTAGTATCCGGTACATTTCCCTTGTTTACAGATCTTGAAAGAGAACTAGCAAAATTTAAGAATACAGAAAAAGCCCTCGTATTTAATACGGGTTACATGGCAAATGTAGGAACCATTTCTGCCATAGCAGATAAGAATACTATTATTTTTAGCGATGCTTTAAATCATGCTAGTATTATAGATGGTTGTAGACTGAGTAGAGGATCTGTAAAGGCTTATAACCATTGTGATGTAGACGAATTAAAGTATTTATTGAAAGAAGTAGAACGAAATACAAGAAAGCTAATTGTCACAGATGGTGTATTTAGCATGGATGGCGATATAGCTCCATTGGATAAGCTCTACGAGCTTAGCCGTGAGTATAATGCTTTACTTATGGTAGACGATGCTCATGCGACGGGTACCATTGGTAGCGGTCATGGAACGGCTGCTTATTATGGTCTTGAAAAAGAAGTGGATATTCAGCTAGGTACATTGAGCAAATCGTTAGGTTCTGTTGGCGGCTATGTAGCTGCTAATAGCACCATCATTGATTATCTTGTGAATATGAGTCGTAGCTTTATATTCTCCACTGCATTATCTCCTGCTGACATAGGGGCAGCCCTGGCTGCATTACATGTTCTTGAGTCTGATACATCTGTTTTAAGGCGACTACAAAATAATGTGAACTATATGGCAGATTGCTTAAATTCTATAGGAATATATGCTACGAATGATACTCCAATTTTCCCAATACTTATCGGTAGTAATGAGGATACTCTAACAGTATCAAATTATTTATACAATGCTGGAATTATAGGTACAGCGATACGTCCGCCTACAGTTCCTGTTGGTGAAAGTAGAATTCGTTTAACCGTTACAGCTGCTCATAATAAAGAACAAATTGATTATGTGTGCCAATCACTGCATAATGCTTTGAAGCAATTAGACTCATGATAGTAGATAATATATCTAAATAAAGACAGTATTAAAAGAATCCTAAATTGATTGGTTAATTAGTCTATATTAGATAAATCGAGTAGTCTAAGAAGAGTGAATATATCTGAACTGTAAAGGTTTCATACAATTGACAGTAATACCAAATAGGCTTATAATTATTAAACCGACGCACGGGGATGTAAAGGTTTCGACAGGGGTGCGTGTGGTATAGATAGCGAGTCGGCGTTCCATGAGGCCGTTAAACGGTGGGAAAACATTTAAACGCAGAAGAAAATTTTGCATTAGCTGCATAAGCTACGTCCCTCATACTTGTGCCTACCAAGTGTGAATGGACGTCAAACAGTAGGCTGGTCTAATTTAGTTGTTCATATGAATTAGGCGAGACAATATGAACTGGGGTTGTGTAGCTTGTCTGTGAGCGATAGCAACCTGAGACTTAAATCATAGACTGTGCTCGGAGAAGTCTATATGGCAACACTTTTGGACAGGGGTTCGACTCCCCTCATCTCCACCAAAATAGAAGCGTACATTTTAAGAAATAAGTCTGCGCTTACAGATAAATTTGTGATTATTCGGCTATAATTGATATAGAACAGCCGATTAAATGGTTTTAAAACCGTCTAGGTAGATTCTTAGGCGGTTTTTTGTATATTAAACATAAAATTTTCATATTAATTTAAATAAAGAATCTTAGAGGTGATAAGACATGGAAATTTTACTTATGTCATATTTAGCAGGAGCAAAAAGTATAACAAAAAAGTATCTTTCAAAAATGGTTTCAAATAAA
Organism: Veillonella sp. AF13-2; assembly: GCF_003603295.1. Lineage (NCBI taxonomy): Bacteria > Bacillati > Bacillota > Negativicutes > Veillonellales > Veillonellaceae > Veillonella > Veillonella sp. AF13-2. The sequence continues at coordinate 408,641 of NZ_QTMT01000001.1, forward strand.
ATAATTTTTATTCCTACTGCTGGAAATGTTGAACCATATACTGGATATATTGATGAAGGTGTTGAGATGTTAAAGTCTTTAGGATATGAATTGGAAATTATTGATATTTCTAAATATGATGAAGATTATTTAAAGAATAAACTTTCAAAGACTGAATGTATCTGTATATCTGGTGGTAACACATTTTATCTATTACAAGAGCTGAAAAAGAAAAATCTTATAGGCCTACTTTATGAAAGAATCAAAGAAGGCTTATTATATATTGGTGAATCTGCTGGCGCAATTATTATGTCTGAAAATATTGAATATAATCAGATAATGGATGATAAAAGTATAGCATCTGAATTAGATGATTATATGGGTGTAAATGTATTTAATCATTATGTTTTACCTCATATAGGGGAATATCCATTTGAAGAGACTGCTCAGAAAACATTAGATACTTATCAAGATAAGATACCATTAGTGCCGATAAACAATAATGAAGTAATCTTAGTTGAGGATCATGGTTATACGGTATTAACTGAAAAAAAGTAAACTAGTAATATATAGTTTTATAATTCTAAAACTATTTAAGTTCATATTGAATATAAAATGTCAATAGTTTTTAACATTTTTGTTGTATACAATATATGTGGGTTTAATCAGATTTTATCTATGTTCTACAAAGGTAGAGGGGTATCGGAAAAATTGACTTTATCTATATAATCCTGTAAAATATATAAAGAAATTTATGTAATTATGACACATAGATGATTAGTTTCGTGTAAAGGAGTACAGATAATGAAGTTCCGTTATTCCCGTATGTTAGCGGCTCTCGTTGTATCCGCTGTAATGGTTGCTGGTTGTGGCAGTAATCAACAGCAAGCAGGTGACGTGAGTGTCAATGCATACAAAATTACTGCAAGTGATGCACAGGTAAACCAAACCTATGCTGGTACGGTAGTTGCAGAAAACTCTGTAGCTGTACATGCTCGTGTAACTGGTTACGTAGTTGAAAAATTTGTTAAAGGCGGGGAGCAAGTTGTAGCTGGCCAGCCATTATATCGTATCGATTCTCGTCAATACGAAGCTACTCTTGCTAATGCAGAAGCACAAGCAGCTCAAGCTAATGCAAACTATAAAAATGCTGAAGTAGACCTTAATCGTTATGAAACATTAGCTCAACAAGATGCTATTGCGCAACAACGTGTAGATACACAACGCAGTACTGTAGAACAAGCTAAGGCAGCTTATGAAGCATACCAAGCATCCGTAAAAATTGCTCAAGATAACTATGGCGATACAATGGTATATGCACCATATTCTGGTACATTACGTATGGATGATATCGATATGGGGACATTTGTACAAGCAGGTTCTACAACATTAGTAACTATTGATTCTATCGATCCTATCTTTGTTGAATTTAGTATGACAGAGCAAGAATATCTTGACTTCATGAAAAATCCAACTGGCGATGATTCCAATGGTCCAAATATTCAATTAAAACTTGCTGATGGCGAAACGTATAATCAACCGGGTTCTATTGTTCAAGCCGCAAAAAGTCTTGATCAATCAACAGGTAAGCTTGTGTTGAAAGCATCTTTCCCAAATCCTGATCATTTGTTGTTGCCAAATATGTTTGCTACAGTGATTTCTCCTGGTCAAAAACTTAAAGATGCTATTCTTGTTCCTAGTCGTGCCATTCTTCAAATCATGGATAAAAACTTTATCTATGTTGTAAATGCTGATGGTGTAGTAGAACAAAAAAGTGTTGAAGTTGGCGGTACAAGTGGTAGCGATACAATTATTAAAGCCGGTTTAGCACCTGGAGACACAATCATCGTTGATGGCTTAACTAAGGTTAAAAACGGTGTGAAGGTTAATGCTAAATTGCTTTCAAAAGAACAATTAAAAACTACAAAATAGAAGGGGGCTAGATCGTGTCGAAATTCTTTATTAATCGACCTATCTTTGCCATTGTAATAGCCATTGTTATTACCTTGGTAGGTCTCATTTCTATGATGAACCTTCCGATAGCTCGATATCCACAAATTTCTCCACCTACAGTTCGTGTAAACACTGCCTATACAGGTGCAACGGCTCAAGTTGTTAATGATACGGTAGCCAGTGTTATTGAAACACAAATCGTAGGCGTACAAGATATGGACTATATGACATCTAGTAGCTCTAGTAATGGTAGTTACTCTTTGACTGTTCAGTTCAATCAAGGCACAGATGCCGATATGGATACGGTTAATACACAAAACCGTGTACAAGCAGCACTTGCTCAATTACCTGCAGAGGTACAAGCAGTTGGTGTTACAACTACTAAATCTTCTGGTGATATGGCTATGGTATTTTCCTTGAACTCACCTGATGGTACTTATGATTCTACATTCTTAAAGAACTATAGTACCAACTATATGATGGATGCTATTAAAGCCATTAAGGGTGTAGGTTCTGTACAAGAGTTCGGTTCTGACTATGCTATGCGCATTTGGTTAGATCCTGCCAAAATGCAAAACCTTGGTGTTACTATTTCTGAAGTAACGGCAGCTATTAAGGGTCAAAACTTACAGGCTGCAGCAGGTACAGTAGGTCAAAATCCTACTAATGGGGAACAAGCATTCCAATATCCTATCAAAATTGAAGGTCGTCTTGTGACACCTGAACAATTTGGTAACATTGCTATTAAAAGTTCCAATGGTAAGGTGTTACATTTAAAGGATGTTGCACGCATTCAAATTGGAGCTAAAGGCTATGACTTTATTGCTAAGTCCGCTCATAAAGAGGTAGCAGGTTTTGCTATTTCTCTTCAAAATGATGCGAATGCATTAGAAACAATTGCTAATGTTAAGAAGGTGTTGGATGAACAATCTAAATCCTTCCCACCAGATATGCAATATAACGTAGTTGTAGATAATACAAAATTCGTAAGTGCTTCAATTAATGAGGTAGAGCATACCTTTGTAGAAGCATTGCTACTCGTTCTTTTTGTAGTATATGTATTCTTACAATCTTGGCGCTCTACAATTATCCCGATGATTGCTGTGCCAGTATCTTTGCTTGGTACATTTGGGGCATTCGTATTATTAGATTTCTCCATCAATACATTAACTCTATTTGCCATGGTATTGGCTATCGGCCTCGTAGTTGACGATGCTATCGTAGTAGTAGAAGCGGTAGAGTACGAATTACAATATAATGGTTTGTCTCCTAAAGAGGCGGCTATTAAAGCGATGGAAAATGTACAAGGCCCTGTAATTGGTATCGCCTTTGTATTGGTAGCGGTATTCGTACCGGTTGCCTTCATGGGTGGTATGACAGGTATCCTTTACAAACAGTTTGCTTTAACAATCGCTGTATCTGTTGTTATTTCTGCGATTGTCGCTCTTGTTTTGACACCAGCCCTATGTGCTACGATGTTAAAACCTCACACACCAAAAGAACGTGAAGACTGGGTACATCGTCAGTTAAACAAATTTAATGCAGCTTTAGAGCGTTTTAGCAATTGGTATGGTATCCAATTGGCTCGTTTAAGCCATCGTTTGAGCTTAACTGTTATTGCATTATTAATCTTTGCTGGTGGTACAGGTTTAGTATTCCACTTCTTACCAACATCCTTTGTACCTGCAGAGGATAGTGGTTACTACATGATTGCTGTTAATGAGCCACCTGGTGCTACATCAGAACGTACTATGGCTACACTTGAAAAAATCGCATCTTTCTTGGAAGGTAAAAATGATCCTGAAAAGCCTAAGGATGAACAATTATTCCAAGAAGTATTTACTGTAGCAGGCTTTGACCTTTTAGGTGGCGGTCAAAAATCTAGTGCTGGTGTAATTTTTGCAACCATGTCTGACTGGAAGTATCGTACAACACAAGCTACATCCATTAATGCTATGATTGGTCAAACATTTGGCTTTGCTGCACAAGGTGTTCCTGAAGCTACAGTTATTGCATTGAATCCACCATCTATTCCTGGTCTTGGTACTACTGGTGGTTTTAGCATGTACATCATCAACAAAGCTGGTGATAGCCCACAAGTTATGGCGGAACGTGCTAATGAATTCTTAGCAGAAGCTCGTAAGAGCCCTGCCATTCAATCTGTTTACACTACCTTCGATACATCTACACCATCCTTACAATTTGATGTAAACCGCGAAAAAGCGGCCCAAGATGGTGTGGCATTAGCAGATATTTTTACTACATTACAAGGTTTCTATGGTAGTATTCAAGTCAATGACTTTACTACATATGGTAAAAACTACAAAGTAGTAGTTCAAGCTGAAGACGCTTATCGTCAAAATGCAGATCAGCTTAATATGTTAGCTGTTCGTAATAGTAAGGGCCTTATGGTTCCAGTTTCTAACTATATTACGAAGGAACAAACTGGTATGCCATCTAGTATTACACGTTTTGATAATGCTATGGCTGTACAAATCGGCGGTTCTCAAGCACGTGGTTACTCCTCTGGTGATGCTATTAATGCATTGAAAGAGGCGGCAGCTAAAACGTTACCAGCTGGTTATACATATGACTGGGCAGGTCAATCTCGTGAAGAATTGAAAGCTGGTTCTCAAACCATCATGATTCTTGGTTTAGGTCTAGTATTTGTATTCTTAATCTTGGCTGCTTTGTATGAATCTTGGAAGGTTCCATTTGCCGTATTGTTCTCTGTACCATCTGGTATGATTGGAGCTTCTTTAGTTCCATTCTTGTTGAATTTTACAGGTAGATATTCCTTAGCTAACGATATTTATATGCAAATCGGTCTTTTGACCCTTGTTGGTTTGGCCGCAAAAAATGCGATCTTAATCATCGAGTACGCTAAGATTCGTGTAGACGAACGTGGTATGAACGTTGTTGATGCCGCTATCGAAGCTGCAAAAATTCGTTTACGTCCAATCTTGATGACATCCTTTGCGTTTATCCTTGGTGTATTGCCATTGGCATTGTCTTCTGGTGCTGGTTCTGGTGCTAGAACAACTATGGGTATTACAGTAGTAGCAGGGATGACAACAGCAACATTGTTTGGTATCTTTATCATTCCAATGTTGTTTATCATCATTGAAACACTTGGGCCTGGTTTATTGACAAACCGCAAAAAAAATCACGACTAATCATCTACATTAGATAATTTTGTAGAATGATAAAAACACGCCACTACTTAGTAGTGGCGTGTTTTTTTATATAATTTATGATATAATAATAGAGTTAAAAATCGGATTGACGTAAGTCGATATTAAGTGTGAAATTAATATAAAAGAGGTATATTATGAGTGAAGTAAAAACATATGTAGCAGGTCATAAAAGCCCTGATACAGATTCCATTTGTTCTGCTATTTCTTTTGCTAATTTGTTAACTCAAATGGGTACACCAGCAACTCCAGTATGTGCAGGTGAAGCGAACAAAGAAACAACATACATTTTGAACCATTTTGGTTTTGAACATCCACAAATCGTTAAGAACTGGGAAGAATTTGCTCCAGAAGGTGGCAACTTATACCTAACAGACCACAATGAATCTAAACAAATCATTGACGGTTACAAGTCTATGAATATGTGCGGTGTTGTGGATCATCACCGCATTGGTGATTTCGAAACTGATGGTCCTGTATTCATGCGTTTAGAACCAGTAGGTTGCTCTAATACAATCATTACTAAATTATACATAGAAAACAATCAAGAAATTCCTAAAGGTATTGCTGGTTTGATGTTATCTGCTATCATTTCTGATACTGTATTATTCCGTTCTCCAACATGCACAGAAACAGATAAAGAAATGGCTCATAAATTAGCTGAAATCGCTGGTGTTGACATCGAATCTTATGGCCTTGATATGTTAAAAGCTGGTGCAGACATTTCTGATTTGACTAATGATGATATTGTTCGTACTGATATGAAAGAATTTTCTGAAGCAGGTAAAACAATTTCTATCGGCCAAATTTCTGTTATGGATACAACAGATGTATTGGCTAAACAAGGGGAACTTGTAGCGGCTTTAGAAGCTCTTCGCAGTGCTAACAACTACGATGCATCTTACATTATGGTTACAAATATTCTTGATGAAAGCACTACATTGCTATTCAGTGGTGATGTTGAGGCTGTAGTAACAAAAGCATTCGAAAAAGAAGTTAAAGACAATGGTGTATTCTTGCCAAATACTATGTCTCGTAAAAAACAAATCGTACCACCAATTCTTGGTGCTATGAAATAGTATAGTAGTATACAAAGATAAAGAACGTTGCTTGCAACGTTCTTCTTCTCTATTTATATGATTATCAAACTATAGTATTTGTAAGGGCGATAGGGGTGTTCCGATGAATTCATTACTAACAGGTTTAAATAAAGAGCAGCAACAAGCCGTTCAACATACGGAAGGCCCTTTATTGATTTTAGCTGGTGCTGGATCTGGTAAAACAAAGGTGTTAACCGTTCGCATTGCACATTTATTAGCTCAAGGTGTTAATCCATATGAAATCTTGGCGATTACATTTACCAACAAAGCGGCTAAGGAGATGAAAAGCCGTGTAGAAGGTCTTGTTGGTGATGTAGCCAATCGCATTTGGCTCAGCACATTTCATAGCTTCTGTGCGAAATTCTTGCGTTTTGAATTAGATAACTTCTTAGGTTATAACAGTAACTTTACAATCTACGATACATCTGACTCTCAAGCTGTTATTAAGGCTGCTTTAAAAGCATTAAACCTCGACGATAAATACTATCCTGTAGGTGCTATGATTGGTGCCATATCTGATGCAAAAAATAAATTGTTATTTGCCTCAGATTTTAGAAAGCAAGCAAGAGACTTTTACCAAGAAAAGGTTGCTGATGTATATGAGTATTATGAACGGGAATTGCGTAAGAATAATGCTCTAGATTTTGATGATCTTTTATTGGTAGCTGTTAAATTATTACAGTCCAATGAGGCTGTGTTAGATAAATATAGCAAACGTTTTCGTTATGTTATGATCGACGAATATCAAGATACGAACCATGCTCAATATTTATTGGCTAAATTATTAGCCTCTCATTGGAAAAATATTGCCGTTGTAGGTGATGCTGATCAAAGTATTTACGCATGGCGTGGCGCAGATATTCAAAATATCTTGGACTTTGAAAAGGATTATCCGAACTGTACATCCATCAAGTTGGAACAAAACTATCGTTCTACAAAGATTATTCTTGATGCAGCCAATGCGGTAATTGAAAATAATGAAGGCCGTCCTAAGAAAAATTTATGGACAGATAAGACAGAAGGGGCTAAAATTCAGCATTTTACGGCTCAGTCTGAACATGAAGAAGCTGCTTTCATCGGCGATACTATCGCTAAAAAGCACGATATTCATGGTGTGCCTTATGGTGATATGGCTATTTTGTACCGTACAAATGCTCAATCTCGTGTACTTGAAGAAGCGCTGATTAAACGGGCTCTGCCATATACGATGGTAGGGGGCACGAAGTTCTATGATCGTAAAGAAATTAAGGACGTTTTAGCTTACTTACGCGTGTTATATAATCCATTCGATGATTTGAGTTTATTGCGCATCATCAATGTACCTAAGCGTAGTATTGGTGCTACTACAGTGGCAAAACTACAAGATTATGCTCGCGCAAATGGCACGTCCTTGTTTATGACATTAACACAGTTGCATCTAGTAGATACGATTAAAGGTAAGACAAAGGAAAAGTTAGAGGAATTTGGTATCCTTATCTTTACTCTCGTAGCTGAAATGGAAGATAAAACGGTACTTGATATCTTAGAATCTATTCTCGATAGAACCGGTTACTTGGCACAATTAGAAGAGAGTACAGATCCACAAGATCAGGCTCGCGCTGAGAATATCGGTGAACTTTTATCTGTAGCTAAAGACTTCCAAGATACAAATCCAACTGGTACAGTGGAAGACTTCTTGGAACAAGTAGCACTTGTAAATGATGTTGATTCTTTCGAGCAAGAAGAGTCTAAAGTTACATTGATGACATTACATGCTGCGAAAGGTTTGGAATTCCCTATTGTATTCTTAGGTGGCTTGGAGGAAGGTTTATTCCCTCATAGTCGCACCTTGATGAACCCTGAGGAAATTGAAGAGGAACGCCGCCTTGCTTATGTAGGTATTACTCGTGCTGAAAAGGAATTATATATTTCTAATGCCACTACGCGTACCGTATTTGGACGCACTAGCAGCTATTTACCATCTCGTTTTATCGATGAAATTCCAGAAGAGTTAGTAGATGGTTTGCGTGCTAAGCGTAAAGTACCTGATGATATTAAGCGTCATGTACCGCAACATATGAGTGTTACAAGCCGACCAGTTACAAAGCCAATCGTTCGCAATGAAGTGATTGCTGATTGGAATATTGGCGATACGGCTATTCATAGCAAGTGGGGCAATGGTAAAGTCATCAATGTTGCCGGCGAAGGGGCTGGTATGAAGCTGACAATTGAATTCCCCACACAAGGTGTACGTGTAGTAATGGCAAAATTTGCACCTGTTAAGAAGGGATAAAATTTGTGTATGGCAGTTAACCTCTCTACCTTACTTGTAAGGAACGTATAGAGTGTTACTGCACTATAAAAGGGATGTAATATGAATCCGAAAGATAGAATTAAAGAGTTACAACAAGAGCTAACTCATGCGCAGTATTTATACTACGTAAAAGATGCTCCTACAATGAGTGACTTTGAATATGATAAAAAATATCGTGAGCTTGTTGATTTGGAAACAGCTCATCCTGAATATATTGTGCCATCATCGCCAACACAACGGGTAGGCATGAAGGTAGAAGGTTCCTTTGAAAAGGTCGTCCATGGCCGCCCTATGTTGAGCTTATCTAATGTATTTAGTGCTGATGAAGTACGTGCATTTGCTAGTCGTGTAGAGAAGGAATTAGGTCATAAGCCTTCTGCTTATGTGGTAGAACTTAAAATCGATGGTTTAGCTGTTAATTTGCACTATGAGAACGGCATGTTTGTACGTGCCGTAACACGTGGTGATGGTCGCGTTGGTGAAGACGTAACTGCTAATGTGCGTACTATTAAATCCATTCCTTTATATCTAGAGGATGCGCCAGAATTTATCGAGGTTCGCGGTGAAGCATATATGCCTCATAGTGAATTTAAACGTATAAATGAAGAACGTGATGAAGAGGGCTTACCTACCTTCGTAAATCCTCGTAATGCAGCAGCTGGTTCTTTGCGTCAACAAGATCCTGCCATTACGGCTAGTCGTAATTTAGCATTCTTTGCCTATGCAATCGGTTCTGAAGTGGGAGCTAATATTCATAGCCAAGAGGAATTGCTCCAAAGTCTAGAAACGTTCAAGTTTTCTGTAAATCCTCATTACCGCGTATGCAAAACAATTGACGAAGTCATAGAGGCTATTAATTATTGGGGTGAAAAGCGCCATGAGTTGCCATACGATACAGACGGTATGGTAATTAAGGTTAATAGTTTCGATGACCAAGAGGTACTTGGCAGTACTGCGAAGGATCCTAAGTGGGCTACAGCTTACAAATATCCACCAGAAGAGGTAGAAACCGTTCTTAAGGATATTACTATCAATGTAGGACGTACAGGTGTTCTTACTCCAACTGGTGAATTGGAATCTGTATTCGTATCCGGTACAAATGTAAGTCGTGTTACATTACATAATCAAGACTTCATCAATGAAAAAGATATTCGCATTGGTGACCATGTCATCATTCACAAGGCAGCCGAGATCATTCCAGAGGTTATTCGCGTAGTTCCTGAAAAACGAACTGGTTCTGAAGTGCCTTTTACAATTCCTAATACATGTCCTGTATGCGAATTTCCTGCAGTCCGACGTGAAGGTGAAGCCGCTGTTCGTTGTACCAATAAACATTGTCCTGCCATTGAAAAGGAACAAATTATCCATTTTGCATCTCGCGATGCTATGAATATTGATGGTCTCGGGCCTAGTATTGTAGAAAACCTAATCAATAACAAATTAATCACCAATGTTGTTGATTTATATCATTTAACGGTCGAACAACTAGTTACCATGGACCGAATGGGTAAGAAGTCTGCTGAGAATTTGGTAAAAGCTATCGCAGATTCTAAATCTCGCGGATTAGATCGTGTACTATATGGTCTTGGTATTCGACTAATTGGATCTAAGGCAGCCGGAACAATTGCAAGTGTTGTAAAATCTATGGAACGATTCATGACTATTACTAAGGAAGAACTCGTTGCAGTAGAAGAGATTGGTCCTACAATGGCAGATAGTATTGTTGAATACCGTCAAGATCCTGCTCATGTAGAAATCATTGAAGGCTTAACAGAAGCTGGACTTAAGATGACTGTAGATGTTGTTGAAGCAGCAGGCAACCAAATGGAAGGCGAAATCGTCGTTCTCACAGGTAAACTTGAAATTATGGGTCGCAGTGAAGCTGGTAAGATTCTTGAAGCTCATGGGGCTAAGGTTACAGGTTCTGTTTCTAAGAAAACAACCCTTGTTATTGCTGGCGAAGACAGTGGTAGTAAACTTACTAAAGCAAATGAATTGGGTATTCGTGTTATGAATGAAGAAGAGTTTGTAGAACTCCTACGCGAACTGGGAGAAATCCAATAATCATACATTCTACAATATTTTGAAAATATATATTATTTGCTTTATAATAAATAATTATGAAAGGATGTGTCTCGATGAAAATCAGCCAAGAGGAAATTAAAAAAATCGCCTTACTTTCACGCTTGGAAGTTAAGGAAGAACATATGGCACATGTAGAAAAAGAGTTGTCCGACATCTTGACTTATGTTGCTGAACTAGATGCATTAGAACTTGATGGTGTGGAGCCTATGGCTCATGCAGTACCATTGCACAATGTATTTAGAGAGGATGAAACAAAACCATCCCTTGATCATGATTTAGCTTTATCCAATGCTCCAGAAGCAGAGGATGGGTACTTTAAAGTACCTCGCGTTGTACAAGAATAGGAGGTTTCGCTGTGGCAACAATTCATGAATTACACAAGAAACTAGTGAATAAAGAAATCAGCGCTGTTGAATTGACGAATGCTGTTATTGCACATAAAGCGAAAGTGGAACCGACTGTACATGCGTACTTATCCGATTCTCATGATCGTGCTTTGGCTACAGCTAAGCTTGTAGATGAAGCAATTGCTAAAGGTGATGCTATTTCCCCATTGGCAGGTATTCCTGGTGCAATTAAAGATAATATTTGTATTAAAGATGAACCTGCAACATGTGCATCTAAAATGTTGGAAAACTTTGTGCCTCCATACAATGCGTCAGTTATTGAACGTTTACAAAACAATCATTATATTAGCCTTGGTAAACTTAATATGGATGAATTTGCTATGGGTGGCTCTACAGAGAACTCTGCATTAGCTAAAACATCTAATCCTTGGAATGCTGATTGCGTACCAGGTGGTTCTTCTGGCGGTAGTGCAGCAGCTGTATCCAGCGGGTCTGCTATTTGGGCTCTTGGCTCCGATACTGGTGGGTCTATTCGTCAACCAGCGTCCTTCTGTGGCGTTGTAGGCTTAAAACCAACATACGGTAATGTATCTCGTTATGGTTTAATCGCCTTCGCATCCTCTTTGGACCAAATTGGACCTATTACTCGTGATGTAACAGATGCTGCTTTAGTATTAAATGCCATCTCTGGTCATGATGCGAAAGACTCCACATCCATTCCAGGTGCTCGTGTAGATTACACTACAGCTCTTGTAAATGATGTACAAAATCTTAAAATCGGTGTGCCAAAAGAATTCTTTGGCGAAGGTCTTAATAGCGAAGTTCGCAAAGCTATGGAAGAGGCCATCGAAACGTATAAAAAATTAGGTGCTGAAATCGTTGAGGTTTCCTTGCCTAACTCTAAATATGCATTATCTGCGTATTATATCATCGCATTAGCAGAGGCAAGCTCTAACTTGGCTCGTTATGACGGTGTAAGCTATGGTATGCGCGTACCGGCGGATAATTTAGTAGAAATGTCTACTAAAACTCGTACAGAAGGCTTTGGTCCAGAAGTACAACGTCGTATCTTGTTAGGTACATATGTATTGAGTGCTGGTTACTATGATGCTTACTATTTGAAAGCATTAAAAGTTCGCCGCCTCATTAAAAATGAATTTGATGAAGCATTCTCCAAAGTGGATTTGATCTTAACACCAACTGCACCTAATACGTCTTATAAATTTGGTGAAAAAGCAAATGATCCATTGGCAATGTACTTAGAAGATATCTGTACAGTACCAGCAAACCTTGCAGGTATTCCAGGTATTAGCATTCCAGCAGGTATGAGCAGCAGCAATTTGCCAATTGGCTTGCAATTGCTCGGCCCTGCTATGGGTGAAGAAACATTGTTACGTGCCGCTTTCACATTTGAACAAGCACGTCCAGACTGTCAATTAGTAGCACCAACTGGGGAGGTTTCTCTATGAGTAGTAAATACGAAACAGTCGTTGGTTTAGAGGTTCATACAGAGCTTAAGACTAAGTCTAAAATCTTCTGTGGTTGTACCACTGAATTCGGCGGCGATCAAAATACACATGTATGCCCAGTATGCCTAGGTTTACCTGGTGCTATGCCTGTGTTAAATAAACAAGTAGTAGAATTTGCTATCAAAGTAGGTTTAGCATTGAATTGTGAAATCCTTAACTTTAACAAATTTGACCGTAAAAACTACTATTATCCTGATTTGCCTAAAAACTATCAAACATCTCAATATGATTTGCCAATTTGCCTAAATGGTCATTTAGATATTGAGGTTAATGGTGAAACTAAACGCATTGGTATTACCCGTATTCATATGGAAGAAGATGCAGGTAAACTCGTTCATAGTGGTAATACTATTTCCGACTCTAAATCTTCTAATGTTGACTACAACCGTACGGGTGTACCTCTTCTTGAAATCGTATCTGAACCAGATATTCGTTCCGGTGCAGAAGCGCGAGCATACGTTGAAAAATTACGTTCTATTTTACAATATTTAGAAGTATCTGACGGTCGTATGGAAGAAGGTTCTTTGCGTGGTGACTGCAACGTATCCGTACGTTTACGTGGCACTACAGAATTTGGTACACGTACAGAAACTAAAAATGTTAACTCTTTAACTGCAATTCAAAAAGTTGTTGAATATGAAGCATTGCGTCAAGCTAAGTTAATCGAAGCTGGCGGCAAAGTAGATCAAGAAACACGTACTTGGGATGATGCTCAAGGCATTACTATTGGTATGCGTAAGAAAGACGAAGAAAACGACTACCGTTACTTCCCAGAACCAGATTTGGTACCAATCGTAATTACAGACGAAAAAATCGAAGAAGTGCGCCGTGCATTGCCAGAATTACAAGATGCTAAAATTGCACGCTTTGTATCTGAATATGGTTTGTCTCGTGAGGATGCTACAATTCTCACAGTATCTCGTAAGACTGCAGACTTCTTAGATGATACTGTTAAAGCAGGTGCAGATCCTAAAACTGTGGCCAACTGGATGCTTGGTGACTTGTCCAAGATGATTAATGAAAGTGGTTTAACATTTGCTGAATCCAAGGTAAGTCCTGAAAACTTGGCTGGTATGATTGCTCTTATCGATAAAGGTACAATTTCCGGCAAAATTGCGAAAAAAGTTATCGTATCCATGTGGGAATCCGGCAAGGATGCTGATACTATTGTAAAAGAGGAAGGTCTAGTTCAAATCACAGATACTGGTGCTATTGAAGAAATTGTTAAGCAAGTTATTGCTAATAATCCACAACCAGTAGCAGACTTCAAGAGTGGTAATGGTAAGGCTATAGGCTTCTTAGTTGGTCAAGTTATGAAGGAATCTAAAGGCCGAGCTAATCCGGGAATGGTAAATGAATTACTTAAAAAATTCTTAAATGACTAATCTACGTGTAAGCATATATTAACATTAATCAATATATAAAAATACAATCCCTTCAGATATATGGCTTTATATCTGAAGGGATTTCTATTTGCCATTATGATGGTAAAATATGGTATAATAAATTGTATAAAATCAATTAGTATTTGTTCATATAAAGGAAATACATATGAATGATCAACACAATATAAACAATAATCAAAATACATATAGAAATGGTAAATCAGATGATACTTATAGTCGCAGTACTTATTCTGGTGAACCTAATACACGCGTATTATCCGACGATGAGAGACGAGAATTTGATGGTGTAACTATTGAAGAGGTAGGCGATTCCGTCCATGTAGATTCAACGCCAACTAATATCAATGACGAGCAACAATATTACGATGAAAACAATCAATATGAACCGAAAGTTAAGGTGTATAGCTTTAATAGTACAAGCTGGCTTAGTCGAATTATATTGTTCATTGTTTTAGGGATTATTTTGGCTGCTGTTGTATTCTTTGGCAGTATCATTCTCACTGTCGCATCTGTTGTTATTTTAGTGGGTGCTATTATTTCTATTATATTTAGTCTCTTTTAATGGTATAATACATATATTATGACTAGACGGTGGCTGAGCCATTCGATGATTTAAAGGGGACCTATGAACGTAGTTTTATCCACATTAAACTCAAAATTTATACATTCTTCTCTGGCTTTGCGTTATCTCAAAGCGTATGGGCAGGCTCACGGACAGGCATACGATATAGTAGAATATACTATTAATATGCCTGTTTTACATATTCTTAGCGATATTACAGAGCGCAATATAGATATATTGGGCTTTGCTTGCTATATCTGGAATATTGAGATGACTTTACATGTAGTAGACATGGTGAAAGCTGTGCGACCAGATATTAAAATTATTTTAGGTGGGCCGGAGGTGTCTTTCACAGCCGATGAAATCTTAAATCGTTGTGCTGCTGTGGACTATGTCGTACAAGGTGAGGGGGAAGAAGCTTTTTATCAACTTATTAGTGCACTAATCGCTGGCAATGATGGCTTAGAAGAGCAGATTCCTGGCGTACGTGGTCGACACATTTCTGGCCGACTCCTGGGCTCTACTGATACGGTGGAGGTAAAAGATCTGAGTACTATACCATTCCCATATGTAGAAGAGGATATGATAGATTTAGAACATAAAATCATCTACTATGAATCCTCTCGAGGGTGCCCATTCTCTTGTCAGTACTGTTTATCTGGCAATAAAAATACAGTTCGCTTTTTTCCGCAGGAAAGAACTTTTAAAGAACTACAGTGGTTTATCGATCATAAGGTAAAACAAGTTAAATTTGTTGATAGAACTTTTAACTGTGCGCCACATCATCATCGACCTATGATGGAATTCATGCGTGATGCCGATACGGAGACGAATTTCCATCTAGAAATGGAACCAGAGCTAATGACGGAATGGGAAACAAATATTCTTTGTGAAACACCACCAGGCCGTATTCAAATTGAGGTAGGGGTTCAAAGTACACATAAGAAAACCTTAGATGCTATTAATCGATATAATGATTGGCCGTATATTCAAAAGGCTATTCGCCCTATTATTGAAGCAGGCCGAACTCATGTGCACATGGATTTAATTGTAGGCCTGCCTTACGAGAATAAACAGCGGTTTGGATTATCCTTTAATGATCTTTTTAGTTTACAGCCACATGCGTTACAAATTGGATTTTTAAAACTGTTAAAAGGTTCTGGTGTACGCCGTATGGAGGAGTATCAATATATTAGTGATCCCTTAGCGCCATATGAGGTATTAAGTACTCACGTGCTCCCTTATAGAGATATACGTTTCTTAAAACACTTTGAAGATGTCTTTGAACGCTTTTATAATAGTGAACGATTTAGAACTGTGTTTGGCTATATTGGTAGTAAGCTTATAAAAGAACATACTGATACATCTATAACTGGGGAAGATACAGAAACTAATCATGTACCACCTATGAAAAAGTATGATCCTTCTAAAGTGGAGACAAAAAAAGATGCTTTTTCCTATTTTTGTGACATGACACAGGCTTGGCTCGATGCAGGTAATCATAAGATTAATTTGAAAGATATAGATCAAATAGAGTTCTTGTACAATTTTTTCTTGTCTAAAGGTGATACAGTAGCTGCCGAATTATTACAATATGATACACTCGTTAGCTATCGTGGTAAGGTCCGCAGTGAAGCCGTAGGTTTACCAAAACAGACAAAAGAACTTTTACAAGAAGGGGAAGCATTTTGGCGCAATGAAGAAATTGCATCTCAGTATATCCCTAACTATACATTTAAAGAGTGGCGCAAAATTCGTCAACAATATGTAGAAATGCCTATGTCTGAAGATACGGCTAAAGTGTTAGGTATAAAGAATGTACCAAATGTACCTTTTACAGTTGTAATCGACGTAAATAAAGAGGTAAAACCTTTTATACGTCCTGAAATAGAGGCTTGTTAGTAATATAAAAATAGTTTATCTAATTTTTTATAATCAAAAGATTAGAGAATTTATGATAGTTGAAATATTACATAATAAGCGATGATTGGTTAGTTTAATAGGAGTATTATGACCGATACAACGAGATCAAAACGATACCGCATGGTATCTAAATATTATAAAGAAACATATGGGGAAAAGGTTTATAAATTACCTGTAGCACTACCCTTGACCTGTCCTAACAGAGATGGTTCGGCTGGTGTTGGAGGCTGTACCTTTTGTGGTGAAATTGGCGCGGGATACGAAAATCGTCCTGCCTGGATGACGGTGCGCATGCAATTAGAGGAAAATATTGCTCACATAGGCCCTAAATATAAAGCAAAGAAGTTCATCCCTTATTACCAAAACTTTAGTAATACCTACTTGAATCTTGATGATTTTAAAAGCTATATTGAACAAGGTTGTATTGATAAAGCCGTGGGCATTGCTATTGCAACAAGACCCGATTGTATTGCCGATGAATATCTTGAGATATTAGCTGATATTAGGGATCGCTTTCATAAGGATATCTATATTGAGCTAGGTCTTCAAACGGTTAACTATGATACATTAGAGAAAATTAATCGCGGTCATGATTTAGCCCAGTTTATTGATGCCGTATTACGGATTAAGCGATATGGATTTAACATAACTACTCATATGATAGTTAATTTACCATGGGATACAATGAAGGATACAATCGAAGGGGCTCGTATTTTATCTGCACTCGGTGTTGATCAAGTGAAACTACATGCTTTGTATATTGTAAAAAATACATTGATGGCCAAGTGGTATCAAGAGGGTCAGTTTACCCTAATTAGTGCGGAAGAATATGCTGATCGGGTTGTTAATTTTGTACGTCATTTACATCCTGACATTGTTTTACAGCGTCTTGTAGGGAGAGCACCTGAAGATAATACGCTTTTTACAAACTGGTCTATGGGTTGGTGGCGCGTACAAGATTTAATTGATGATAAACTAGACGAACTAGATGCTCATCAAGGTGATCTCTGTGATTACCTAAATGGTAAAGCAGTTCGTAAATTTATAGATTAGGAGGTTGTATGAGCGAACAAGTATTTACATTTCCTACATATGACCTAGCACAATCCATACTAGGTCAACATAATCGATATCTGCATATGATGCTTGAAGTCATCTCTGCAGATGTAGTGGCACGAGGTGATACGGTAGTTATAAAGGGCGATGAAAAACAAGTAGAAGCTCTCTATCGTACCCTTGAAGAATTAGTATTCCTTTACCGTGAAGGTAGTACCATAACTGAGTCTCAAGTGCGTATTGCGGCTAAACTTGTGGCTAATGGTAAAGCTGATGCCGTACATACTATGTTTGAGGATACTTTATCCGTTAATATGCGTGGTAAAAATATTACGCCTAAAACGGAAGGTCAAAAATACTATGTAGATAGTATCCGAAAAAATACTATTACTTTTGGTATTGGTCCTGCTGGTACAGGTAAAACATTCCTAGCAGTAGCTTTAGCTGCATTCTATTTAAAAAACCGCAATGTAGATAAAATTATTTTGACACGCCCTGCTGTAGAGGCAGGTGAACGGTTAGGCTTCCTACCTGGTGAATTACAAGACAAGGTTGATCCTTATTTAAGACCTCTTTATGATGCATTACATGAAATGTTTGGTATCGAGCAAGTACAACGTTTTATGGAACGTGGTACTATCGAGGTAGCACCACTAGCGTATATGCGTGGCCGTACATTGGAAAATGCCTTCGTCATTCTCGATGAGGCTCAAAATACGACGGCAGAACAGATGAAAATGTTCCTAACTCGTCTAGGCAACAACTCTAAAATGGTAGTCAACGGTGATAAGACACAAATTGACTTACCTCCACGTGTTGTGTCTGGCCTCGGCGAGGCTGAAAAGGTATTGCGTCATGTACCTGGTATTAATATGGTTTACTTTAGCGATCAAGACGTTGTTCGTCACGATTTAGTAGGTCGCATTGTAAAAGCTTACGATGCATATCACGAACGTAAGTTAGCTGGTGAGACTACAGAATCTAACGCAGTATCCAAAGAGAATGTAGCGAAAGGATAAGTATGTATATACACATTAGCTATGATGAAGGAATTCAAGAGGATTCCAATATTGAGGCTGTTATACGCAAGGTCTGCGATGAAGTGAGTCGCGTATATGGCCTCGAAGAAGATGAAATGAGTATTTTACTCTGCAATAATGCTAAAATTCACGAGCTTAATAAGGAATATCGAGGCATCGATAGACCAACGGATGTATTGTCCTTTGCCCTCAATGAAGGGGATGATTACGAAGGTAGTAAAGAGGAACATCACTTACTTGGTGATATGATTATTTCCTTAGAGCGTACTCGTGAACAAGCTATTGAATATGGACATAGTTTTGAACGGGAATTAGCATATTTAACGACTCACAGTTGCTTACATATTTTAGGCTATGACCATATGAACGACGAAGATAAAAAAGAGATGCGCACAGAGGAAGAATTTATCCTAGGTAACTTGGGTTATGTGCGGGAGGATGCACCATATAATGAATAAGAACGAACATTTTAAATCAGGCTTTGTTGCCGTTGTAGGACGCCCTAATGTAGGTAAATCTACCTTAATCAACGCTCTTATTGGCGATAAGATTGCTATCGTATCCGATAAGGCTCAAACAACGCGTAACCGTATCATCTGCGTATATACGGATGAATCCAAACAAATCGTATTTATGGATACACCTGGTGTGCATAAACCTAAGCACAAGTTAGGCGAATTCATGGTAGATGCTGCTATTGAGTCCTTAAAAGAAACGGAAGCCGTTTTATTTGTCGTAGCAGGCAATGAAAAACGTGGTCCTGGGGATAATTTTATTATTGAACAATTGAAACGTGTAAAGGTTCCTGTATTTTTGGTAGTCAACAAAATTGATACACTCAAAAAAGAAGAGCTTTTAGAAGCAATCGTTTCTTATCAAGATGCATATCCTTTTGCAGGTGTCATTCCTATTTCTGCAAAAGATAAAGAGAACTTATCTGAAATTCTTAAGGTTCTAGAGGAAACCTTGCCGGAAGGTCCACAATATTTTCCGGAGGATATGATTACGGATCAACCGGAACGCCTTATTATTTCCGATATCATTCGTGAAAAAATCTTGTTAGCTACACGAGATGAGATTCCTCATGCTATCGCTGTAGACGTAGATGAAATGAAAACACGTGATGATGGTACTACCTATATCCGCGCTACAATCTACTGTGAAAGAGACTCTCAAAAGGGAATTATCATCGGTAAAAAAGGTGCTTTGTTAAAACAACTTGGCGCTGAAGCGCGCGCAGATATTCAAAAGCTATTAGCTACAAAGGTGTACTTGGACCTTTGGGTTAAAGTAAAAAAAGATTGGAGAAATAAATCTGGTATGTTATCTGAACTTGGTTATAGAAAATAATTTGATATAATAAAAAGAAATAAGTGTTTCCATATTCATATGAAAGGAATAAAGATGGATAGTGTAGATGGCCTGTTACCCATAGGGTTTGGTCTGTTATGTATTTTTTTAATTAACTTTTTTGTGGTTGCAAAGTTCTCCTTTGCACGCCTTCGTAAAGAACATGTAGAGGATATGGACATCCTCTTGGAGAAGGATAGAGAATTTTTATTAAAGCTTTATCAAAATCCTGAGTATTTTTTAAATACTACACAGTTTTTGATTCTATTCTTTATTTTGGCCCTTGCAGGCACAGGTACTTTTGTATTTGATAATATTGTTGATCGTATAGTGGCGGTTCTTAATATTCATAGTACTTGGATGCATTTGGTACTAGATATTATTCTATTACTATTAATTAGTTTAATCGTCCTAATTTTCGGTGAAATTGTACCTAAAGCATTGGGCTTATCCTTCCCTACAAAATACGTAAATACCTATAGCCGTATCGTCGTGGCTGCAGGTAAATTGGTGTATCCATTTATTTGGATTGCTAGTAAAATCTCCAATGTTATTTTAGGCTTTTACAAAACAAAATATTTAACAGAGCTTGATCTTGTGTACTCAGAAGAAGAAATTCGCATGATGATTTCTCGAAGCCACGAGGAAGGGCAACTGGACCAAGTAGAGTCTGAGTTAATCGATAATGTTTTTAACTTCGTAGATCGCATGGCGAAAGAGGTTATGGTGCCTCGTCAAGATGTAGACTGCGTATTCGTTGAAGATGGTTACGATGAAGCGATGAAGGTTATCCGCTCTAAAGTACATACACGTTATCCACTCTGTGTAGAGGATAAGGATCACATTATTGGACTCGTTCATATTAAAGATTTAATGGAACGCCCTAATCAAGCCCGTAAGGATTTGCGCAATATTAAACGAGACATTCTTACTGTTCCAGAGGTAATGAAATTATCTACCTTGTTGCAATATATGAGAACGCGCCGTATATATCTAGCTGTAGTAGTAGATGAATATGGTGGCATGGTTGGTCTAGTAGGCTTAGAAGATATTATCGAAGAGTTGGTTGGGGACATACAAGATGAGCATGAGCCGCATTTACCAGCTACGATGTCCTATGCAGATGGTTCCTTCGAGTTTGATGGCAAGGTCCTCGTAGACGAAGTAGAAGAAATTATGAATATTGAAATTGATAATTCTGATTCTGATACAATAGGTGGCTATGTCTTTGGTTTATTAGAACGTACACCAATCGTAGGTGATACGGTGGATGCTCATGGTTACACCTTTGAAGTTACTCAAATGCAAGGATATCGTATCTCTCGCATTAAAGTAACACCTATACCAGTAGAGGAACCAACGGAAGAAGAAAATGAAGAAGCTTAATGGTGGTTTTAATACGCCAGCCATCGTCATAAGTCGAAAAAAGTATAAGTTGTATTCCGTATTTACGTTTATTACGCCTAGCTTGGGACTTATTAAAGCATCGATTCCACATAAGCGAATGATGACGATGCGCAACAGCTCCTATTTACGTCCATTTAGTGCCATGTATATTACAGTTGTACCGGATGGGGAATATGTAAATGTTACGCAAATTGATGGCTCCTATGTGGTGGAATCCTTAGATGTAAACCTCGATAATATTGCTTATGCAGCAGTAGCGAGTGAGCTCATTCAAGAGTTATTTGCCATGTATGACGTAGATCGCAAGGTCTTTGATACTGTTGTAAACTATTCCAAGCAAATTCGACGTCGCAATGTACAATTGGGAACGATAATGCTCGGATGGCAACTATTATCTCTCGCAGGGGTTGTCCCTAGTGCTAATGCTTTTAACCATCAAGACGGAATTGAGCCATTCTGGATGCAGGTGCGGGAAACTACAAATCTTAGCATTTCTCGTTCTGTGAAAGCTACATTACCTCAGATTCTAGCTTACCAGTGGGGTGAAGATACGCCTTTAGAATTTCCCAAAACAATTTGGAAGGAACTTGAAAAACTACTATTTGCCTACTGTGAGCAAGAAATTGGTAAACCATTACAAAGCGTTAAATTTTTAAATTCCATAATTTAATGACAGTAAAAGGCAGTTTGAGACATCAAACTGCCTTTTATTGAAATGTATTATGAGGTACTATATGGATATAATATTTTCTTCGTTGCCTATAGACAAAATAAATAAAGATAAAACTTTAGATTTACAAGAAATTCAACAAATATATAATTTCCTTTTAACTAATGACTATTATATATTTTCTGATTATGCGTTAGTAAATAAGTTATTTCAAATCATGGTTTTAAACAATCGTTGGGATTCCAAGATAGCACTTAGATACTTTGAATACTTATGTTTTCTAAGTTGGGAATATGAAGCCATCATTGTTAGAGACCTTTTATTAGATAATCATGTTAGTTTAGCTGGTGAATTTTGTTTAGATACAGAATTAGTTAAAGATGGACTAAGTTATTTTAGAGATGATGCCATTTGGAGGGGGAAAGATTATGATAGTGACACTATTCCGGCATGTATGTCTAAATGGGCCATTTACTATGATGAAGAAGAACAAAGGTTTCATAAAGTAAAACCATCAATGATAGAAAATATTATTATTGAGGTAGTTGATGCTGAACAGGGACTCTATATTATTGGAAAAAAATAATTCAAATAGACAAATGTACATCTGTAATTGACACTTTTAATAACAATTATTTATAATATAACAATGTTATATTATGTATTTTTACAGGAGGTCATTATGCAGCTTTTGGGAAATCTCAAAATACATTTTCTAGCGCTCGTACTAACTGTAGTCGCTGAATTTATAGGCATAAAAAAACTAGGTCCTGTTGTATTATTGCCATTATTGTACACATTGATTCTAGGTTTATTAATTTCTATTCCTAAGTTTAAAATTCTTACGATTAAACAGATGGAAAAATCTGCCGATTATATCGGTATCGCCGTTATGATCTTGATGGTAAAAGTAGGACTTGGTATCGGTCCAAATCTTGGTATTCTTACAAGTGCTGGCTGGGCATTGTTATTACAAGAGCTTGGTCACTTCTTCGGTACTATTGTATTTGGTTTACCAGTAGCTTTGCTAGTAGGCATGCGTCGCGAAGCAGTAGGTGCTTGTTACTCTGTAGACCGTGAGCCAAATGTAGCGATTATCATCGATAAATTCGGTTTTAGCTCTCCAGAAGGCCGTGGCGTTATGGGCATGTACATCTGTGGTGTTCTTATCGGCGCTATGTGGTCATCTGTATTGGCAGGTATGTTAGCACAATCTGGCTGGTTTCATCCTTTGGCATTAGCTATGGGCGCTGGCGTAGGTAGTGCTAGTATGATGGCGGCAGCTACAGCTCCAATCATTGCAGTATATCCTGATTACGAACAACAAATTATGGCTCTTGCAGGGGCTGCAAACTTGTTGACTACTGTTCTAGGCGTATACTTTGGTTTATTTGTTTCTTTACCAGTTATGGAGAAAACATACAACTTCTTTACAGGTCGTACCCGGGAACAAGATTTAGCAGAGGAGGCAGCACATCATGAGTAAAAGTGAAAGATTAACACAGTTTGTCATCGTTATCTGTATTGCTGCTATCATCACTGCAGTCGGTAATGTAATGGATGGTAAACTTCTATTTAGCGATAGTTTAGTTGGCGTAGCTATCTTGGCAGCTCTTGCTACAATCGGTGCTTTGATCTCTAACTTGCCATATGCTAATAAATTGCCTATGGTATTCTGGGTGTCTTTAGTTGGTGTTATTGCATCCTTACCAGGTATGCCTGGTCAAGAATGGATTATCGCAAAAACTAGCCAAGTTACATTCTTAGCTACTACAACACCTGTACTTGCCTATGCAGGTTTATCCTTAGGTAAAGACCTTGGTGCATTCCGTCGCTTATCTTGGCGTATTATCCCTGTTGCACTAGCTGTAACAGCAGGTACTTTCATCTGTGCAACAGCATTAGCCCAATTAGTACTTCATTTAGAAGGTTTAATTTAATACTAAATCATAATGTTAGATGTCTAAATTATGTTAAGATATAATTATAGAATTATATTTTAGAAGATATCTATACATCATGATGACATGATCGACCGTATTTTATACGGTCGATTTTATAAAGGAGATATTATGAGCCGTATGACAAAGGAAGAAGTAAAGCAACGTGTTTGTAAAGCTATTGTTGATGCACAACCGCGTTTACGAGAATTGGCTGAATCTATTATGGCTGAACCAGAATTGGGTTTTAAAGAGGTAAAAACCTCTAAAAAGGTTCAAGCTATGTTTGATGAACTTGGCATTTCTTATACTACTGGCCATGCATTGACAGGTGTAAAAGGTAGAATGAAAGGTCGAGATAGTAAATATACGGTTGCAATGGTGGGGGAATTAGATGCCATTCTCTGTCCTCGCCATCCTCGTGCCGATGATTTAACAGGGGCCGCCCATTGCTGTGGTCATAATGTACAAATTGCGAATATGTTTGCTGTCGCTATGGGTTTACAAGCTGTGGTGGACGAATTAGCTGGCGATGTTGTATTATTTGCTGTTCCGGCAGAGGAAATGATTGAAATTGATTACCGCAATAAATTGCGTGAGCAAGGTAAGCTTAAGTATATGGGTGGTAAGCAACAGCTCATCTATGAAGGAGCTTTCGACGATATTGATATGGCTATGCAAATGCATGTGGAGACAGCCAAAACACCAGCTGGTGAAATGGGGCTTGGTAGTACCTCTAATGGTTTTGTATCTAAACTGATTGAATATCACGGTAAGGTAGCCCATGCAGCACAAGCACCTCATGAAGGCATCAATGCTCTTAATGCTGCTTTGATGGGGGTTATGGGGGTTAACTCCATTCGTGAAACTTTCAAAGAAAGCGATTATTTCAGATTCCACCCAATCATTAATCAAGGTGGTACATTGGTAAATTGTGTGCCTGATTATGTTCAAGTTGAAAGTTACGTGCGTGCCTCTAATATTGAAGCTATTGTAGATGGCAATCATCGTGTAAACCGGGCCTTAAAAGCCGGTGGCGATGCAGTAGGAGCCACATGTGTTATCCATGACCTACCTGGTTATTTACCGATGCGTAATGATGAACGTATGAATGCTCTATTACGAGAAAATTCAAATCCTATCTTTGGTGAAGCCAATATATACCAAGGCCCACATATAACAGCTAGTACAGATATGGGGGACGTATCTCACTTGATGCCGGTCATCCATCCATGGGTTGGTTGTATAAGTGGTGTACTACACAGTGCGGAATATGAAATCTCTGTACCTGATGTAGCGTACATTAAAACAGCACAAGCATTGGCTATGACAATCGTAGACTTACTATACGATGATGCAGCAGGTGCTAAAGATATATTAGACAACTTTACACCAGCCTTAAATAAAGAAAGCTATATTGAACTCTTAGACCGTATTGCTAAGGGTGAATAAAATAAACCGCCTATCGAAGATGAATTGATTTATCTTTGGTAGGTGGTTTTACAGTTTAAACTCTCTATTGACTGTCAAGATAAAAACATAATAAAATATAAAACAGATTTATATTTTATTACAAAAGGAGCAATATGAAAAAGAGAGAGTTATTATTCTGTCTAAGTTTAGTGTGTATGGTACCAATACATATTTTGGGTGCTAAACCTATTGATACTCAAGAACAACTAGATAGATCGAGAGAACAACAACTAGCGAGAGAGGCGCGGCTTGGAGAGGGACGAATTACAGTACAAACAGGTGGAATAGATTTTTCATCTGGTTCTTTAACACCACAAGATGGTTATACAGTACCGGCACAACAGCCAGCACATGTAGAGCCATCTTTTTTTGTATCTCATATCCGTGTTGTAGAAGAACCTATTAGTCAGTCTGCAGAATTAACATATAGTAATATGATAAATACTACTATGGATCAGACGACATTTGTGGATAATAGTTCTGCAGCAAGTGTACGATTAATTAAAGGTCCATTATATTATGAAGCACAAAAAAAGAAGATACAATTAGATGTGCCTAACGAGTTTACGTTTCTACGTAAAACAATTAAACCATTTGTAAATCGCAAACTTACAGTTGAAGATGTAAATAGATTATCTACTAGCTTAAATACTGCACTTATAGAACATGGATACGTCACGTCTCGGATTGGTATTCCATCCCAATCATTAGCTTCAGGTAATCTACAATTTAATTTACAACTCGGTCGCGTAGAGTCTGTCTTATATAAAACGTATGCACAACCATTGCCATGGCAAAATGCATTTCCTATTCGTGAAGGGGATATCCTTAATATTCGAAATATAGAACAGGGGATAGAGCAAATGAAGCGGATTGGTTCTCAAAATGTGTCTGTTGAGCTTGAGCCAGGAACAAAACCGTTAGCTACGAATATTGTACTTGAAACTACTAAAAAACCACCAATTCATGGAATGATATCCATAGATGATTCTGGACTAAAAGATACTGGTAAACTGCAGTGGACGGCTGCAATTGGAGTTGATAGGATATTTAATGCTAATGATTCATTAAACTTAAGTATTAATCGAGATGCTGCTCAAGATGGTGAACGAAAAGGTAGTCGAAACCATACTATTTCTTATTCAATACCTAGAGGGAAGGACACCTTTAGTATTTCCTATAGTGATATGAAATATCATCAAACGATTAATTCTATGGCTACTCCATTTATTAGTTCTAGTCATGCAAAGACTGTAAGAGGTTCGTGGAATCATGTATTTCATCGAGATCGAATGACTAAGCGTAGTTGGGATATTATTATCAGCAAGCGTAATGCTAAAAATTATATTAATGATGTAGAAATTGCTGTACAACGTGCTAATACAGCTTCTTTAGAAGTAGGTATATCAGAACGTAGATACATAAAGAAAAATACATTATACTCTAGAGCAGCTATTAAACAAGGGGTTGGTTGGTTTGGTTCGCAACCAGAATATGGTAATGGAGCGCCTAGTACTCGATATACTCAACTATTGTTAGATGTCGATTATCAAATTCCACGTATATGGGGACATAGACCAGCAAGTATAACTACATCTTTCCATGGACAATGGACATTAGGGGATAAACGTTTATTCTCTAGAGATATGATTAGCCTTGGGAATCGATATACTGTACAAGGATTTGATGGTGAAAATACACTAATGGCTGAAAGTGGCTGGTATATGCGTAATGAGGTTGCTAGTTACATCCCTAAATGGAAATCAAGTGTTTATGCTAATATTGATTTTGGCGCCGTATATGGTCCAAGTACAGAGGTATTTACAGGAAAATTTATTGCTGGTACTAGTCTTGGGATAAGAGGGCAATTTATATCTGGATTATTCTATGATGTATTTGTTGGGGCTCCTTTATATAAACCAAGTGGTTACAAAACTGATTCTGTAACCGCAGGTTTCCAAGCAGGTGTGCGGTTCTAATATAGTATACGTATTAATTGAGAGAGTAAATATGAAACAAAAACGATTACAATATAAAATTGCAGTATGGCTTACTATGGGGCTAATGATCGTTGACCCTTTAGTCGTACCGTTTGTATATGCAGAAAATCCTATAGAGGTAGATCGAAATGCGCCACATGAAAGACAAGCCATGATTGGACAAGCTGCTAATGGTGTCACATTAGTAAATGTCGTAGGCCCTAGCGCTGGTGGAGTATCTAGAAATGATTATACTAACTTTAACGTACCACAAAATGGTGTAATTCTTAATAACTCTTACCAAATGTCTAATACCAAGCTTGGTGGATATGTTCCTGGTAATACTAATATGATGCGTGGTTCTGCCAATGTCATTGTTAATGAGATTACTTCACACAATCCAACCAATATGAACGGGTTTATTGAGGTAGCAGGTCATAAAGCTTCAGTAGTTATAGCAAATCCTAATGGTATTACTGTAGATGGTGGCGGATTTATCAATACAGATCGAGCAGTATTAACTACAGGTAAACCTGAATATGATTTATCAGGAAATCTAAACTCATATCGGGTGGAGCGAGGAATTGTTGCTATTAATAGAAACGGTCTTAATGCCAAAGAGGCTAACTCGTTACAAATTTTAACAGAAGCAGCGAGTGTAAATGCTGGAATCTGGGCAAATTCGATCGAAGCTCGCACGGGTAAGAACAAAATAGATGCTAATACATTAGACACGCAAAAAATTGGTAATTCTAACAATATTGGCTTAGATGTATCCGCAATTGGGGGTATGTATGCAAATTCTATTACTCTGAAAGGGACCAATACTGGTCTTGGGGTAAATGTTAAAGGTGTAGTAAGTTCTTCACAAGCCTCTAGTATTACTAGTGATGGTCAAATTGTAGTTGATGGTGGCGTTACAAGTAATGGCAATACTATTTTAGATGGACAAAGTATAGCAATTCATTCAAATGGTGTGGTTCAAGGTGATTCCTCTACAACTGTACATAGTCAAGAAAAGGTAAACAATAATGGTCTTATCAACTCTGGAAATACTACAACTATAAATGCTAAATCTATAGATAATCATGAAGGTGGACGTATTTATGGTGATACAGTAGATATTAAAGCTAATATAGTTACAAATCATACTAATAGTGAAATAGAAGAACGCTATCATAAAGCTGGTAAAGAGCTAGAAAAGGCAAAAAATGAACTTGATGCTGAATGGAATGCTGATATATCTAAATATAAGACCAAGCCTGAGTTAGACGCACATCGTCAACGGATTAATGATTTAACAAAAGCGTATGATGATGTACAAGAGAAAGTTACTGCTCTTAAGGCAGAACTAGATTCTCATAAGTCTGGTGTAATTGCGGGTCGTAATCACGTTAATATAACTTCAAATACAATAGATAATACTGGTAAAGGTCTCATTTATAGTGGTGGAACTATGGACTTTATTGCTAAAGATGGTATACATAATAAAGGGGCGACTATTAAAGCTACAAAGTCTATTAAACTTGATACTCCTACAGTAGAAAATAATAATGTTGCGTTAGGAACCAAGCGTGTTTCAGATGGGATTACTAAAAATCCAGATAAAATAAAAGTTACTCATCCAAATCATAAATTAGAAGGTCAGGTATTTGATAAGTCTGAGTTCCCATATGCTGATGATTCAAGTGGTTATGGTACACCGCATGTAAAACCAGTTAAAACGCCTGAAGATGAAGCTTATAATAAGGAAATGAATAAGAATGAGAACCGAATAAATCAGTTTACAATCATTAGAAGTGAAGCCGAACAAACTCACAAAAAGATTACCAATGATGATCCAGGTATCATTAGTAGTGGTGGTGATTTAGTAACTACTGGTATACTTTATAATGATAATAGCAGCGTGATTTCAGGAGGAACTTTTAAAACAAAGGGCTCTATACAAAACATATCAGATATGATTAGTGATAAAACCTTTATTACTGGAACTACTCAAGAGAGTAGAACCGAAAAGAAAAGGAAACGTCATGGTTATAGAAGTAAACGTATACGTGTTTGGGGCCCTGAAGTCTTTATGACACCGTCGATTACTGAAGAAAATGTAAAACCAATTGGTACTCTAAAAGAGCACGCTGAAGATAAAGTATCCAAAGCTACTATTGCAAAGGTCAATGATAGTTTAGATCCATATGGTCTGGGTGGGGGCAAAGGTAAAGCAAGTCAAACCATAGATGGTTTATCGTTACCAACAGAGGCACTATATGATATTCATCCTGCTATTACGGCTAATGCTTTGATAGAGACTGACCCTGCTTTTACTAATCGAAAGAATTTTTTATCCTCTCAATTTATGATTGATGCGTTGACAAATAATCCTGAAAGAAGATTCAAACGTTTAGGTGATGGATTCTATGAACAGCAACTTATTAATGAGCAAATAGTATCAGCTACAGGTAAACAGTATTTAGAAGGTTATACAGATAATGAAGCTGAATATAAAGCATTATTAGAGGCTGGTGTAGCTTTTGGTAAAGCTTTTAAATTAACACCTGGAATTGCCTTATCTAAAGAACAAATGAAAGCTATAACGACTGATATGGTGTGGTTAGAAACTAAAACAGTTGTAGTAGATGGAAAAGCTCAACAAGTTCTATATCCTAAAGTATATTTAGCGAAACAACCTGCAAAATCTGTTGATGCAATGGGTGGAATCATAAGTGGTAAAGCTATTGTTAGCAACACTAATGCAGATATTCTAAATCAAGGCATTATGACTGCAGATACAATTGTATTAGGGGCTAATGATGTAGAAAATACAGGTCGTATAGATGGACGTAAAGTGACTATTAAGGCATCTCAAGACGTAATAAATACTGGTAATATTCATGGTGAGAAACAGGTTAATATTAATGTTGGTCGTGATATTAATGTAGGTGCTCATGTAAATAGATTACAACATCACGATATTGTTGGTCGCCAAGGAACTATAGGTGTAGGAGAAAAAGGCGATTTAGTTTTATCTGCTAAACGAGATGTTAACCTTAAAGGTGCTATTGTTTATACTGGAGATAATTCTAAAGCAACGATTGAGGCTGGTCAGAATATTAATTTAACAACAGAGGCATTATCCGCTAAAAAGGATATGACTGTTAATAGTGAGAATTATAATCGCACAGATCGTCGTACTGAATTAGGTACAGCTATTTTAAGTGATAGTAATGTTAATTTACATGCAGGAAATGATGTAAATATCCGCAATGGTATTGTTAATAGTGAACATGGTGTCACATCTGTTGAAGCTGGAAATGATGTTACTATTACAAATGGGCAAAGTTATAGTCGTGATGAATATGGTCTAAAATACAAAGAAAAGAGTTTACTATCTCGTACAACTAATATCATACGTACAGATCATGAACGCACAGGTGTTTTATCTTCAACAATTGGTGGAGATACGATTAATGTGAAAGCTAATCGCAATGTTTCGGTAACAGGTTCTAATATTTTGGGAACAAAAGATGTATCCGTATCTGCAGGTAATGACGTGCGTACAGATTCAGGTGAAGAAACACAACGTGATGATGTATATCAATATAGTAAAAAATCTGGCTTAATGGGCGCTGGTATAGGCTTTACTATTGGTAGTAAAAAAGTGACTGATACAACAGATGGCAGATATAAAAATCAAGTTGCTACCAATATTTCTTCCTCTAAGGACGAGATAAATGTTAGTGCTGGTAATTCAATTCACAGTACAACAACAAACTATTTTAGTAATAAACCGATAGACTTATCTGCTCAAAATGTAACGGTTGATGGAAAACATAATACTGCACATGTAGTGCAAAGTCACGAGGAGAAGCGTTCCGGTCTTACTGTAAGTGTTGGTGGTCAAATTGTTAATGAATTGAATGCTGTTCAGCAACTTGGTAAGCGTGCTAACTCTAGAAAAAATAGCAACTTATCAACATTAGAGTATCTTGAGGCTGCAAATACTTTAAAACATGCTTATAATGATGGGACTTCTTATAAAAATGCTAAGATAGAAAAACTTGTAGAAAAAGAAAAAGATATACTTGCTAAGGCTGATGAACTTAATAAAGCATATCAGGCAGAACATCCTGAAGAGAGCAATGCTATGCATCCAGATGTAAGAACAGCGATTAATAATGTAAATAATAGAATTAAAAAAGATCGTTTACTCAATATACAAGTAGGTATTGGTTCAAGTAAATTTAAACAGCATAGCGAACTTAATCAAGAAAATTATATAGGTAGTTCTATAGGGAGCAAAAATAATGTAAGTATTACTGCAGATAGTGATAATAGTGACAAAGGAAATATTCATATTAAAGGTAGTATTGTAGAGGCTCCAAAGGTTAATCTAAATGCATCAAATAACTTAAGTATAGATGCAGGAACGAACTCTTTAGTACAACGCGATACATATACAAGCTCAGGATGGTCTGTTGGTGCCACAGTTAGTCCTCACGGTAATGGTGTTATTGGTTTAGATGCTAATGTGTATAAAGGTAAAGAAAATGCATTAGAGACAACTAAGACGCATACTGGAACTGTTATTCGTGGTAAACAAGTCAATACTGTCTCTGGAAATGATACAGAAATTATTGGTTCTAAGGTCATCGGTGAAAGTGTGACCACAAAAGTTGGACATAATTTGAATATTGAAAGTTTACAAGATACGAATGACTACCATAAAATAAGTAAAAATAAAGGTATATCTGTATCTTATGGAATGAGTGGACCTGTAAGAGTTGGATTTGATAATTCGAGAGGCACTACAGACAGTCACTATGCAAGTGTTACAGATCAGGCTGGTATATACGCAGGTGATGGTGGATATAATGTACAGGTAAATAATGCAACTACACTTACAGGTGGTATAATTAAAGGGAGTCCTGATAAATCCAAGAATAAATTATCCTCTAATTCTTTAAAAATGAATGATATTCAAAATAAAGCATCCTATTCAGCAAAAACTTCTGGATATAGTTTATCTACAACTAAACGCTCTAAAAATAATCTGATAGGTATTACTGGCAGCCCTAAAATGGGGATTCCTGTGAAAGGTAATTCTAAATCAACTACTCATTCTGCCATCAGTGAAGGTATCATTGAAATTGCTGAGAAAGAATCTTTAGAAAAGATTAATCATGATACGGAACAAGCATTAAATAAACTAGCACCGATTTTTGATAAGAAAACAGTAGAAGAAAAACAAATTCTTTTATCTAAAATTTCTGATCATGGATATAAATTAATTGGTGATATTGCTGTTAGCGAACAAAAAAAATATGTAATATTAGCTGAATCTGCTGAAAATGCTAATAATGAAAAATTAGCAAAAGAATACTTGGACAAGGCTAAAAAATGGGATGATGGTGGAATTTATAAAGTTGCTTTACATGGTGCGCTTGGTGCAACTATATCGAAGCTTTCTGGATATGATTCTTTTAATGGATTTAAAATTAGTGCAATAAATGAAGTTACACAACCACTTCTAAGAAAAATCGATAATCCTGACATGCAAAAGTTAGTTAGTATAATTTTAGGGAAAAGTATTAGTGATCAATCAATAGCAGTGCCTTTGATAAATTCAGCCGTTGATAATAATTGGTTGACCCATGACGATCAGCTAAACTTGTTACGTGATTATAGAAGTTTTAAGTATGGAGAAATTAGTTTAGACGAATGGGTTAGAAAACTTGCTTATTATGATACCCTTATGTGGTATGAATACAATCATAATTCAATCTATAAAACTAATAATGAAACATCCATACTTTTAAATGGTGAATTGGAAAGTAGTATACCAGAAGTAATTGGATCGGGTTCATTCCAAGATATTATGAACAATTTAGTATATAAATATGTTACATCAAATGGCCTAGAAGATTCATTTAGTATGTACAAACAAGAGGCTAGTTCTAGAATTGTTTCTTCTAATAAAGCATATGAAGACTCCTTGCTAAATGACTATATTGATAAATATGGTGTAGAAAAAGGGCGTGCATTATATGGATATGAAAAACAGAAACGTGATAGAATCAATAATAATTCTATTAATAATTTAACTTTAAGTGTTGATAAAGATATTTTATATAATAACCACACTAGTACAACCAAAATATTTGACTATAATTTAAATTCTAATAATCCTAATGATACTATAGAAGTTAGTAAACCTACTAATAGTATAAGTACTAGAGATTTAGAAAAGTCGGTTTTAACTAATACTACATCTGAGTTGACCAATCAACCTTTAAAGGGGTATTTATATTATACTGAGAATGCTAAACCTGCTTTTAGAGTAGTTAATAGATTGGGGGGGGTTTTTAGTATAGGAAGCATGACAAATGATTTTGTGCAAGACTATTATACCTATAGTGGAACCAATTTAGTTAAAGCTTGGGGGACAAATTTAATTCCTCCAATAGGCTCTGCAATAGGAGGTGCTTATGGTACTGCAGAAGGATTCAAACTAGGATATCCTTATGGACCAATTGCGACAGCAGTTTCATCTTATTCTTTAGGAACTTTAGGAAGTATTTCCGGTGGAATAGCAGGAGATATAAAAAAAATGGAGCTACGACAAGATATTCCGACAGATGAAGAGATTAGAAAACGAGGTGAAAATAATAAATGAAATTAGTATATTATTTTGCTACTATATCCTTGTTTTTAGCATTTGCCTATAGTGTAATTCAATATATTCGAAGATCTAATGAGGACATAAATGAAAAATATAGATTAATTAGTTTAGGAATATTTTTAGTTGTATTTTTTGTGGATTTTAAGTTCTTAGATGATATAAATAAACAATTTAAATATCTAGTTGAGTTTTTACTATTATCATTCAGTACCTACTTGTTTTCGCTAATATTTAAAAATAGTAACCATAAATGGATTTACTATTTATTTACTTTCTTTACTATATTGCTATTTTTAATGGCTATCTTATTTTCTATATAATTTTATTCAAGTTATATATTTAGCTAGATATAGGTATTAATTTATTTTTCAACATATATTTGGGGTAAAAGTTTTAGATAATAGTTTGACATTCATCCCTCTCTATTGCTACAATATTGTGTATAATATATGCGATGAAGCAGAGTAGTAAACCTCTCTAGCGAGTGAGGATGGTGTAAGCTCACATTTGGTTGAAGGCGCTGTAGAGCATTGGCAGGAACGCAGGTATCTGTTAGTAAAGGCCAACATAGAAAAAAGAGGGCGCAAGCCAAATAGGGTGGAACCGCGGGTATACTCGTCCCTGTAACGTTTTTCGTTACAGGGACTTTTTTGTTTGTAACGAAATGGTTGATTTTATGTCGGTTGTGTAAAGTGGAGGCAGCAATGACATTTCAAGAGATTATTTTAAATTTACAAAAATTCTGGAGCGATCAAGGTTGTATCGTTCAAAATCCATATGACATAGAAAAAGGTGCAGGTACAATGAATCCTGCTACATTCTTACATGCTATTGGTCCTGAACCATGGGCTGTATGTTATGTAGAGCCTTCTCGTCGTCCAGCAGACGGTCGTTATGGCGATAACCCTAACCGTTTGTTCCAACATCATCAATTCCAAGTTATCGTGAAACCATCTCCAGATAACATCCAAGAATTGTACTTACAATCTTTGGCTGCATTGGGTATTCATGCTGAAGATCACGATATCCGTTTCGTTGAGGATAACTGGGAATCTCCAACATTGGGTGCTTGGGGTCTTGGTTGGGAAGTATGGCTCGACGGTATGGAAGTAACTCAGTTCACATATTTCCAACAAGTTGGTTCCATTGATTGTAAACCAGTTTCCGTAGAAATTACATACGGTTTAGAACGTTTGGCTATGTACATTCAAGGCGTAGAAAACGTATATGACCTTAAATGGAATGAAAATGTTACATACGGTGATGTTTGGCATGCTAACGAAGTTGAACAATCCGTATACAACTTTGAATTAGCTGATACAGATATGCTTTTCAAATTGTTTGATATGTACGAAGCAGAAGCAAAACGCGTTTGTGCAGCTGGTTATGTATTACCAGCTTACGACTATGTATTGAAATGTTCCCACACATTCAACTTACTTGATTCCCGTGGCGCTATTTCCATCAGCGAACGTACTGCTTTCATCGGCCGCGTACGTGCATTGGCTCGTATTTGTGCACAACAATACCTCGCTAAACGCGAAGAGTTAGGTTTCCCACTTTTGAAAGGAGATAAATAAGATGGCAAAAGATTTATTATTTGAAATCGGTGCAGAAGAAATTCCTGCCGGCTTTATGCCAAATATCTTAGGTCAATTGAAACAATTGGCTGAAACAAAATTAAATGATGCCCATCTTTCTTTTGAAAGCATCGCAACATACGGCACACCACGTCGTTTGGCTCTTATCGTGAAAGGTCTTGCTGACACATCTGCTGAAATCAGTGAACGTCATAAAGGTCCTTCTGCGTCTATCGCATATGATGCTGACGGTAATGCCACAAAAGCAGCTATCGGCTTTGCTCGTGGTAAAGGTCTTGATGTAGCTGATCTCGTTGTAGAAGACGGCTATATTTACGCTGAAACCAAAACTGCAGGGGTTCCTGCAAAAGATATCGTCACAGATATGTTACCTCAATTGATTACAGGTCTTAACTTCCCTAAATCCATGCATTGGGGTAATTTAGATGCTAAGTTCGTACGTCCTGTACGTTGGCTTGTAGCTTTACTTGATGAAGAAGTAATTCCTGTAGAATTTGCTACTGTAAAATCTGGTAATGTAACACGTGGTCATCGTTTTTTAGGGGCTGATGAAATCACTATTAAAAATGCAGCATCCTATGTAGATACATTAAAAGAAAACTTTGTTATGGTTGATCAAGACGCACGTCGTGAATTGATCTCCAAACAATTACATGATATGGCAGCTTCTAAAAATGCATCCATCGTTTGGGATGATGATTTGTTAGAAGAAATCAACTATCTTGTTGAATGGCCTACAGCATTGTGTGGTGGCTTTGAAGAGTCTTACTTGACACTTCCAGATGCAGCCATCATCACACCAATGAAAGACCATCAACGTTATTTCCCATTAGTTGATCAAGACGGCAAATTGTTGCCAATGTTCTTAACCGTTCGCAATGGCTCCGATCATTCTATTGAAGTAGTTCAAGCTGGTAATGAACGTGTATTGCGCGCCCGTCTTGATGATGCTAAATTCTTCTTCAACGAAGACCGCAAGAAACCTCTTATCGACCGTCAAGATGGTTTGACTAAAATTGTATTCCAAGAAGGTCTTGGTAATTTAGCGGATAAAACTGAACGTTTACTTAAATTGGGCCGTGTATTTGGTGAAGAATGTGGCTTGCACGAAGATACAGCTGTTGTGTTAGACCGCGCTACAGAGCTCGCTAAAACCGACCTTACAACCGGTATGGTTACAGAATTCACTGAATTACAAGGTGTCATGGGTAAGGAATACGCTTTACTCGATGGTGAATCCCCTGAAGTGGCAGAAGCTATTTTTGAACAATACTTACCACGTTTTGCAGGTGATGTATTGCCTCAAACTGAGGCCGGTAAAGTATTGTCCATCATCGATAAAGTAGATAACATCGTCGCTACTTTCAGCCGTGGTTTAATCCCTACAGGCTCTCAAGATCCATATGCATTGCGTCGTCAAACAATTGGTATCTTGAATATCTTGCTTGGTAGCGAATGGAATATCAGCTTACGTCCAATCTTCAAAGCATCTATGGAATTACTTAATGTACTAGCTGAAAAACAAGACGAATTGCTTGACCAAGTAGAAGAGTTCTTCACACTTCGTTTGAAAAATATCTTCCTTGATCGCGAAGTTCCTCATCATGTAATTGACTTATTGTTATCTAACAACGAATTGTCTGTTGCTGATGCTGAAGGTCTTGTAAATGCATTGTTAGCTAACCGCATCGATGAAAACGTTGAACTTGTTCAAGCTTATACTCGTATGTACAATCTTGTAAAAGATGTGGAATATACTGGTGTTAATAGCGATTTATTGAAAGAAGATGCTGAAAAAGAATTGTTCGAAGCTGCTTCTAAAGCATCTGAAGCAAGTAGTGCTGCTTGGGAAGCTGGCGATTATGATGCAGTCGTGGCAGTTCCAGCTACTTTAGTTCCAGCCATTAACAAATTCTTTGAAGATGTAATGGTTATGGATAAAGATGAAGCTATTAAAGCTAACCGTTTACAACTCGTTCGTTTAGCATACAGTGTAATGGCTATTATTGGCGATATTAGCGCATTAAAATAACATATTCTAGTAAAAGTTAAAATTTTTATAATGATATACAGGAGAAGAGGTACCGTGCGTACCTCTTTTTTGCTTTTACGAAGAATATGCAAATTTTATGCAGGATTTTTAGAGACTATGACGAATACTTTATAATATACAAAGTTGTATGAGGAGATAGATGATTATGAATCATGATGAATTATATAAAGCCTTGTGTAAGGTGCCAAGCGGCAAAGAAAAGTCTCGTGATAGAATTATTATTGAATTATATATGCGTTCCCAAGGAGCATCACAGAAGCAGTTAGTAGATGCTCTAAATATGCGTCCCGCTACTGTGTCGGAGCAGACAGATATTCTCATTGAATTGGGATATGTTACAAAACATATTGATTATATGGATAAACGTATATCTGTAGTTACTTTAACAGATGAGGGGAAACGGTTAGGCAAAACTCTTTTACATACATTTAACGAATTTCTTAATGTAATGTTCTCTGATTTATCGGATGAAGAACAGGAGAATTTATACCGCTTATTAGGTAAGTTAAAACGACCAATTATACGTAAATAATACGTAATTATTTGGATTATTAAAATAATATAGAAAATACTTGCTAACAGTACGTGATTTATGATACTATATTGCTGTTAATTTGAGACAGTCCGCTGCCTATAAGGTGTAGGTATTGAATGTCTGCAAACAGGAGGAAACAATGAACATTATTAACGTACTTGAACAAGAACAACTTCGTACAGACATCCCTACTTTCCGCGCTGGTGACACAGTTCGCGTACACGTAAAAGTAGTGGAAGGTACTCGTGAACGTATCCAAGTGTTCGAAGGTTTGGTAATTAAACGTCAAAACGGTGGCGTACGTGAAACTTTTACAGTTCGTCGTATTGCATCCGGTGTAGGTGTAGAACGTACATTCCCACTTCACAGCCCACGTTTAGCTAAAATCGAAGTTATGCGCCGTGGTGTTGTTCGTCGTGCTAAATTGTACTACTTACGTAACCTTACTGGTAAAGCTGCTCGTATTCGCGAAAAACGCTAATGTTCATAAAAGGCTGCCGTTGGCAGCCTTTTATTTTTGCTAAAATTAGATATAAATAGTTCTATTTTATTATTCTATGAATTAAAGAATTATAATAGAGGAATATAGAGCTGTAAAAAGATAAATATAAAATATACTAAGTATCTCTATGAGATGTATATAAAGTATGTAGAAAGGATATAAAATGGCAGATTCACCTATCGTACATTGGTTCCCTGGGCATATGGCGAAAGCTACTCGTATGATTACAGAGTACATCAAGAAGGTAGATGTTGTTATCGAGTTATTAGATGCGCGTATTCCTCGCTCTAGTGCGAATCCTGTAATCCTTGAACTCGTTGGTCAAAAACCACATATTGTACTGTTAAATAAAGTTGACTTAGCTGATCCTAAAGCCACAAAGGAATGGACTGAATTTTTTACTAAACAAGGCATTACAGTATTGGCTATCGATTCTAAATCTGGCAAAGGCAATAAAAAATTACTATCTACCGTAGAACGTCTAAGTAAACCTATCATTGATCGTTGGGTAGCGAAAGGTATTCGCAGTCGTTCTGTTAGGACTATCATCTTAGGCATTCCTAATGTTGGTAAATCTACATTGATTAACTCTTTGGCTGGTTCTGCTGCAACGCGTACAGCTAATAAGGCAGGTCATACACGTGGTCAACAGTGGGTTAAAATCGGTAAAAATCTTGAATTGCTTGATACACCAGGTGTATTATGGCCAAAATTAGAGGACCAACGTGCAGCGGCTCGCCTCGC
Source organism: Veillonella sp. AF13-2 (assembly GCF_003603295.1). Classification (NCBI taxonomy): domain Bacteria; kingdom Bacillati; phylum Bacillota; class Negativicutes; order Veillonellales; family Veillonellaceae; genus Veillonella; species Veillonella sp. AF13-2. Next base: position 448,038 of record NZ_QTMT01000001.1, read on the forward strand.
TATGACAGGTGCCATTTCCGATGATGTTTATGATTTAGAGCATGTTATAAAACAACTATTAAATTACTTATTGACGAACACGCCAAATATTTTGGTAGAGCGTTATAAATTAAAAGAAGAAGAGATGACCGATGTTGATACGATTCTTGAAAGCATTGGACGTCGTCGAGGTTGTCTTGTAAGCGGTGGCATTGTAGATTTTGACAAGGCTCGCCGTATTATCTTGCAAGACTATCGCAATACTAAGTTAGGTACAATTACTCTCGATCAAGTTGATGAAGAACCGTACTACCCTGCAGATGGTGAGGAGAGTCATAATGGATAAGGATGTATTTTCTAAGTTAAAAGTAGCAGATATTAAAGCTCTCTTTGAAACTGAACAAGCCTTAGAGATTTTGTCTTTTGCTCAAGAGGATACTCGTAGTTCTGTACAGAAATTGGCTGCTTCTTATATTAAGCGTCAAGAAAAAGAGTTAAAAGAACAGCAACGCCTCATGGGTATGTATGACTATGAAGGCATGTTCTATGATCAAGGTATTTATCATGTGGCTGGTGTCGATGAAGTGGGGCGTGGTCCTATTGCGGGGCCTGTTACGGTAGCTGCTGTTATCTTGCCACCTATGACATTAATTCCAGGCCTTAATGACTCTAAAAAACTAACAGAGGAAAAACGAGAAACACTCTATGATATCATCATGGACGAAGCCGTTGCTGTTAGCTGTATTTCTTACGGTCCAGAAAAGATTGATGAGCTAAATATCTATGAAGCAACGCGACAAGCGATGTATGAGGCTATTCGTACGCTTAGCGTACCAGCTGAAGCAGTAGTAGCCGATGCTATGAAATTGCCTGATTTGAGGATTCCCGTTGAATCCATCATTAAAGGTGATAGCAAAAGCGCTAATATTGCTGCTGCATCCATCATTGCAAAGGTTACGCGAGATCGATATATGAAGAGCCTTGATGATGAGTTCCCTGGCTATGGCTTTGGTATTCATAAAGGTTACTATACGGAATTACATAAAGAAGCTATCGAGCAACAAGGGGTAACACCGCTTCATCGTAAGAGCTTTGAGCCTATTAAATCTATTGTGCGTTGGGTTAAACCTGACTAAATTTTAGTTATTTATATATGGATAATAAATTTATTTTATGATTAGACTATTAAGTTAAGTCCTATAGTTGTATTAGTTTTATTCATATTATTAGATTATAAATTGCATATAGTTTATAACCGTAAAGAGGTTCCTATTGGTCACCTATGTGACTATTAGGAACCTCTTTTGTATTTACTTTTGTTACCTCCATAATTTACGCTACAAGTAAGTATTACCTGTTGAAAGATTAATATAGTATAGATATTAAATTTTATGAGTTGTTGTTGCAGATACACTTTATTAGGAGGTATATATGAAAACGATTAGTACTGGTAAAGCTTTTAATGAACTCGATTCAAAAGAACTGGGCAAATGGGGAGAACGAGTAGCTACCAATTATATTGAAAAAATGGGACTTACGGTAGTAGATACAAATTATCGAACCCGTTTAGGCGAAATAGACATCATTGCTAAACGTGATTTAGTCTATCATTTTATTGAAATCAAGGCACGTCGGGGTATGCAACATGGTTTGGCACGTGAGGCAGTCACCAAGAAAAAACAAAAGCATATTAAACGAGCTGCCATGTTGTTTCTATATGATTTAAATCAAAAAAAGCGCCGTTGGAAGGAAATATCCTTTGATGTAATAGAGGTGTATTTGCACGAAGACTTTCAAAGTTCTATTCATTATTTACCACAGTGCTTTTAGTGAGGTCAGTTTATGTACGCAAAATTAAATGGAGCCACCTTACACGGCATTGATGGATGTATCATTACTGTAGAGGTTGATATATCACAAGGTTTGCCGGTCTTTGATATCGTTGGACTACCTAATCAATCTGTTAAAGAGGCTCGTGAACGAGTGCGAGCGGCCATTAAAAATAGTGGATACGAATTTCCAATGAGACGCATCGTAGTCAATTTAGCCCCGGCTACAATTCGTAAAAGTAGCGCTGGGCTCGATTTAGCAATCGCTTTAGGGGTTCTGCTTGCATCAGGACAGATAAATGGGCGTAAAGCTAAAATTTCGGCTTTATTTGATAAGAGTTTGTTTATGGGAGAGTTAGCGTTAGATGGTTCGTTATTACCGACCTTTGGGACTCTAGCTATGTCGCTAGCAGGATTAGATGCTAATTATTCAAAAATTTATACAAGTATTGAAAATAGTAAAGTGCTACAGTCTATTCCTAATTTAACTATATATGGTGGATCATCACTACAAGAAATTATTACTATTTTAGAGGAACAAATTAAGCCAAAGGTAGTTGATAAAAATAAACAAATAAGTATCAAAAAAGGAAAAGTAGATAAACACAATGCCAATAAATCAATTCTAGGGCCTTTAGAGTCTATGCCATTAACCGGAAGCAATGAAAATCTAGATACAATCAGTAAACCACAAGTAACTATGATTAGTAATAATTGTGTTGATACGTCTGTTACGGATGAAAGTATAACTATAAAGACTAATCAACCATATACAGTTGATTTTGGCGATGTACAAGGTCAAGAGTTAGGCAAACGAGCCATGCTCATCAGTGCTGCAGGTCATCATCATTGTATTATGATAGGGCCTCCAGGTGGGGGTAAAACGATGATGGCCGAACGATTGCCGACCATATTGCCTCCTATGACTTGGAATGAAATTGTTGAAGTGAGTCGTATACAAGATGTAATAGGTTTACTAGGTGATAATGGGCTAGTGAAATCTAGACCTTTTAGACATCCTCATCATACGGCAACTTTGGCTAGTATGGTCGGTGGAGGGATACAGGGACGTCCTGGAGAGGTAACATTAGCTCATGGAGGCGTATTATTTATGGATGAAGCGCCTGAGTTTCAACGCCAAGTAATCGATGCATTACGACAGCCTTTAGAGTCTAGAACGATTACTATAAATCGGTCTCAAGGAAATTATATATATCCAGCTAATTTTATTTGTATTCTTGCGGCCAATCCTTGTCCTTGTGGGTATTACCATGATCCTTATAAGGAATGTGTCTGTACAGAAACGATGGTTAAAAACTATCAGCAACGGTTATCAGGGCCGATTATGGATCGTATTGATTTGCATATTCCCGTTGAGAGACCGACCCTTGAACAGCTGTTAGATACATCATCTTCAAATATGACGAGTGAAAGTATGAGACAACAAGTTATCATGGCCACTGCTATGCAACAGAAACGATATGAAGGTTTTGACTTTAATTCGAATGGAGCAGTTCCCCATAAGGCAATTAGTGAACTATGCAATATTACAGATAAGGCTTGGAGTGTTTTAGGCAATATATTTGACCATTTTCATTTAAGTGGGCGAGCTTTTGATCGCATATTAAAGGTGGCTCGTACAATTGCTGATTTAGAAGAAAATCCAAAAGTAGAACCACATCATATTTCTGAAGCAATGTTATTTAGAACTGGCAAATAAAGTAATTATCTCATAAATTTAGTAGTTGTTTATTTGCCAAAAGTAGTTGTTTGATTCTATATAAAATTAATGATTATATACTTAGAAAGAATTACTAGGTGTTTATATGATTAGATACGATGACAATATTTATATTGCAGGATTACAAAGCTTATACAATGTTGGAGCCACATATGTAAGGCGTTTTATAGAGGATTTTGGATCCCCTTATGATGCGTGGCAAGCTATTAAGAATGTAGAAAACTTAAAATCTTATACATATATTTCTGCATCTGATAAACGTGCCATTTCAGCATCGGCTAAAGATGAAAAATTAGAGTATATTATCCATAAAGTAGACGAATACCAGATGGATTTTACTACCTTTTTAGACAAAGACTTTCCGTCTATTTTAAATCATATATATAATCCGCCAGCCATTTTATTTATGAGAGGTAATCGGGCACTCTTAGATGGACGCTTAAATCGTATTGCTATTGTTGGAGCAAGGAGTTGCTCCTTATATGGTCGGAATGTGGCGAGAATGCTCGGCAAGGAATTAGGTAAATATAGTACCATTATTGTTAGTGGTGGGGCGCGTGGTATAGACTCACATGGTCATGAAGGCCTTCTGGCTAGTCAGGGGTATGGAATCATTGTTATGGGATGTGGTTTAGATATTACCTATCCTCGAGAAAATGCAAAATTATTTGATCGTATATTACAAAATAATGGGTTACTTCTCTCCGAATACCCGCCAGGTACACCGCCGTCCGCAAAACATTTCCCAGCACGGAATCGTATCATTAGTGGATTATGCAGAGGTGTTATCGTAGTGGAGGCCAAGTCTAGTAGTGGTTCTTTGATTACGGCAGATATGGCGGTTAGTGAAGGTCGAGATGTATTTGTGGTACCATGTAATCTATTAGACCATACAGCAGATGGAAATAAATTCTTAATGAAAAATGGTGCATATGTACTTACTGGTTATGAGGATATAGTTGAACAATACCATTTAACAATGCGGGAATATTTTTCTAGTGAACATAAACTTTTACCAACAAATAATAAAGGTAATAAAGGCGTAAAAGCTAGCGTTCAAATAGGGAATCATAGTCAAAGTGTTGATAGAAAAGGGTGCTCTATGTTAAGCTTTAATGTGGATAGGAGTGTAATATTGAATGAAATACCTCATGATCGATGTATTACGGTTAGTGATATTTTGAAAGCGACTCGTATTCCATTACAACAACTACAGCCCTTATTACTAACATTAGAAATGGAAGGGGCTATAGAGAATCATCCGCCGAGAGGCTATATTAATATGACTAGGAGTGATATACTTGTCCATTAAACGATCTATCGTTATTGGCGAGCCGAAAGCAGCTAGTACTAGTAAAGATACAGAAAAGAAAAATACTAAGAAAGAGAGTACTACTATAAAGCGTAAGGTTACTAAAGAAGCCCTTACTCCAATGGGGATTGTACGGGATAAATCTGTACTACAAACTTCTGTGCCACCGGAGCAACGGGAACCTCGCGTATATAATCCGAACGGCAAAGTCTTGGTTATTGTAGAATCTCCTGCTAAATCTAAAACAATTGAAAAATTCTTAGGTCCTAACTATGTGGTAAAAGCAAGTATGGGCCATCTACGAGACTTGCCTAAATCTCAAATGGGCATCGATATAGAGCATGGCTTTACACCGCGCTACAGCAATCTTGTAACTCGTAAAAAGGTTATAGATGAACTCGTTTCCTATGCTGATGAAAGCAGTGCCGTATTGCTTGCAACTGACCCTGACCGCGAAGGGGAAGCCATTTCTTGGCACTTAGCGTACATTCTCAATGTAGATCCTAAGTCTACATGTCGTATTACGTTTAATGAAATCACTAAAAATGCCGTAGCAGAGGCTTTGGAGGCTCCACGTACCATCGATATGAATATGGTAGATGCTCAACAAGCGCGCCGTGTATTAGATCGTATCGTAGGCTATAAATTGAGTCCATTACTTTGGAAAAAAGTATGTAAGGGTCTCAGCGCTGGTCGTGTACAATCTGTAGCAGTTCGACTCATCTGTGAACGAGAGCGCGAAATCCAAGCCTTCGAACCACAAGAATATTGGACCATTAAAGGTAATTTTGAAACACCTAAAAAAGAATCTTTCACAGCGGAGTTGACACATATTAAAGGCGAGAAAATCGATATTACTACTGAAAGCGATGCACAAGCGGTGGTTGATGCTATTGGCGGTGAAGATGCAGTAGTGACAAATATTGAAAAGCGCAAACGTTCTCGTAAAGCGGCACCTCCGTTTACAACATCTACGTTGCAACAAGATGGTGTGCGTAAATTGAACTTTGGTGCTAAGCGTACGATGATGATTGCCCAACATTTATATGAAGGTTTAGAAATTGGCTCCTATGGCCACGTAGGTTTGATTACGTACATGCGTACAGACTCTACGCGTATTTCTAAAGAGATGCAAGTTATGGCTAAGGACTTTATTCTTCGTAACTATGGGGAGGAATATTATCCATCTAAACCAAATGTGTACGGTTCTAAAGGTTCTGCACAAGATGCGCATGAGGCGATTCGTCCTACATCTCTCGAGTTAACACCTAAAATGGTGGAACCATTCTTGAGTCGCGATGAACTTAAGCTATATACGTTGATTTGGAATCGTTTTATGGCGAGCCAAATGGCGCCTCAACAAAATGAATCCACAACGATTGAGTTGAATGTTAAAGATGACTATACCTTTAAAGCAACTGGCTCTCGTGTTATCTTCCCAGGTTTCAGTGCCGTTTATGAAGATGTGAAAAAAGAGGATGCACCTCAATTGCCAGCTCTGAAAAAGAATGATGCTGCCCATACGGTAGAGGTATTGCCTGAACAACATTTTACACAACCACCTCCACGTTACTCCGAGGCGAGTCTTATCAAGACATTAGAAGAACTTGGCATTGGTCGCCCTAGTACATACGCACCAATTCTAGATACTATCGTAAGCCGTAACTATGTGGAAAATACGAATAAACAATTCGTGCCTACAGAGTTAGGCTTTGTGGTGGTAGACTTCTTGATTACATATTTTGAAAAAATCATCAATACTGGCTTTACCCGTGATTTAGAAGAAGAACTTGATGCTATCGCATCTGGTAAGGATACGTATGTAAAAGTATTATCTGATTTCTACGAGGTCTTTGCGCAAGAACTAGAAGATGCAAGTGATGTAGACCGCATTGAAATTGCATCTATGGAAAGCGATGAGATATGTGAACTTTGTCATAGTCCAATGGTATATAAATTTGGTCGATACGGTAAGTTCTTAGCATGCTCTAATTTTCCAGAATGTAAAAACACAAAACCTATTACAGTGGGAACTGGGGTAACGTGTCCTAAATGTAAAGAAGGGGAAATCGTAGAACGTAAGTCTCGTCGTGGACGCATTTTCTATGGCTGTAATCGATACCCACAATGTGACTTTACACTATGGGATAAGCCAACCCATGATTTCTGTGAAACATGTGGTTCTATAATGGTTGAAAAGACATATAAAAATGGTACAGTTAAAAAGTTCTGTTCCAATGAAACTTGTCCGACTCGACCACCAAAGAAAACAAGAAAGAAAAAGAGCGAAGCTAGTGAAGAACCTGTAAAAGAATCTAAAAAGTCTAGTAAAGCTAAAAAAGAGGAAACTACAATTGAATAATAAAAATGTTATTGTTATTGGTGCAGGCCTTGCAGGCTCCGAAGCGGCTTGGCAACTCGCTAACCGAGGTATTCATGTAGACTTATATGAAATGCGCCCTGTGAAGAGTTCTCCGGCGCACCAAACAGATCAATTTGCAGAGCTCGTATGTAGTAACTCGTTGCGTGCTGGTAATATTGAAAATGCGGTAGGCCTTTTGAAAGAAGAAATGCGTCGTTTAGGTTCTATCATTATGGAATGTGCCGATGCAACTGCTGTACCTGCCGGTGGTGCATTAGCCGTTGATCGTCATTTATTTAGTGAAATGGTGACTAAGAAGGTAAAGAGCCATCCTAATATTACAGTTCATCACGAAGAGGTAACTGAGATTCCTACAGAGAGAACTGTTATCTTTGCTTCTGGTCCACTTACGTCTGAAGCATTAGGAGATAAGATTAAAGCCTTAACTGGTGAAACAGGCTTTTACTTCTACGATGCTGCTGCACCTATCGTAACGGCTGAATCTTTAAACTACGATAAAGTTTTTGCTGCTTCTCGTTATGACAAAGGCGATGCGGATTATCTTAACTGTCCTATGACAGAAGAGGAATATAAAGCGTTCTGGCATGAGCTTACAACAGCTGAAGCTGTACAGCCAAAGGATTTTGAAAAAGAAATCTACTTTGAAGGCTGTATGCCCGTAGAAATCATGGCAAGCCGTGGTGAAGATACATTACGTTATGGACCATTAAAGCCTGTAGGCTTAGTGGATAAACGTACCAATGAGGAATCTTACGCAGTGGTACAATTGCGTAAGGAAAATAAGGAAGGCACCATGTTTAACTTGGTAGGCTTCCAAACTCATTTAAAATGGGGTGAACAAAAGCGTGTATTCGGTATGATTCCAGGACTCGAAAATGCAGAATTTGTTCGTTATGGTGTTATGCATCGCAATACATATATCAATTCTCCTGAACTATTAAATCACGCATTTCAACTAAAAAAAGAACCACGTCTATTCTTTGCTGGTCAAATGACAGGTGTAGAAGGCTACTTGGAGTCTGCTGCTAGCGGTCTCATGGTAGGTCTTCAAGTAGCTCGCTATTTAGAGGAAAAACCGTTTATTGAATTCCCTAAGACGACGGCTATTGGCTCTCTTAGTCACTATATTTCTAACTACGAAGGCTCTAACTTCCAACCAATGAATGTCAACTTTGGCATTATGGAGTCGTGGCCTCAAAAAGTACGTAAGAAAAAAGAAAAAAATGCACTGATTGCAAATCGTGCATTAGAAGAAATTGATGTTCTAAAAGCTAAAGAAAGTTTATAAGAAATAGCCTTATAGAGAATAGGCTTTTAAGAAATAGTTTTATTTCAAAAAATAGTAAAAGTCCTACATTCAATGGTAAAACCAATGAATGCAGGACTTTTCTTTTTATATGTAATTTATTTACGTTTTTTAGTTTTTACTGTTGGTTCTATAGCAACAAGTACCTTTTGATTTTTCTTTTCTAGATAGCCTAGATAGATGAATACACAGATACCGACAATGATAGCTATTAAACTCGTCATTTGAGCAGATTTTAGACCTAGCGTTAAGTTTACGTAATCGCCACGTAAGAACTCTAAGAAAAAGCGAGCCGTAGAATAGAGAATAGCATATAGTACGAATACCTGACCCTTAGCATGCTTAAAAGATCCAAATAATAGAAGGACTACAAAGATAAGAATATCGATTTGACCTTCCCATACTTCGGCAGGCCATAGTGGTTGATTACCGTAGGTGCGGTAGGCAAGGGTACTTTCAGGATAGATAATACCATAATTACCGCCCGTAGGATGACCAAAAGCATCACCGTTTAAAAGGTTTGCCATACGACCTACGGATTGCGCCAAAATCAATGCAGGGGCAAATAAATCGGCAAAAGCCCAAAAGTCAATCTTGTTTTTACGAAGATACCAATAGCCCGCAATTGTGCCTAGTACTACGCCACCTTGAATGGCCATGCCTCCTTGCCAAACAAAGGGAATTTCCAATAAATGATTACCGTAATAATCCCAATCAAAGAAAAAGACATCCCATAGGCGAGCACCGATGAGACCAGCTACGGCAACAGTAATGGAAAAGTCGATGATGTGTTCATGCCAACCGCGGCCATCCTTTTTCAATAGTACATAGGCAACAGAGGCACCACAGATGATAGCCAAAGCTAACATGGTACCATAGGCTCTAATAGGGAAGTCCCCTATGAAAAATAAATATTGATGCATACAAAACTCCTTATGTGATAATTTTTATTAGTACATAGATTAAATTATAAATTACATATATCCTTCGTGCAAGAAAAGAGATGAACTATATATAATATGGTATAATATAGAAATTGGTATTGTATCCCAGTATGGGACCTAGAATTAGGAGAGTACATGATTCGTAAATCTACTATTATAAAATCGTTAACGGCTTTAGTAATGTCCGCATTATCAAGTACATTCGTACATGCAGAGGTATTGGTTTCATTAGATCAATTTTTAGCTAATACTACACGTCATTACGAAGCAAATCAATATAAAACATCATATACCGTGTATGTTCCACAAAGTGAATTACAAGGTGATAAGGTTGTTTTAAATCCTACAGCCGTAGGTGAACCTGTTAAATTGCCCATTACCAAAAAAGATGGTATATCCTATGTAGATATTGAGTCTGAACCAGCTATGCTGGGTGTTAGTTATACAAAAAATAATGGTCAACTTATTTTAGGCCCTGCACCAGAAGCATCTACGGTGAAAGCGCCTTATACATTGCAAACACCATTGGCGTGGGCTTTTGATCCATGGACAGCGGAGGGCGCTCCATATCAGGCAAAACTCAATACGAGTGGTGATAATATCATTTCTCCAAGTTGGTTTAAATTACATAGCTTAGGTTTAGAAGCAAGTCCAAATATTAATATTAATTATGTGAAAGCGTATAAGAATAAAGGCTATCACATTTGGCCGTTGATTACTAATCGGTTTGACTCTAATTTTACAAGTGGTATTTTGGCGGACCAATCGGTATGGAAGAAATATGCTCATAATCTTGTTCAATATGCCTATATATATGGGTTTGATGGTTATAACTTTGACTTTGAAAACATCGATTATGCTGACCGCGATCGTTTAACAACATTTGTATCATATTTGTCTAATCATTTACATCAATATAATATTAAAACTTCTATCGATGTGACCGGGTATTCTGATAGTCCAGAATGGTCATTAGTGTATAACCGCAAAGCTTTGGCAGATACTGTCGACTATGTAGTTCTTATGGCATATGACGAAACTTGGGCTAAGAGTACTACTGCAGGTCCTGTTGCAAGTTATCCTTGGGTTCGTAGCCATACAGAAAGAATGCTCTCTGAAGTTCCTTCTCAAAAGCTAATATTAGGGGTACCATTCTATATGCGCTTATGGCATGACACGAATGGCTATGCTAAAAGCGAAACATTGGCTATGAAGAATACAGGGAATTACTTTGCTAATTACAGAGATAAAATGACTTGGGACGATCGATTAAAGTTATACTATTTATCTATTCCAACAGCTGCTGGTTCAGATCGTATTTGGTTTGAAGATAATACATCGTTAGGCTTAAAACTTGATCTGGTAAAAGAATTACACCTTGGTGGGTTTGCAGCATGGCGTAAAGGGTTTGAAGATGTTTCTACGATTACTATGATTCAAGAAAAAGACTTAGGACGTGGTATTCCTAAATCTCCTACAGCAGTTGTTCCTGAACCTGTAGTTGAAGTATCTAAACCATTAACTAAGCTTGAACAATACAAATTACGCTTAGAAGAAAAAGAAAAAGAAAAAGCAGCTAAAGCGGAAGCAAAACGAAAAGCTAAAGAAGAGAAAGAGGCTGCTAAACGCAAAGCAAAAGAAGAAGCTGAAAAAGTAAAAGCTGAGAAAAAACGCTTAGAAGAAGAAGCTAAAGCTAAAAAAGAGCATAATAAACAAACAGTTAAAGAGCAAAATAATTTATATACTAGTTATAGTTCGGATCAAAATACAAGCCCTAAAAATGATTTAACCAAAAGTATTCAAGTCGTAAAACGCTAGTGTTTGACTGCTTTTACAGTACGTAGTAAAATAAAAACATTAATTATAAAATGGCAACTTATGAGGTTGACCATATGAGGAGGCCCCTACATGAACGAAAAATATGTAGCCCAAGATATTGAAAAAAAGTGGCAACAGTATTGGGAAGATAACCATACGTTTAAAACAGAATATGATGAATCTAAAGAAAAATACTATGTATTAGAAATGTTCCCGTACCCATCTGGTAATTTACACATGGGGCACGTGCGTAACTATTCCATTGGTGATGTAGTAGCTCGCTTCAAGAAAATGAAGGGGTTCAACGTGTTGCATCCAATGGGGTGGGACTCCTTTGGTATGCCTGCAGAAAACGCGGCGATTAAACATGGTATTGCCCCTAAAACATGGACTCTTGATAACATCGAGAACATGAAATTGCAACAAAAAGCACTTGGCTTGTCCTATGATTGGGACCGCGAAGTAGCAACATGTAAAGAAGATTACTATAAATGGACTCAATGGTTTTTTGAACAGTTCTATAAAAAAGGCTTAGCCTATAAAAAGGAAGCAAAAGTAAACTGGTGTGAAACTTGTCATACTGTATTGGCAAATGAACAAGTTATCGATGGTGCTTGCTGGCGCTGTGACAACCCAGTTGAGAAAAAAGACTTGTCTCAATGGTTCTTGCGCATTACAGAATATGCAGATCGCTTGTTAACTGATTTGGATACTCTTGATCATTGGCCACAACGCGTTAAATTGATGCAAAAGAATTGGATTGGTCGTTCTGAAGGTACAGAATTCTCCTTTGAAGTGCCATCCATTAATGAACGCGTATCTGTGTATACTACACGTGTTGATACTATTTACGGCGTAAGCTATGTAGTATTGGCTCCTGAACATCCGTATGTGGAACGCCTCATTGAAAATGCTCCTAATAAAGTTGAATTAGAAGCTTTCATTACGCGTATGCGCAATATGAGCGATATCGACCGTACATCTACAGAGGCACCTAAAGAAGGTATGTTTACTGGGTCTTATGCAGTAAACCCAATGTCTGGCGAACAAGTTCCTGTATGGATTGCAAACTATGTATTGGTAGACTATGGTACTGGTGCTGTAATGGGTTCTCCTGCACATGATGAACGCGACTGGGAATTTGCTCATAAATATGATTTGCCTATTAAACAAGTCGTAACTCGTGAAGGTGAAGAATACAGCCTTGAAAAATGGCAAGAATGGTATCATGAAGATGGTATCCTCGTTAACTCTGGTGAATATAATGGCCAAACATCTGAAGAGGCTCGTAAAAATATTACAGCTGCTCTTAATGAACGCGGTATTGGTAAAGGTAAAGTAAATTTCCGCCTTCGTGATTGGTTGATTTCTCGTCAACGTTACTGGGGCGTGCCAATTCCTGTAGTATATTGTGAAAAATGCGGTGAACAACTCGTTCCTGAAGAAGAGTTGCCAGTACGCTTACCAGAGGATGTTAAATTTGAATCTGGTGCTGTATCTCCATTAGCTACATCTGAAAACTTCCTACATACTACATGTCCTAAATGTGGCGGTCCTGCACGTCGTGAAACAGATACAATGGACACATTTATCGATTCCTCTTGGTACTTCTTGCGCTATACAGACGCTAAAAATGACCAAGCTCCATTCGATAAAAAAATTGCTAATTACTGGATGAATGTTGACCAATACATCGGCGGTATTGAACATGCTATCTTGCATTTATTGTACTCTCGATTCTTTGTGAAAGTTATTCACGATTTAGGCCTTATCGATGCAAATGAACCATTCCGTGGCTTGTTGACACAAGGTATGGTTCTTAAAGAAGGCAGCAAAATGTCTAAATCCAAAGGTAATGTAGTTTCTCCTGAAGAAATTATCAATACCTATGGTGCTGATACTGCACGTTTGTTCATTCTATTTGCAGCGCCTGTTGATCGTGACCTTGATTGGTCTGACCAAGGTGTTGAAGGTTCCTATCGTTTCTTAGGTCGTGTATGGCGTATTGTTGATGCGTACAACGAAGAGGCTAAGAAAAATGTAACTGGTGAACTTACAAAAGACGAATTCGGATTGCGTCGTGAATTGCACCGTGTTATCAAAAAGGTAACAGAAGACCTCGATAACAACTTCAACTTCAATACTGCTATTTCTGCTATCATGGAACTTGTAAATGCTATGTACGCTCATAAGGATAAAGCAGAAACAATCAATAGCGCATTAGCTAATGAATTGACACATTCCTTATTGCTTCTTTTAGCGCCATTTGTTCCTCATATTACAGAAGAATTGTGGCATGAATTGGGTGAAACTACATCCATTCACACAGAAAAATGGCCTGTATATGAAGAATCCGCTCTCGTTGTAGACGAAGTAGAAGTAGTCTTGCAAGTAAATGGTAAAGTTCGTGATAAACTTACTGTTTCCGTAAATATTACAAAAGAAGAATTAGAAATATTGGCCAAAGAATCTAGCCGTGTTCAAGAATTTATAGAAGGTAAGAATATCGTAAAAGTTATTTACGTACCTGGTAAACTTGTAAATATCGTAGTTAAATAAGGATATTCTATTTGTTTAATATTGTAAGCCCCCAACTACATAGGTAGAAGGGGGCTTATTTTAAGTGAGGTAATTATGGCAAAACGTAGCGATTATATTTCCTGGGATGAATACTTCATGGGTGTTGCCATTTTGGCAGCACAACGTTCTAAGGATCCAAATACACAAGTTGGTGCATGTATTGTTAGTAATGATAATAAAATCTTGTCCATTGGTTATAATGGTATGCCTTTGAATTGCAGTGATGATGATTTCACATGGGAACGTGATACAGCTGATGATAATAAATATTTCTATACTGTACATAGTGAACTCAATGCTATCTTAAATTATCGTGGCGGTTCTCTAGAGGGCTCTAAAATATATGTAACGCTTTTCCCATGTAATGAATGTGCGAAAGCCATCATTCAAAGTGGTATTAAAGCCGTTATCTATCGCGATGATCTCTATAAGGATACAAAAGAAGTAAAAGCATCCAAACGGATGTTGAAAACCGCAGGTGTAGACATTATTGAATACAAATCTACAGGCCGCACATTGAATATTACATTGTGATATAATAATTTTTTACCACTAATAAGAGCCCCTATATACGCTTGTATATAGGGGCTCTTTTATATGTAGCTTTCAATTATAAATTGCTATCTAATAGACAAGTTAGATAGGAAGTCCAGTTTTTATGGGAACATTTCACTTGTTTATACTTGTAAACGGCCATCAATCATAATGTCTACTTCTTGACCGTCACGAGTGTAGCCTTTAATATTCATATGTTCATGACCAATCATAAAGTCTACATGTGTTAAGGAGTAGTTAAGGCCACGTTCTTTTAATTCTTCTTCAGATAAACCATCACTATCTTTGAGGCATGTAGGATAAGATGCACCAATCGCTAAATGGCAGGATGCATTTTCATCAAACAATGTTTCGTAGAAAATTTGGTTAGATTGGCTAATTGGGCTGAAGTGGTCCACCAAAGCAACTTCGCCGAGGTAGTGGGAGCCTTCATCGGTTTCTATTAACTCTTTTAATACTTCATAACCTTCTTTTGCAGTATAATCAACGATTTTACCTTCTTTGAAAGTAAAGGAGAAATCAGAAATAGTATTACCCTGGTAAATTAAAGGTTTTGTGCTGTATACAATACCATTAACACCATTATATTGGGGTGCGGAGAAAACTTCCTCTGTAGGAATATTGGCATTAAAAATAGTGCCATCTTTTGAAGATTCTTCACCACCTAGCCATATATGACCTTCTGGTAATTCTAATAAGAGGTCAGTACCATTTTTACAAGTATAACGCAATGCCTTTAAGTCTAATTTATTCAATGCTTCACAGCGGTGACGCAATTTTGCCATGTGATGACGATATGTGTCTTTCGGTTCTACACCTTCAATACGGCAAAGTTTTAATAGGGTAGCCCATAGTTGTTCAATTTTCTCTTCATCTGTACCTTCATAGCCAAGTAAATCTGCCCATAGAACAGTTGGTACAGAAGCAACGCACCATGTAACAGAGGAGTTCATAATCGCTGTATGGTAGAAGGATAAAGCTTTATTTAAGTTACGAGATTGTAGTGAAATACGATTTGTTGGAATACCTTCTAACGCTTTTGGGTTCGCACTAATCAAAGATAAGAAAGCGGCCTTATCATCGATGTATTGCTTGTAGAATTCAGGTATCCAGTTAGCCGGTCTTTCTAATACAGATTCCTTAGCATGTAATAAACGTTGACGAGCGATTGGAGAACATCTCCAGTTGAGGACAACCTCTTTGGCACCTAATTCATATGCTTCTTCTGTGACGATAACTGCAAAGTCTTTGTTTTCCACATCTACAGAAATAACAAGAGTTTGATCTTCTTGTAAATTTACGCCATATTTTAACAAGGTATGTGCATATTTTTTTAATGTTTCTTGATTCATTGTATCTCCTTATATTCGACATCAATTATGAAACTCCTGCTGGTGTGACCAATAGAGTCAACGGTAGGAGTTTACTTTTTCATAGGGAATTCTTTCAGTAGGAGGTGCACTATGAAAGTAAAATTGAAGCCATATATGACAATTATATTAATCCTATGTGTTTTAGTAGGAATTTATTTCCTATGGCCTATTATAACAGATGAAAGCGATTCTGTCTTAGTTGAAGGAGCAATAGATGGAAATTCTTCTATATCAACTGTTGAACAAACATCCAACAAACCTATAGCTTATATTACGGGCGCCGTAGTTTCACCTGGTTTATATGAGTTTGAAAGTAGTGCTACTGTAGGTGATGTAGTTAAGTTAGCAGGTGGGCTATTACCTTATGCTGATGTAGAATCAGTCAATATGGCAAAGTCGGTTAATGCGGGAGATCATATCCACATAGTATTTAACTTCCACGGTAATCCAGAGGTTTTATTGCGCGGTAACAAAATTAATATCAATACAGCTTCTGCAAAAGATCTTGATGCATTACCAGGCATAGGACCCGCTATGGCAAAAAGAATTGAAGAGTATCGTTCACAAAAAGGACCCTTTACATCCGTTGAAGGTATCAAGGGGGTGAAGGGCATCGGTGATGGCGTATTTAAGAAGATTAAAGATAAAATTACAATCTAAATTTAGGAATACAGAACGAGCGTTTGAGGAATCAATCTTCAATACTCAAGTATTAGTTAATACAAAGCCATTTATAACTTATAGCCAATGGGCACATACTATATTGGGATCTATAATAATTGGCACTATATTAGGATATGGTAAATATTATCCCGTACTTAGTCAAATGCATTATATTTTTGCGATTGCCTTAGCTATTATCGGTGTAACTGTTATTAAAATAATGCAATCTTATTGTAGGTGGCGTTTATATGCCAATTTATTAATATTAGTTTTTGCTGCAATGGGATTATCCTATTATCATACAGACTTACAAATTATTAATTATAGTAGCTATACATCATACTATTTACAGCAAGAAGGAGAATATCTAGGTACTGTTGTATCATCTCCTGAAATAGTAAATCTAGATGGACAGGAGTATTACAAATATAATGTAGAGTTACATGGATTAAATCCCTATAAAGATACTGCTAAAAATGACTATATTAAGGCACAGGGTCGATTACAGATTTACTCAAAGGTATCTACTACAAAGTATTCAATACGGCTAGGGGAACAAGCAATAATTGAAGGTACACCAAAAAGCTTATTTCTCATTGAAGAGGAAGGACGCATTAATCTTAGAGGTAGATATATGAGCTCTAATACAAGAGGTCGAATCTATGATGGTGTATATCGATCTGCTACTAATAAAGATTTACAAGCATTCCACTTTAAAGAAACATTTTCTGAAAAACTATATGGAAAAAGTTTATATGTATGTGGTCAAATACGAGAATCTATTGAAAAAAATATTGCTAGTAATCTAGATGGTCCACAAAAGGTATTAGCACAAGCCTTATGCTTGGGTGGTCATTATAGTGAGCTAGGGGAAGAGCGAATGAAAGATTTTGCTTATACGGGTCTCATCCATATTTTATCTATCTCTGGCTCACATATTGCACTGCTATTAGCCTTAATTTACGGTTTAGGAAGATTCGTTAAATTACGGAAGCGCACATGCTTAATTTTAGGTATATTAGTAGCTTGTATATATTGCTGTATCGTTGGTGGAGATGCACCTGTTATACGTGCAACGATGATGAGTATACTCATGTGCATGGCTTATGTAAAAGGACGATTATATCAAGCTAAACAGGCTTTATGTATATGCGCTATTCTATGTCTTGTATATGATCCTTTTTCTTTGTTTGATGTAAGCTTTCAACTATCCTTTGGTGCAACCTATGGTTTACTTATATGGGGGAAGGTACTATATGAACGGATACAATGGCTACCAAAATGGATTAAAACACCCCTTGTGTTATGTGTGTCAGCACAGTTGCTCATCTTGCCGCTACAGCTGTATTACTTTCACTATATTAGTATTGCTAGTTTGTTAGCAGCTTGCATAGTAGCACCTATATTAGATATATCCATCATTTTAATCTTTATAAGCACTGTTATTAGCTATGTAATGTCTATATCGTTTCTATGGTCTTTGATAGATGCACTATTACGCATATCGTTATATTTAAATCATGTCCTAGGGCGTAGTGGTAGTTTACTTTGGCTTGGTATGATGCATCTTTATTGTGTTTATGTATATTATACTTTACTAGGTCTGTTTACGTACTTTTTGACAAATAAGAAGGAGTATACTGTATATGTAGTGATGTCCTTATTATGCATGGTTGCAGCCTATGGTGTTTCATACTATGTGACTCATCATAACAAGAATACGTTAATCCATTATATTCCTATGAAACAGTGTAATGTGCTGCTGTGCATAGCACCAAACCATGAACAGGCATATTTGTTAATCGATGCACCAGATTATATTAAAACGATACCTAATGAAAGACAAATTAATCAAACTATTAGGGCATATGGCATGAATCCTAGAATGGTAAAAGTTAAGTACTTTCACAGTAACGGTTTGGCAAGGGTAATATATAAAAATGGTATGAACCAAATAGTCGTATATAATGGACAAAGTAGAGAAAAAAATCTAAAATTAAATGATAAGGCTAATGTTTTATTTATAACGAGTCGATTTAGTGTAATGCATGAAATTGATCGTATTTCACCGCGTAGTACGGTTTTGTTTAGTAGTCCTCATGGTGCTTTACGCGATGTGGATCCATCATCAGAACATATGTATATAATGGGATACAGCTTTATTAAAGATATCTATCTGTGAAAGGAGGGAACATGGCACATATTCAACTCATCTATGGCGACGAACCACAATTAATTGAAGAAGAAAAACGTAAATTTTTAAGTGCCTATCCAGACCTTCCACTGACTGTATTAGATGATGAGGTGGGCCCACAAAAAATAAGTGAAAAACTATGTGAAGATTCACTTTTTGGCGATCAAAAGGTCTTCTGTTTAGTTAATTTGCCCATCATTCGTAAAAGTGGCAAAAATAGTGATGCTTGGGTTCCATTGTATGAACTCCTCTTGGAATATAATGGAGATAATCCTATCGTTTTGATTTATCATGATATGATTGATAAACGGATCAAGCAGAATAAAGAGATTTTAGAAAAAATACCAAATCATCAATGTAAGCGTCTTGAAGGGGAAGACCTCGTGATGTGGATACGTCAGTACTGTACGTCTAACGGCTTTAAAATGACGCCTGATGCACAGGAATATGTAGCCCATCTTATCGATTTGTGGCAAGAGGTACCTGTTTCTTTTATGAGAACTGAGTTTGACCGATATTTTTTACAGATTACTGGGGAAAAGGTTATTACCAAAGAATTTCTCGAAGAAAACGGTAGTGACTATGGAGCCAAAAACATTTTTACTTTTAAAGAGGCTCTATTAAAAAGAGATATTGATACATTACTTGAACTATTTCCATTTATGTTTGGCTATAAAGAATTAGACCGTGCTATGAGCTATATTGAGGGGCAATTACGTTTACAGTTGCTAGTTAGCGAATGTCGCCAAGTGGGTATGTCTGTTCAAGCCATACAAAACTTATGTAAGGATCATGATTCGTCATTTAAACCATATCCGATTAAGCTAGCTTACGAGGCGAGTCCGAGAATTTCAATTAAGGCTCTACGAGCTTTATTAAAAGGACTTTATGAGATTATATTAGATAGCCGTAGCAGCAAGGGCGATATTTGGCGATTTAGAGATTTATGTATTACCTACTGTGGGTATAAGGGATAAAAATGAAAGTACGTTATCGTGTTGTACCAAAACAGAATAAGAAATCATCCTTCTATGTGAACTGTCATAGCCAACATGTGACGATTCAAGCAGCAGACTCTGCATTTTCCACATTGCTTAGTCTACGTGAAAGGTTGTCTGCATGGTATAAGGAAAAAAATATCTCTTTTGATGATATTCCAACAAATACAGATACAGCTTGTTGCTTTGCTTGGAAAGTAGATACTGAAACGGGTGAAGGGTTAGATACCTATTATTATGGCGGTGGCTGTGGTGCTGGTGAATGGATTGAAGCGGCTGAAGCACAACGTGAAGCTGATGAGGCTAAAAATCAAGAACCTAGAGGCAAGTCTTTTGCGGGTTATGACCAACAAGATGAATATGATGATGTAGACGAAGATGATTTTGCCCCATTTGTAGAAGCTATTGAATTAGGCTATTTCAACAATAGTCCAGTTGTTGTGTCTCGTTCTAATCATACGGCTGCCGAATATAGCAGTAGTGATACTATCGCATCTGTGAGCAGTACACCTAAAGTAAGCAAAGGCTTTGGCCCTAAAAAAAATACAAAATCTACGGCTAAAGGAAGTGAAGGGGATGGTAAATATCCTCGTCGTGCACCAAAGGATGCACCTACTGATGAAGGCATGATTTTAGGACCTAAAATTGAAGGGGTCACCTCTAAAATCATGGGCACCTTGGATACACCTAGTGTAATTTTTGAAGGTGTCTTTGTTGGTTTAGATAAACGTGATACTAAGACGGGTAAAAGTATCGTTAACGGCAGCATTGTAGATGATACAAATAGCATTAAATTTATCAAGTTTACGAACAGTCCTGAAGAAGGGGATGAGTTACTAAAACAACTAAAAGGCTTACAACGGGTTCGCGTACAAGGTAGTGTCAGCTTTGATGATCGTTTTGACAAGGATTATATCCTTTCTATTCGCAGTATTGAAGCAATAGAAACTACTAGTGTGGAACGAACTGAAAATCGTCCGGACTCTCGTGTGGAACTTCACTTACATACCAAGATGAGTGATAAAGATGCTCTCGTATCTGTAAAAGACTTGTTTAAAACAATTAAAAAATGGGGCCATCCTGCGGTGGCTATTACGGACCATGGCGTAGTACAAGCCTTCCCAGAAGCGCAAGCTCTTGGTAAGGAGTTAGGTGTTAAAGTTATCTATGGTGTAGAAGGTTACCTCATCGAAGATGAAACGGTAATAAAAGATGAAGAGCCTGTACTAGATAAAAAGAAGAAGAAGGAAAAAGATAAACGTTACCATATTATTTTATTAGCTAAGAATATGGTTGGTTTGCGTAATTTATATAAAATGATTTCCATTTCTCACCTTGAACATTACAAAGTTCGTCCGCGTTTGCCTCGCTCCGTTATTGAAGAACATCGTGAAGGTATTATCATCGGTTCTGCCTGTGAAGCAGGGGAGCTTATGCAATCCATCGTTCGTGGAGCTACAAAAGAAGAGCTTTTGGAAGTAGCATCCTTCTACGATTATCTTGAAATTCAACCACATACTAACAATACGTTTTTGGTTCGTAAAGGTCTCATGCCCGACGAGCAGGCACTTATTGATATGAATAAGACCGTTATCGAATTAGGAGAAGCCTTAAATAAACCTGTATGTGCTACTTGTGACGTTCACTACCTGACACCAGAAGAAAAAATTTATCGTGAAATCATGTTAACTGCATGTGGTTATCCAGATGCAGACGAACAGCCAGATTTACATTTACGTACTACAGATGAAATGCTTGCGTCCTTCCCTTATTTAAGCGAAGAGAAAGCATACGAAGTAGTCGTTACTAATACACGTGCTATTAATGATAGCATTGAAGATATTAAGCCAGTGCCTGATGGTACATATTCACCTAAGATTGAAGGTGCTGACGAAGCTTTCACAGAAATGTGCTATAGAAATGCGAAGGCTATTTATGGTGATCCATTGCCTCGTGTCGTACAAGAACGTCTAGATTATGAATTGGATTGTATTATTTCCAATGGTTACGGCGTATTGTATTACATCGCTCATAAGCTGGTAAAAAAATCTCTTGATGATGGGTATCTCGTAGGTTCCCGTGGTTCCGTAGGGTCTTCCTTTGCCGCTACCATGTCTGAGATTACAGAGGTAAACCCATTACCGCCTCATTATGTATGCCCTAACTGTAAATATTCAGAATTCTTTGAAAAGGGTGAATATGCAGGGGGCTTTGACTTGCCTCGTAAAGACTGTCTTGAATGCGGTCATGCTTTACAAACAAATGGACATGATATTCCATTTGCAATTTTCCTTGGTTTTGAAGGTGACAAGGTTCCAGATATTGACCTTAACTTCTCTGGTGATTACCAAGCAAAAGCTCACAAATATACGGAAGAACTATTTGGTCGTGACAATGTATTTAAAGCCGGTACAATTGGTACTATAGCTGATAAAACTGCTTTTGGTTATGTTAAAAAGTACGCCGAAATTAGAGACATTCAAGCTCGTAATGGTTTCTTTGAACATTTAGCAAAGGGTTTTACAAATGTGAAGAATACTACAGGCCAACATCCTGGTGGTATTATGGTATGTCCTCGAGATATGGATGTGCATCACTTTACGCCAATTCAACATCCAGCTAATAAAAAGGAAAGTGGCGTATTAACGACACACTTTGATTATCACTCCATTGAAGGTCGTATGACTAAGCTAGATATTCTGGGCCATGATGATCCGACCATCATTCGTATGTTAGAGGATTTGACTGGTATCGATGCTAAGACAATACCATTTGATGATCCAAAGACATTAAGCTTGTTCTCCTCTACAGAGGGGATTGGTTTAACACCTGAGCAATTGCAAGGTGACCAAGTAGCTAGCTTGGCTGTTCCAGAATGTGGCACGAAATTCGTACGGGGCATGCTTGAAGACTCTCGTCCCCAAACATTCTCTGATTTAGTTCGTATTTCTGGCTTTTCACATGGTACAAACGTATGGCTTGACAATGCGCAAGATCTCATTAAAAATGGTACTTGTAAGTTGAATGAAGCCATTTCAACACGTGACGACGTAATGAACTTCTTGATTCATCGTGGTATGGATAGAAAACATAGTTTCTTCGTAATGGAAAACGTTCGTAAAGGTAAGGGTATTGAAAAACGAAATAAACAAGGGCAAGCTACGACGGAATTTGAAGCAGAAATGCGTGAAAATAATATTCCTGAATGGTTTATTGAATCTTGTAAAAAGATTTCCTATCTATTCCCACGGGCCCATGCGGTAGCTTACGTAATGATGGCTTTCCGTATTGCTTGGTTTAAGGTATATCATCCATTGGCATTTTATGCAGCTTACTTCTCCATTCGTGCGAAAGCCTTCGATTTACGGATCATGACAGGGGACCTCAAAACACAATTGACCGAGTTTAACCGTATCAAGGCTCTTGATCGTGCTGCTAGTCCTAAAGATAAGGACCTTATGAGTGCCTTGGAAGTATCTATGGAAATGTATCAACGGGGCTATCGTTTTATCAATGTAGACATTCAAAACTCAGAAGCTAGACGCTTTAGCATTAAGGATGGTGCTCTATTACCTCCATTCTTAGCTATTGATTCCCTTGGTGAAACAGTGGCTGATGCTATCGTCGAGGAAAGAAATGAACGTCCATTTACATCTCTAAAAGACTTACAACGCCGTTGTAAAGTATCAAACACGATCATTGATCTTATGAAAGACCTCAAATGCTGTGGTGAACTACCTGAAGACGAACAAATGTCACTCTTTGGAGCATAATAAACTACAAGACAAGACTTAAATACAAAGTAAGCACTATATACCCAAAAGGTGATATAGTGCTTATTTTTATATATTTTGCTACAATGAAATAAATAATTAAAAATAAATGATATATATTTTTTGCTGTGTATAATTAATAATATTATTGCTCACCTAAAAGACCGTAAGAGGATAACATGATTTTTATTTTTATAACAATAATGGCTATTATAACTATAGCAATTTTAGCTAAGCAAAAAGAAATATATTTTGTATCTTTTTCTTTTAAAAGAAGTAGATCTTATTTATACATACAAATTTTCCAAGTTTTAGTAATTTATATGGCACTAATATTTGCCAATTATAGTAATAAGGTATTCGCTATTACTTTATTTTCAATTTCTATCTTAGAAGTACTAAAATTATATTTTTTGAAGAAGATTGTGAACGAAGAGCTTAATAAAGAAACAAATATGCCTTATAAATTAACTGATGTCATTAGTCGATTTAGTCTGTATAGTCGAATTATCTTTTGGATAGTACTTAACATTATAGGGAATTGGTTTGTATTTAGATAGAGTGCTTTAATAAAGGGAGTGTTAGGAAATGATAGATAAAAAAAATAATCAATCTGTGAAGATAGAATTTTGGGATATTGAGCCCGAAGAAACTGTTGAACTAGAAGAATCAGATATTCCAGGTGTATACATTAACGAATTCCGGGAATATGTAGATGAAGAGAGGAATGTATTATCTCCATCAGAGGTTGATGCGATACGGTATAAAGACGATTACGAGGACGATTATTATAGATAGAAATAATTAAAGTGTAATTTTTATCTTGTTATTATATTAAAGTGAGTTGGTGAATTATGAGAATTCCAATATATGAAGCTTTAGCACACTATAAAAAGAATGAAGAGCTGCCTTATACAGAATATTTTGGATTAGGATTTTTTTCTTATATATCATTAGCTGAAGAGGCTCTAGTTGAATCTAAAATATTGTCTGGATTTTCTAAGTTAAATGATGATTCCTTTTCCATAAAAACTCACTATTTAAATGATTGTGCTCATATAGGTGATGATATTAACTATGAAATAGTAAATAATAAAATTTATGGTGTTTGGTATGATTACGATATAGATCCATATTATTCCAGTTCTGGATACATAGGTTTATTTAGCACTTTAGAATATGCAGAGAAAGCATTAAAGTGGTATAAAACATGGGATATCTTTAAAGTACATGGATTAGAGTATTTAGGAATAAACATAATTACTCTTAATTTAAGAGGGTGGACTGAAGGTTTTATAACAGTATATGATTAAAATTATGTAATAAAAGAGGTATCATCAAATGATGACACCTCTTTTTTGAAAGTTTTGCAGTTTTAAATATTTGGCAGATTTAGTAAAGTTTTAGTATAAGGATTTATATTTCATCCAGTTTGTTTTGGCCATTTCTTTAAGTTCCGTACCACGGCCATCAAGGATTGCATTGATTAAATATTTGCTGAAGCCTTTAGCTTGTTGGTAAGCAATCTTCGGAGGCATTGCAAGTTCTTGTTTGTCCACGCGAACATTAACGATGACTGGACCATTATGGTTAAGGGCTTCCATGATTTTTTCATCCACTTCGCTAGAGTTATGAATGCTTACACCTTTGATACCAGCAGCTTCAGCAAGTTTACCGAAATCTGGATTTACAAAGTCTGTAGCGTAGTCTAGATAGCCGGAAGCTTTCATTTCCATAGCGATAAAGCTAAGTTCTTCGTTATTGAATACAAAGATTTTAATTGGTAGATTCAATTGTTTTAAAGTCAGCATTTCGCCCATCATCATTGTAAAACCACCGTCACCAGAGAGGGAGATGACTTGACGATTAGGACATGCATTTTGAGCACCGATAGCGTGCATCATAGCATTAGCCATGGAGCCGTGGCTAAAGGATCCTAAAATACGGCGTTTACCATTTGTTTTTAGATGGCGAGCAGTCCAAATAACTGGAGTACCTACGTCAAAGGTAAAGATCGCGTCTTCTGCTGCTAGTTTATTGAGGCGATTTACGAAGTATTGAGGGTGAATTGCTACACCATCTGGCTCGGCAACGGCATAACTATCTAAATCACCTCTAAATTTAGTGTACGCTTTACGCACTGTGTCGATAAATTCAGTATCACCACGTTGGCCTACAAGAGGTAATAATTCTTTTAACGTATCTTTTACAGTACCAATGATACCTTGTGTAAGAGGTACGCGACGACCTAAAGCGCTAGGATCTCTATCTACTTGTATTACTTTCGCATTTTCTGGATAGAATGGACGGTAAGGAAAGTCTGTACCAAGCATTACCAATATATCACATTGTTCAATAGCACGGTAGCCAGATGTATAGCCTAATAGGCCAGTCATACCTACATCATATGGATTATCCCATTCAACCCATTCTTTACCTCTGAAAGCATGTACAACTGGTGCTTGTAAGCGTTTTGCTAATTCTACCACTTCGTCATGAGCACCTTCACAGCCGGCACCACAGAATAGGGTAATACGTTTGCCTGTTTCTAAATGAGCAGCCATTTCTTCAATATCTTCTCGTTGTGGAACAATATGAGGTAAACGAGGTGGGGCCCATATAGGTAATTCGTCAATTTCCATTTCCATAACTGCAACGTCCCCAGGAAGAACGATAACAGCAACATCTTGGTTACCAACAGCAGCGTTCATAGCACGGAATAGAATTTCCGGCATTTGCTTAGGATTGGATACAAGTTCGCAGAAACAAGAACATTCTTTGAATAGATTTTCTGGATGTGTTTCTTGGAAATAGTTCAAACCTACTTCAGATTGAGGAATGTGAGAAGCAATGGCCAATACTGGAACACGATTGCGATGACAGTCGAAGAGACCATTAATTAAGTGTAAGTTGCCAGGACCAGAGCTACCAGCACATACAGTTAGTTTATGAGTTAGGGATGCTTCTGCACCGGCAGCAAAGGCTGCTGTTTCTTCATGTCGTACATGTTCAAAAGCAATTTTACCATTGCGGCGTAAACTATCATTTACAGAGTTTAGACTATCTCCAGTGATACCGTAAATGCGTTCGATGCCCGCATTGGCTAAGACTTCTATAAGTACATCAGAAATTCGTTTTTTTGCCATATTATCACCTATATTTAATAATTACTATCATTAAAATATGGTTATTCAAACCATATATACTATATTAGACTTGTTTAACATGTAATTATGTGATAAAAGTTACTATTTACTGTATACATAGTTTATATATGTTTATATTAAAAGTAAATATATATTATTATTTATATTGTTCTAGTATTTGTGTTCTAAAAATTATATTTTAATTAAATTATTTAATATTCTTTCTCAATACAAAACTATTATTCTTGCATAACATTAATAAAAGTGTTACTATTAATTCATAAACAAAATAGATAAGTCTTTGGGGATAGGTGAAATTCCTTACCGGCGGTAAAGTCCGCGAACCTTTTTGGTATGAATCGGTGCAATTCCGATACCGACAGTAGAGTCTGGATGAGAAAAGACGAGGCACATTTGTTGTGCGCATTTGAGATGACCCAAGGACTATGTAATAGTCCTTTTTTTATTGAGGTGATATGGTGGATGACGTAGTATATATGAAACGCGCCATTGAACTGGCAAAATTAGCCACAGGTCACACCTCACCAAATCCTTTGGTTGGTGCTGTTGTGGTAAAAGATAATACAATAATTGGTGAAGGTTATCACCATAAAGCTGGTACAGCTCATGCTGAGGTGCATGCACTAAATCAAGCAGGTGATAATGCCAAAGGTGCTACTTTATACGTAACATTAGAGCCATGTTCCCATTATGGAAAAACACCACCTTGTGCGCTTCGTATCATTGAGGCTGGCATAGCTAAAGTAATAGTAGGTAGTACGGATCCAAATCCACTAGTTTCTGGAAAGGGAATGGAGTTACTTCGTGAAGCAGGTATTGAGGTTGTTTGCCCCGTATGTAGTGATGAATGTGCTGAACTAAATGAGCATTTCTTTACCTATATACAGACAGGTAAGCCTTTTGTCACTCTAAAAAGTGCTATGTCACTAGATGGGAAAATTGCTACATCTACTGGACAATCTCAATGGATTACAAATGAGTCCTCTCGTCGCGATGGACATGTGTTGCGTGCAACGCATGATGCCATGCTCGTTGGAATTGGTACAATTTTGGCAGATAATCCACAGTTAAATTGTCGTTTAACGGATAGTGAATTATCAGATGCGTTATTAGATAAAAGCATACTTGATGAACCGATTACGATTCATCAACCAGATGTAATTATCTTGGATAGTCTTGGTAGAACACCTACTACTAGTCGCGTCTTTGAAATAAATAATTGCAAGATTCATATATTCGTATCTAAAGGTTGTCCTAAGGATCGGATACAAGCCTTAGAACAAGTTGGTGCTCAAGTAACCGTAGTAGAATCTATTTCTACTCGTAAAAGCAAGAGCACAGACATTGTGATTGATATTAAGAAATTATCTATCGATGATATTCTTACAAAACTAGGTGAACTAGGTTACACATCTATTCTTGTTGAAGGTGGATCTGCAATTATCAGTTCCTTTGTGGAAACGAAGAACTTTGATAAGGTCGTAACATATATTGGAAATACCATTATTGGTGGTAACGATGCAACACCAGCTGTAGGAGGTCGAGGTTTTGAAAGCTTAGAGGTTTCACCGCAATTAACTTTTACCAAGACTAAAGTATTAGATAATAATATTCGCATTGAAGCGTATCGTCAAGGAAGGAGGGGCGCTTATGTTCACGGGAATCGTTGAAGAAATCGGCCGCATCGAGAACATTAAAAAGGGCCCTAAATCCTTAGCCATAACAATTCGAGGAGAAAAAATTTTTAGTGATTTAAAAGTTGGTGATTCCGTAGCTGTTAATGGGGTGTGCTTGACGGCCACAACGATTGGCAATAGTATATTTACAGCGGATGTGATGCCAGAATCCATTAAGATGACTACGTTTACTAATTTGAAAGTCCATCAACCAGTCAACTTAGAGCGAGCTATGCTTGCTAATGGTAGATTTGGTGGTCACATTGTGGCAGGTCATGTAGATGGTACGGGCCGCATCATTAATCGTGAACAAACGGATAATGCCATTATCTTTACCGTAGAGGCCCCAAAATCCGTTATGGATTATGTTATCTATAAGGGCTCCATTACCATCGATGGAATTAGCCTCACAATTATGCGACGAACAGACAGTAGTTTTTCCGTCTCTATCATTCCTCACACCTTAAGTGAAACCATATTAGGTTTTGCTCATATTGGAACAGAGGTCAATTTAGAAACGGATATTGCTGGACGATATATTCGTCATTTTATGAATCTTGGTAGTGAACCTACCGAAGAAAAACCTAAAAAATCTATGCAATCCCTCTTAGTAGAGAATGGATTTATATAAGTAAGGAGCGTTCCTATGAGCGAACAATTACATTCTATTAATGAGGTCTTACAAGACCTTAAAGCTGGTAAACCTGTTATTATTGTTGATGATGAAAGCCGTGAAAACGAAGGCGATCTTATCATTGCTGCAGAGTTTGCGACGCAAGAAAACATTAACTTCATGGTTAAATACGCCCGTGGTATTGTATGTACACCTATGCGCCGCGAAGCGTTAGAAAAACTTGGCATCCCTGCAATGGTTACCAAAAATACTGATAACCATGAAACTGCTTTTACTGTGACTGTGGATCATGTAGATACTACAACAGGCGTATCTCCTGCAGAGCGTGCTTATACAATTCAAAAACTATTAGATCCTAATGCGAAACCTCTAGATTTCCGTCGTCCAGGGCACGTATTTCCACTTGTATATAAAGAGGGCGGCGTATTGGTACGTCAAGGTCATACTGAGGCTTCTATCGACCTTTGTCGCCTAGCAGGATTACAAGAGGCTGCCGTTATTTGTGAAATTACTAAAGACGATGGCGATATGGCCCGTTTGCCAGATCTTATGAAATTTGCTAAGGAGCATGACTTGAAAATTGCTTCTGTAGCAGAACTTATTGAATATCGTAAACAACATGAAGATATGGTTGATCTTGGTGCTTGCTCTAAACTGCCTACTAAATTTGGAGATTTTAATATCTTTGTATTTAAAAATGAATTAGATCATAAAGAACATTTAGCTATCGTAAAGGGCAATGTTCAAGATTGTAGCGATGTACTTGTACGTATTCATTCCGAATGTTTAACAGGCGATGTATTTGGTTCTAAGCGCTGTGATTGTGGCGAACAATTAGACAATGCGTTGCGCGCTATTGAAAAAGAAGGCAAAGGCGTTGTTGTATATATGCGACAAGAGGGCCGTGGCATTGGTTTGACCAATAAAATTAAAGCCTATGCATTACAAGAACAGGGCCTTGATACAGTAGAAGCAAATGAACAATTAGGCTTCCCTGCAGATATGCGTGAATACTCCTTAGCAGCTCAAATTATCCGTTTCTTGGGTATTAAAAGCATCCGCTTATTAACTAACAATCCCGAAAAGCGTCATGGCTTAGAACATTGGGGAATCAATGTAACTAGCCGTGTACCACTCATCATTGCTGCAAATAAATTTAATGCAGGTTATTTAAAAACAAAAGAAGAAAAAATGGGTCATATGTTAGAAGACTAATTAACTTTCACCATATAACTCGGTCGTTACATATATATTTCCTTAGATGGAATAGAGGAGGTCAACATAATGATGGTTCAAGAAGGTAACTTATTAGGTACTGGTAAGAAATTTGCTATTATCGGTTCTCGTTTCAACGAGTTCATTACATCTAAATTAATCGGAGGCGCTGAAGATTGTTTACTTCGTCACGATGTTAAACAAGAGGATATTACAGTAATTTGGGTTCCAGGTGCTTATGAGATTCCTTTGATTGCTAAGAAAGCAGCTTTATCTGGTCGTTATGATGCAGTTATTTGTGTAGGTGCTGTTATTCGTGGGGCCACTACTCATTATGATTATGTATGCAACGAAGTAGCTAAAGGTATCGCACATGTATCTTTGGAAACTGGTATTCCTGTTATGTTTGGTGTAGTAACTACTGAAAACATTGAGCAAGCTATCGAACGCGCAGGTACAAAAGCGGGTAATAAAGGTTATGATTGTGCGATGGGTGCAATCGAAATGGTTAACCTTATCGATCAAATCTAAGAATTGTATATATAACACTCAGTATCTTATGGTACTGAGTGTTTTTATATCATCGAAAATATGTTCTTTTAACTTTAAATCAGACTAGACGAACATATATTCTCTATTATTGAAAGTTAAATATTTGACATGATATACTATATAAGCAATATAAAAGTAATACCTTAATAAAATAAGTAGAAATAAGGAATGATAGAATGGATTATATAAAACGTTTTACAACCCGAGAAGGGGTTCGTATGTCTTTAGCTGTAACAACCGATACAGTTGAAACAGCTCGTGTACGTCATGATTTATGGCCTGTAGCAACAGCTGCTTTAGGTCGTGCTATGACGGGAGCTATTTTATTAGCTGGTGATTTTAAAAACCATGAAAACGTAAGTCTTCGTATTAAAGGTGATGGTCCACTAGGTGTAGTTCACGTAGATGCATTCTCTGATAATACGGTTCGAGGCTATGTAGATGAGCCACATGTTGATGTACCTTTAAAGCATGCTGGTAAGCTTGATGTAGGTGCTGCCGTAGGTCATAATGGTGAAGTACAAGTTACGCGATTTACACAATTGGCGCAAGACTATACTTCTACAAGCCCGATTCAAAGTGGTGAAGTAGCAGAGGATTTGGCATATTATTTATATGCATCTGAACAAGTACCGTCTACGATTAGTTTAGGTGTATTAGTAGATCCAGATTACCATACGGTTGTAGCTGGAGGTTTTATCGTACAAGCCTTACCGGATGCTACAGATGAAGCATTAGCACAAGTAGAAAAGAATATTAATGAACTTGGTCCTATTACAGAATATTTGAAAGCAAACCCAGATGGTAAAGGTCTTATGGAACGTGTTCTCGATGGTTTAACTGTGAATGAAGTATATAATGAACCAATTCATTTCCAATGTCGTTGTGGTCGTGATCGCTTTGCCAGTGTGCTAATGACATTACGTGAAGAAGATAAGAATGCTATTTTGGAAGATGACGTAACAGAGCTTGTTTGCCATTATTGTAATGAAAAATATCATTTCACACGTGAAGAGTTACAAGATATGTTCATCCCAAAAGGTCCAATTCAATAAAAACTTTATAATATGTAGAAAAAATACAGGCTACTAGGTTTTTCCTATAGCCTGTTTTTCTATTCTATGAGAAAATAAAAGATAGAGTTATTAATAATAGGAGGTCACAATGAGTGCAATTGGCGTAATTGGTGGTACTGGTGTTTATGATCCGTCCATCTTTGAAAATATTCATGAAGAATCCTTAGTGACACCATATGGTGAAATAGATTATGTACAAGGTACATACCATGGGAAAACTGTAATCTTTGTAGCTCGTCACGGCAAAGATCATACAATTCCTCCACACAAAATTAACTATCGTGCTAATATTTGGGGCCTCAAAAAACTAGGCGTTACATTTATTATCTCCACGACAGCAGTAGGTTCTTTAAATGAGAACTTTAAGCCAGGTCATTTTGTGTTGACTGACCAATTCTTAGATTTCACAAAGAACCGCATCACTACGTTTTATGAAGGCGGGGACCGTCCAGTGGCACATCTTGATGTAACAAATCCATACTGCCCTGAATTACGTAATATTCTTCAAAAGGTAGGTACGGAACAAGGCCTTACGATACACAATGGAGGTACCTATGTATGTACTGAAGGCCCTCGTTTTGAGACTCCTGCAGAAATCAAAATGTTCCACATGCTCGGTGGCGATACAGTAGGTATGACAAATGTACCGGAAGTAAATTTAGCGAATGAAGCTGAAATGGCTTATTCGACGATCTCTATGATTACCAACTATGCAGCAGGTATTTCTGAATCTGCTTTGACACATGCGGAAGTTGTAGAAATGATGGGCAATATGGCGGCCCAACTAAAATCTCTTATCTTAGGTGCTATTGATGCAATCGATGTGGATGCGCGTTATGATGCTCATAATCGCATGCATGAATATGGTGGTTTTAAACTATAATCACACTCATAATGATACACAATAGTTCATTGAAGGAGAAGTTATGATTAATATTGAATGGCGTAAAGATACGCTGGTACTATTAGATCAAACTAAATTGCCTACTGAAATTACATACGTTCACTGTACAGATTGGCGTCAAGTGGCCGAAGCTATTAAAATGCTTCGCGTTCGTGGTGCACCTGCTATTGGCGTAGCTGCTAGTTATGGTCTCATTTTAGCTGCTATGGAAGCAGGACGTTTAGAGGCGCCATTTAGTGAACAACTTACAAGCTTATATGAGTTTAGTGAGACCTTAAAAGAAACTCGCCCTACAGCAATCAACTTAGCTTGGGCTGTAGATCGTGTCATTTCTCTTGTGAAAACTAATGTTGACAGTATGTCCTCAATGAGTGAAGTAGTAGACCTCATTACAAAAGAGGCTATTATCATTCACGAAGAAGATGTGTCTTTGAATAGACGTATGGCCGAAGCAGGGGCTACATTATTTGAAGGCAAAAAGAATATTCGCATCTTAACTCATTGTAATGCTGGTGCACTAGCTACAGGTGGTCTAGGAACAGCTCTTGGTGTTGTTCGTAAATTACATGAAAATGGACAATTGGAACGCGTGTATGCTGATGAAACACGTCCATTATTACAAGGTGCTCGACTTACAGCCTTTGAACTTCACGAGGATGGTATTCCTATTACTCTTGAAACAGATAATATGGCAGCCTATGCGATGCAACATGGGTTAATTGATGCCGTTATCGTCGGTGCTGACCGCATCACTACAAAAGGAGATGTAGCCAATAAAATTGGTACCTATGGTGTGGCTGTACTAGCTAAATTCCACAATATTCCGTTCTATGTAGCCGCTCCTTATAGTACATTTGACTTTATTCTGGAAAATGGTGGAGATATTCCTATTGAGATGCGCAACGATGATGAAGTAACCGCTTTACACGGTGTTCAAACAGCCCCTAGTGGTATTGGTGTACTTAATCCTGCATTCGATGTAACACCTCATGAGCTTGTAACAGCGATTATTACCGAAGAGGGAGTATTGACTCCAAATTATGAAGAGTCAATCGATAAGCTACGCCAGATTGTAGAATCTAAATAGCCTATTATCTTAATGATTAGCTTATTAAGCATTCTATATATAAGAAATATATTATCTATATAAGTAAGCATCTACAACGATATTAACAAAATTATATAGTATCAATAAATCTAAGTAGATTTACTATCAACCATTTATTTTATTGTATCTACTTGTATGAGTAAAAGGAGATATTATGCAATCTTTAATTAGAGATATAAATTTAGCAACAGAAGGTCGCAAAAAAATTGATTGGGTTTCTAACTTTATGCCTACATTAAACACATTAGGTGACCGCTTTGAAGCAGAACAAACTTTCAAAGGCCAAACAATTGTTGTTAGTGTTCACTTGGAAGCAAAAACAGCATACCTTGCGACTGTATTAAAACGCGGTGGTGCAGATGTAATTGTAACGGGCTCCAATCCGTTGTCTACACAAGACGATGTAGCTGCAGGTCTTGTAGATATGGGCATTACTGTATATGCTTGGTACGATTGTACTGATGAAGAATATTTTAACTTCCTCCATAAAGCACTTGATCATAAACCACATATTATCATTGATGATGGTGGTGATTTAGTAAATCTATTACATACTACACGTCAAGATGCAAAAGAACGTTTGTTAGGGGGGAGTGAAGAAACTACAACAGGTGTACATCGTTTATATGCATTAGAGAACGCTAAACAATTAACATTCCCTATGATTGCTGTCAATGATTCTTACTGTAAATATCTTTTCGATAATCGCTATGGTACAGGTCAGTCTGTTTGGGATGGTA
Organism: Veillonella sp. AF13-2; assembly: GCF_003603295.1. Classification (NCBI taxonomy): domain Bacteria; kingdom Bacillati; phylum Bacillota; class Negativicutes; order Veillonellales; family Veillonellaceae; genus Veillonella; species Veillonella sp. AF13-2. Next base: position 482,558 of record NZ_QTMT01000001.1, read on the forward strand.
TCATGCGCACTACGAACTTGACTGTCACAGGTAAGAACGTTGTTGTTGCTGGTTATGGCTGGTGTGGTAAAGGCGTTGCAATGCGCGCAAAAGGCCTTGGTGCACACGTATATGTAACTGAAGTAGATCCAATTAAAGCTATAGAGGCTGTATTTGATGGCTTCAAAGTATTGCCTATGATTGAAGCCGCTAAGGTTGGGGATATCTTCTGTACTGTAACAGGTTGTAAAGATGTTATTGTAAAAGAGCATTACAAAGTGATGAAAGATAAAGCTATCTTATGTAATGCTGGTCACTTTGACTGCGAAGTGAATGTTTCTGATCTTACTGAACTTGCTGTAAGCCACGAAAGGGTTCGCCAAAACATCGAAGGCTATACTATGTCTGATGGTCGTAAACTCTATGTATTGGCTGAAGGCCGTCTAGTAAACCTTGCAGCTGGCGATGGTCACCCTGCAGAAATTATGGACTTGTCCTTTGCTATGCAAGCCCTTGCTGCAGAGTATATCTTGAAAAACGGTAAAGAAATGGATCCAAAAGTATACGTATTGCCTCATGAATTAGATGTGGAAATCGCTAAACTTAAGTTGAACTCCATGGGCTATGATTTAGATTCTTTAACACAAGAACAAATCGATTACCTAACAAAAGTAAACTAATACTGTATTGAAATATAATGGTTTCTGTAATACATTTTGTATCTAAACTATTACTAGCTTTCAAATTAAACAAATATAACCGAGCTATCATGGCTCGGTTATACCTATGAGGGAAGACTATGTCTGATTTATTGATTACTCATGTAGACGTCCTCACCGATGAGGGAGTTCTAAAAAATCATGCCATTGAAATTAAAAATGGTTATATTACAGCTATTTTAAACGATAGTGAAGCTACAAAAGTAAAAGATTCTGCTAAAGAAGTGTTAGAAGGTAAAGGCCAATTGGCTGCGCCAGGTCTTATAAATACACATACCCATATTGCGATGGGTCTATTTAGAAACTATGCAGATGATCTTGAGCTTATGGAATGGCTTGAAACGGCTATTTGGCCAACAGAAGCAAAATTAAATGACGATTATGTACGGTACGGTACACAACTCGGTATTGCTGAAATGTTGCGCACTGGTACCACTACATTTAGCGACATGTATTTCTTTATGAATACTACTGCTGAGGTGGTAAAAGAAACAGGTATTCGCTCTGTATTGTCACGTGGCTTAGCCGGTGTATCCCCAACAGCAGATCAAGCATTAGTTGAAAATGCTGACTTATTCCGCACTTGGAACGGCTTTGATAATGACCGCATCAAAGTATTGCTTGGACCACATGCACCATATACTTGCCCTGATGATTATATGGAAAAGGTGATTGCCTTATCTCATGAATTAAATTGTGGTATTCATATGCACTTGTCCGAAACAAAAGGAGAAGTGGAGAATGTTATGAAAGCTACTGGTAAGACACCAATTGCGCATATGCATGATTTAGGTTTATTCTGGAATACTACCTTAGCCGCACACTGCGTTCATGTAACAGATGAAGATATGGCTATTATGGCTGGAAATAATGTAGCGGTAGCGCATAACCCACAATCTAATTTAAAATTAGCTAGCGGTATTGCACCAGTACCTGAAATGATTGCCAAAGGTATTACGGTTGGTCTTGGTACAGATGGCTCCGCTTCTAATAATAATGCTGATATGCTTGAAGAAGTACGTCTTGCAGCAACATTACATAAAGCACGTCTTTATGATCCAAAGGCTATTCCTGCTCAAGCCGCATGGAACATGGGCACTGTAGAAGGTGCAAAAGCATTGGGATATACAGATCTTGGTGTATTAGATAAAGGCTATCGTGCAGATATCGTGCTATATGATGTATCTGGTATGCACTGGATGCCTCGTTACAATGATTTAGCAGCTCTTGTATACTCTGCTAATAGCTCCGATGTAAATACTACAATTGTGGGTGGTAAAGTTCTTATGAAAGACAAAGAACTGCTTACAATTGATGAAGAAAAACTACGGGCAGAGATTGATAAAGCTCAGGTATATTTTAGTAATTAGCAGTTAATCTAAACACAAAACCCACTCATGATAATCATAGAGTGGGTTTTGTGTTATATATTATATAGATTTATTTAATTGCTTTCACCAAGAACATGGGTACAGGAATATAAAACTCGTCTTCCTCATTGTAAATACGCGGACCTACAGTTAGATCAATGGTAACAGAACTAGCACCTAATTTAGTAAGTAGTTCTTTATCCCATTGAGGTCGTGTATAAGACGAAATGTCGAGCATATGATAAATGGTATGACACCGTTCTTTTAATTCGTTGCTTACATGTTCATGGGCATGATGAACAGATTGTGGTACATTATGATGATTACGAGCATGTTCCGCATCATAGTTTAAAATCAAACCGCCTGGGCGAATGACGCGAAACCATTCGGCATAGGCTTTGTCAGGATGGGGTAAATTCCACGTTACATTTCTGGCCACAACGATATCAAAGGTATTAGTATCAAATCCTAGATTCTCTGCATCCATCACAGAAAAGGTTGCATCACAATCGAGGGACTCTGCTAGTTGATTTGCCTCATCTATCATATTAGGTGTAATATCAATGCCATGCACTGTATGACCAAGCTGAGATAGTATAATACTAAAAAAGCCGGCTCCACATCCAATATCCAATATTCGTAAAGATCTATCAGAATCAAATATATGACAAGTTAATTCTTCTCTCCATAATTTTAGTTTGGGACTTTCTAATTCTTTTGCACGTAAAGCGCCAAAATCGTGAGATCGATCTGCCCAATAGGCTGTAATAAATTCTTTATCATCCTTCATAGGATGGTTGCGTTCAAAAGTATCATTCATAATTTAGTTCTCCTCATATTCTATAGTATGTATAGTACCATAAAATAATAATGAACTATACAGCAAAAATCACATTAACTCCATAAATACTTACTATTAGATATGATATAATACTCCTATGTTTTTATTTTACTGAAAGGGCAGGGGCTATGATATTACAGACTGGGCAACGTACAGATATTCCTGCTTTTTATGGGCAATGGCTAATCAATCGTATACGTGAAGGTTTTGTAGATGTTCGTAACCCTTATAATCTCCTACAGGTGACACGGTATCCAATTAATCAAGAAGTGGTAGATGGTATTGCATTCTGTACAAAGAATCCTTTACCGTTTATTCCACTACTAAATGAAATTGTTGATTACAGACAATACTGGCATATGACTATAACGCCTTATGGAACTGATATTGAACCCTATGTGCCAACTTATGCGTCTATTATAGAAGGGTTTAAACATATTTCTAAACTGCTTAATTCTCAATCTATGGTGTGGCGCTATGATCCTATCATTTTAACTAATGAATATACTGTTGATTTTCATTGTGAAAGCTTTTACAAAATGGCTCAAGCCCTTAAAGGTTATACAGATACAGTTGTTGTTAGCTTTTTAGATATATTGGATAAGGTGGCTCAGAATTTTCCAGAAGGATATAGACCAAGTTTAGATGTTCAAACTAAGATCATTAAAGAATTTGTTTCCATAGCTCATTCCAATCATATGAATCTTAAAACCTGTGGAGAAAGGGATATCTTTAAAGAGTTTGGTGCTGATACAGAGGGGTGTTTAACCTTAGATTGTTATGAGAGGGCCTGGAATATAAAATTAAAAGCACCTAAACGCACACCAGCACGATTAGAATGTAATTGTTATTTACATGGTGATATTGGTGCCTATGATAGCTGTAGCCACTTTTGCCGTTATTGTTATGCTAATACTAATCAAGCAGTAGTTCGATATAATCGTTTACATCATGATCCAAATTCTAGTTTACTTATTGGAAGACTTTCAAAAAGAGAAATTATCAAAGAAAGTACGGAAAAGAGCTGGATTGTAAAAGAAACTGTAACACAGGATAGCTTATTTTAGAGAGAATTACGAGGAATTACTAAATTAAATGAATTGACTTATCGTGTAAAATAGATACCAAAGGGGTTGTCAAGCAGGTATCTCAGGAATATAAGAGAGTGTAAATGTATTTTTTGTTTAGTTTAAAAGGAGGTGCATTTATGATAACGTATAAGAAAGATAGTAAAGATAATTTACTATCACCTGACTCGTCTATGCCCGTGTTAGCAATGTGTTATGACTTTGATAAGACATTAACCCCTGACGATATGCAGGCACAAGGTTTTATTCAATCGGTAGGCTATAACGAAGAGCAAATCAAACAATTTTGGCATGAATCAAATCAATTGGCTAAAAAACATGATATGGATAATAACTTAGCCTATATGTACAAAATGATTCAAGAAGCTGTAGGCCATTTCTATGTAACAAAAGATAAGCTCATGGAATACGGCAATCAGGTAGAATTATACGAAGGGGTACGGACTTGGTTTGAACGCATTCGTCAATATGGCTTAGAACAAGGCGTTAAGATTGAACATTATATTATTTCGTCTGGCTTAAAAGAAATGATCGAAGGCACTGAAATGGCAAAAGAGGGGGCTTTTACCAAAATCTATGCCAGTGCATTTATGTTCGATGATAAAGGTGTAGCTGTTTGGCCCGCACAAGCCATTAACTATACGAATAAGACGCAATTTTTGTTCCGTATTCAAAAAGGAATTCTCGATATTAATGATACTGGTGTTAATGATTACATTAAGCCTGAAAATCAACGTGTGCCGTTCCGTAACATGATTTATATTGGAGATAGCGATACAGATATTCCTTGTATGAGTCTTGTGAACGCTAATGGGGGTCATTCTATAGGTGTATATGATCCATTTAAGAAAGATAAAGAAAAGGTATATAAGATGATGCGTCATCATCGTATCCGTTATTATGCACCTGCAGACTATTCTAATGGTTCAAAACTAGATACATTAGTGAAGCAAATTATTCGTAAAACCGCAGCCTATGAAGTATTAGAAGGCGAATATATTCATTGTAAATACGAAGCCGAGGAGTAATATGGAACAATCTAAATTAACTAGCGAATGGATTCAAACCTTTAACCGATTAGGTTCTGAAGGTAAATTAAAACCTACCGTACCATATCATGATTTATTTAACCGAAAAGAGTTAAAAGGATTTCCGTTACACACATTACCTATGTGGACGGTAAATTTTCCAACAGGTTATATTACGTGTTGTGATCCTCTAGTAACATTGCCAAGCAAACCAGATACATATCTTAGACAGGTAACACCAGGTACGTATCTGTTAGAGACTAAGATAATCGAAATGGAACCAAATGAATATCGTTATGTAGCTAGTCGAGTTGTTTTTAGTGGCAATGAACCTGTATACTATGAATTAGCATTAAAAGGAACTGAAGACTTAACCGATTTAGATGATGGAGATACCTATATTGGATTTCCTGTAGATTCAGGTTTAGCTACAATTGTAGATGCACAAACAATTGAAATATATAATAAGTTTTATGAACAATGGCATATAAACTACCCTGAAAAAAATATATACGATGACTATTATAGTGATTTATTCCAATTAAATGCTATGGCATATCCACAATACCAACGTTCTAAAGGAGATTGGATTAACTTTACAATTCCTGATACAGAATTGACTGTACCGATGATTCAATCTGGATTTGGCGATGGTTTATATCCAGTATACTGGGCATTTGATAAAGATGGTCAGATCTGCCAAATTATTATGGAATACATTGATTGCAGTGAAGCATATGAATAATATACTGGGTGTAGTTAAGGAACCAATTTTATAAATCAAAAAATATAAAAATAAGGCGCTTAGAAAACTAAGCGCCTATTAATATGTTCATATTCATCTGAGAAATTAGATACCAAAAACCCAGTTAACTAACACGCGAATAATACTTAAACCAACAACCATTTCAGCAAGAAATCTTAAAGAACTCTCCATGCCATTTCCTAAATGTTTTAAACCGCCAATTTTGGCTTTACTTACAATATCACACCAGCACATAAAATTCCTCCATAAGAGTATGAGTTAATTAGATAATTTATATTACTATTTTACAATCTGATTCTAAAAAATTCAATATAAATTTTATGTAATAATAATACTTTATTGGCATATAGAATAATTAATTTTTACTGATTATTTTGATTAACTAAAATAAACTAGCTTATAGACTTATAGGCTAGTTTTTGTTTTTAACATAAATTACTTCCGATAACGATATATTATCGGAAGTAATTATGTTAAGAAAATTGGGCCTAAATGGCCCAATTCCTTATGTTATATGGTTTTTTAGCTATTAAGCTTATTTACGTTTAAATGTATATGGTTCGTATTCTACATCATTATTACGGTTAGTCCACCAGTTCCAACCAACTCTTGCTAACTTCCAAGCGATGAATCCTACGATGATCCCTAATACTAAGCCTGTTAATACATCTGTTGGATAATGTACAAATAAGTAAACTCTAGAAAATGCTACTACTACTGACAGTACCAATGCTAAAATCCCTAAATATCGCCTCTGAGGCTCTATTTGGCTCAAGCCTAGGTAAATGGTCATGGCAGACGCAAATGAACCAAAACTATGGCCTGATGGGAATGAAAAACTTGTCGCTTTTGGTAAAGCTGACTCTAATGGTACCATAACATTCGGAAAATCTACAAATGGTCTTAACCGAGCCACATTAGGTTTTAATCCTTGGTCACCGATGATAAATACAAATCCTAAGGCAATAATTATGGCTACGCCTAATACGCGGTATTTTTTTTGAATCATCAATAATAATGCGATTAGAATCCATAATGCGCCATTACTAGTTATTTTAGATATAATTGCCATTATTGGCGTTAAAAAACTATATACAAGGTGTTCATGTACATAAAAAATCACGGAGTGATCAAATTGTAAAATTGAGTCCATAACTTCCTCTTCTATTTTATTAAATGATAATTATTGAGAATGGATGAATGTAGATTATATCCTCAATATTCTGTATTGGATTTCTATATACTTTATACTATGTATATATCACTTTCTCATTTACATCCAAATAATAGCCTAAACTATTTATACATCATGGTCAATAGCTTAGGCTATATTTAATAAAATCTTTAATTATGGTTTCTTTTTATCTGCTTTTTTAGTAGTACCTTCTGGAGGCATTGTTATAATCGTATCTACTGGATCATATACGGATTCAAAGGAATCTGTTTGCGTAACCCAGTTACCATAGGTAATGGTTCTATACGTATTCATTGTTAAACCTACATGCCCCTCCTGCACTTCTTTTTCTTTTAATGAAGGATCTACCCTAGTGATAGTTTTGTTAGGAATTTCGCCATAGTCTCCTACAGAAATAGAAACATTTTTAGGCTTATCTTGAGCCGTACCTATAATGTAGATCGTTAACGTTCCGTTGTTCATAACACTAAGGATATAAATAGATTGTTGGTAAGGATTTCTAAACTTAAAGTCTAAATAGCCCCAAGCTACTGTAGCATCACGACCAGCTTGAATATATCCTACTGGCTCAAAGTGTGGTGTACGCTCGATAATATTCATACCGGATAGTAAAGCTGTATTAAATATGGTAGAACTTACTTGACAAATGCCACCGCCAATACCTGGAACTAATTTGCCATCAATCATAACCGGTGCATCATCATAGCCAGCCTCTGCAGTACGTTCACCTACAACATCGTTAAAGGAGAATTGTGCACCAGGCTTAATTAGGGTACCGTTTATTTTATCAGATGCTAATTGGATATTATGAGTTCTGCTTTCATTACTAGGATCATACTCTGTAGTGTAAGAAGCTAATACAGTATTCAATGGTTTTAAATCGGCATCACTTACTTTTACGGTATTTTGTGTAGTAAATACCATAGATAAGGAGTTAATACTATCACCGGCCTGTAAATCATCTTTTAATTTCTTAAGGGTAGCATCAATGTCGATACGCTTACCTTCCTTTGCAGGGTGGAATACAACTTGTCCATTTTCAATGGTAAGATATGCATCATGTCCTGGTGTATCAATTGTTTTAGCCAATTCACTTAGATAGGTTTTACCTTTTACCTCATCAAGCTTATATTGTGGCTTAAAATGATGACCGTAGAATAAGGCATTAAATCGATTTGAAAGTAGTGTCCATATATCATCTTCATAGCCATATGTAGAAATAGCTTTTACCATAGCATCTGCATCGATTTGGATCCCTAAATCATGATAGGTAGCTTGTTGTTTTTTATTATTGCCCATATCAATAGATATAGTTTGAGGGATTTTACTATTTAACTCTTGTAAGCGAGCTTGTAATTCATTCTTAGGTGTATTAGATAGATCTGTATCATTGTAATATACACCATAAGAAATATTTTCTGTTGGAATGTATGAACAGCCGCTCGTCCCTAAGAAAACAAGCATAGTTCCTACTAAAATATATTTCTTTGTCATTATTTATAAACTCTCCCGAATTAGTTATCATATTCTCTAATTATAGCATATTACTGTCTAATCTATGGTACAATTAGATTGATAATTTTAGGGGTAAGGGTGAATTATGTCAGAATCTAAGGAACAACAAAAACATTTCTATTTGCGTAATAATGATGCGCTTATGAATAGTACCAAGTTGTCTATGAAAGCTAAACAAAGTATATTGTTATCTAAGGCTGAGAATACTGTGGATGCTTACGAATCGGATTGGGATGATTTTGTAGATTGGTGTACCTATCAAAAGGTATCTTATTTTCCTGCTACACCAGAAACCATAGTAAACTATATAAATGATCTAGCTGATTATGCTAAGGCAAATACAATCTCTCGTCGTATTAGTGCTATCTCAGAGAATTATAATGCTTCTGGACATCGGGATAATCCATGTATGGCACCAATTGTAAAACAAGCGTTACGCGGGATTAGACGTTTAAAAGGTACATTTCAACAAGGTAAAACACCAGTACTATTAGAGGATATTGAAGATATTCTAGATTGTATGACTAAACTAGATGTACCCGAATTACAATTATTACGAGATAAGGCTATTCTTTTAATTGGTTTTATGGGTGCTTTTCGTCGTAGTGAAATTGCAGCTATTACAGTAGAACATCTACAGTTTTCTCCACAAGGTGTTGAAATCTTTGTACCATCCTCAAAAGCAGACCAAGAAGGTCAAGGTGCTGTTGTAGCGATTCCTCATCTATCCGGTTCTCCTCTAGACGCAGTACGTGCCCTACAGCAATGGTTACGTGCCTCTGGTATTACTGAAGGGCCTGTATTTAGAGGTTTTACTAAAAATATGTCACTTCGTAAAACAGCCATATCCGATAAAATGATTGCAGAAATTGTAAAGAAATATATTTCTCTCATTGGTCTTGATCCAACTATGTATGGTGCCCATAGTTTACGTCATGGCTTTGCAACCACTGCCGCAGCTTATGGTGTGGAAGAACGTAATATTATGAGACAAACACGTCATCATAGTGTTAACATGGTTCGCCGTTATATTAATGAAGCCAATAAGTTTGTCGATAATCCTATTTCAACAATCTTTGAAAAACGATTTAGATGATAATTATAGATCAATTGATTAAGATAATATCTATAAATCGTATTCATACATCCAGTTTTAATGGAACCCTCCTCAATAGAAAATTCGGCGTATGTACAATTTACTTTTGTCGGAGGCTTTAGATAAGATATTTCACTAGTTATCTTAATTGTATAACCTTCAATAAATTTATCACTCTTATCCCTAAATTCCTCTATACGCATTATATCTTTTAAGTAGTTATAACAACCTTGGTCCTTAGCACCTTGCTCCTTCAACATATACACTTACATATTTCTCTACTACTTTATTGTATTCTTTTGAAAACTCTTCTCTGCTATACGTATGTTTATTAAATACCCAATGGACTTCATCATATGTAGGATAGTTAACTTCTTCATATTCATTAATAGCTTCAGTATCTTTACGTTCTGTAGTATCTTTACAATTTTTCTTATCGTAGAAATTTTCAATGGTTTCAAATATTACAGGATAATCCGCCTTGTACTCTTTTGGCTTAATTTGAGTTAATAGATATTTTACAACTTCACAACACCAACCAAGTTGTTTATCTAAGTGGTCTTCTTTTGTCATTTTCATGGCCGTCTCTATTAACTGTAAAGCTTTCTGTACATGTTCAGATTCGTAGCTTTCACCACATGCTAAAGACGCATGAGCATAGCCACAACGATAATACCAAGACCAATCACGATGTGCCTCATCTATACGATCAAATAACTCGATAGCCTCTTCTGGTCGACCATTATTGTTATACATACGTCCTAAGGTGCTTAGTAATATAGGCGACAAATTATCGATACCGATGTTAGTTAACAGCTCCATAGTACGATCAACATCTAGGTCCTCTTGTTCATTAAGGAGCTTAACCTTTTCCTCATCACTTAAAGATTGAAATTCTTCATCCGTAATCTCTTCAATACTGATATATAAGTTCTTAATAAAGTCACCAAAGTTATCTGCTAACAGAGTGATTGAGTAATCACCTTCTTGGTCAACACGTACTACCTTAGGTTCACCAGTAGGACCACACTCACGATAATCGAGGAAAATCATATCATGCCCACCAGAAATCGTATCGGCTACAACGATACCGATAGGAGGATACTCCCATTTAGAAATCCAAAACTCATTACCCATCTCACCTATAAGAGAGTATTTTTTATCTCTATCGATGCCATATATGCCTGTTACATATACACAGTCGCCATTATTATTTATAAAGCAGTTCTTATTCAATACACCGCCATTATGATTGTTAAGTAATTCAATATATGTTGCAGGTAATGTATAGCCTAGCTCAGATTCAGCATCCTTAATATCCTTATCCGTAACAGGTTTACCTATATAAGATTCAAATGCATAATCAACATCGTTCCAAAACCCATTCCAATCAAAGTTTTTTAGATTACTCATAATACTCGCTCCTAGTCAAATATGTTACTTCAATCAAATTGTTTCTCATCAGTGGAATATTCTTTAATTAAAGCTTTTACCCTGCGTCGTATCAAAATGGTATCAACCATATAGGAAAAAATGATATAAGGAGATACATTTATAATCCCTATAGGCGCTAAAATAAGTGCTACTCTCAATAGGTCAAGTGAATATGCATACCACTTAAAATCGATATTATTTAAAATGGGTGTGACATAGTCAAAGACTTTTATCTCCCATTGCATTAGCGGGTTTAATTCCTCACTTGTTCCTAATAGCCAAACGAAACTTACAGCAAAGATCAAACAATATACTATGCCAACTGGAATCAATATCTTCGCTCTCTTTTTTAACAGATCACGGCAAATCTCATCTTCTTCCTCTGGTGTTACATCGTATACCATATTACATTCTATCTGAATCCGTCTAAATCGATAGCGAATATACTTATACAAAAGGTTATTCGGTGTATATAGCATAATAAGCTCCACAGTATCCTTTACAGGCTTTCTATCTCAGGTCTTAAATCTAACACGATTTCCCAACTATCTAATGTAGGAACCTTACGATGAGCAATAAAATCTTCTATTATCTGTAATACCTCTTGATGGCCCAGCTCATTCTTACCATATATGATGGCGCCTCGGTCACCATCATTAGTTACACTAAGCTCTATATGTAATAAATCGGTATCTTGATCACTACAAACCTGTACAAAGTTATATAGTTTATTATCTATGAAGATTGCCTTTGATGGAGAAATAACTACAAAGTCTTGCTCTTGGTCTTCAATAGCATACAGATTTTGTTCAACTTCATTCAGTGTAATACCTTCATATTTATAGGTGCCTACATCAATGGACCAATCCGTATATGTTTTCTCAAATGTATGTGTCATATGTATTGCCTCTCCTTTACGATATCCCCTAAAACAAGGTTTCTAATTGACCTGCCATATCGGACATAAACTCTTCAAATTTACAAAGCTCTCGTAGTTCTTGATGTTCTACATCATAACAAGAAATCTTTTTAGACTTAGGGTCCCACACAATTTGCCAATCATTATACTCACCTAGTTCTTTAGATAAACGTAATACATTACGGCGACCTAATTTAAATAGAATCGTATCAGTAAGTGAGAAGAACTCTATAGATATAAAATCAGAGTCTGGCAATTCAAAATAGAGAGTATCTCCCTCTAAAAACGATACTAACGCCTTTGGTAGTTTAAATGGCTTTAATTGATCCATTTTATTTTGTATATCATGGAACTCAGCAGGCTCTAATGATTTAAAATACTCTGCCATTTCCATATCGCCCTTTTCAATAGCAATGCTATAGGGACGCATACCATCCTTTTCTGTGATGGTCACATCAGCGCCATGTTCTACCAAATACTTACACATTTTTAAATCCACATACCGTGCTGCTACACACAATGGGGTTGGCTTAAAGGGATACACAGAATCAGGCTTGTTGTAGTTAATATCTACACCATTACGAATAAAGAAATCTAGAACATCATAATTTCTATCTGTAATGGCATTTCTGAAAGCTTTACCGCCATATTTCTGTACCGTATGGCCTAAGTCATGAATAATCTGTAAGTGATTATATTTCTTGCCATATAAGGCAGCTTGAAAGGCATCTACTTTCACACGGTTCAAGGCGTGAACATTAGCACCATGTTCTACGACGTAATCGATAATCGCTTGATTCCCATATCTAACAGCAAGCAAAAAACTTGGATTTTCCTCATCATTTAGATCAGCGCCATTATCGACTAACCATTGAATACTTGGCAAGCAACACATAACAAGAGCTAATTCTAAAGGTGTATGCTCACTATACTCACCAATTTCTATAGGTATATTAATATCCCAACCCTCTGCTAATGCATTTTCTAAAGCTACGATATTGCCTTTTACGATATCTATTACTATTTCAGGTACAGATTCAAAGGTACCTAAATCTTTTAACTGTATCATGACTCTCTCCTAAGAACTATATATTTAAAATGATTATCACTAATTACATTATATTACATTTATAAGTATGAGTGTATAGTAAAAGCCCTTCGTATAAACGAAGGGCTAATCTATTATTTCTCTTGTACTTGTTTACCACTCATATGTTCAATGGTGATTTCAAACATTTGAACTGCTCTACCAGCATGAGCAATATTTTTGTCTACAAGCTGCTCACTAGGATAATATTTCATAGCAAATTCTTTTAATCGATCTATAGATTCTGAACCTGCCTCTAGCAAACGACATCTTCCAAATACGACTACACTTTGTACATACGGCGCCCAGGATTCAGATTCATCAATTCTCTCATTACCATATACGGTAAAACATACCTTATCTGAAGTTTTCAATGACTCTACTTTATGACCAGCTTTAGCTCCATGAAAATAAATCTTTTTATTATCACAATCATAAAAATAATTAATAGGAATAGCATAAGGATAACCCTCAACACCATTCATGGCAATAATTCCACGACGATTAGATTGTAATAAAGCTTCTGCAGCACTATGGTCTATTTCATTTATCTTTATACGAATTGGTTTAAACATAATCTATCTCCTAATTTTATTTACTTATCCTATTTACAAGATACATAAAAGTACCACTATTAGTATCATCAACTTTAGAATATTCTTTCCAATTTATAGGATATATCCTAGTTAATACTATAGGTGCTTCCATTCCACGCATTGTTCCTTTTCCTGTATTAGAGGACCAATATATTTAGTTTTGAGCCACATAGTCCAAAGCTCTAACAGGACTATCATTTTTCTTAACCGGTACTTTTAAAACTGTACCAGGAACTAATGCACCAGAGTCATCAATTTTGTTGAGTTCCTTCATAGCATATACCATTTCACGAACATCCATATCTTTATGAGCTGTGCGAGCTGCAATATCCCACATCGTATCACCTCCTTGTACTTTTACTTCACGGATAGCATGTGTGTTTGCTTCTGTTACAGGATTTGTCATATTATAGCCGAATAAGATTGTTAAGCACATTCCTACCATCATCAATATATTTTTCATCTCATACCTCACATTTACATCGAACATAATATCTGAGAACATTTGTTTGTTTACATGCTTATATTAGCACACGAACGAATGTTCGGTCAAGTGTTTTAGAACAAATGTTTGCAAAAATTTTTGAAATTGCCTATAATAGGTATATAAGATAAGTAATTATCTTATGTTTTTATTATATAGTACAAAATGAGTAAATTTTTACGCATATACATATTAAAATTATTTTGACATTACATTGACTATGGAGGTTCATCGTGAGACGCCCTGCTACAGATATTAATACAAAACAGCGCCGTATATTAGATTTTATTAAGGAATCTTTACATAATGAATATCGTTGTCCTACTGTTCGAGAAATCTGTACCAATGTAGGCCTTAGTTCTACTTCTACAGTGCAATCTCATTTGAATGCTCTTGAAAAGTTTGGTTATATTAAACGGGATCCTAATAAAAATCGCGCTATTACAGTACTAGAGGATACAAAACCTTCTATTTCTGTAGATGGTAATGAAACATCAAGTTCTGATAATTTTGAGTTCTTAGGAGCTGGCTTAAAACAAGTTCCTCTTATTGGTACTGTACAAGCAGGTATGCCTATTACAGCAGTAGAAAATTTAGAATCTACTCTTACATTACCTGTTCAATTAACTGGTGATTCTGACTGCTTTTTACTACGTGTTCAAGGCGAATCCATGATGAATATTGGTATGTATGAAGGTGATATGCTCATCGTACGCCATCAAAATACGGCTAATAATGGTGATGTTGTTGTGGCACGTATCGATGATGAAGCTACAGTAAAACGTTTCTATAAAGAAAATGGTCATATTCGTTTGCAACCAGAAAATGATGATTTCGATCCAATCATTGTAGATGATTGTCATATTGAAGGTCTTGTCATTGGTCTTGTACGAGACAGAATATAGAAAAAAAACGGCAACGTATGGTTGCCGTTTTTTTTGGTATCTATTAAGTTTATATATTACGTAAACTATTCTCTCTACGAAGCATAGCAAAAATAGCACCTGATATATTGTGCCATACACTAAAGATAGCTCCTACTAGAGTTGCTAAAGGATTTAATGCAAAATTTGTTGCCGCCAATGTGACTGCTAAACCACTATTTTGCATCCCTACCTCAATCGCTAATGCTGTAGTTTTATCATATCTTAATTTAAGTATATATCCTACACCTAAGCCTAACAGCATGCCTAGTATATTATGTATACCAACAACTATTAGTGTTTCTAGGCCAGAAATTAAAAGTTTATCTCTATTAATGGCTATAATGGCTGCTATTAATAATATGATAGCAATCATAGAAACAATAGGACTTACGCTAGTTAATGTATTAATCCGTGATTTACAAACATATTGGATGATTGCACCTAATAATATAGGAACTATAATTACTTTTACCATAGTTATTATCATTGGTAGTAATGCTACATTTACCCATGTACCTCCCAAATATAGGATTAGTAAAGGCGTTACAATTGGTGCTATTAATGTTGAAGTAATCGTCATTCCTACAGATAAAGGAACATCACCTTTAGCAATATAGGTGATGACATTGCTGGCGGTTCCACCTGGACAGCAGCCAACTAATATGACACCAATTGCTAAATCTGGAGGTAATGTAAAAATATGACAGATTCCCCAAGCTAATAAAGGCATTATTGTATATTGAGCCAGTACACCTATACAAATATCCTTTGGATGTCTGAGAATACTACACAAATCTTCAAATTTAATAGTTAGTCCCATGCCAAACATAGCGATGCCAAGTAAAAATGGTGTATACGCTATGGCCCAAGAAAAATATGAAGGCACTATATAAGCAATACAAGAAAAGCCTATGATTAGTATCATTAAGTATTTGGATATCAGTTGATTTAGTGTTACTAGTTGCTTCATAACCTCTCCCTCCTAATTTGGATCATAGGAGAAGTTATCTATTAGACGTGTAGTACCAATATATACTGCCATGGCAACTAGAACAGGAGCATTAATCTCTTCAACTGGTTGCATAGTATTAGCATCTACAACTGAAATATAGTCAATTTTAGCAAGAGGCTCTGACTGTATTATTTCTGTCATAGTATTAATTATGCTATCCGCAGAACAACCTGGTGTAATTGATTCTTTACCTTTTTGGATAGATTTATATAATATAGTTGCTGCCTTACGCTCTTCAGTCGATAAATATGTATTGCGAGAAGATTTTGCTAATCCATCTTGTTCACGCACAATAGGAACACCAATAATATTTACAGGAAAGTTTAAATCAAAAACCATTTTACGGATAATGGCTAATTGCTGTGCATCCTTCTCACCAAAATATGCATTTGTAGGCTGAATAATATTAAAGAATTTTGCTACAACAGTACATACACCTTTAAAGTGAATTGGTCTACGAATGCCACATAATGTACTAGATAAATCAACAATATCTACAAAAGCCTTTTTATCTTGATACATTTCTTCTGGACTAGGTGTAAATATGAGGTCCACACCATGTGATTCACATAGCTTTTTATCGCTATTGATATCACGTGGATATGTGCTTAAATCTTCATTTTCTCCAAATTGAATGGGATTAACGAAAATAGAGACAATTACCTTATCATTATTTTTTCTTGCTTGATCTATTAATGATGCGTGCCCATCGTGTAAAAACCCCATAGTTGGGACGTAACCAATGGAATAGCCTTCTTTTTTCCATTTATTAATCGTATTGCGTACATTTTCAATTGTAAGTACATGTTCCATAGTAATTCCTCCGTTTATTGTAAATACGAAGATAGTCCTATACAGTCTACTGTAATTCGATCAATAACAATTAATTTTGATCAACTAATAAACCATGTTTCTCATAGTTTTTTATATGACTTATCTTGTTGTTTGTATCTACAAATACAACGAGAGGCTTATGGCTCTCAACTTCAGTTTCATTCAACTGTGCATAACACATGATAATAATTTTATCATGTACTTGTACATGTCGTGCAGCAGCTCCATTTAAACATATAACACCACTACCGGCTTCTCCGGCTATAGTATATGTGCTAAATCGTGCTCCATTATTAATATTTACAATTTGAACTTGCTCATATTCTCGTATTCCAGATGCACTCAAAAGATCTGTATCTATAGTAATGCTCCCCACATAATCAAGTTCTGCTTGTGTCACAGTAGCTCTGTGAATTTTACCTTTTAACATTGTTAGTTCCATGTTAAACTCCTTGTGTTTTAATGTAATCGCCTTATGGTCGATTCGAAATATCACAAATTTCTGTTTATCATGAATTAACAGTAGACTAGAGTATAGTTGAAAATACTATCTCCAGTGCAATTATATCATAATAAAAAGTTTACACATTATATTTTTGGTTATTAGACTATAAAGATTAGTAACAAATATAAGACATATAAAACAAAACCAGTAGCTACATAGTAGTTACTGGTTTTATGATTATTTATATATTATTGTAAATATTCTGCTAAAGCTTTATCAATATATGCTGCTTCATCAGCCGTTGGTTCACACATTGGTAAATTAAATTTTCCCACAGGTAAGCCAATTTTACGGGCTGCATATTTAACAGGAATCGGATTTGTGGTGATGAACATCGCTTTTATAATTTCTGATAAAGCTTGATGAATACGAATCGCTTCGTAGTTATGGCCAGATTCATAAGCTTGAATCATAGCATTCATATCTTTGCCTGCAATATGAGATACTACGGATACTACCCCACATCCTCCAATAGAAAGCATCGGTAATGTAAGACCATCATCCCCACTATAAACCATGAAATCATCTCCAGGCATTAAGCGCTTAATTTCAGAAGCAATCATTAAATTACCACTTGCCTCTTTGATAGCACAAATATGTGGATATTCGTTATGTAGTTGAACTAAGGTAGTTGGGAAAATACCTGTCCCCACACGACTTGGTACATTATACACCATAATTGGCAATGTAGTAGCTTCTGCAATAGTTTTAAAATGCAAATATTGGCCTTGTTGGTTCGGTTTATTGTAATAAGGTACTACAACTAGCAAACCATCGATACCATCGATTTTAGAGACTTCCTTTACAAATTCTGCAGAAGCCATTGTATCGTTACTACCTACGTTAGCAATAATCGAACCTTTATGTCCACATTCTTTTGCAATCGCATTAAATAGAGCTAATTTTTCGTCTCTAGACATAGTTGGGTTTTCACCCGTTGTACCACAAACCACAAGACCATCAGAGCCATTATCTAACAGATGATTGGCGATAGCAACACAATTTTCAATATTTACGGATCCATCATTATTAAAGGATGTCACCATAGCTGTTAACACTCGACCAAAGGTTTTCATATATGTCCTCCCCTTGATAGATTAAAATGCTTGTTTTTCCACCAAGTACTCAGCAATTTGCAACGCGTTAAGAGCTGCACCTTTACGAATTTGATCCCCTACAATCCAGAAGTTCATACCTTTGTCATTATATAAGTCTTTACGAATACGACCAATTTCACAGTCGTTTTGATTAGATGTATACAATGGCATAGGGTAAATTTGTTCAGCAGGATTATCTTTAACTTGTAAACCAGGGAATTTTTCACATGCTGCTTTGAAAGTCTCTACAGATACAGGCTCCGCTGTTTCTACCAAGACAGACTCAGAGTGGGAACGATATACAGGAACACGCACTGTAGTAGGAACTACTTGAATAGTTTCGTCATGAAGGATTTTTTGTGTTTCGTAAACCATCTTCATTTCTTCTTTTGTATAATCATTGTCCAAGAACACATCAATTTGTGGTAAAAGGTTAAATGCTACAGGATAATGTTTAGGCGCAGAACCTGTTGGCAATAAGTTTGCAGTCATTTCTTCGCCGGCTGTATATTGTTTTACTTGGTTTTCAAGTTCTTCAATACCTTCTTTACCTGCCCCAGATACAGCTTGATATGTACTTACAACTACACGTTTAATTGGAGAGATATCATGAAGCGGTTTTAATCCTAAACTCATGATAATTGTAGAGCAGTTAGGATTTGCAATGATACCTTTATGTTTCAAAATATCTTCTGGGTTAACTTCTGGTACTACGAGTGGAACTTCAGGATCCATACGGAATGCACTAGAGTTATCGATTACAATAGCACCGCGTTTAGCGGCTTCTGGCGCTAATGTTTTAGATATAGAGCCACCTGCAAATAGCGCAATATCAATATTATCAAAAGATTCAGGTTTTGCTTCTTCTACAATATATGTTTTACCATTCACAGTAAGTTCTGTACCTGCAGAACGAGCGGAAGCTAATAGTTTTAAGTTTTCATAAGGAAAGTTACGTTCTTCAATAAGTGTAATAAATTCAGCACCTACTGCACCAGTAGCACCTAGAATTGCAATATTAGGTTTTTTCATTGATACATCTCCTTGCACAAATATTATAAATAATGTTCTAAACCGTATGTTAAGCCAGTTTTAGAACTAATTTTTTTACATGCTAATACTACGCCTGGCATAAAAGATAAACGGCTTAAGCTATCATGACGTATGGTTAATGTTTCATCATAACCACCAAATAAAACTTCTTGATGAGCCACATAACCTGGAAGGCGTACACTATGAATTGTTACATCGTCAACCTTAGCACCACGAGCACCTGGTAAGCTTTCACGAGTTAAATCCTCATCAGCAGTTACCTTAGCAGCTTGTTTAGCATCGTTAATCAATTTAGCTGTTAAAATAGCTGTGCCAGAAGGCGCATCGTATTTGTGATTATGATGTAATTCTATAATTTCTACATTAGGGAAATATGGAGCGAGCTCTGCAGACACTTTCATCATCATTACCGCCCCAAGAGAAAAGTTTGGCGCCACTAAGCAATTTGCTTGATTGGAACGACCTATTGTATCAAGTTCATCACGTTGTTCTGCAGTCAATCCTGTAGTACCGATGACTACATGAATACCAGCGGATAACATTTTCTTCGCGTTTTCATAAATAACTGCAGGATTAGTGAAATCTACAATCACATCAGGTTTATTTATATCTAATACCTCATCAATGGAGGCATTCATCTTGATACCTAATTGTTCGATTCCTGCTACAGAGCCTACATCTTCCCCTGCCTTAGTCGGATCAATACCACCAACTAATGTTAAATCAGGATCGTTATGTACTGCTTTGACCACTTCACGACCCATTTTGCCGCCAGCGCCATTTACCATTACTCGAATCATATATACCTCCAAAAAAGCCAGTGGATGCATCCACTGGCCTTATAGATTATATAGCTATATATACTCTTATGAAAAGCTCAATGATAGCACTCCACCAATACAAGATTGATGACAGTTGTCTATCTATTAAATAGACAACCAGAACGATGAGTCGCAATCATCGAACTTCGGCAAGCATCCCTTTTATCATGGATCAATGCATGCCTACTCCTCATGATTACTCTTAATACTCGCACCTCTATCAACATATTCATTTAATACTATTAGTATAAGTAATTATGCGATTTTAGTCAATTAAAATGGTCAATAAGTTCTTTCGCCGCCGCAAGTGCTGTAGCAGACATTCCCTTACCAGACATCATAGACGCGATTTGTGTTACTCGTTCGTCCTCATTTAAGACTACTAATGTAGAGATTGTACGATCATCTTGCTCGATTTTAGATAGATGATAGTGTTGTTTCGCAATACTTGCAGTTTGAGGCAAATGAGTAATACAAAATACTTGATTTGTTCTAGATAAATTAAGTATTTTTTCTGCCACCTTAAGTGCTATATCACCACTGATACCAACGTCAATTTCGTCAAATACCATAGTTTTAAAAGCGTCACTGCGGAATACTGATTTAAAGGCTAATGCAATGCGAGCTAACTCACCGCCGGATGCTACTTTATGTAGAGGTAATAACTGTTCCCCTTTATTCGCAGAGAATAGCATTTCAATAGACTTTGCACCTAATGAGGATAACTCAGTCCCCTCTTCAATATGAAATTGAATATCCCCTTTGGGCATCCCTAGATCCACTAATTCTTGATGTAAGGCCGTAGCAATATCTTTTGCATTTTTTTGACGTACCTCGTGTAAAACTGTTAACGCTTCTTCTGCTACCTTTTTTGCTTCTTCAAGACGTGTTTCTAATTCATCTTGAGCAAATACAAGGCCTTCTAGTTCTTCTAAACGAGATTGCGCCTTTTCTTCGTATGCTAGAATATCTTCTACGGTTTCACCATATTTTTTCTTTAAGCTATAAATTGTGGTATCTCTGTCTTGGCAATACTTATAACGCTCTTCATCGTAGCTGATAGTATCCCTGTAACGATCTAAAGATTGTGCAGCTTCTTCTAGTTGGAAATAAGCAGAGTCCACCATTTCTGAGACTTCTTTTAACTCGCTGTCATATTTTACTAGATCATTAACCTCTACCTTAATCGAGTTAATCGTATCAAGTAATGGTTGACGTCCATTATAAAAGACATCATAACAAGAACCTAATACCTTATCGATATGTTCAAAACTGTCAAGACGGTTAAGTTCTTCAGCAATAGTTACATCTTCACCAACACTCAGACCAGCATCTTCAATTTCGTCGATTTGGTATCTAAGCATATCAAGCTCCCGGGCTCGCTCAGACATATTTTCTTGTAAATAATCTACATCTTGTTTTGCTTTCTTATACATTTTATACGCATCAGTATAAGTTTTATAGGCTTCTTTTCCTTCTTTATTAAAAGTATCTAAATATTCATGATGTGTATCAGCGTCTAGTAAACGTTGGTTGCTATATTGTCCGTGAATATCTGCTAAGTATTGACCAATCTCCTTTAAAGCTTTTAAAGGTATTGGTTGATCATTAGCCAATATACTAGATTTGCCATTACGGTTAAAGGATCTAGATAGAATTAACTGGCCTTCTTCTATCATGATATTTTTAGACTCTAATAGGTCTTGAATACTTTGGTGATTAGCAATATCAAATATTCCATCAATAACAAAACTATCTTTACCGTGACGAATAAACTCGCTACTTGCGCGTTCTCCTAATAGGATACTAAAGGCATCCATAAGAATGGATTTCCCTGCCCCAGTTTCGCCGGTAAAGATAGTAATGCCATCATTAAATGAAATATTCATTTGCTCAATCAACGCAAAGTTGCGAATGCTCATTTGCGTTAACATATTATTAGTCCTTCATTAAATCTTGAATTTTCGCTAAAATTGCTGGAACTTCAGCTTCAGATTTTGCAATTAACAAAATAGTATCGTCCCCTGCTAATGTACCAATAATTTCAGTCCATTTTGCATGGTCGATAGAAAATGCTACAGATTGAGCAGAACCAGGGATTGTATGTAATACAACTTGGTTTAAACTGTGATCAACCTTAATCAAAGAATCTTGGAATAGTCGGTTAATACGACTACGAGATAAAACTACATTTTCCTCTGGAGATAATGCATAACGATAATGTCCATCGCCTGTAGGAATTTTGATTAACATTAATTCCTTAATATCACGAGAAACTGTAGCTTGTGTAACTTCAATACCTTCTTCTAGTAAAGCCGCAGCTAATTCCTCTTGTGTTTCAATCGCCTTGGACTGCACGATCTCTTTAATTTTGTTATAGCGATAGCGTTTCATTTTGAACTCCCTTTTTTAAACCTTGCACATAAAAGAGAATAGTATCTTTCTGATAATATTATACCATATATTCATAATTAATATATGGTATAAATCGCATATATTATACGTCTTATGCATATTATATTAATATTTAAAATATTGTTAATATTCTATATATTGATAACGTGCAAATTCATAGCTCATAAGGTTCATCTATTTATAGGGAATTAATAATTTAAAAATAAAAAAATATACATGTATAATTAAAATCCCCTATAAAGGGGGTTTTACTAACTGAGTATGAGTTTTATTCATAATGAATAAAGATATATTTCGTTTTATCGTTTTTGCAATATAAATAACTCAGGTGGATTATGTATTTGGTTCATCGGATGCCAGTGACATACATTATATATTTTCTGATCTAAATCTGATAAATACGATTTAAGAGACTGCATTTCTTCAAATCCCTCTGTTGTTCCAGGGTAAGCAACTATTGTAATAACTCCAGACTTGGAAAGTTTGTGTAAACCTTCATTTATGGCATCAATGGTTTGATGCGGTTTTGTTACAACTTGGTGATCTCCTCCAGGTAAATATCCTAGGTTAAAAATCATTAAATCAATAACTTCATCCTTTAATTGATGAGCTACCGCCAAATCATGAGAGTCATGAATAAACGTTAAACTCACTTCTGGCGCAATATCATTTGATTGTAAAAGCTCCTTGCTAGTTTTAATAGCTTTCATTTGAATATCAATTCCATATAGATGGCATGCTTTTTGTGCCCGTTTAGAAAGGTATAAAAGATCATGGCCATTACCACATGTAGCATCTACTACCACTTTGGCATTTTCCATGCATCGATCCCAGATTAAATGTTGGAATTGAACAGCATTGTTAATGTTAATCACAAAACCACCCCACTTGAGATTTGGTTATAACAATTCATCTCGACGAGATGCTAACTTTTTAAATAAAGTACCAAAGAAACATTGATCCTTGAATCGTACAAATAAACAATATACAGGGTTAGAACTTATATGTAAGGTTTCTTTATTTGTAAAAGTATAGTCAAATGTACCATCAATACAAATATGTAATTGTGGTTCTCTTTCCGGCATTGTAATTTGAATCGTATCATGTTCCTCTAAAACAAGGCTTACACCTTGAATTAAATGTGGTGCTACTGGGGTGACAATGATAGATCGATTATCTGGTTTCATGATTGGACCACCAGCCGATAGATTATAGCCGGTAGAACCTGTAGCAGAGGAAATAATTAAACCATCCGATGGATACATTTGTGTGTGTTGATTATTTATGGACATATTAATTCGAGCCATTTTAGCAGGCTCAGCACGAGTGATAACAATTTCGTTAATGATAGGAACTAGTTCTTCCTCTTTACCCTCATGACGTTCTATATAAGCATATAAATGTCCGCGCTTTTCAATATTATAATCACCATTAGCAATACGTTTAATATGACTTTGCATTTGATGAATTTCAATTTGATTTAAAAAACCTAGTTCGCCAAGATTAATACCACAAACAGGTACATTATATGGATAAATTTGTCTTGCAAGATGGATGATGGTACCATCACCACCAAAACTAAAGGCAATATCTATTTGTTTGAAGATTTCTGGGCGACTTAAAATATGAGTTTCAGGAATCTTAAGTACTCGTGCAGGTGCATCTGATTCGAGATCATCTGGCAAAAATACTTCGATACCTTCATCTTTACAAATATGTGCAGCCATTTTTAGAACTGCCATAATATTGCTTTTCCCCATATTGGGGAAGAATCCGATACGCATAGTAATCTCCTATAATGAATGGGCTTCTGCAACCACTGTATCAATCAAAGTATCATCAATGGTTAAGGCCCCTTCTTCGTACTTTTTAAAATAACCTAAAAACTCTATATTACCTTCCATACCTTTAATTGGTGAGAAAGTTAAGCCATGTGTATACAATCCACAATCATACGCAACGTGTAGAATACGATGTAAAACCTCTTTATGGATTTCACTATCTCGCACTATACCGCCCTTACCAACATTTTCTTTACCAGCCTCAAATTGTGGTTTTATTAAGGCCACAAGTGAGCCCGTATCTTTTAATAAATTAGTAGCTACTGGTAAAACTTTGTCTAAAGAAATAAATGCTACATCAATAGAAATAAAATCAACAAGTTCACCTATTTGTTCAGCGGTAACAGTACGGATATTTTGTTTCTCCATATTAATTACACGTGAATCTTGGCGTAATTTCCAAGCTAATTGATTATATCCTACATCGATGGCAAAGACCTTAGACGCACCGTTTTGTAATGCGCAATCTGTAAAACCACCTGTACTAGCTCCTATATCAATCATCACAACCCCATGTAAATCGATAGGGTAAGTTTGAATAGCCTTTTCTAATTTAAGTCCTCCACGGCTTACATAAGGTAGGGTATTGCCTTTAACAATAATATTAGCATCCGCAGGAATCTTGGTGCCTGCTTTATCTATGCGCGTAGTATCCATAAATATAAGGCCCGCCATAATAGCTGCTTTTGCTTTTTCTCTACTTTCAAAAAGGCCTCGATTAACGAGGAGTATATCTAATCGTTCTTTATTGTTCATATTACACCATGATAAATACAATAAAACTGAATAAAGGCCACAAGAATACCGAGAATTAAACCACCAAATACTTCGATAGGTGTATGTCCCAACAACTCTTTTAATGCTTCTTTACGTGTAATGACAACAGGTATATTCTTTTTGGTAAAATAATCTACAATTTGATTAAGTATTTGAGCTTGTCGTCCTGCCTCTAATCGTACACCAGACGCATCATACATAACAACAATTGAAAATACTAAGGATAATATAAATAGATCCGTTACACCATTTTTAAGGTAAATCGCTGTTGTTGTAGCAATTACAAATGATGTATGTGAACTTGGAAAACCACCAGATCCAACAAGGCGCTCTGGTCGGAATTTACCATGTCTTAAGAGTTGCCATACAAATTTGATAGCTTGAGCCGTAAACCAGCCCCAAAATGCAGCTTGTGCGATATAATTATGTGCTATTTGTGGTAATATATCAATCATTGTTTATACCTTCTACAGGTAATACCCATTAATTCGTACGTTCTAAAAGATAATCAATTAATGCTGATAGTATAGTTGTATCATAAGAAACCAAGTTTAACGCATCATGAGCTTGGCTACCTACTAAGTAGGCTTGATGTTTTGCTTGATCTAAACCTAGTAAAGATACATAGGTAGATTTATGTTGGCGAATATCACTACCAGGTGTTTTCCCTAATTCTTCAATAGTACCGGTTACATCTAAAATATCATCAGTAATTTGGAATAATAATCCCAGGCAATTAGAATATTCCATAAGGGCTGTTCGCGTAGTATTATTAGCACTTCCAAGAATAAGACCTAATTCTACAGAAGCGTTAAATAGTGCACCTGTTTTACCACTATGTAAAACCTTTAATTCTTCTAAAGGAATATGTTTATCTTCACTGAGCAAATCAAAGGCTTGTCCCCCAACCATACCTTCTGGACCAGCCGCAGTAGCAACACATTGTATAGCATCTAGTTTTTGCTGTGCACTAGCAACTGTATTTGAAGTCATCAATTGAAAGGCATATGTTAATAACCCATCACCGGCTAAAATAGCAAGTCCCTCACCGTATACTTTGTGATTGGTCAAATTACCTCTGCGATAATCATCATCATCCATAGCTGGTAAATCATCATGAACTAATGAATACGTATGGATACACTCCATAGCACATAGAAATTCCTTATAATCAGCTGGCTCTTTATGAAGCATTTCCAACATAGCCTTAGTTAAAATAGGTCGTATTCGTTTGCCACCTTGCATTAAACTATAATTCATAGATTCATAAAGTTGTTCAAATTCTTGATTTGGGCTATTAAGTACTTCGCCTAACCATTGTTCAATATTTTGTTTGCTAGATGCTAAATAATCTTTGAACATAGAATCTCCTTATTCGCTGATGCGGACTTCTTCGATAATTTGTTGTACTTCATCTTCAACAGAATCGAGCATTTCAGCACATTCTTTTACCAAAGTTAAGCCCTTTTTATATTGTGATAAAAGCTCAGAAATGGTCATATCCCCATCATCTAATTGCTTAACAATATCTTCTAAGGCCTTATATTTTTTCTCATAACTTTTTAGTGATGCGGGCATCCTTGTGCGCCTCCTTTACCGTAGCAGTAATATAACCATCAGCTAGTGTAACTCGTATATCATCATTTGGTTGTAATTGGGCAACCGAAGTAATAGGTTTGTTATCATACTCAACCTTTGCAAAACCTTTAATCATCATTTGTAATGGATTTAGTGACTCTAACTGTTGTGCCAATAATGCTAAGCTATGTCTCTCTGCATTACATCGTTCTTTAGTTGCATTAGTTAGAGTTTGTGAAAGCTCTTGTAAGTGTGATTTTTGCTTATGTAAAAATTGCAGAGCTGGAATGCCAAGTTTTCGATTAAAGAGCAATGTTAAATCTGTACGTTTTTGTTGTAGTGTATAGTGTATATATTCGTGTAAATACTCTTCTTTTTCTGTCAACTGATCTTGTAATGTAGTAATTGGAAGTACTGCCATTTCTGCAGCATGGCTAGGCGTAGCACCACGTACATCAGCTACATAATCACATAAGGTGTAATCTGTTTCATGACCTACCGCCGAAATAATTGGTGTATGAGCATTATAAATTGCCTCTACAACAACTCTATCATTGAAACACCACAAGTCCTCCATAGATCCACCGCCACGACCAACGATGATGACATCAATATCTGGATCAGCATCTGCCGTAGCAATTCCTTTTGCTATAATTGGGCCTGCGGTACTACCTTGTACAGGAACGGAAAACAATTTAAATTGAACTAGTGGATTGCGTTGTTTACTAACATGTAGAATATCATGTAATACAGCACCAGATTGGGATGTAACAATACCAATGCAACTCGCCATATAGGGTAAACCTACTTTATGGCTATCATCAAAGTACCCCAAAGCAGTTAACTCTCGTTTTAGAGCGTCAAATTCGAGCTGTAACGGACTTTTAGCACCTACTTGCATATCTGATGCAATGAGATTTAAACGGCCCATTTTATTGTAAAAGTTAACAGATGCTTTTACAGTTACTAACAAACCATTTTGAATGGCATTAGCTAGTCCCTTTTGCATGACTGTACTAGACCACATTGTCACATCAATAGCAGATTCCTCATCTTTTAAAGAAAAATACATATGACCACTACTATGACGTTTTGCATTAATAATGGTCCCACTTACATATACATTCTTTAATAGATATTCACGATCTAAAGTACGTTTTATGAGATTGTTTAATTGTGTAATGGTTAATACATTCACGATTATCCTCTAGATTCTTGTAAATAAGCAGCACCAAAAGCATTACCTGTGGCATTATCAACAGAGAATTGTGGCTGCGCCACATGTAAT
This sequence comes from Veillonella sp. AF13-2, assembly GCF_003603295.1. Lineage (NCBI taxonomy): Bacteria > Bacillati > Bacillota > Negativicutes > Veillonellales > Veillonellaceae > Veillonella > Veillonella sp. AF13-2. Next base: position 510,822 of record NZ_QTMT01000001.1, read on the forward strand.
TGGAGATGATTTCGTTTACAATAGGTTTCCATCCGCTTACGAAGTAAACTATTACTCATCACACCACCTACAGCAATGAGTGCACGTACAGATTTCTCTTTAGTATGATAAGTAATCATTTTTTCAAGAGCATTTCCAATGGAAGTAAAAACAGCTCTAGCTAACTTAGATTTATCTATATCACTCATAGCATTATTTATACGTCGCATAGCAGCACTACAAGGACCGGCAAAGCTAATCCATCCGTCTTTTACAGATGATGGCAATGGTTCATATTCTGTAGTTTGTAATGCTAATGCCTCTAAATGTTTACCTGCAGGAAATGGTAAGCCCAACGCGACACCTATGCGATCAACATATTGCCCCCCTTGTAAATCTTTAGAACCGCCAACGATGTGAGATTCAAAAATACCGTTTCCTTGATAATGGCAATATACTAGTTCTGTCGTGCCACCTGATAGATGTAATGCCAAAAATGGGTCATTAGGAATATTTTTTAAATCCCTCAAAGCAGCTAATATATGATTCTCTTGATGTGCAAAAATATGTAAAGGCACATTCATAAGATGACTCAAGGTTTGCCCCTGTCCTAACCCGACCATAAAGGCAGGCATATAAGAGCGTTCTTCACGGCGCGGAAAGCCACTAACACCTATGCCTCTAATTGGTACCTGAGGCAACTCTGACATTAACTTAGGCAATGCCTTTGTATGCTGAAAGACCATATTTGATTGTTGTAGTCCTCGCTCACCTAGTTTTACCTCTAAGATTTTACGTGCTTCCCCTACTATGTGAAAGTCGCTATCTACAATGGCACAACTTGTAGTGTAACAACTCGTATCAATGCCTAAGTAATATCGTTTCATTATTTACTCTTATTATATGCGTCTAAGATTGCATTAATTAATTTATAAGATGCATCAGAGCCAAACTCTTTAGCTAATTGAATGGCTTCATTAATAGCAATAGATGGCTCTAAAGGTTCCACTTTATTGGTCATTTCCCAAACAGCAATACGTAAGATAGAACGATCCACCTTATCTAAATTTGCTACTTTACGAGATTTACAGAATGGCTGTAATGTAGCATCAATTGCTTCAACATTTGATAGTACACCCTCTATAATACTATTTGCATATGCTTTATCCATTGCTTTATGAATGTTTCCTTCGGGAAATTGAACATCATTTTGATCAGTATGAAATTCATTGGCATATAACATTTGGAATGCGTATTGACGAGCCTCTCGCCGATTTCGCTTAGTTACCATGTAAAACTGGCTCCTTTTCTTTTACAATACCTTCAATATGCACATCAACCTTAATATGATCAAGATCTAGCATATTTTTTAAGGTTTGTTTGATTTCTAATTGCAATTGTTTCGATAATTCAATGAGATTATATCCATACAATGCTTTAATATAAATGTTAATTTCAATAAAACCTTTACGATGCTTTACATTGATACCAGGTAAGCTACGCTGACCAAAAGCATGGGTAATACCCTCTACCAACTCATCGTAAAAGCGTGGGCTTAAAGAATGAATACCAGGAATGGTTCCTAAAGTTTTTGTTGCTACATCAATGATGACAGAATCTGCAATATCAATGGTATCCGTGTCTAAACCATAATTTAATTGATTATCTGAACTCATAGAGATACCTCCTATGGCTGTTGAGGTGTTACTAAATCATCAAAAATAATGTCTTGTACAACTACATCAATAGTTTGAACCTCAATTTCTGTATAAGAGACTAAAGCAGTTTTAATGCGCTCTTGTAGACGTAAAACAACATCAGGAATACGATATCCATACTGAATGCACACATATAGCGTAACTGATATTGCTCCTTCATCGTTAAAGGATATCTTAACACCTTCATGATCGGATTTACGTCTAAAAAAAGTGTTAACGCCATCATTAAAGGTGGAACTCATATGATGAATTCCCTTTGTGTCAAGCGCTGTCATTGTTACAATTGTAGCATATACATCATCGTTAATCTTAATCTTACCAGACTCTAGTTCAGTATTTTTCTTGGTCATACTGGCCTCTTTCAAAAAAAGCACCTGTCCCTATATATAATTACATAGACGACAAGTGCTTACAGTGCAAATGTTACGATATATGGGGAATAAGATTCCATGAAAAGATCTTGCCCCAATACATATCAATGAGTATTAGGCACGTTCGATGTATTGTCCTGTACGAGTATCAATACGAAGTACATCATCTACTTCAATGAAGAGAGGTACTTTTACAGTGTAGCCTGTTTCTAATACGGCTGGTTTATTACCACCAGTTGCAGTATCGCCACGGATACCAGGATCTGTTTCAACTACGCGAAGTTCAACAGCTACAGGTAAATCGATACCGATTACGATACCTTGGAAGAACATGATGGATACTTCCATATTTTCAAGAAGGAAGTTTTTAGCATCACCTAATTGTTCAAGGGTAAGTTCAACTTGATCATAAGTTTCGTTATCCATAAATGTATAAGAGCCATCAGATTCATATAAGTATTGCATACGACGACGATCAACATGTGCTTTAGGCACTTTTTCACCTGCATTAAATGTACGCTCAACTACAGAACCAGTTTGCAAGTTTTTCATTTTAGTACGTACGAATGCAGCACCTTTACCTGGTTTAACGTGTTGAAAATCAACTACTTGCCATACATTACCGTCAATTTCAACGGTTACACCTGGACGAAAATCATTACTGGAAATCATCTAACTCTTCTCCTTCTAAATACCTATTTCAATTAACTCTTTTGGACTATGTGTCAACACCTCATAGCCGTCAGATTTGACGATGACACTATCCTCTATTCTCAATCCGATAGTACCTGTTATATAAATGCCAGGTTCTACCGTAATGATCATATTTTCTGTAAATACCGTATCGGATTTAGTATTGGCTACTGGTTCTTCGTGAATCTCAAGACCTACGCCATGTCCAGTACCATGATTAAATTCCTTGGTATATCCATGTTCTTTAATATAATCACGACAAACTGCATCAAGTTCTTTACCAGTAATACCAGCCCGAACTGCAGCTACGCCACGTTTTTGTGCTTCTAAAACTATACCATACAGCTTCTTTTGTAATTCAGAGGCAGCCCCCATTACAATCGTTCTAGTCATATCAGAATGATAACCCTTATATACTGCACCAAAGTCAAAGGTAACAAAATCACCTGCTTCAATGACCTTATCACTGGCTACACCATGAGGCATACTAGAACGATTACCAGAAGCAACAATGGTTGCAAAGGAAGGTTCCTCTGATCCACGTTTTAACATTTCTGATTCTAATATAATGCGCGCTTCGTTTTCTGTCATCCCTACCTTTAGTTGTGGTAGCAAGGCAGCAAAAGCATCATCACCAATTTTAGCAGCTTTACGCAATAAGTCTAATTCGTCTTCACGCTTAACCGCACGTAGTTTTGCAAAATTGATAGATGTAAACTTAAAGCGTTCATCTAATGTATCACATAAAGTTTCATACGTATCCACAGGCATTTGTTTGCCTTCTATACCGAATAAACCTTCGTGAATATGATGTTCATTGAATATATCTACAAGAGTATCCATAACAGTTGTTTCATATTGAATAACTGTGTACCCTTCACATTGTTTTGTTGCTTGTTCAGTATATCTGAAATCAGTAATCATAAAGGCTTTATCTTGAGTAATGATAGCAAAGCCTGTAGTACCAGTAAAGCCTGCAAAATAATGTAGATTTATAGGGCTTATTAAAATGACGCCTGTTAATTCTTGCTCTTTAATATACTGTTGTAGCAGATTTAATCCATTCATAATCTTGCTCCTAGTCTATAAAGTACAATTAATCTTACCATAAAATACCTATATTGAATAGAATTTTATGCTATTTTTTAAAGCCCTCTATCTGTTCAACGGTCAATTCCATTGCAGAACCAACCTCTTCAATGCCACTTAAATCAATATGACCAATCGTAAGACGTTTCAAATATGTTACAGTACCACCTGCAGCACCAATCATGCGCTTAACTTGATGATACTTGCCTTCTTCAATCGTTACATGTACTGAATGTAACGATACAAATTCAATTTCTGCCGGTTTACATTGCGTACCATCTCCAAGAAGAATTCCCTCTTTAATACGTTGTATACCTTCATCAGATAGCGTTCCTTCAAATTCTACGTAATAAACTTTAGGCACATGTTTATTACCATTGATGATAGAGTGTCCCCACACACCATCATTAGTTAATAATAAAAGTCCTTCTGTATCCTTGTCTAATCTGCCTACTGGAACAACTCCCATTTTTATGAATTCTAGAGGGAGTAAATCCATAACAACAGGGTGATTAGAATCTTCTACCGCTGTAACATAGCCCTTTGGCTTATGAAATTTTACATAATATAGTTGAGTAGTACTAACAACCTTACCATCAACAGCAACTATATCAACATCAATATCAATATGAGTATCTTTTTTCGTTGTTATACTGCCATTGATGGTAACTCTTCTATCCTTTATGAGTTGATGGACTTCTTTTCGACTACCATAAGCTTTATTGGCTAATAATTTATCTAGTCGCATTATGCATGACCTTGTAATACATCTACGTGTGCTGTATCATTGAGCAAGTTTAAAATATTATGATCAAATTCTCCCATGCCATTATAGAATATACGATTAATTGCTGTATTACCTTGACTAAAATTCCAACAATGACTAATGGAAATATCTAATAATTTACACAATAATGTTCGTATAGTCCCACCATGACAAGCAATGAGAAGTGTTTCCTCCTCATTATTAACATTGATGAATTCCTCTAGACCTGCCCATGCACGGTCTTGTAAATTCTTAAAGCTTTCACCATTAGGAACCTTAACTAGATGTGGTCGCAAATACATTTCATCTATCAAACCAGGCCAACGATCTTCGATATCTGAAAATAACATAGCTTCCCAATCGCCAAAATTAAGTTCTCGTAAGCGTTTATCTACTGTAATAGGAGTAGTACGTTCACCGCGAATGACTTCAGCTGTAACTAAAGCACGACTCAAATCACTAGATAATATGCGATCAAATTTAACATCTTTAAGAGCCTGACCACATGCCTTTGCTTGATTTAAACCATTTTCATTAAGTGGAACATCTGTGATGCCTTGGTATTTTCCCATTTTGTTCCAATCAGTTTCACCATGGCGCACAATATACAATGTCTTCATAGTCTTCCTATACTTTCAAAATATCTGTTAATTTTTCTACTAACTTAACATTAGTATCATGATCTTTTATTGCAACGCGAACCCATTGATTATTTAATCCCATATAAGAATCACAGTTGCGAACAATCATATTATATTTTTTAAGCGCTTCATTAATCGACTCTGCTGTTATTCCTTCTTGTTCAATGTGGAACAACATAAAATTAGCTGAAGGCGGATATATAGTAATACCATCTATAGTATCTAATGAGTTATACATAAAAAGTTGCTCTTCATGTAATACTTGTTTTGTTCGTTTCACATACTCTACATCATTCAAAGCCGCCTCTGTATAGGATTGAGCTAATGTATTAACAGACCAAGTTGGAATAAAACTATTTAGTTGCTCAATGATAAGAGGATTGCTGAAAGCAGCACCAATTCGTAGCCCTGGCACGGCATAGAATTTTGTAAAAGAATGAACCACGATAATATTATCAAACTCGTTAACTAGGGAGCGCATGGAGTATTCATTATCTTGTAATGTGTCGTTACCAACAAAATCGATAAAGGACTCATCTATAACAAGTAAACTATTAGCATCTTTCAGCATGCTTGCAATAGTACGAATATGATTCTTATCAAGTAACGTACCATCTGGATTATTGGGATTACCTAGAAATACAATAATACGACCATCTTGCCCCTTTAACTCAGCTGCAAAAGTTTCTAATGCTAAATAAGGAACCTCAAAATAAGGTTTTCCATGTTCATCTTCCCGTGGTCTATAATAAATATCGCGTACTGGAATTCTACTTGCTTCTAAAGCTGCTTTATATTCAGAAAAACCTGGTGCGGGAACAAAAGCGCCCGTATAGCCAGGTAACCGACAAATTGCATATAATAGCTCTGCCGCTCCATTGCCAACTACAATTTGATTTTTATTCATACCATAGATATCAGCAATGGCATTTAATATATCATCATTTGTAGCATCCGGATAATGTGATATATATCGCAATTGAGATTCTAATGCAGATAAGCCTCGTTGGCTAGGGCCTAGTGGATTGATATTAGCACTAAAGTCAATAACCTCATATGGTTCAATTCGTTGTTCATGGGCAAACTGAAAGATATTGCCCCCATGTATTTTAGACATACTATTCTCTTTCTATGAAATACTTTATCGTTTGATATAAGTTAATCCTTCATTCGTAGTTTCAACCGTATCTACATAGGTTAATTGTGGCAACTTACGCAAAATCTCATTCTTACAATCATTAATACGACCATAATCAACGGGGAATAATAGTCCCATAATGGTTCCGCTATGAGCGATGATTGTTCCTACACTATTATAAGAATTACCTACATCGTGAAAGTCATATAAATTAGGTTTATATAAAATACGCTGATTGCCAAAGGCACTCAATGTAGCAGCTTGGCCAATAAGCTTTATATCATGCGTTGTAAGCCCCTGTTTAAACAAATCAAAGGATTCTTGTATAATAGATTCTTTTTCTAAAATTTTATTTTGTAAATCTGCTTGTTTATTAAAGCTAACTGTATCAATGCTACCGCCTTCGTCAAAAACGAGGATTTTTAAAGGTGGGCACATACCTAATGGCTTAGAGATAGTCCCTTTAATATAATCAAACTGAGTTACACCTTGATAAAAAGAGGCATCTGTAGGCTCTACAGATAGACAAATTTGCTCAAGTTCTTTTAATGATAAATCATAGTCCATGGCCAAAGCTGTAGCCATAGCTGTTACAGAAATATCTGCCGAACTTGAAGCCATGCCTTTTCCTTGTAGAATATCGGATCTTACATACACAGGCGGGCAAATTTGATTTTTCTTTTTTTCTTGGACCAACTCTTGTACTAATTTACGAGCTTGTGCCGATTTTGGTTGAAGTGCACAAAATTCTTTAGAAAAAGGTTGTATTACATTACTCAATGCGTAGGAGTATCGATTAATTGGACATGTCACTAAAAATGACTGACCATCAATAGAACCTTGTAGAAATTCCCCACATGTACCTGGGGCTCTTACATAATAGGTCACATTAAACTCCTTTCACATCAAATAAAGTATACGTTCTAAAAATATTAAAACTTTGAAAATCAAAAATTTAGAGTTAGAACATAGTTGGATTATTAACTACCGTAGCTGATAGTATAGATAAAATTATGCTATATACCAGTATCAATAATACTTCAGTTACTTCCACAACAAATCCATATGTATCACCAGTAGTGCCACCTAACGCTTTTACAATATAGCGGTTTAATAATCGGTTAATAATATACGTAATAATCATGCTAACAATATTGATTTGGAAAATACCTATAGTAGCATATACTAACACACCTAATCCTACCAAATATCCTACATCAGGTGCTGATAAAATTGCATAAGCACCATATAAAAGTGTATATAATACTAAACCGATTAATAGTAATAGAATAGGCATAAAGAACGTAGATATGGTGTTATAAGTAATAACATGTTTAGGTGCTAAATTAGCAAATGCTGCCCCCATCCCCTGTTCTCTAGCATATGGATAGGATCGAATACTAAAAACCATAGACCAACGGCTCATTAAAGGCATCATAATGAGTGCCATAGGTATAAATTCAGCCGATGGAATCGAAGCTAATAATTGCCATTTCAAAAGTGTAACAAATACAAAAGCAACAACTCCAAAGGAGCCTATACGACTATCTTTCATGATTTCTAGTTTACGTTCTCTTTCACGGCCGGAAAACAAACCATCGCTTGTATCCATCAAACCATCAGCATGAAGGCCACCAGTTATTAAAAACTCAGCCACAACGATAATTAACATCAATGGCATAATCGGAATAAATGGCGATAATACGCCATATAATATAGCTAATATGAGACCAATAATAAGGCCCACATAAGGAAAGGCTACAACAGATTTACCAAAGTCCTCTACAGACCATTCAGTTTGATTTACAATTTTTAAACGCGTTAAAAATTGTAGTGCTATAAAAAAAGGTGTCATTATACATTCATCCCATAGGTAATGACTGTACTAATGATAACCATTAGTATAGTCGTAACATACATCATATAAATTGTTCGAGTAATATGGTTACGGTTTAGCTTTTCAATAGGATCCCCCATATATTCACGGAAGGTCATTTTTTTGAAATACTGATTGTAACCACCTAAACGGATATGTAAGGCCCCTGCCACAGGTGCTTCTGCATACCCCCCATTAGGACTAGGATGTTTTTTTGCATCACGTAAACCGATTTCTATTGCCTTTTTAGCATCAAAGCGTAAAAAGAATGCAGAAATTACAAATAATACAAAGGTAATTCGGGCAGGAATCCAATTTAATATGTCATCAAAGCGTGCAGCTACGCGACCAAAGTACAAGTACTTTTGATTCTTATAGCCTAACATAGAATCCATAGTATTAGCAGTTCTATAAAGAATAGCCCCCATAGGGCCACCGATAATAAAAAAGAAAAAAGGTGCAATAATACCATCTACCGTATTTTCCGCAATCGTTTCTACTGTAGCCCGAGTGATTTCGCTTTCATCTAAGTCTTCCGTATCTCGTCCCACAATCCATGATAAACGTTTGCGAGCATCTACAATATTACCTTGTTTTATTAACTGACTAATGGTAAAACCTGCGCCAGCCAATGAACGTGGAGAAATGGCAATGTAGAGGATCACTACTTCGAAAGCATAGTATACCCATTCGTCTACTACTCCACCTAGCCATAACAATAAAGATACTATGATATATACCGATATAAGAATTAAACCTACTGCAATACCACCGTACCACAATTTCTTCGTATCATTATCAGTGTCTTTATAAAGAACGGCTTCAAAAAAAGATATTATACGTCCAATAATGGCCACTGGATGATATTTACTATTGGGATCTCCAATAATTAAATCCAATAAAAATGCTAAAACTGGTATGCACACAAAGTTATACTTTGAAAACCAGTGAAAAATTGCTAAATGTTCCATATATCTCCTCTACTATCCCAAGGTAGACATAATATAATCCATATCTAGATGTTCCTCCACAATATCAGCTAAGCGATTATATGCCGCATTTTTATGGTCAAAATAATGGAATACTACATCTAATGGTTGTAATCCCTTGCGTTCACGTAATTGATTGATAATAAAACGTCTAAACTCGTCATTATCAAATACACCGTGAATATATGTACCCATTACTTGATGATTACCATCAATAAAACCATCAATAACATTGACAGCCTCTTCACTGCGACTTGTAATTGTAAAGCAACGAGACACCGAATCTGCTAGTGGCGTAGTATCCCCCATATGAATTTCATAGCCTACTAATTTTTCACCCCTGAAAGTACCATTTAAAAACTGTAAATTAGATACATTGAATTGTACTTGATGGGTAGTTTTTTGAGCCTTCATAGTCGTGGAGGATTCAACAAGGCCAAGTCCTTCAATTTCCTCGATATCACCTTCCATATGATGCGGATCATAAATAGTTTTACCTAACATTTGGTTACCGCCACAAACACCGATAATAGGTGTACCTTGAGCAGCCAATTTTTTGATTTCATCAGCAAAGCCTGTATCACGTAAATATGTTAAGTCAGCCAATGTATTTTTAGAACCAGGTAATATAATTAAATCTGGCGTACTGATAACATCTCCAGGGCCTACAAAACGGACAGATACATCTGGCTCATAATTAAGTGCATCAAAGTCTGTAAAATTAGAGATTTTAGGTGTTTGCATAACTACGACCTGAATATCTTTAGTACCACTATTGCGTTTGTTCTCTAATGCAACAGAATCTTCTTCATCAATATCGAGGTTCTCAATGGCAGGAATAACACCTACCACTTTTTTACCTGTTTTTTCTTCAATAAATGTAAGAGCTGGTTCTAATAGTTTGATATCACCACGGAATTTATTGATAACGATACCTTTAATAAGATCGCGTTCTTCTGGTTCTAATAATTCTAAGGTACCAACAATGGACGCAATAGCACCACCTCGGTCAATATCTGCAATGAGAAAAACTGGAGCTTGAGTCATCTTGGCAATACGCATATTTACAATATCATTTGCTTTTAAGTTAACTTCTGCAGGACTACCGGCACCTTCGATAACCATCATATCAAAATTTGAGTCTAAGAAATCAATAGATTCTTTAACCTTATCTAAAGCGGTTAGTGAATATTTTGTATGATATTCTTTGGCACTATATACGCCAACAGGTTTCCCCATCAATACAACTTGAGACGATTGATTTCCTGTAGGTTTTAATAACACAGGATTCATTTGAACAATTGGATCAATACCAGCGGCTTCGGCTTGAGCGACTTGAGCACGGCCAATTTCATCGCCCCATTTTGTCACATAAGAATTGAGGGCCATATTTTGTGCTTTAAAAGGAACGGTCTTAAAACCTTTTCTATAAAAAATACGGCATAATGCAGTACAAAGAATACTTTTACCTACATTAGAACTCGTTCCTTGAAACATGATTTTCTTAGCCATTTATATGAACCTCCTGTGATTTCAATTCAATGGTAACACCACTAATTGTTAAATAGAGTTTATCTGCAACAGAAGCTACTGCTCGATTCACACGACCAGCAATATCTCTAAAATATCTAGCCAGTTTATTATCCGGCACAATACCTAACCCAATTTCATTGGTCACAAATATAACTGTTTTACCTTCACATGATTGTATCGAGTCTAATAAAGTGTCTAATTCTGAAAGTATTGTCTGTTCTAATCTATTAGCATCTTCTTGACCACGAATGGAGCCATAAGCCATCATGTGATTGGTAGTGAACATGGTTAAACAATCTATAAGAATTACATCTGCTGATTGACTGATATTTTCCCATTCATCAGCTAAATGTAAAGGTACTTCAAAATTATTCCATATTTTTCCTCGTCGCTCTTGATGTTTTTTGATGCGATCCACCATTTCCTCATCAAAAGCTTGGCCCGTAGCTACATAAGCTTTTGGCCCCTTTGTAGCCAATGCTAAACGTTCAGCAAATTCACTTTTTCCACTGCGTGCCCCACCGGAACACAATATAATTTGTGATTTCATAATGCACCTATACAAGAATTTATAATTTCAGTATCATTATAAGTATAACAAAGGAGCGATACTATGGAAATTATGAATATGAAACTAAAAATGATGGCTACGCTATGGGATAATACATATCGTGTTGCCATCGATGACGGACAAGGTAAATATATTGGTACTGCACGAGTAGTAGTGAATGTTCCTCTACCACCAGAAGCTTTACCTGAAAATGCACCGCAAGTTGAAGCACAACTATTAGTATTAGTTGAAGACTTTGATTTCGGCGCTGATAAAATTATAAACTTTGAAACAACATTAGCCAATTTATTAAGAGAAAAATTCCGTTATGAAATTCCTCATATCTTCTTTTACTATCCTAGCCCTCAAGATGTTTTAAACCAAACAATTTCACAATAGGTCTATAACGAGCAAAAAGCTATGTAAAATACATAGCTTTTTTTGTTTATTCAGCTCCAAGTTCTTCCTCTACACGACACAAGATAAAGCAAAGGTCGGATAGACGATTTAAGTATTTTAAATTAGATTCGTGAACATTTTCACCAGCGTCTAATACTCGCCATAAAGCTCGTTCCGCACGTCGAGTAATAGTTCTAGCTACATGTAAATAAGCAGAAGATTGTTTTTCACCGGGAATGACAAAACTAGATAAAGGTTCTAACTTTGCATCAAAGCGATCAATAACTTTTTCTAAATGCTTTACATATTGCTCAGTAATTACCGGAGCAGTATTTAAACTTGCAATATCGGCCATTAATGTCCATAAGTTGCGCTCTATATCGTATAATTCAGCAGCAACACGTGGATTTTCAGCATAAGCGCGAGCCAATCCTAAAAAAGCTTGTAATTCATCGATTGTACCATAAGCTTCTACGCGTAAAGATGATTTCTGTACACGTTCTCCCGTGTATAAGCCAGTTGTACCAGCATCACCTGTTTTTGTATAAACACTACTTGCCATATGATTACCTCCTATAGATATACATGGATGTAGAAATAAAAGCTAAATGATCCCAACCTTGAGATTATTTGTATTCAGGGAACCAAAGATGAATTTCACGAGCAGCAGCTTCTGGAGAATCAGAAGCATGTACTACGTTAGCATCCATTGTTAGGGCATAGTCACCACGAATACTACCAGGGGCAGCATCTACAGGATTTGTTGCTCCGTTTAAAGCACGTACGGATACAATTGCGTTCTCACCAGCTAACACAAAAGCAAGAACTGGGCCTGATGTAATAAAATCAACTAATTCACCAAAGAATGGCTTTTCCTTATGTTCTGCATAGTGTTCTTCCGCTAATTCACGAGGTACTTGTAAGAGTTTTAATGCTTTAATAACAAGGCCTTTACGTTCATAACGGCTAAGGATTTCACCACTTAATTGACGTTTAACTGCATCTGGTTTAATTAAAACTAATGTTTCTTGCATGATACCCTCCAGTAGATACTAATTATAATATTACCTTTTCTTTATACTTTGGATTCATAGCTTGTTTCTTTAACTTTTGAATACGTTCTTCCGTGCGAGGATGTGTACTAAAAAGATTGCTCAAGCTTTCACCAATTCCCATCATAGGGTTAATAATAAACATATGGGCTGTAGCATTACTTGCATTAGGCAATGCACCATGTTTAGAGTAGTAGTCAATTTTTGCAAGTGCAGAAGCCAGTGCTAATGGGTTGCGACACATATCTCCGCCTCCCTCATCAGCTAAGAACTCTCGAGCTCGTGAAATACTCATTTGGATGAGGCCTGCTGCGATAGGGGCAATGATAATCGCACCAATTAAAGCAAGCGGATTAGAACCTTCTCGATCGTCAGAACGACCAAAAATGGCGGAGAATTGTAAAATTTGTGCAATCATGGAAATAGCACCAGCCATCATGGCTGCAATTGTACTAATCAAAGTATCTCGATTCTTAACATGCGTCAATTCGTGTGCAAGCACACCTTCTAATTCTTCATCAGTTAAAAGACGTTGAATACCTTCAGTAACGGCAACAGCTGCGTGACTAGGATTTCTACCTGTTGCGAACGCATTCGGTACTTCGCTCGGAATGATATATACCTTTGGCATTGGTAAATTACCATTTTTTGCCAATTGTTCTACCATAGCATATAGTTTTGGATTAGATTGTGCAGTAACTGGTTTAGCATTGTATTGTGCTAAAACGATCTTATCGCTGTACCAATAGGACATAAAATTCATTCCCATAGATACAACAAACATCAAAATCATACCGCTTCTGCCACCAATCATATCACCTAAGGCCACTAAAATGGCTGTTAGAGTAGCTAATAAAAGCGTTGTTTTTATATTGTTCATGTTTCCTCCAATTATAGTTATGGACTATGCCTAACACTATAATTATACCACAAACTATATAATTGATGCTCCAGTTGCATCAGCCTCTAAGCAATATATTTTATTTTCAATTCCATTCGCCGAAAATACGGCACCCATAGCCTTCGCTACCTCTTGCACATGAGCTTTATCAACATAGGCAATCAAGGTAGAACCAGATCCGCTAATAGTAGCACCGTAAGCACCGGCAACTTTTGCAGCTTCAAATACTTCATCACAATGAGGAATCAAAGTCTTACGATAAGGCACATGCAAGTTGTCATCTAAGGCAACAGATAAATTACTTAATTGATGTGTAATAAGACTTGTTACAAATAAAGATGCATGACTTACGTTTTGAACTGCTTCTTTAAATGGCACATGATTTGGTAATACAGAACGTGCATATTCAGTAGATACCATAACTTCTGGTACTACAACGGCAAAATGGAGCTCCGAAGGAACAGAAATAACGGTGTTCAACACTTTATTTTTTAAACCTGTAGCACAACATAAATTTCCGTAAATAGCTGGCGCTACATTATCTGGATGACCTTCCATACGATTTGCTATAACCAGTAACTCTTCTTTTGAAAGTGGATGCTTTACTAATGCGTTCGCCAGTAAAAGTCCCCCTACTATAGCCGTACTACTACTACCTAGTCCACGAGAGGGAGGAATCAAGGTTTCAGAAGTTATATGACCATATCGAATTGGTTCTTGAGCAGTAGCAAAAACTTGATCCATAGCGAAACCAATTAGATTCTTTTTAGGATCTTCAGCGCGTAAAATATCTGCACCAAAACCTTCAAAAGTATATGTATATTCTGTAGCATTTTCATCTGGTGTAAAGCTGAATATATTATAAAGATTTAGTGCTAATCCTAAGCAATCAAAACCTGGGCCACAGTTTGCACTAGTGGCAGGTACTTGTACACGAACAGTATTCATAATTAAGCTTCCATAATACGAATAACACTATTAACAGCCTTAACGGAGCGCAAGCTATTAAAAGAGTCTATAAGATTTAAAATATAAGATCTTGGGCATTTAGATGTAACAATGGCAAGAACTGCAGTTTCTGGATCCATATTTCGTTGAACGATGGATAAAACAGAAATTTTTTGTTCTGCTAATTTTGCAGAGATTTTTGCTAGAACACCTGTTTTATTATCCACTGCTAAACGCAAGTAGTAGCTAGATTGGATTTTACCTGGAGAATAAATATCTTTTTGATCATAATAGAACGGTTTCAAGCGCCCTGTTTCATTATAAGAGACATTCTTTGCCACTTCCATTATGTCAGATACTACAGAACTACCTGTCGGTAAGCTACCTGCACCACGACCATATAGCATGACATCATCGATACCATTGCCCTTAACATAAATTGCATTGTAGGATCCTCGAACAGATGCTAATGGATGTGTCGTAGGAATAAATGCAGGATATACATTTAAAGATAATCCTTGAGCAGTTTCTTTAGCAATACCTAATAATTTAATATTGTAACCAAACTCTTTCCCAAATTTTATATCTTCAGTATCAATACAAGTAATACCTTCTACAGTTACATCTTCAAAGAAAATACGACGGTTAAAGCTAATAGATGCAAGGATTGCCAATTTACGAGCTGCATCAAGGCCTTCTACATCAGCTGTAGGATCTGCCTCTGCATATCCTAAATCTTGTGCTTCTTTTAATACATCTTGGTAGCTTAAACCTTCTTCAGACATTTTAGTCAAAATAAAGTTTGTAGTACCATTCATAATACCAATGATTTCAGTAATACGATTACCGGCTAACGATTCATATAATGTGCGGATTATAGGAATACCACCTAGAACAGATGCTTCAAAACGTAGATCTACCCCATTTTTACTCGCTAAGTCTAATAAGTATGGACCAGCTTCTGCTAATAAGTCTTTATTGGCAGTTACCACATTCTTCTTAGCTTTTAAAGCTCCTTCTACGCAATCCTTAGCAAAGCTTGTACCACCCATCAATTCCACTACCATTTGGATGGAATCGTCTTTTAACACTTCATCAATATCAGTTACATATTTAGCTGTTTCTGGTAATGTAATATGACTATATTTTTCTGGATTTCGTACATAAATTTTTGAAATTTCAACATTGACACCTGTACGATTTTTAATTAATTCAGCATTGTCTTGCAATAAGTTAAAAGTACCTTGTGCAACAGTACCAAAACCTAATAAAGCAATTTTTATAGTGGTCATAATCGTCCTACTCTCTTAATTAGCCTATGCTTGGCCTAAAATTTCTACCTTGATAATACCCTTCATAGAGCGAATATCTAGCAATAAATCTTCTAATGAACCTTGTAAATCCTTGGTTTCAAAAGAAATGCTACTATTCGCAATGCCTTGTAATGGAATATCTTGATTAATCGTTAAAATACTACCGTTACGTTCAGCAATGGCTTTCAAAACGCTTGATAACATACCAGATTCATTTGACATAGAAACATAAATACTAACAATTTTCCCTTGAGCAATTTCAAAAAATGGAAAAACATAATCCTTGTATTTATAATACGCAGATCGACTTAAATCCATTTTTTCAACTGCTTCGTTAATTGTTTTAACCTCACCTAGTTTTAGAATTTCTTTTACTTTTATCGTCTTTTTTATAGCCTCTGGTAAAATATCTTCTTGAACCAGATAAAATTTATCTTTTTTTGGTTTAGACATAGAGCACACTCCCTTATTGTTCTCTTGAAGTTTCTTGGGCAACGAATTGTCGTCCATATAATGTTAATACTGCATACATACCGATGAAGAATGGCATATATTCAGCCACAACACGCCATCCTACAGCGATGATGCCCACTGTTCCATTAGGTACAAAGGCACTAAATAATACTACAAATAGACCTTCTGCAATGCCTGTTCCCCCTGGGGTTGGTGCAAAATACAAAATAAGATTTAATAAAATCATGCGATCTAAAATATCGATAATAGGAATATCTGGTGTGAAAGCATACATTAAAGCGGGTGCAATACAATATAAGCATAATAAACTCAAACCAGATTCAATAAAAACTATTAAAGATTGGACAGGTTGTTTATAAAGTAAACCAAGACCTTGATTTAATGTTTCTAATTTAGAAAGCCAATCTTTAGTGTTATGTGCTTTAAATCGTTGTGCTAGATTATAGACAAATTGACGCATATATTTAGTCTGTAATATATAAGTTCCCACTAAGGCCGCTATAACAGCAAGCACGGCAAAAATCAAAAGCATATCACGAGAGATATATGGAATTTCAATAGCATCTCGTAAGAATACTAATGGCAGCATAATGACCAAAAACATAATGGAAAATACGGTACGTATTAATACAATCGGTGTACCTTTAGATATAGGTACGCCATAACTTCTCAACACCAGTACTTGCGCGACAGCACCCCCGCTAGCTCCAGGTGTCAACATAGCCATAAAATAATTACTAAAAATAACTCGTAGCACTGCTCGTATCGATAACTTGTAACCACCAATTTTTACGAGCCTTTGAAGTCGTAATCCATCAAAATACATACCTGCTACTAAAGCAACTACAGCTAATAATAAGGAAATACTATTAAAAGATGATATGGCTTTCAATGCATCTAAATCAATAGTATAGTAAATGATACCAATTGATACAGCCAACAACAAGAGAAACATAAAGATGCCTCTCTTCATCATTTTACTCATACCAAGTCTCCATAATTAATGAGCTCTATATCATGTTGACTTATATATAATCGCGTATGACTGGAACAGAGTGCATGCAACTCATCTTCCCAATGATAACCCCAATTATAAAGCTTACTAAGAATACTACTATTACTACCTGGGTGAACCATCAATTCATGGGTACCAGAATGTTTATTTACCGCTTTTAGGATACCCATTAGAGATTTCTGATTTATATGGCCTCCATTTACCATGCCCCAAAAATATTGGGTTGTAGTCATACAATTATTTCGTATGATTGGTCGCGCATTAGCCGCAACCGTTGATAAACCAACTTTACCAAGAAATCGAATTGGGGAATACATATAATTCATAAAACCAGTAGACTCATCGGGTATACGTATAGCATGTATACCAAAGGATTTTGCCTGTTCAATCACAATTGGCAATACCGTTGGTAGAACATGCATATGTTGATGTCCATCAATATGAGTTACCCTTAAGCCGGTATCCATTATTTGAGCTATTTGTCCATGAATCTCTTTACGTAATTCACTATAATTGATTTTGCCAGAGTAAATACGTTTAATAAATTCTACATAGTTCTCTGGAAATACACCTTCTGGTGTGAGAAGTGATGAAACTTCTGATGGATCACATACTGGTTTCACCCCACCTACCAAGGTAATATGAATACCAATGCCCAACTTAGGGTTTTGTTTTGCCATACTTACGGCTTCTGTAAAAGCTTCTCCTCCTGCCATTAAAGAGGTACTGGTAATAATACTCCTACGATGACCATCAATAATACCAGCATTAACTGCACTATGAAGGCCAAAATCGTCTGCATTTACAATTAATTTGGACATAGTTATCTTCCTTTTCATGAAAAAAAGGGAGAACTTTGTTCTCCCACAAAGGATATATGTTATTGTACCAAATACACAACTAAAAAATCAATACAAAAGCCCTCTACTTGTATACTAGTAGAGGACTTTTTATAAGGTCATAAATTTTTATCATATATACTAAGGCATCAATTGTTCTTGTACTTTATACATACATAATGCAGCAGCTACGCTTACATTTAAGGATTCCATATCACCATACATAGGAATCATAATACGATTTGTACATAGATTCATAACCTCTGGTGTTACGCCATGCCCTTCGTTTCCTAATACTAGCATAGTTCGCTTAGCATAACGTACAGTATGATAAGGATTGGAATGTTCTAAAGCAGTTACATAGGTAGTCATATTAGACTCGGTTACCATATCATGTAACAGAGATAAGGTAATATCCTCATATAAAGGTATTTTATGTAAGGCGCTCATAGTACTGCGCACTGTCTTGTCATTAAAAGGGTCCACAGTTCCTTTCATCAAAAATATACCTTTTACACCTGCTGCAACTGCTGTACGAATTATGGTACCTAGATTGCCAGGATCTTGAACTCCATCTAATGTAATATATAAACCATCATCAATGTGAATGCTTTCCATATCGTATTTTGGTTTTGATACAATAGCAACTACACCTTGTCCATTTACGGTATTATCCACCTTATCAAATATTGGATCTTGTGCAATAAATTTAGGTACAAATTGAACAGTATCTAAGTCTAATAAATCTAATACATGTTTATCTTGCGCTTTAGATTCACGTATAACAATTGTTTTCACTGCCCCCATAGCTGCAATATCTCGAATAGATCGAATACCTTCAACAATGTACTCTCCATATTTTTGGCGATTTTTACGCTGCCCTAATGAGATAATTCGCTTAATAGTCTTATTATCTTTAGATTGGATACATTCCATACTAACTCCCACTGTGTTGATTATTCCAGAGATTATAAAAGGTCCCTTTTAAGTTGATAAGTTCATCAAAAGATCCTATTTCTATTATTTTACCATATTCCATATACACTATTTTATTGGCATCTTTTACTGTTGAAAGGCGATGAGCAATACTTACAATTGTTTTACTACCTCGAATATTTTCAATACTTGCTTGAATTTGCTTCTCCGTATGACTATCAATGTTAGCCGTTGCTTCATCTAACAATAAAATAGGTGTTTTTTTAATCAAGGTACGGCCAAAAGCCAATAATTGTTTTTGCCCATCAGATAATAAGGAGCCTAAATAACCAACCGGTGTGTCATACCCTTCCGGAAGGTGTTCAATCATAGAATCCAAATTAACTTGTTTTGCTGCATTGACCATATCCTCATTAGAAATTGATGTATCAAAAAGTGTTAAATTATCTCTAATGGAACCCTTAAATAGATAAGCTTGCTGAAAAACATATCCCATTAAATGACGAAGCACAGAACTATCATATTGGGCAATATTTATACCGTTCATATAGATAGCCCCTCTTGTTGGTTTATAGATTCCCATCAACAATGATAAAAGTGTTGATTTACCACTACCAGAAGGACCTACAATACCGATGAATTCTCCAGCTTTAATAGTGAATGTAAAGTCCTCTAGCGCATAAACGTCGTTATTTTCATAGGAAAACCATACATGCTCGAATTCAATAGTCTCTATATGTTTAAATTCATCAGGAACTTCATTAGCCATCTGACGCTCTTCTTCCTCTAATAAGGGAACTAATCTTTCAGCACCAGCTAATGCGCTTTGTAGGGAGTTATATTTATCTGCAATTTCCTTTAATGGTTGGAAGAATCGGTCCATATATTGTATAAAGGCAAATACTGTACCAGCATCAGCTACGGAGTCTATTAAATTCGTAGTTGTAAAAATAACAATTAACGCAACAAAGAATAGACCATCTACGAGCGGTCTAAAAATAGAAAATGTGGTAACCTCAAAAAGACCTGCTTCTAAGAAACCTTTATTAACAGTATTATAACGTTCCTCAATTGCTCTTTCGCCACCATAGGATTTTACGATTACAATATAATTTAACAGTTCCTTGATGCTTGCATTAGAAGCAGCTACAGAACGTCTTACCTGACGGAATGCTTTGCGAGAAAACTTTTGAAACACCCAAATAATTCCACCCATTATAGGTAGTAAAATTGTCATGATTATTGCTAAAGGTACATTAATGGCATACATAAATCCTAATATACCAATAATCATTAAACCGCTACTTGCCAAATTCAGAATTACATCTGTATATAATGTACGTAATGACTCTACATCATTAGTAATGCGAGTTACCCAATTCCCAATTGGCAACTTATAAAATTCATCATGTGGTTTATTAAGAATCTTTTGGAATATAATACTACGAATATTATAGATAATTTTTTGACCAAAACTTTTTAAAAAGTAATTCTCTACAAAGATAAACAATACACTACCAATTATAGTAAAGCCATACATTAAAGCATAGTATTCAATAACAGCGATATCATTAGTGGCAAATCCAAGATCGATAACTTGCTTAGTTAAATATGGGCGTAAAAGTAATAGTACTAAATTTCCTGCGAGCGCAACAGTTGCTAAAAATAGAATACCTAAATAAGGCTTAATGTAGCCAGTTATATAGGAGAATAGAGCCCAGTCATTTCTTAGATCACGCTTCTTCATGATGGCCCCCTCCATTCTGCGCTTCATATAAGGTACGGTATAAACCATCGTTAGCTAATAATTCCTCATGAGTACCTTCTTCTACAATACGCCCCTCATCAAATACTAGTATTTTATCTGCTTTCTCTACAACCTCTAATCGTTGTGAAATACATAGAATCGTCTGATTTTTTACATTATGTAATGAATTTAATATGGTTGTAACTGTTACTGCATCTAAAGCGGAAAAACAATCATCTAGCAATACATATGGCGCATTTTTATAAAAGCCGCGAGCCATATTGATTCGCTGCTTCTGCCCACCCGATAAATCATGACCTTCTTCAGCAAGCTCATGTAAATCATCGTTTAACAAATCGCCTAAATCTCTATATAAATCTGCCTTTTGTGCTGCCACTTCTACAGTTTCGTGCATAGGTAAATTTTTGCCAAATTTAATATTATCTGCAATGGTCGTACTTAAAAGGTAAGATTGTGTTGGCACATAAGCAATTGAGTTTCTAAGCTTTGATAAAGAAACAGTAGCTAAATCTTGACTGCCAAAATAAATAGATTTTTCCGGACACTCTTGTAATCCAATAAGCAATTTAAACAATGTACTTTTGCCAGAACCGGGTTTACCAACTAAACCAATAAAAGAACCTTTTGGTATTGTCGTTGTCAACTGAGATAATGCATGCCCTTTAGAGTTTTCATAAGTAAAATCTAAGTATCGAATATGAATATCCTCAAGCGGCAATACTTCATCGGTATCATCTATTGTTTCTGTAGGCAAATGTAAGAAATCCATAATACGATCTAAAGAAGCAAGACCTTTTTGTACAATCGAGATAAGGCCACCAAACCCTATTAAAGGTCCCACAATTAACATTATGAATGAATTAATAGTAACAAATTCGCCTATAGTCATTTTGCCTTCTACAGCTAAATGTCCACAAATAAAAATACTAATACTGATACAAATAAAGGGTGCAATTCTTGTCAAAGGTGTTAATATTGCATCTAGTAGTGCAACATCCATATTCTTCTTATAATTAAGTTTATTTATTTTTTCAAAAGAATTAGATATAATGCTTTCACGATTAAAAGCGCGAATAACATCCATCCCTTGAAATAACTCTTGTCCAAACTCTGTTAAATCGCTATAAGTAGCTTGTGCACTACGTTGTTTAATACGTAGCTTTCTGCCTAGTACAAATATAGCCACAATAATTAAGAATACAGGTGTCATAATTTTAAAAGCTAATACAGTATTAATCTTTTGAATTAAAATTATGGAGCCCACAATGGAATAGAAAATAATATCCACTATAATCATTACACCTAGACCAAGGGCAACACGTAGCGATGTTACATCGTTAGTCATGAGCGCCATAACCTTACCAGGTCCATTAGCCTCATAGTACGTTGTTTTTACTTGTAATGCTTTACTACACAAAATCTCACGAAAAAGATACTCCATGCGACGAATAGATCCTAATAGAGTTCTACGTGAGATAACTTTTAAAATAGTGATAATAATAAACAATAAAATGAAATAAAAAATATAAGTGACTAACCCTTCCTTATTATTGCTCAATGTATCTATAGCATTACCAATAAATTGAGGGACAAATAAAAAAGCCACATCAATTGCCATCAACATAGTTAAGCCAATGGCATAGATCCAGCCTTCACGCCGGAAAAACTGCATAAATAAATCTATTGGTTTCATAGGTCCTCTCTAACATATCCTATTAAGTCTAATCAAAATCATTGCCTATATAATTACTAGTATCATTATATTGTAAATGAATTTAAATCAATACTGTAAAAGCTAAATCAACAAATTTTATTACGTTAACTTTTCTCTTTATAGTATACACATTTTTTATGATACATTAATACACCTATACGTATAACAGTTAGATTAAATATTTTATTACAGTAGTAGTTCTATTTCATCAATATTAATATTAGTTAAATGGCCTCTTTAAATTTTTACAGTAATCAATCGTAACGATCTTTTTAATTAATACTATATCGAATTTTTTAGTTTACTTATGGTAATGTAAATGTTATACTATGCATATAAAGAAATTATATTTTACATAATTAGAATTAAAACTCTTAGGAGGAATACAACATGGAAAAACGTACTGGCGTAGTAACATTTGCAGGTGGCCCTATCACATTAGTTGGCCCAGAAATTAAAGTAGGTCAACAAGCTCCAGACTTCACTGTATTGAGTAATGACTTGCAACCTAAAACTTTAAAAGACTTCGAAGGTAAAGTAAAAGTTATCTCCGTGGTTCCTTCCCTTGATACAGGTGTTTGTGATGCTCAAACTCGTTGGTTCAACCAAGATGCAACAGCTCTTTCCGAAGATGTAGTCGTATTGACAATTTCTATGGACTTACCATTCGCTCAAAAACGTTGGTGTGGTGCTGCGGGCGTAGATAAAGTTATTACTTTGTCTGACCACAAAGATGCTTCCTTCGGTGAAAACTACGGTTTCTTGATTGAAGAGCTTCGTCTTTTAACTCGTGGCGTTGTAGTAATCAACAAAGATAACAAAGTAACTTATGTTGAA
Organism: Veillonella sp. AF13-2; assembly: GCF_003603295.1. Classification (NCBI taxonomy): domain Bacteria; kingdom Bacillati; phylum Bacillota; class Negativicutes; order Veillonellales; family Veillonellaceae; genus Veillonella; species Veillonella sp. AF13-2. The sequence continues at coordinate 534,361 of NZ_QTMT01000001.1, forward strand.
TATGTACCAGAAGTAACTCAAGCAGTTAACTTCGATGCTGCATTAGAAGCTATTAAGGCCGATATCTAATTTTAAGATTTTGCTAATAGCTTAATATAGATGCAAAAAGACCGTACGTTGTACGGTCTTTTTATATGTCCTATTGTAAATTATTATTTTATTTGGAGTATGTATGTGGATTCGTATTTCTCAGCTTATTTTAACCATTAAAAATATTGCACTTATTGGTGTTGGCATTGGTTTATGCATTGCTTTAATCAATAGTTTAGTAAATTTTGGTTTTATTGCATGGGCCAATATTCAAGGCTATAGTACTTATTCTTTATTGATTGAAGAGATAATTACCTTCTTTCTTTACTTTGAATTTATTGCACTCATAATTAAGTACTTTAAGAATAATTTCCATTTTCCTCTTGATTTCTTCTTATATATTGGTATTACCGCCATTGTTCGTTTACTAATTATCGATCATGAATCAGCTTTAAATATGTTATTATGGTCTATTTCCATTTTAGTTCTAGTTTGTTGTTTAGTACTAGTAGAAAAATTTCTTAATAACAAATCCTAATAGCATAAAAGAGACTCTACATATTAGTAGAGTCTCTTTTATTTTAAAACTTTTACGTTTTAACACTATCAACTAGCATCTTAGAAGATATTTTTAGCGTAGTTAGCGTACTTAGCTTCTAATTCTTCCATTTTATCATTCATTTCAATTTGTAATTGGGATGCTAGATCATATTCACCATCATTAAGTGCATCAATTAAACGAGTGAATAAGGATTTACGATCGTCACTATCTTTAGCAAGGTAGAAACGTAAGTCATTAACTTCTGCAAAGCGTTTATCATCTACACTATTTCGGCTATCAGTATGAATTGCAACCATGCTACGAACTGTATCCAAATTATTTGGAATTAAGCGATTAGCCAATACTAGTTTCCAACGTTTAAGAATGGAGGCAATAAAGGAGTCCATTAAATCTTTAGCAAATGCATTGCCTTGAGCCAATGTTTCTACTAATTCAGGATTATTTTGGTAACCCTTTATGTTTTCCCATACAGTAGCTGGAGCAACACCAAACATTTGATTACGTTCTTCTTGTGTGAAATCATCAAACACATCTTTTTCAGTACGGTATGCACGATTTGTAGCAAGATAATCAGATGTTTCACCTACTTCTTTGGAAAGCTCTGCTTCCAATTGAGCTTGTGTTTTACCAGATGTAATGGCATATTTCATACCATCAAATGCAGAAATAAAGATCAATGCTAAAGCAGTATATGTATTGGTGTAAGGATTTGGAGAACGCAATTCATAACGTGTCGCCATAGGATTATCGATATCTCGAATTAAACCGCAAAGGATTGTACGGTTACGGCTAGGTTCAGATGGATCAGTACCTAAAGATGTAACAATACATACTGGCGCTTCAAACCCAGGTTTTAAACGGTTTAAAGAATCTGTTGTAGAGCTGATGAATGGATTAATGGCTTCATAGTGTTTTAAAAGTCCCATAATTGCACCAATGCCTAAAGAGCTAGCAGATTCTTTACGCATATCTTCTGGGCTAAATAAGTTAACAACTTTACCAGATTTTAATTTAGCCATAACACCAAAATGAGTATGTTCACCAGAACCAGCTACACCAATTATTGGTTTTGCATTAAATGTTACATCAAGACCATTTTCACGGAATACTTCACGAACAATGATACGAGCTTGTAATTCATTATCTGCTGTTTGTAATGGATTATTTGAGAATTTCCAGTCGATTTCTAATTGTTCTAATACAACTGCTTCATGACCATCTTCATCAAGTTTAGCTTTAACGCCACCTACTTCTTTATGACCCATTTCAGCAACCATACCATATCTATCAAGGCGTTCAACAGCTTGTTCTAAAGCAGTGCGAACTGTACCATGAGTACGTTGCCAGTATTGTTCTTGTAATTTTTGAGATACGGATAATTCTTTTTTTGTAACTGTTCTAGATGGAGTTTTTACCCAGAATTCTAGTTCTGTTGCTGATGTGAAAATGATATCTACAACTTCATCAGCTTTCACATGCGGCATACCGGGTAAGCCATGTTCTTTAATCAAAGCCAATAATTCAGCACGAACATAGTCGCAGCTGCGTTTCAAAATAGAACGAGAATCTACATAGCGATAGTTATGCATCAAGAATGCAGGAATACGAAGTGTACCAGTTGGTAAGCCTGTAACAGGATCAATATTTTCGTAGTTGTAATCAACAAACCAGTTTACACTTGGATCGCCCCACATATCTACACGAGCATTATTTAATGTAGCAATATTTGTAAGTACTACAGAGGAACCATCTGTTTGAACAGCACGACCTTCAAAGAAAGATTCGTAGTCATCGAAGAATGCTGACATAGGAATCTTTTCATCAGTATCATTACCTGCTAAGTCAATCCCTACAAGAGATACGAACTTGATTTCAGGATGTTGTTCTAATAATGCAAGAACGCCTTCTTTCCCATATTGACCCGCTGGAATGTAATATAATAATTCGTTAGTTGTCGACATATTTGTTCCTCCTAAAAGAAAAAGACTCCAACAAATAAATATATAAATCTATATATCTAAAGTGGAGTCTTCGTTGACCAATTATTTTATTGAGTTCATATTATCATATGTTGAAAATATATGTCAATAACTTTCTATAGAATTTTATTATTCTCTTAAAGTTACATCTAACACACTCAATACTATCAACTCTAATCAATAACTGTATATAGAATGGTCGTTGATATCACTATATATTATCCAAGTAATTCTTTAACAATATTATTGACAACCTTACCATCTGCACGCCCTTTTGTTTTTGGCATTACATGTTTCATAACATTGCCCATATTTACGTTATCACCACATGCAGCAATGGCTTCTTGTACAATTGTACGAATTTCATCTTCTTTCAATTGCTCTGGTAAGTATTTTTGCAATACAGCCATTTCTTCTTTTACATGACTAATTAAGTCCTCACGGCCTGCTTTTTCAAATTCTGTTAAGGAATCTTGACGAGTTTTCATTTCCTTAGCTAAAATGCCAAGAATGCCAGCATCATCTAACTCAATTTTGTCATTGATTTCTGTATTTTTTATGGCACTATTGACCATACGAATTACAGATAACGCTGTTTTACCTTCTTCACGAGCTTTCATAGCTGCTTTCATATCTTCCTTTAATTGATCTTTTAAACTCATATTTCCTCCTTATGTATATAATAAAGAAACCCTAATTCTGGATTTCATAAAGCCATGAAAAGGCAGAATTAGGGTAATCATCTTATGCTCTGAATTTGCGTTTTCTTGCTGCTTCAGATTTTTTCTTTCTTTTTACGCTTGGTTTTTCATAGTGTTCGCGTTTTCTTACTTCAGACAAAACACCCGCTTTTTGGCAGGAGCGTTTGAATCGACGAAGAGCACTTTCAAGCGTTTCGTTTTTACCGACTTTGATTTCAGACATCTATATCCCTCCCTCCAAAAATAATCTCGGGAAGTGCTGATAATTTACATACGCACATATAATATTATATGTATAGGTATAGATGTTGTCAATATTTTCAAGTATATTTTATAGGTTTTTTAATGAGTATTATAAAAAGAATGCATAATACTCAAAATTAGGCTTCTGGCCAGCCCATTTCTTCTCCACCTAAAAGGTGTGCATGCATATGGAATACAGTTTGGCCTGCTTTTTCACCAGTATTAAAAATTAAACGATATCCATCTTTAGAGATACCAAGCTCTTTTGCTACATCACGAACAAATGGCAGTAACCCTTCAACATAATCTGCATTCTTTTCATTAAGATGTGCAATATTAGACACGTGATTTTTAGGTACGATTAATACATGAACTTTTTTTACAGGTTGAATATCATAAAAAGCATAGAATTTATCATTTTCTAACACTTTTTTAGACGGAATTTCACCATTAATAATTTTGCAAAAAATGCAGTCACTCATAATCTAACTCCTTACTCAATAATTAAATAATTATCTTCTAAACCTACAACAGTTCCACCAACGAGATCACCAATTTTACGTGTCCCATCTGACTTAACTTTACCATTTATATATTCATTTGTTAAGCCCATGTAGTATCCATTCTCTTCCTTTTCGATGAGAATCTCACCAGGCTTACCAATGCGTGATTTTGCGTATCGTTCATAACCAGATTGGCTAAGACCATTTAAAAGTGCTACACGAGTTTTCTTAACAGCTTCTGGTACTTGATCCGCCATAGTGGCTGCAGGTGTACCCTCACGAATGGAGTATGGGAAAGCATGAATGTGCGAAAATCCAATTTCACGTACTGTATTCAATGTTTCTTCGAAGTCTTCATCAGTTTCTTGAGGGAAACCAGCAATAATATCAGTTGTAATTGATAAATCTTTAATACGAGAACGTAAACTTGTAATTAAATCTTTATATTCTTGTAATGTATAATGGCGTTTCATCAACTTTAATACATGATCAGAACCAGCTTGTAATGGTAAATGTAAATGAGGACAAACACGTTTATTCGTAGCCATTAATTCTACTAACTCATCAGAAACCTCTACGGATTCAATGGACCCGAAACGAATGCGGTATAAATTAGGAATCTCTAATAAAGCTTTTACCACATCAGCTAATGTTGGACGACCTGGTAATTCGACACCGTAATTACCCAAATGTATACCAGTTAATACGATTTCATGGAATCCATGATCTACTAAACGTTTTGCCTCTTGTACAATATCATCAACTTTACGAGATTTTAATTTTCCTCGAGTATAAGGAATGATACAAAAGGCGCAATAGTTATTACAACCTTCTTGAATTTTCATGAACGCACGAGCTTTGTCAGATTCATTACCATATAACGGCATTTCCTCGAAGTTAGATTCCTTCATGATATCCCGAACAGCATTAATTTGTCGTTCTGTAGATTCTAATTGCTCTACTAATTCAACAATTTTAGAGCGATTATTTGTACCAATAACGAGATTAACACCATCTATAGCGGCAATCGCATCTGGATCAAGCTGAGCATAACAACCAGTTACAATAACATAGGCATCTTCATTTTGACGCTTTGCCTTGCGGATTAATTGACGGGATTTCTTTTCCCCCATATTCGTTACAGAACAGGTATTAATTACATATATATCAGCTTTTTCATCGAAGTCTACCGCTTCGTAATTATTTTGTAAAAATAAACCTTTCATGGCATCTGTATCATATTGGTTTACGCGACACCCTAAGGTTGTAAAAGCAACGGTTTTCATTGCACCTCTCTATTCGTATTTTATTTATAATTCTAATTCATATTGAATCATCGATAACGATCCAATAGCAGCAGTTTCAGCCCGTAAAATTGTATTTCCTAGCGATACTGATTTTCCACCATATTTTATAATAGCATTGATTTCCTTCTCTTGATAGCCCCCTTCAGGACCTATACAAATTAAAACATCAGTTACAGACTTATCGGAATGTAAAGTTTTAAGTACATCTTTGATAGTCTGCCCTGCTTCATTTTCATAGGCTACCAATTTCAACGCCTCAGATTCAATGTCTAATGCTTGTAAAAGCGTCTCTCCTACTACGAGTGTAGGCAAGTGATTTCGTCCACATTGTTGAGCTGCTTCTAGCATTATTTTTTCCCAACGATTTACTTTTGATTGAAGCTTTTTTTCATCATATTTAGCTACGCAGTTAGCTGTGGGCACAAGATAAATTGTATCCACATTTAACTCCGTCGCCTTTTGTAACACCCATTCTAGCTTTTCACCTTTTAATAATGATTGAACTAGAATAGTACGATACGATGCTAGATTTGCATCTACATATTCAATCAGTTTTGCTTGAGCTTTACCGTCTACTTCTTCTGTAATTTGATATGTACCACAACGATTGTCACTACCTGTTACAGTTATAGGCTTCTCAATATTATGGCGAAATACATGTAGTACATGATGGGTCACATCTTTCGGCAATTCTATTATTTCATCTAATGGTGTAGGAATAAAAATCTTTTTCATCGTTTTTCTAGCGCAAATGTATGCCAAGGTCCTGCAACGCGCTCCTCAATAATATGCCAATGAGCCTCAATATATGGCATGATTTCATCATAACGATCATCAATAATGCCACTAATAATCAAAATGCCCTTATCATCCAGTTTCTTACCAATTTGAGGTAATAGTATTTTAAGGGGATCTACTGTTAAATTAGCTAAAATTAATTGGGCAGTACTATTGAAATCACTATCCAAATTACCACAAATGATTTCAGCAGATACATGATTATTCTCACAGTTAATTCGAGCTTGATTTGCAGCATACTCTTCTATATCTATACCAACTAAATTTTTAATACCTAAATGGGCTGCTACTAATAAAAGAATACCTGTGCCAGTACCAATATCCAAACAAGTAGCTGTATCAAGATCCATAGATTCACTATAGGATTTTAATAACTCTGCACAAGTCCGTGTTGTCTCATGAGACCCGGTACCAAAGGAAATATCTGAATCGATTATAATAATAGTTTTATTATCTACATTATTGTATTCCTGCCATGCTGGTTTAATGACTAAGTTAGGTAAAATTTCTGTAGGTTCAATATACTGTTGCCAAGAGTTTAACCAAGTTGACTCATCAAGAATATGTGTATCTATCGATATAATTCCAATATTTGCTTCTGTAAGACGTTTTTTCAAATCAGACTTAATCATATCGTCATCTAGTGATGGATCACTGTACATAGACAATTTTATTAAATTAGGCTGATCTTCAACATCTTCTTCTATAATTCCATTGTCTGCATAATTGTCAAAAAGAGTAGTCACCTCATCGGTGGCTACTCTTTCACAGACAACGGATATTTCTATCCATTGCATATATGCTCCTTTATAGGGAATGTGATGGAACAAACCATTCCTTCACATGAGCTGTTCATTTCGTTAAACAGTCCTTGATTTTTTCAAAGAGACTTTTGCTCACTTGTAAGTTATTTACATCTTCATTACTTTCATTTGCAAAGCGTAACAATAGCTCACGTTGAGTGTCTGTCAACTTCTTAGGCGTTTGGACGGTTACCACAATGTGTTGATCACCCCTTTGGTTAGGGTTACGCAAATATGGAATACCTTTGCCCTTTACGCGGAATGCCGTTCCCGTTTGAGTACCTTCCGGAATCTTTAACTCTACTTTACCATCTAAAGTGTTAACTTGTATAGTCGCACCAAGAGCAGCTTGAGCAAAGCTAATATTTACACGGCTAATAACGTCATTACCATTTCGTTCAAATTCCTTGTGAGGACGAACAAAGATATATACATAGAGATCCCCTTTAGGACCGCCTAAAATACCAGGTTCCCCTTCATTAGCTACACGTAAACGAGATCCGCTATCTACACCAGCTGGAATCTTAATGGAAATCTTTCGTTTAGCCAACATTTCGCCAGTACCACGGCATTTAGAGCAAGGTTTTTCAATACTTTTACCCGTACCATGACAGCGGGAACAAGTGCGAACGGACTGCATACGTCCAAATGGAGTATTTTGAATAACCGCTTCTTGACCAGAACCATGACAGTTTGGACAAGTATCGACACGAGAGCCTGGTTCACCACCAGTACCATGACAGTGATCACATTCTTCATGACGATGCACTTCAATTTCCATAGATTTACCAAAGGCTGCATCTTCAAAGGAAATATCGATATCTTCACGCAAGTCATTACCTTTTTGAGGGCCTTGTTGTTGGCGTCCACCACCAAACATGCCACCAAAAATGTCGCCAAAGATATCACCAAAGCCTCCAGCTTGACCACCGAAACCGCCAAAGCCGCCTTGGAAACCACCGGCACCAGCGCCGCCTCCTTGTTTGAAGGCGTCGTGGCCGAATTGGTCATATTGAGCTTTTTTAGTTTCATCAGACAATACTTCGTAAGCTTCGTTAGCTTCTTTAAACTTTGCTTCCGCTTCCTTTGGATTATCTTTATTTACATCTGGATGGTATTGGCGTGCCTTTTTACGGAAGGCTTTTTTGATTTCATCTTGAGAGGCATTTTTACTAACCCCTAGGATGTCATAATAATCTCGTGCCATTCGTTACCAACCCTTCTTATTTCTTGTCATCATCCACTACTGTGTAATCAGCATCAACAACATTGTCATCAGATTTTGTTTGTTGTTGACCTTGTTCAGCACCGCCAGCTGCTTGTTGAGCTTGTTGAGCTGCTGCATACATTTGTTCTGCTAATTTATGTAATGGTTGTTCCAAAGCTTCACTATCTTTTTTGATATCTTCGATATTGCCAGCTTCGATAGATTTTTTCAATTTATCTTTCGCTTCTTCTACTTCTTTCATCAAAGCAGCATCGCCTTTACCTTCAAGGTCTTTCAATGCTTTCTCAGCTTGATATACTAAGGAGTCCGCATTATTTTTAATATCTAATTCTTCTTTTCTAGCTTTATCTTCCGCTGCATGAGCTTCAGCTTCTTTAACCATGCGATCAATTTCTTCTTCTTTCAAGCCGCTAGAAGAAGTAATGGTAATCTTTTGTTCCTTTTGAGTACCCAAATCTTTAGCTTTTACATGTACAATACCATTAGCATCGATATCAAATGTTACTTCGATTTGAGGAACCCCACGAGGAGCAGCTGGGATACCATCCAAGTTGAAACGACCCAATGTTTTATTATCTGCTGCGAACTCACGTTCACCTTGCAATACATGAATATCTACAGATGGTTGATTATCTGCTGCAGTGGAGAATACTTGAGATTTAGATGTAGGAATTGTAGTATTACGATCAATAATACGTGTGAATACACCGCCCATTGTTTCGATACCAAGAGACAATGGAGTTACATCAAGTAACAATACGTCTTTTACTTCACCTACTAATACGCCACCTTGAATAGCAGCACCGATAGCCACACATTCATCAGGGTTAACGTTTTTTGTTGGTTCCTTACCCAATACTTTTTTAATAGCTTCTTGTACAGCTGGGATACGACTAGAACCACCAACTAACAATACTTTATCGATATCGGATGCAGATAAACCAGCATCGCTCATAGCTTTACGAGTAGGTTCAATAGTCGCTTGTACTAAATCAGCAGTTAATTCTTCAAATTTAGCACGAGTCAATGTTACATCCAAATGTTTAGGACCAGTAGCATCAGCTGTGATAAATGGCAAGTTGATATTTGTGCTAGCTACACCAGACAACTCAATTTTTGCTTTTTCAGCAGCTTCTTTTAAACGTTGATCAGCTAATTTATCATTGGATAAATCGATACCAGTTTCTTTTTTGAATTCTTCGATAAGGTAGTTCATAATGCGTTGGTCGAAGTCATCCCCACCAAGGTGGTTATTACCAGATGTTGCCAATACTTCAAATACGCCATCGCCAAGTTCAAGGATAGATACGTCGAATGTACCGCCACCAAGGTCAAATACAAGAACTTTACCATCTTCATCTTTATCTACACCATATGCAAGAGCAGCTGCTGTAGGTTCGTTGATGATACGAAGTACTTCAAGACCTGCAATAGCGCCAGCGTCTTTTGTAGCTTGACGTTGAGCATCTGTAAAGTATGCTGGAACAGTAATAACAGCTTGTTTTACAGGTTCGCCCAAGTAAGCTTCTGCATCAGCTTTAATTTTTTGAAGAATCATTGCAGAAATTTCTTGAGGAGTATAAGATTTACCTTCTACAGTTACTTTGTAGTCTGTACCCATGTGACGTTTAATAGAAATGATTGTATTTTCTGGGTTGGATACAGCTTGACGTTTAGCCAATTGACCAACTAAACGTTCTCCATTTTTTGCAAACCCAACAACGGAAGGAGTTGTACGTGCACCTTCTTGATTTGTAATAACCGTAGGTTCGCCGCCTTCCATAACAGCAACACAAGAGTTTGTTGTCCCTAAATCAATACCAATTACCTTTGCCATAATATATACCTCCTAAAACTTTATAATCTATTCAACAACTTTTACCATTGCTGGACGTATACAACGACCATCAACAGTATAGCCAGTTTGCAAAACTTCACACACCGTATCGGATTCATATTCATCTGACGGTACACGCATAATCGCTTGATGGAAATTTGGATCAAATGGTTGACCCATAGCTTCAATAACAGCTAAACCATGTTTAGATAACATAGCCATCAAATTTTGATGAATCATAATGAATCCATCGAGGAATACTTTTGCTTCCCCTTCTGCAGGACTTTGAACGGCCCGTTCAAAGTTATCCAATACAGGAAGAAGGTCCGTTAATACATCCCCTTTTACATATCCAGCAAGTTGCTCTTTTTCCTGGTTAGTACGACGTTTGAAATTTTCAAAGTCCGCTTGTAACCGTTTATAGCGATTATCAAAGTCGGCTTTAAGTTCTTCTAACACTTGAGCAGCATCAGCCACAGCTTCTTCAGTTTTTTCAACAGTTGGTTCCTCTACATTCGTAGTATCCTCTGTTTCCTCCACTGTTTCTTGTTTAATGTCTTGTTCTTCAGCCATTATTTGCCCTTTCTGTTTTGTTCTTTTACCATAGTTTCCATTATATGTTTCATATGGGACAACATGCCGATGATACGTCCGTATTCCATCCGCGTTGGACCAAGAATAGCAAGAGTTCCGATAGGCTGATCTTGATTCGTAAAATCAGCTTGTACCACACTCATTGAATGTAGCGCTTCAGTTTCATTCTCAATACCAATCTTGACCTTAACAGGTGTTGGAGAATCATCTTTTAATAACTGTCCTAATTGATTTTGTTCTTCCACTAAGGAAAGCAAGGGTTGTACCTTCTCAACAGACTTAAACTCTGGTTGATTTAACAACTCTGTGGTACCTACCGAATAGAACAACTTACGTTTATTAATAGCTCGTAATAATGTCTCCGAAAGGATTAATAAAATTCCCTGCGGTCCTTCCATATGGACCAATATAGATCCTAAAGCCTCAGCCGTTACATGACCAATACTTACATTCTGTAGTGCATTGCTAAATTGTATGGCTAGACTTTGTAAAAGCTCTGGTGAAACACTTTCACCAAAGTACATCAACTCATTATCGAGTGCTCCTGTTTCAGTAATAACTACCATAATGGCTTGATGACTATCTAGCGGTAATACATGAATGTATTTGATTAATGCTCTATCATGGGCTGGTGCTAAGAATAAACTCATGCTATGACTTACCTGTGAAAGTAGTTTAGCCATATTTAGAAAGAGTTCACTCGTTGATCCATTGGAACGCTTCCATAACATTTCAATTTTTTCAGCATCCTGTAATGGAACAGGTTGTCGACTCAGCATAGAATCAACATATAAGCGATAGCCCTTAGCTGAAGGAATACGTCCAGCCGATGTATGAGGTTGCTCTAAATAGCCTAATTCCTCTAAATCGGACATTTCGTTCCGCACCGTAGCAGGACTGATGCCAAGATCATAATTTTTAGCAATCGTTCGAGATCCTACAGGTTCTGCGGACTTAACATAGTCTTCAATTATGGCTCGCAAGATGCGCTGTTTTCTTTCATCCATAATGACACCTCTTGTTAGCACTCATTAACTTTGAGTGCTAATCGCATGTATAATATTACCATATTAAAAAAAATTGTCAAGCTAAAAAATGCCAAAAAAGTCAAATAATATCAATTTAGTCAAAAAGACAAATCAATATTTTTGATTAATTAGTCAAAAAATCAAAGTGCAACAATAAGAAAACACTTATACTATCTACGTTTATGTCATATCCCAAAATTTTAATATTAGAATATGTTGGTCTAATAAAATTTATATTATTAAAACCTGAAATAGTATAAGTGTTTATATTTGTAATAATTTTATTGTAATTCTGTTATTAATAGACTCTTAGTTAGAATACTTTTTGGGCCCTAACTATTTACAGACTAAAACCATAAATCAATAAGTACTAGAAATATAATAATTTATAGTTCTACACCTTCTAATGGATTACCAAGACGCTCTAACAGTTTCCCCATACGTTCACGAGGTTCACCATATTTAGCATACCAATCAATCAAAATATCTACAGCTTTTTTGGATTGCTCTACAGTAAGATGTCTAGCCAAAATTTTGCCAGCTTCTGGTCTCATGCCTGTATTACCACCAACAGCCAACATAAAACCTTGAGATGTGCCAATAAAAGCAATATCCTTTACCATCGCATCAGGACAGTTACGTCCACATCCACTGATGCCAATTTTGCACTTGTGAGATGTTTTTCGGCCGTAATGTTTTCTCTCTACATAATCAGCCAATTCTTTAGTTTCCATTTGTCCATTTTTACAATGACCTTTACCTACACAGGCAATTAAAGAATTAACACCTCTATGAATAACAGTTGTCACGCCATCAGGCAATTCAGAAATAAACTGTTCCTTATCATCTTTTTCAATACCTGTAATTTGTATACCTGTTACAACATGACGGAAGGATCCACCATATTTTTCAGCAAGTTCTATGCATGCTTTCATTTGATCTAAAGTAAATTCATTATGTAAACCGTGTAATATTACAGATGTCTTCATCGCTCCTCCTCAAATCTAGCATGCTTATTCACCATCATCCTATTTATACTAACATATTAGATTTTGAGAAACTGTGAGAAATTACTCACGAATAAATTGACTAAATACATAGTTCCCATGCTTGGCACCTTCAGCGGTTAAATAATAACTTGCATTTTGATACTCTAATAGACCTTTACTAACTAAATCCTCTAAAGTAGTAGCAAACAAATCATGGATAGATACGCCAAATTTATCTTCGAATTTTTGCTCATCAAGGCCCCATTTAGTGCGAAGAGCTAAAAAACAAAAATCCTCTTGAGCTCGTTCTAAAGTAATCGTCTCCGTATCGATAGTAGGCATAATATATCTGTCAACAGATTGTATATAGGGCATTACATTACGATTATTACTACGGCGAACTCCGTCATAGAAGGAATGAGCACCAGCACCAAAGCCTAAATAATCTACATAGTGCCAATATTTTAAATTATGACGGCTATAGGAATTAGCCTTAGCGAAATTTGAAATCTCATATCGTTCAAAGCCTAGTTCTTTTAATCCTTCCATCATCGTATCATACATGGATTCATCAATGGTTTCACTAGGAATGGAAATAAGATTTTTCTGAACTAAATGATATAAATAGGTACCCACCTCTACTTGTAGTCCATAGGTAGAGATATGATTAATTGGCAACTCTTCTACGATTGTTAAATTACATTTGATATCGTCTAAGCATTGTTTTGGCAAACCATACATCAAATCAATATTGATTTCTGTAAAGCCGGCCTCTTTAGCATCATAAACAGCTTGTTTAGCCTTTTCCCCATTGTGACTGCGATGCAGCATAGCGAGCGCCTTATCATCAAAGGTTTGAACACCAAAACTAATACGATTAAAACCTAATTGCACTAATTTGGTAAGATACCGTAAATCTACCTCTCCAGGATTCGATTCAATAGTAATATGACAATCATCAGTAATTGTAAAAGTATTTTTGATTTTATCAAGAATCATCTGTAGTTGTTGAATCGATAATTCTGTAGGCGTACCTCCCCCAAAATAAATTGTATCAATAGCTTTAGATGTAGACTCTGGATGTTCAGAGACCCATAAATCGATTTCTTGAACTAAAGCATATACATAGGTTTCGTAATAATCTTGTAAATTCTGATAAGCAGGAAAATCACAGTACATACATTTCTGTTTACAAAAAGGGATATGGACATACAAGCCCATATCCCCAAGTGTAGACAGACTCAAAATATTAGAATCTGTTTTCATTATATTAGTCCTCAACCTTGAGAATAGCCATGAATGCTTCTTGTGGAATCTCTACAGAGCCGACAGATTTCATGCGTTTCTTACCAGCTTTTTGTTTTTCTAGCAATTTACGCTTACGAGAAATATCGCCACCGTAACATTTAGCCAAAACGTCTTTACGCCATGCTTTTACGGTTTCACGAGCCACAATTTTTGTGCCTACCGCAGCTTGAATAGGGATTTCAAACATTTGACGAGGAATGAGTTCTTTTAATTTTTCTGCCAATGCACGACCACGTGTAGCGGCGCGGTCCTTATGTACGATAATGGACAATGCATCCACAGGATCACCATTTAATAGAATATCCATCTTAACCATTGGAGATTGTTTATAACCAATTAATTCATAGTCAAGAGATGCATAACCCTTTGTAGCGGATTTTAATTTATCAAAGTAATCATAAATGATTTCACTCAATGGTAAATGATAAACGACAGATACGCGTGTTTCATCTAAGTATTCCATAGATTGGTATTCACCGCGTTTATCCTGAGATAACTCCATGATAGTACCAACGAAATCTTTAGGTACGATTGTAGTTGCCTTTACATATGGTTCTTCAATATAGTCAATTTCCGTTGGAGGTGGTAATTTAGCAGGATTATCGACTTCAAGCATTTCCCCATTTGTTTTGTACACTTTGTAATTTACAGATGGAGCCGTCGTAATAAGCGTCAAGTTATATTCACGTTCTAAACGTTCTTGAATTACGTCCATATGCAAAAGACCGAGAAACCCACAACGGAAACCAAAGCCCAATGCCAATGATGTTTCTGCTTCATATTCTAAGGCAGCATCATTAAGCTGTAACTTTTCTAATGCATCCCGAAGGTTTTCATAATCTTTAGACTCTGTTGGATAAAGGCCACAGTACACCATAGATACAGCCTTACGATAACCAGGCAATGGTTCTGATGCAGGATTATTAGCTAATGTTACAGTATCGCCTACATGGCAATCTTTTACATTTTTGATGCTAGCTGCAATACAACCTACTGAGCCACATGGTAATTCTTGCACAGGTACAAGATTGGGAGTAAAAATACCGAGCTCTGTAACATCAAAGTCCTTTTTATCATGCATCATGCGAATTGTATCTTTTGCTTTTATGGACCCTTCTTTTACGCGAACATAAGCAATAGCACCTTTGTACGCATCAAAACGGCTATCAAAAATCAAGGCTCTTGTTGGCTCATCAGATTTATCTGGTGGTGCAGGAACTTTATTTACAATAGCTTCTAAAATATCAGGAATACCGATACCTGATTTGGCAGAGCATAATACAGCATCAGATGCGTCTAAACCAATAATATCTTCAATTTCTTGTTTAACGCGATCAGGATCTGCTGACGGCAAATCAATCTTGTTAATAACAGGAATGATTTCAAGATCATGTTCTAAAGCGAGATACACATTTGCCAACGTTTGCGCTTCCACACCTTGAGCAGCATCAACTACGAGTAATGCCCCTTCACAAGCTGCAAGAGAACGAGATACTTCATAGCTGAAATCGACGTGGCCCGGAGTATCGATGAGATTCAAAATATATTCTTCACCGTCTTGCGCTTTATACAAAATACGAACAGATTGCGCTTTAATAGTAATGCCGCGTTCACGTTCAAGGTCCATGGAGTCCAAAACTTGAGCCTCCATTTCACGTTTTTGTAATGTACCAGTATATTCAATTAATCTATCAGCGATGGTTGATTTACCATGGTCGATATGAGCTATAATACAGAAGTTTCGAATCTTTTTCGTTGACATACTATGTAAACAAGTTCAAAGAACTTGTATTCTCCTTTCTAACATACGCGATCGATAACAGCACCTCCCAATAATTGAGTGCCATTATAAAAGGCTACAGACTGACCTGGGGTAATAGCCCGTTGTGGTTCTTCAAAAATAACCTCCATTGTATCGTCATCTAAAATACGTGCTGTGCAAGGAGAAGGGTTAGCTGCATAGCGAATTTTTCCTTCTGCCTTCAATTCCTTATGAATTGTATCATCTAAGAAGTTATAGAACTTACAAATCATACGATTTGTAAAGAGACGTTCATTAGGACCCACGATGACCTCATTACGATCCCCATTAAATCCAATAACATATAAAGGGTGTTTATAAGCAATACCAAGGCCTTTACGTTGACCAATCGTATAATTAAATAAGCCGTTGTGCTTACCTAATACCTCACCATCTTCGGTAACGATATTACCAGACTCTGGCTTACCCTTCATTTCTTCTACCACTAGCTTTTGATAATTCCCATGAGGCAAGAAACAAATATCTACGCTATCTGGTTTTTTAGCGACTGGCAAATCATATTCAGCAGCTAATTTACGTGTTTCAGTCTTACATTGACCACCTAATGGAAACATAAGATGACTCAAAATACGTTGGTTCATATTGTACATAACATAACTTTGGTCTTTTGTAGGATCAACACCTTTATGTAACTCATATAGACCTGTTTCTTCATTATAATTTACTTGTGCATAATGACCAGTTACCATATGTGTGGCACCTAATTCAAGAGCACGATTGAGCATCAAGTCAAACTTGATGTTCTTGTTACAAAATACACAAGGATTTGGCGTACGACCATAGGCATATTCTTTTACAAAGTAATCTACTACGTTTTCGTAGAATACATCACGAGCATCGATAACATGATGCTCGATACCAAGAAAATCACACATCTTCTTAGCATCAGTTACGGCAAGAGGCACCTCATCATAAGGCGTACCACTCACCCATAACCATAGGGTAATACCAAATACTTTATAGCCTTGTTTTAATAGCATTGCAGCAGTTAAAGAACTGTCTACGCCGCCACTCATAGCTACAGCGATAACTTTTTCCATACTTTCTCCTTTTAATGATCTCTTGATCATAAAACTAATCAGGGTGAAAGCCTGACGTGTAAAACACTAGTTCGGTGTAAAAGTCCGAGTAGTATTGCTATAAAATTATAGCAACTTATATTATAGCCTAGAAATAGGTATATTGAAAAGATTTGAAATAAAAAGAATCCCTTTCACAAAAGAAAGAGATTCTAAATATTATCTATGTTTTAATAGTTCTTCAGCAGCTCCTAAAATACCAAGCATGGAATGTTCAAACACTAGGCCACCCTGCATGAAAATTGTATATGGTGGGCGTATAGGACCATCGGCACTGAGTTCAATAGAGGAACCTTGTACAAAGGTACCACCAGCCATGATGATTTTATCTTCGTACCCAGGCATATCCCCAGGAATAGGATGTACGTGAGCATCTACAGGAGAATAGGCTTGCATACCTACACAGAAATGCTCCATTTCTTCCCCATTTTTCAGATTAATAGCTTGAATCAAGTCATAGCGATCAGCATTTATCTTAGGGAATACATCATAGCCTAGTAACTCACCTACAGCAGCCGTATATACAGCACCTTTAAGAGCTTGTAATACTACGTGAGGTGCCATAAATAAACCTTGGAAGAACAAGCGATAACCAGGAGCATATGAACCCATATGATCACCAAGTCCAGGAGCTGTCAATTGATATGCTGCATCCTCTACAAGGTTTTCTCTACCAACAATATAACCACCAGTTGGTGCTAAACCGCCACCTGCATTTTTAATGAGAGAGCCAGCCATAATATCAGCACCAGCTTCTAATGGTTCTTGCAGCTCTGTAAATTCACCGTAACAATTATCTACGAAACAAATCGTTTTAGAATTTTTAGTTTTTACAGCATCTACAATAACCTTAATATCTGCAATAGATAAAGGTTCACGTGTGCTATAGCCTCGAGACCGTTGAATCACTACTACCCGCGTATTATCGTTAACAGCGTTAGCAATAGCTTCAACATCATAAGTATTATCTTTCAATGGTACCTCAGTATAGGTAAAACCTTTTTCTACTAAAGAACCACGTACTTCACGAGCGGCACCGATAACGGATTGCATCGTATCATAAGGAGCCCCTACGGCATAGATAAACTCTGTCCCTTTAGAGCCATTTCCCATCAAAGAAATTAATGTAGTAGCTAACGCATGTGTACCAGAAACAAAATGAGGACGAACGATAGCCTTTTCACCTTTAAATACATAGGCAAATACTTCATCTAATTTTTCACGCCCTACGTCGTTATATCCATAACCAGTAGTACCAGTGAAATGATAATCAGATACTTGGCATTCCTTAAAGGCTTCTAATACTTTTTTTGTATTGGCCAATGCAATAGGTTCAAATTTCTTAAATTCTGGTTCAGCCATTTCTAGGGCTTTACTGCGTATTTCTTCTAATGTCATGCTAATCCTTCTCTACGGATTAAATCCATAGCTTTATTAAATATAAAATCTTTAGATGTATTGCTATCAATATGTATCCATTCTATATATGGCATACGTTTATACCATGTAATTTGGCGCTTAGCAAAGTGACGTGTATTCTTCTTAATTAAGTCACGACACTCATCTAATGTTATATTGTCATTTATATAGTCTACAACCTCTTTATAGCCAATACCTTTAAAAGCTTGGCAATCTGGATTCACTCCAGATTTTATGAGTTGTTCCACCTCTTCAATCAAACCTGCACCAAACATCATATCAACGCGTAAATTGATGCGTTCATATAATTTATCACGATCTCTCATGAGACCGATAACAGGACCTTTATAGGATACACCATCTTTTGTCTGATTTCGCAACGAATCTACATCACCATGATGCAATATCTCAATAGCTCGATACAAACGATGTTTGTCGCTATATTGTATCTCTATATTATGCTCTTTACCTAATGTGAAAGCATAATCTCGTAAGCCTTCAATACCTTTTGTACTATAGAGCTCATCGAGTTCTGCTCGCAAATATTCGTCAGGTTTAACATCATTAAAGTTGTAGTTCTCCAATAATGATTGGACATACAGTCCTGTACCACCAGACAGAATAGGAAGAATATTTCTATCTTTTAATCTTGCAATTATTTCTTTAGCTTGATCTTGAAAAATAGATACCGAATATGAATCATTTGGTTCCAGTATATCGATGAGATGATGTTTCACCCGATTAAGTTCATCCACCGATGGTTTAGCGGTACCAATATTAAGTTGTTTATAAACCTGGTAAGCATCACCAGAAATAACCTCAGCATGTAGCTGTTCTGCTAAGTCCAAGGTAAAATCTGTTTTGCCTACCGCAGTAGGTCCAACGATGGTAATTAAGGGATTCACAATAACTCCTTCATATATGCTCCATAACCTATACGGCTATATTTCCCCCCCACCCATTGGTGAGGTGGATATTTCTGAAAGACAGAACTAAATGGTCGTTCTTTAATGATAACACCATAAGAGGCAACACGCATAGCTTCCTCCATAATTTTATCATCAATACGACTTTCCACAGTATGTCCACGAAGTGGTTTAAATTGAGGACTATCCTCTACAGGGACCTCAAACATAGGATCAAAATAAATAATATCTATACTTTCATCTGGTAGATTAGGTACATAGTTTTCAAAGGTATCATAACTTACCTCAATACGACGTAATGCGTCCGTCACACTTTTCACATTATGCGAATAATGAGCTAAACCATAAGATGTGGCAAGCCATATAGGTAAAGAACCTTCTAGACCTTTTATTTTAGCCTGAGGAAAAGCATAGCTCACAACGATACTGTCACTACCAAGACCAATTGTACAATCAAGAAACGAAAATTCTTCTTTATCAGTTATTTCATTAGTACTTAGTATTTTCTGAACAGCATTAATTAAATGATCTCCTTCTCCACGTTGCAAACGTAGTATACGTAATTGAGCCATGGATAAATGAAAGCTATGTTGCTGATTATCAGGAAAATGAATAGTTAAGCCATTACCAGAAAGAACAGCAATAAAATCACATGGATGAGCATTAAATAATGCTGGTATAGATAATTTTCCTCTTTTTATATAGGCCATATGCATAGAGGAAGCCAAAGCTTTGGCTTCCTCTTGAATGGCCTCATTAGATTTTTGAGCTGTAGTTAATATATTCATATTAAGACCGTAAGAATAATTTACCTAATTCATCAGGTGTAAATTTGATAATCGTAGGACGACCATGAGGACATACATATGGTTTTTCGGTACTAAATAAGTCCTCAATTAAGGTAGTCATTTGATACATATTTAAATTATGACCTGCCTTGATGGCCCCTCTACAAGATGCATAAGCTAACATTTCATGTCGTAATTGGGCCTTAGTAGGCTGTTGATGATCATGTAAGTAAGAGAATATATATTGCAGAATTTCAAATGCTTTTGACTCTACTAAATCTACTGGAGCCCCTACTAATTTTATCTTAGTAGGACCACCTAACTCTACATCAAAGCCAAGATCAAGTAATGTTTCTCGTTCTTCCTCTACCAAATTCATTTCATCATCTGTGGCCTCACTATACTGAGGAACCAAAATAGATTGCATAGGAATCGATTCAGAAGACTTACACAACTTATCATAACGCACACGCTCATGTGCAGCATGTTGATCTATGATATATAGATCATCACCTTTTTTAGCTAATATATAACAAGATGCAACTTGACCCATTGGTAAAAAGCCCGAGTTTTGAATTGTACGATCTTCTATCTCTTCGTTACGAATATCGTGAGACAAGGATTTAAACTTCTCTACATCTTCCGAAGTATAACTAGTGTAAGCCGTAGGAACAGCTTCAAAACTTTTATCTACAAAAGAGGATTGTTCATAAGTAGCCTTAGGTGCAGGTGGTGTATACCCCTTTGTTTTAAGGTTTTCCACAAACTGCGAAGTTTCACCGCGCATGACTTCATAGCCTTTTGTACGGCGTCCACCAAAAACCTTATCATAATCTATAGCTGTTGCTATATGTTCAGCTGACTGCATCGAATCGTGTACAACAGTAGGTGCTTGATAAGAATCATAAGTAGTATTACCAGCTAAGAATGTACTATTAGAACTAAAATTCTTAATATCACTATTACTAGCAATATCATTACCATATTTATCGGATATGTTAGCAACTGTACCCGTCATATAAGATGATGACTCTCGTTCGTATCTCTCATGGAGTGGATTATTTAAAGCATTTAAGATACCGTGATATACGGCTTTAAATATAATCTTATCATCTGAGAATTTAACTTCACTCTTCCGAGGATGTACGTTTATATCAACCATTCTCGCAGGAACAGTAATATTTAGTACCACCAAAGGATGACCATTTTTCGGCAATAGTGCATGGTATGCATTATCGATAGCCTTCATTATGGTTTTATCAGAAATCACGCGATTATTGACGATAATGGTCTGCCATATCCTTGTACTTTTAAGAAGTGTGGGCTTACTCACTACCCCATCGATATAGATAGAATCACTTTCATAGGCAACAGTAAAAATATCTTCTTTGGTTTTATATCCATATAGCGCAGCTACAGTATCACTAATATCGCCATTTCCTGGTGTGATAATAGCTACCCGATCATCGATGATAAGCTTAAAAGAAATATGTGGATTACTTAGAGCTAATTTCCCTACAATATCTTGAATTTTAGAGGCTTCTGTACGCTCCGTTTTTAAGAATTTACGACGAGCCGGCGTATTATAAAATAAATCTTTAATTTCGATAGTTGTACCAGGTGCCGCACCATAAGGAATGCAATCGGTAAAGGTGCCGCCATCAACAGTAATACGAGTCCCCAAATCAGAGTCTGCTTTACGAGTAGTCAAAGAGAAATGAGATACAGAGGCAATACTAGCCAAAGCCTCCCCACGGAAGCCTAGGGACGCAATATCAAAGAGGTCCTCTACTTGTTGAATTTTAGAGGTTGCATGACGTAGAATCGCCAAACGAGCATCTTCCTCCGTCATACCGATACCATTATCAGTAATCCGCATATAGGCCACACCGCCTTCACCAATTTCAACCTCAATATTAGTGGCAGACGCATCAATAGAGTTTTCAATGAGCTCTTTAATAACTGATGCGGGACGTTCAACGACTTCACCGGCAGCTATCTTATTGATTGTCGTTTCATCCAATACGTGAATGGTTGCCATTATTTCCCGCCTCCTTTACGAGCCTCCTCTTGTAGTTCATATAATTTATTTAATGCTTCAATTGGAGTCATGCTCATTACATCGACTTCCAGTAAGCTATCTACTACGGAATGGGTAAATAAATTGCCTAGTGGAGAATCACTAACTTGCTTAACAGCTGGTTTTGCCACATTAGTAAGTTGAGCGCCCATAACTCGATTATTTAAGTCACTTGCATCATGACTTTGATCTTCCAAGGATTCTAAAATCACTTCAGCTCGTTTTAATACAGAGTTAGGTAGGCCCGCCAGTCTGGCAACATGGATACCATAACTGCGATCTGCACCACCTTTAATGATACGACGCAAGAAAGCAACATCTTTCCCTTTTTCTTTAACTGCAACGGTATAATTTTTTAATTTACTATAGCTTTCTTCTAAGCAAATCAATTCATGGTAGTGCGTTGCAAATAAAGTCTTGCTATGAATATGCTTACAAATATGTTCCACTACAGCTTGTGCGATACTCAAACCATCAAAGGTACTCGTACCCCGACCAATTTCATCGAGAATAATTAAACTATTATGAGTAGCATTTTCTAAAATATACGCTACCTCTTTCATTTCTACCATGAACGTGCTTTGACCAGTAGAAATATCGTCGCTAGCACCGACACGTGTAAAAATACGATCCACAGGTGAGATAGACGCTTCACGAGCAGGGATAAAGGAACCAATCTGTGCCATAATCATTAAGATAGCCGCTTGACGCATGTAAGTAGATTTACCTGCCATATTAGGGCCTGTAATGAGTAAAAATTCTTCATCATCATGATTTAGAACGATATCATTTGGTACAAATACCTCACGTTTTAAAAACTTTTCAATAACTGGATGACGACCATCACGAATATTGATTTGACCATTCATTACAATAGTTGGACAAATATAATTTTCTTCATAAGCAACCAAAGCAAGAGAGCACAATACATCAAGGTCTGCAAGAGCACGTGCCGTTTCTTGCACATCTTTGATAACGAGTTTAATGTCATTGCGTAATTGTTGATATAGTTCGTGTTCCAACGCGATGATTTTATCTTTCGCACTGAGAATTTTAATTTCAAATTCTTTTAACTCAGGCGTAATATAGCGTTCAGCATTGGCCAGGGTTTGTTTTCGTATGAAATAGTCTGGTACTTGTTCTGATTTACTATGGGATACCTCGAAATAGTAACCAAACACTTTATTGTAACCAGTCTTAATTTTTGAAAGCCCTGTAGCTTCTTTAATATCCGCTTCCATCTTAGCAAGCCATTGCTCGCTATTAGTCGCTAAAGAACGTAGCTCATCTAAATCAGCATTAAATCCATCTTTAATAACACGACCGTCTTTTAATGTCAACGCTGGTTGCTCTGCAATAGCTCGACATAATAAGTCATAAATATCTTTATGATCTTGCATACGCTCATTAATAGATGTTAAAGCTAGACTTGAACATGTACCTAATACATTCTTAATATCAGGTAGAACTGCTAATGACTCACGAAGAGCCGTTAAATCTCTGGGAGACACAGATCCGGTTTCAACACGACCAACGATGCGTTCAAAATCGTAAATACAATCTAAAAAGTTACGAATATGAGAACGTTCAGCACCGCGTGTAATAAGTTCTGAAACGGCTGCTTGACGACGTTGTATTTGATTTATATCAGTTAATGGACTTTCAAGCCATTGTTTTAAAAGGCGTGCCCCCATTGGTGTCAACGTACGATCTAGTACATCCAGTAAAGTACCTTTTTGTCCACCATCGCGTAAATTATGAGTAATTTCAAGGTGCCGCAAAGAAGATGTATCAAGAATAAGGCGATTACCTACACTTAATTGATGTACATAGTTGATATGAGAAATTTCAGATTTAATGATATCCTCTAAGTACAAAAGCATATAACCTAATGCTTCCCATACATCCTCTTCCATAAGGCCTAAATCACCGAAATGAGTTACAGCTTTTTCAGCTACTTCACGTTGTGTATAGTATGTAGAAAAAGGAGAAAATACGACATTACTAAATTGATTTTCAATAAAATCCTGAATATCTTGCGGTAATATCGTTCCTTCAGGCAATATGATTTCACTTGGTCTATACATGCTGAGTGCATCGTACATATCACTGCGTTTTTCACAATCAGTAATGCGGTGCCAAATAACTTCCCCTGTAGATACATCAGAAAACACAAGAATCCACGTATCTTTTACCATATAAAATAATGATAAAAAGTTATTTGACCGTGCATCGTTACCATTTTCTGTCATCACTGTACCAGGAGTAACAACTTTAATGACATCGCGCTTAACAATGCCTTTAACTGCTTTAGGATCTTCTAGTTGTTCACAGATAGCAACTTTATATCCTTTTTTTACAAGCGTTTCTATGTAGCTTTCAGCCGCATGAAAAGGAACGCCACACATCGGTGTGCGTTCCTCATCTCCTGTAGGACGACCTGTTAAGGTAATATTAAGTTCACGTGATGCGACTAAAGCATCCTCATTAAATAATTCATAAAAATCACCTAATCGAAAGAACAATAATTCTTCAGAGTATCTAGATTTAATATCTAAATACTGCTCCATCATAGGTGTTTGCTTTTTACTCATATTCACCTCATATATTATGAGTCATATCACAGATTCCGCTTATATTCGTATATTCCCATACGGTTATTAAACAAATATATAAACGGGTATAATAATTTATAAACAATAGGTGCTAAGGACAACATACTTCCTGTAAAATTAATCAATCCAGTCTGTTTAAGATTAGGATTCATAACTACAATTTCATGACCGTCCTTAGTTCCCCACTGAAAAGAAACATTCATTTTACTAAGCATATCATGTTGTTTAGTGCGTTTCGCCACATATGGAGAAATCATATCAAGATATAACGTAAACTCTTCAAAAGAATCAGTCAGCAAGCCTAAAAACTGCTTCATTTCATCCAATGTAAGATACATAACTACACCTTCACTAACAAGCAGTAGTTTTCGTCCATTTATCTCAATATTTTTAGTCCACAATTCATCAGTTATAGAACTCACTAAATTATGGACTCGTTCATGAGGCTCAAAAAATTGTGTACGTGCTTCAATCACTCCGGCAAAATCGATATTATACCAATCAATATAACCGTTGTCGACTCGATAAAACATAGTATCTAAACCGGCACCTAATGATACGACGATACAATCTGGATATAGAGATATAAAGTTTCGTATCTCTTCATCGATTACTTTTGCTCGTCCTAAAATTCCATAATAAGACATCTTAACATCTTTAAATTGATCAAAATCATAATCAATATGCTTTAAAATATCCCAGGATTTCTGATCCTTTAATACAGATTGATCTGACTCATAATCTTTCGCTCTTGCATATAGTGTCAATAATGCCGTTTCGCCTACAGCGTTTAAATCAAGTTTCATAGTTACACCTTCTTTGTAAAAATACAAAATGTAAATGGTGTTCATACCTATGAATGTCTTCAATATACAACTTTTATATTATTTTATTATTATAACACATATGATTTCTAATCAGCATCTATGGTAAAAAAGAACATCGCCACCACATGTTTAGCAAACTAATTTTAGATAAAAATTCTAACCTTAGAGTTAACATAATAGTGACGAGTTCTTTTTGATTCTAATAGTTTATTTTACAATACTACCATAACAAACCCATGTTTGAGCTTTATCGATATGAGCTGGTACAGTTTGACCAATTGATAGGGAGTCATCCTTAGGGAATAAAACCATTTTATTACCAGATGTACGACCGAACCACATGTCTTCATCACGAGGACTTGGTCCCTCTACAATAATATCAAATACTTGTCCTTCCATAGGTTTATTTAATTCATAAGAGATTTCATTTTGTACATCCATCAATGTTTGTAAGCGAACGCGCTTAATCTCTTCTGGAATTTGATCATCCATAGTTGCTGCTGGCGTTCCAGATCGCTTAGAGTAGATAAACGTATACGCCATGTCATAGCGCACATCTTTTAATAATTGTAATGTAGCTTGAAAATCTTCCTCAGTTTCTCCTGGGAAACCTACAATGATATCCGTAGTCACCACCACATCTTTTATTTTTTCACGGCAATAAGAAAGTAATTCTTTATAATGCTCTACCGTGTAATGACGATTCATTTTCTTTAAAATACGATTGGAACCAGATTGAATAGGTAAATGTAAATGCGTCACAATATTGGATGACCTACCAAGAGCATCAATCATAGACTTACTCATATCTTGAGGATGACTTGTCATATAGCGAATACGTTCTATACCAGGAATACCATCAAGAGCATCAACTAATGTACCAAAATCTGTACCATCTTTAAAATCTAGGCCATAAGAGTTTACATTTTGCCCCAATAAAGTGATCTCTTTAAATCCTTTAACCCCTAGGTCTGTAACCTCTTTAACAATGGCCTCTACAGGACGGCTAATCTCTCTACCACGTACATGGGGAACAATACAATAGGTGCAAAATTTATTACATCCATTCATAATAGGTACCCATGCATAAAAAGAGCCATTTGGTTTTGCCTCTAATTCAGGTAATACAGAGTTATCCATATCTACGTTGATTTGATGCGTATGTCCATGTTGTACTTCTTCAATCATCTCGTTAATATGTTGAATATTATGAGTGCCTAATACAATATCAATATGAGGAGCTCGTTTAAACATTTCTGCTTGATTTTTTTGAGCCATACATCCTGTGACGGCGATAATCAAGTTTTTATTATTACGTTTTAGCCTTTTTAGCTCACCTATACGCCCATAAACTTTAGTTTCTGCATTTTCACGCACTGCACAAGTATTTAGCAGAATTAAATCTGCAGTTTCAACATTCTCTGTTGGTATATACCCAACAGATTCCAGCTGATGCGATAATCGCTCAGAGTCGGCAGTATTCATTTGACAACCATAGGTGTAAATATAATAAGACTTCATTCTAACTCCTACACTTTAACAATCTTTCGTTTTGTTTCAATAATATTCTTAACTTTAATGGACATGCGTTCAATAGACATGCCGGTAATATATTCAATTTCATTGCGAACAGATTTTTGTACCTGTTGCATCAACGGTTTAACAGGATATCCATGTTCAATAACTACAGCCATATCAACAACAAGACCGTTTTGACCTTTGTCGCTTTTTTTAAAAGAAATTATACTGGTCTCATCAACACCAGCTACTTTTTTTAACCCATTTCTAATCAATTTAATAATTACTTCATCGTCAAAAGTGAGTCGACCATAGTAGCTAAAAGCTGGCCGTACAACAGAACGTTCAAATCCTTCAGAACCAATTTGACCTAAGGTATCTTGATCTTGTTTTTTCAAAGTCCTGCGGCGCCACATGGTTTTGATTGGATCAATCAAATACCCCCTAAAGTGTGGCTTTAATTCCATAGTCGGCACAGGAATTATATGTTTACCCTCTTTAAGACGTGCATGTTGTGCCTTTTCAATTTCCTTAGGTGTTGCAACATCTTCTATACGAATATATCGATCAGGTTCTTGTAAGCCTAAAGCTTTAGTAATCTTCTTAACCATATTATCAGAAGTGCCGATAATCATAAGCTTATTAGGTTTAATCTTATCTAATTGTTCTCGTACGGATTTAACTTG
The DNA here is from genome assembly GCF_003603295.1 of Veillonella sp. AF13-2. Lineage (NCBI taxonomy): Bacteria > Bacillati > Bacillota > Negativicutes > Veillonellales > Veillonellaceae > Veillonella > Veillonella sp. AF13-2. Next base: position 562,031 of record NZ_QTMT01000001.1, read on the forward strand.
TACTTCGTCTTGAAAAATAGCACGACGAACAGCTTTTAAACGACTAGACTCTTTTTTTGCAGAAAAGCCAGCTACAATTTTATTATCATGAATCAAAATACCATCATCGATGATACATTCAATTTTATTTTCATGAGCAACTACGAGGGCACGATGACTTTTACCTGTGCCACTACTACCTACAAAAGCAACGACTTCCATAGCCTACCTCGTCATTTATAACAAACTAATAAATTCTGATACATCCTTACCAGATACTAAGTAATCACCAAATCTATCAGGTTTCTTGCCTACAATACCATGGTAATCAGAACCACCAGTAATAAATAGCTTATGCTTTATAGCGAATTCTTTATATCGCTCCACATCATCATCATTATGCTTTGAGTGATATACCTCCATACCATCAAAATCATAATTTAACATTTCCAACACATATTCATCACTGGTAACCAATTTAGGATGAGCCATAACAGCAAGTCCTCCAGCTTTATGTATAATATCAATAATATAAGGAACCTCTACTTTTACCTTAGGAACATAGCAAGGACTATCTTTTCGAAGGATACCTTTAAATACATCATTAATATCCTTGGCATAACCACCATCAATTAAAAGTTTACCAATATGTGGGCGACCATAAGCTTTAGTATTAGGAAATTGTTTAATGAGCTCTTCTTTTGTAATATAATATCCTTCATTGTTACAACGACGGATAATTTCATCGATACGTTCTTCTCGTTTTCCTTTAAAAAACGTAATAAAATCGATTAAATCTTTATTATTTTCATCAAAACAATATCCTAAAATATGAATTGACTTATCTTTATAATCAGCACTAAATTCACAGCCATTTACGATTTTAATAGAATCATTAGGATCTAACTCTTTTTGAGCAACACGCAATGCTTGAATACCGTCTATTTCATCATGATCGGTTAAAGCCATCATAGATACATTACAGTCTATGGCATGTTGCAATAGATCTTTAGGTGTTTCAACACCATCTGAAAAGATGGAATGCATATGAAAATCTACAAGCATATAGCACCTCCATTCCAAATATTCTATCATTTAATTATGACTTATTTAATCTATTAATTCAAGTTTAGAAAGAAAAATTGCGACCCTAATGAACATTCACTAGAATCGCAATTCTATTATAAGTTTTGAAGCAATTCTGTTACTTTATCAGCTACAGAATCAATAGCACATGGAAGAGCTTCTCCAGACTTGCGGATTTGAATCTCTACTTCGTTATTCTCAAGAGTATTTTTACTTACTGTAATGCGAAGTGGATAACCAATCAAATCAGCATCTTTGAACTTAACACCTGCACGATCTTTACGATCATCTAACAATACATCTACACCAGCATTTTGTAATGCAGTATAAATAGTTTGACTAGTAGACATTAATGCTTCGTCTTTTGCATTAATTGGAACAATAACTGCTTCAAAAGGAGCGATAGAACGTGGCCAAATAATACCATTTTCATCGTGATATTGCTCAATAGCAGCAGCTAGTGTACGAGATACACCGATACCATAGCACCCCATAATCATTGGATTAGGACGACCATTTTGATCTAAGAATGTAGCTTGTAATGCTTCAGAATATTTTGTACCCAATTTAAATACTTGACCTACTTCGATGCCTTTAGCATGTTCTAAAGCACCACCACATTTAGGACACACATCGTCCTTCGTGATCAAACGAATTGGAGCAACAATAATGTCTTCTACATTAAAGTCCCGTTTTGGATTAATATTAACGTAGTGAGCATCTTTTTTATTAGCGCCACCACAAACATTGTAAGTTTCCATAACAGATTCATCAACAACAATAGCAAATTCTTCTGTTTGTTTTAAACCAATAGGACTGATGAAACCAGCTGTTAAACCTACTTTTTCTAATTCTTCAGGGGTAGCCATCTCAGGCTCTACAGAGCCAAGAACGGCATGTTGTACAGCGACTTCATTTACTTCATGGTCACCACGAACAATGGCTAATACCACTGTACCATCAATAGAAAATACTACCGCTTTAATAGTTTTATGTAATGGTAAATTTAACATGTCTGCCACAGCTTCAATAGAACTTGCATTTGGTGTATCCACAACAGATAACTCTTGAAGAACTTCTTCGTCTTGCTTCATGATACCAGGCTTGCCGATTTCAATGTTAGCTGCATAATCACACTTGGTACAATATACGATATCAGCTTCACCAGCTTCGGCAATGGCCATGAACTCATGCGTACCACTACCACCTATTGCACCACTATCAGCCTCTACTGGGCGGAATGTAAGACCACAACGTGTAAAAATACGTGTATATGCATCGTACATAGATTTATAGGATTCATCTAAACCGGCTTCATCTACATCAAAAGAATAAGCATCTTTCATAATGAATTCTCGGCTACGCATCAAGCCATAACGTGGACGACGCTCATCACGGAATTTACTTTGAATTTGATATAAGTTGACTGGTAATTGACGATATGAGTTAATCTCATTTTTAACGAGGGTTGTAATCATCTCTTCATGTGTTGGTCCTAGACAGAATTCATTATCATGACGATCATTGATACGCATCATTTCTGCGCCATATGCGTTCCAACGGCCAGACTCTTTCCAAATTTCTGCAGGCTGTAAAATTGGCATCATAATTTCTTGAGCACTAGCACGATCCATTTCTTCACGTACAATAGCTTCAATCTTTTTGATACTTCTCCAACCCAATGGTAAAAAACTATATAAACCATTTGCAGTTTTACGCATAAAACCAGCGCGAAGCATAAGCTGTTGGCTTACTACATCAGCGTCAGATGGAACCTCACGCAATGTAGGTGCATATAATTTAGTGGCTAACATAAAGACTCCTCATCTAAATTTTCTAAATATTGGTCAATTTCTCTAAACAATGTATCTACTAATTCGGCTTCTGGTACAGTCTTAATAACTTTCCCTTTACGGAAAATAATACCTTGACCATCACCACCAGCAATACCAAAGTCGGCCTCACGCGCTTCCCCTGGACCATTTACAACACACCCCATAACGGCAACCTTAATAGGCGCTTTTATATCTGCTAGACGTTCTTCTACAATACCAGCCATATCAAATAAATTTACTTGGCAACGGCCACATGTAGGACAAGATATCATAGTGGCCCCAAAATTTCTTAATCCTAAACTACTTAAAATACTTCTACCTACTTCAATTTCGTGAATTGGATCTCCAGTTAAGGATACCCGTAATGTATCACCAATGCCATCGAGCAATAATGCACCAATCCCCATAGCAGATTTAATAGTGCCTTGTTTAATAGTACCAGCTTCTGTTACCCCTAAATGTAACGGATAAGGAATCTTATCAGATAACTTACGATATGCTTCCACCATTAGAGGTACTTCCGTTGCTTTAATGGATAATTTCATTTGACGATAATCGAGTTTTTCTAAAATTCTTACGTGTTCTAAAGCTGTTTCAACCATACCATCCGCTGTAGGATGTCCTCCATGAGCATCGAGAATATGCTTTGGTAAAGAGCCTGCATTAACACCAATGCGAATTGGGATTTGTTTAGGTTTTGCCTTTTCAATAACGGCTAAAACCTTATCTTCACCACCAATATTTCCTGGATTAATGCGCAATCCATCAACATTATTTTCAATGGCTTCTAAAGCTAATCTATAATCAAAGTGAATATCGGCGATCAAAGGAATTGAAATGCCCGCTCTAACAGCCTTTAAAGCCTTTGCAGATGCCATTGTAGGAACGGCGACACGAACCAGTTCACAACCAGCCTCTGCTAAATGATTAATTTCTGCAATTGCCTTCTCTGTATGTACTGGATCCGTAGTAATCATAGATTGAATACTTACCGGTGCATAATCGCCGATTTTAACTGTACCTACATAGATACCATTTGTTGGTTTACGTACAATCATTGTAATCTCCCATCTGTCTTATAGTAAACGGAAAATATCCTGCGTTGTTACATATAAGAATAATGCTACCATTAAGGCAACCCCAACCATTTGTATATACATAAGAGCTTTAGCAGGTAATCTACGGCCTGTTATAGCTTCCGCCAAGATAATAATCAAGTGACCACCATCTAAAACAGGTAATGGTAAAAGATTAATAACCCCTAAGTTAATACTAAGGAATGCAGCAAAACTTAATAGTGGTGCAAATCCTGATTGTGCAATAGTACCTGCCATTTGGGAAATTCCTACTGGACCAGATAATTCGGCTGCTTGTGTGCCACGAATCATATCGTAAATCCCACTGACCATAGCAACAATAGTTTGCCCCGTCCGACTAACAGCAAAGCTCAAAGATTCACCAATACTATAAGTTTCACGAGTAAAGCTAGGGTAGATGCCAATCTTAGGACTATCTTGTTCCATTTTAGGTATTACCGTAGTCTCTATAGTTTGTCCTTCACGCTCTACAACAACAGTTACACCATGGTTTGCTGTGCCTTGTAAGCTAGGACGAATATCATCCCAAGTACTAATTTTTTTACCATCAATCGTAATAATTCTATCGTTAGCTTCTAAATGAGCCTGTTCTGCAGAACTACCCACAATAATGTTACCAATTACAGGTTCATTTGTATAAGTAAGATTTCCTACAGTCACATTTAGGCCAAAGAAAAGTACAATGGCTAATATAAAGTTAAATACAGCCCCTGCAGAAATAACAATAAATTTTTTCCACGCAGGTTTATTATAAAAGGAGCGCTCATTAAGAGGCTCGTCAGGTGTCATACCAGCAATACGATTAAATCCTCCAAGAGGAATTATACGAATAGAATATAAAGTTTCCCCTTTTTGTACTTTAAATATGGCTGGACCAAAACCTATAGCAAATTCATCAACTTGCATACCTGACATCTTAGCTGTAGTAAAATGGCCTAATTCATGAATAAACACAATTAAACCAAATACAAATATTGTGGCTAATGCCGTAATCATATATTCTCCTATAACATCAACGATGTTGCCTTTTCACGGGCCCATCTATCGATGGATAATAAATTATCTAATGTAAAATCATCTTCTGGTCCCATAGATTCAAGAACAGAAGTAACGACTTTATAAATATCACCAAAGGCGATTTTATCTTCTAAAAAGGCATATACTGCCGTTTCATTAGCTGCATTAAATACAGCAGGTTTAAATCCACTAGCACGTCCCACCTCATACGCAAGTCGAAGTGCAGGAAAATCGTCATACCGTGGCGGTAAAAACTCCAATTGTAGTGCTTGACTAAAATCAAGATGATTCATACTTAAAGCTTCACGTTTTGGATACGTCAAAGCATATTGAATGGGCTCACGCATATCTGGATTCCCCATTTGCGCTAATATCGCACCATCCTTCATACGAATCATAGAATGAACGATACTTTGAGGATGTACTACTACATCAATATGATCAAAATCGAAACCAAATAACCAGTGAGCTTCTATTACCTCTAATCCTTTATTAAATAAGGATGCAGAGTCTATAGTTATTTTATTACCCATATTCCAGGTAGGATGTCGCAAACAATCTGCAGCAGTTGCAGTTTGAATTTTACTAGAATCCCATGTGCGTAAAGGACCACCAGAAGCAGTGACGATTAAAGAATCAACATTGTCACGGTTCTGTCCTTCTAAGCACTGAAATATAGCACTATGTTCACTATCGATAGGTAAGATTTGCACGCCATGTTCTTTAGCTAAAGCCGTAATTAATGGACCTCCAGCAACAAGAGTTTCTTTATTAGCAAGACCTATAGTCTTACCTTGTTTTATAGCTTCCACTGTAGGCTCAATGCCCGCAGCACCTACAATAGCAGTAACAATCATTGTTGCTTCTTGAATTGTAGCTGCTGCAATGAGGGCTTCCTTACCACCTATCAATTTTGTAGGACCTGTATAGCGTGCTTGTAATTCTTTAAAAGCACCTTCATCTACAAGACCCGCCACCAAAGGTTTATATTCTTTAATCTGATGTTCTAAGAGGTCAATATTATGATGTGCCACTAAGGCAACCACCTTGAATTGATCTGGATGTTGAGACACCACATCAAGCGTCTGTGTACCGATAGAGCCAGTACTGCCGATAATACTTAGGTATTTCATAAGTGTACCTCTATGAAATTAGTACGAAAATAGTAATATATATACTAATGTAATAGGAGCCGCAAATAATAAACTATCAAAGCGATCCAATACACCGCCATGACCTGGTAATAATGTACCAGAATCTTTTACATTACATAGTCGTTTAATCTTTGATTCAAACAAATCACCTAATGGTGCTAATATACCGCTAATCATACCTACATGGATTCCCATCCACCAAGGAATGCCAACGATATACGAAAATACTGCACCTGTAAGGATACAGCCGATAAATCCACCAATAAAACCTTCTAGTGTTTTATTAGGACTAATGGATGGTACTATTTTACGTTTACCAAAAGCTCGACCTGAAAAGTATGCAAAGGTATCGCTAGCCCAAGTAGTAAACAATAATAACCAAAGTGTAATAGTGCCCCAGTTATATAGTTCAAAAGGCATTGATAAATTCATGTAAATTGAGTCATGACGAATCAAGAGCAATGAAGTCATACCCATACCAATATATAATAAACCAAATACACTAAAGGATACACTAGACATCAAGTACTTACTTTTACCAAATGTACACAACATATAATTGGCAAATAAACTTAATACTAAAATAGCTATAGCTATAATATACTGATGACATGCAAGAGCAATCATTAGCAATAAAATGCTAATATATCCCCATATAATGGATATCCGAACACGTTTAGCTTTACCAAGTAATACAAACTCACGCCACCCTAATAAAGCTAAAAGTGTAATTAGCACATCATACACTAATCCACCAAATGTAATGGTCCCTAAGGCAATAATAAAACCAATAACAGCGGTAATAACACGTGTTTTTAACATTTTTTATTCCTCATCACATAAGCCACCAAATCGGCGTTCTCGTTTCTGATATGCCGCCACAGCTTCAAGTAAAGTTTCCTTAGTAAAATCTGGCCAATGCAAATCGGTAAACCAAAATTCAGCATACGCTAGTTGCCATAACAAAAAATTACTAATTCTAAAATCACTACTAGGACGAATTAATAAATCTACATCACTAAACTCTTTAGTGAATAATTGAGAACTTACATATTCTTCAGTAATTTTGTCCATTGTAATAACGCCATCCGCAACGGATTTTACAATGTCGCGGATAGTTCTAATTATTTCATCACGCCCACCATAGTTAATCGCTAACTGTAATGTGAGGCCTGTATTATTCTGAGTTAATAATTCTGCATCTTGAATGATTTTTTGTAGGTCTTCTGAAAGCCCTCCAATAAAACCAATAAATCGAATGCGTACATTATGTTCATGCATATACTTAACATTATTATTTAAGTATTCTTTTATGAGAGACATAAGTAAAGAAACTTCCTGTTCAGGACGTTTCCAGTTCTCCGTGGAGAAACCATATACCGTAAGAGCTCTAATTCCGATCTCATCTGCGGCCATAACAATTTCTTTTAACACCTCTGCACCAGCACGATGCCCCATGGAGCGCGGCATGCCTCTGCGTTTAGCCCATCGTCCATTACCATCCATAATAATAGCAACATGTTGTGGAATTATATTACGATCAATGACAGGCGTATCAGAACGTTTACGGTTAAATAATTTCTTTAGCATAGTCTACCTCGATAGAATTTCCGAAGTCGCTGGCAATCATTGGTCTATATAGTAGTATATGTAAGCACTCATCAACCTTTGTAATACGTGCCACATAAAATCCTTTATCTGAAATTTCAAAGAAGCGATTAAAGGATCCACCAATCATTACCTTAAAAGGAATATGGGCAGCCTGCAAACGAGACTTTGCAAGCTGCCATGGTATTCCAATAAGGCTATTAGAATCAAACATTATACTTCTAATACGTCCTTTTCTTTTACTGCTTTTAACTCATCGATTTGCTTAACTTTAGCATCGGTAAGCTTTTGGATTTGATCTAAACCGTCTTTAGCATCATCTTCAGTAATCGTTTTAGCTTTCTCTTCTTTTTTTAATGCTTCATTTACATCGCGACGAATGTTGCGCACTGCAACTTTTGCATCTTCAGCCTTTTTATGAACTACTTTAACGATTTCTTTACGACGTTCCTCAGTTAATTGAGGAATACTTAAACGAATTTGTGCACCATCATTACCAGGGTTCAAACCTAAATCAGATTGTAAAATTGCTTTTTCAATAGCACCAATCATTGTTTTATCCCAAGGTGCAATCACAATCATTCGAGGTTCAGGCACGGAGATATTCGCAACTTGATTAATGGGTGATGGACTTCCATAATAATCAACCATTACTTTATCAAGTAGTGCTACACTAGCACGGCCTGTACGAATAGATGCGAATTCATGTTTTAAAGCCTCAATAGACTTATTCATGCGGTCTTCTGCTTGTTGTAACAATTCTTTAATTTCCATATGAATTATTCTCCTCGAACAATGGTCCCTATCTCTTCACCTTTAGCAGCTTTTGTAATATTACCAGGAATATCCATGCTAAATACAATAATAGGAATATTGTTATCTTTACATAAAGTTGTGGATGTAGCATCCATTACTTTTAATTCTTTTGTGATAATCTCGTTATATGTTAATTCGTCAAATTTAACGGCATTAGGATTTGTCTTAGGGTCAGAATCATATACGCCATCAGCAAATTTCTTTGCCATTAAAATAGCATCGGCTTCAATTTCAGCGGCCCGTAATGCAGCTGTTGTATCTGTAGAGAAGTAAGGTTTACCAAGGCCAGCACCGAAGATGACGATACGTTTTTTTTCTAAATGACGAATAGCGCGACGACGAATATAAGGTTCTGCAATTTCTTGCATTTCGATAGCCGTTTGTACACGTGTATCTACACCAGCTTGTTCTAATGCATCTTGCAATGCTAAGGAGTTCATCACTGTTGCAAGCATCCCCATATAGTCAGCAGTAGCACGATCCATACCTTGATTGCTACCAGCTAAACCTCTCCATAGGTTACCACCACCAACAACAATTGCGATTTCTAAATCAGTGGATTTTGCTAAAGCAGCAATTTCTTTTGCAAATTCTTCGACAACATCAGGATTAATACCAAAACCTTGTTCACCTGCTAATGCTTCACCACTCAACTTTAAAACAATACGTCGAAAGTTTCTTTTTGCCATATTTTTACTCCTCTATTGCAAAATAAGAGAACACTGTACGGTGTTCTCTTATTGTTTATTAATTATTTACCAACAGATGCCATTACTTCTGCTACGAAGTCATCTTGGCGTTTTTCAATGCCTTCACCTAAACCATAGCGAACAAAACGACGTACGTTGATGTTTTCACCGATTTTTGCAATACTTTCATTAATGATGTCTGTAACAGTTTTATCACCATCTTTAATGAATACTTGTTCTAATAGGCAATTTTCTTTATAGAATTTTTCGATACGGCCAGCAACCATTTTTTCTAAAACAGCTTCAGGTTTTGGTTTGCGACCAGCTTTAACGTCTTCTTCAGCTTCTACTTTAGCTTGTTCCAATAATACTTGTTTTTCGTGTTCAATAACTTCAGTAGGAACTTCTTCACGGTTCAAGTATGTAGGATTTACAGCCGCAATTTGCATTGCGATATCGCGTGCTAAATTTTGGAAATCATCAGTTTTTGCAACAAAGTCAGTTTCACAGTTAACTTCCACTAAAACACCGATACGACCACCAGCATGAATGTAGGATTGTACTACACCTTCAGCTGCAATACGACCAGCTTTTTTAGCTGCCGCAGCCAAACCTTTTTCACGAAGAAGGTCAACCGCTTTATCGATATTACCGTCAGTTTCAACCAATGCTTTTTTTGCGTCCATCATACCTGCGCCAGTCATGTCGCGCAATTCTTTTACCAAAGCAGCAGTAATTGCCATTATTTTGTTCCTCCTAGTATTAATTAAGGTAAGGATATAGTCCTTACCCCAATTATATATGTTATAGATTTATCTTTCAAATGCTAATACGACAACGATTAAGCTTTACCGTCTCGAACCATTTCAGCAGAGTCAGCTACCATGTTATCTAATGCTTCTTCGAAGGATTCGCCTTGACGACCTTCAAGAACAGCGTCAGCCATTTTACCAGCCAACAATTTAACAGCACGGATAGCGTCGTCATTTGCTGGAATTGGGAAATCAACTTCATCTGGGTCACAGTTAGTGTCAACTGTTGCAACCACTGGAATGCCCAATTTTTTAGCTTCCGCAATAGCAATTTTTTCTTTTTTAGGATCTACTACGAAAAGAGCACCTGGCATTTTAGGCATATCTTTGATACCACCAAGGTATTTTTCCAATTTATCCATTTCATGACGAAGACCGATAACTTCTTTTTTAGGCAATACTTCGAAAGTACCGTCTTCTGCCATAGCTTCCAATTGTTTTAAACGTTTAATACGAGTTTCAATTGTTTTGAAGTTAGTCAACATACCGCCCAACCAACGTTCGTTAACGAAGAACATGTTAGCACGAATAGCTTCTTCTTTAATAGCTTCTTGAGCTTGTTTTTTAGTACCTACGAACAAGATTACTTCGCCTTGGGAAGCAACTTCACGCAAGAAATTGTAAGCTTCTTCTACTTTTTTAACTGTTTTAGACAAATCAATGATATAAATACCATTGCGTTCAGTGAAGATGAATTTCGCCATTTTAGGGTTCCATCTTCTAGTCTGATGACCAAAGTGTACACCAGCCTCTAATAATTGTTTCATTGATACTACTGCCATTGTGGCACCTCCTGTTAATTAACCTCCGCCGCTTCATCCTTCGGGTCACCCAAAATTAGGCACAGTACCGAAGTCCACTGACGTGCATATTTTTCATACCTAATAATTCTAACAAAAAATCATGGCAAAAGCAAGCAAGGAGTGAGGAATTCTTTAAGTATTCCTCACTCCTTATTTTAAATACATTCTCTTTCTTATTGATGTACGATCTTATGTTCAAATTTGAATTATAGAATATTATGAAAATATTTATTTAATTATTGCGAATGAAGTCAATCATACTTGCACGATTTTCTGCTCCAAACACTGCAGAACCAGCAACTAAAACTGTAGCCCCCGCTCTTTTAATCGGTACACAAGTAATATCGTTAATACCACCGTCCACCTCAATGACTGCCGTTGAATTGTCTACTTCTTCTAACAATATCTTAGCTTGTTTAACTTTTTTTATGGCATTCTTAATAAAAGATTGTCCTCCAAATCCTGGATTCACAGACATAATTAAAATCATATCTAAATCTGCAGCTACATCTTCTAGTAGAGATACAGGTGTACTAGGATTCAATGCTACACCAGCCTTCATCCCACACTGTTTGATATGTTGAATCAAACGATGCATATGAGGTACAGTTTCTTGATGAAAAGTAAAATATTCTACACCAATTTTTGCAAATTCTTCTACATAATCACCAGGATTAGTAACCATCAAATGCACATCAAATGGTAATTTTGTATATGGACGAATTGCTTTCACAATGGGAGCACCAAAGGTTAGATTCGGAACAAAGTGTCCATCCATGATGTCGATATGTAATAAATCAGCCCCCGCTGCTTCAATAGATTTTAATTCCTCACTTAACACCGCAAAATTTGCGGAAAGCATAGATGGTGCAATTTTTATCATATTAAAACCTCTTTCGTTGACTTTCTATATCATTACGTATAGACATATAAGCATCATATCGTCCTTGATGAATATGACCAGCTTCTAGAGCAGCTTTAATCCCACAAATGGGTTCATGTTCATGATAGCAAGGATTAAATTTACAAGTATCAACATATTCACCAAATTCTGGGAATAATGTAGGCAATCTTTCAAGGGAAACATCATTAAATTCAATAGCACTAAATCCAGGTGTATCCATGATAAAAGAATCTGCATCTAAACTATATAAAGAAGCGTGACGAGTAGTATGTTTACCACGTTTAATCTTATCACTTACCTCCCCAGTCTGGAAGGCAAATTTGGGGTCTACCGCATTTAAAAGACTACTTTTACCAACACCAGATGGTCCTGCAAAAGCCGTTACCTTATGTTGAAGCACATGACGCAAATCATCAATGCCTGTCATATTATATGTGGATGTCATCAAAACCTCATAGCCGATTGATTTATAAAGATCAACCATAGTTTCCGTCTCTGAATCCATCAAGTCACATTTATTAATACATAGCACGATAGGAATATCCGCATGTTCAATCATAACGAGCATTTTATTGAGTAATAACTCATTAATATCTGGTTCATGGGCAGCTACAACTAATACAACTTGGTCAATATTAGCTACTGCAGGGCGAACCATCGAATTATGACGTTCATGGATGGATTCAACGAACCCATCCTCCGAAATCGTAACGCGGTCCCCTACAAGTAAACTATAGCGTCCTTGCTTGAGTCTGCCACGAACCTTACATTCATGAATGGTACCTGTATCATCTTGTACATAAAAGTACCCATTCATATTTTTGACAACAATGCCTGTAATCATAGTACCTCTTATAATGCAGTTTCTTGCACTAATGCACCATTGAGGTACACCTCAATACGTACATTACCTACACCAGACACTTTTTTAACAACACGATCTCCAGGTTTATTCGTATCATCATAGATTACGGCAGAACCTTCATCATCTTTTACGACAATTTTAAGTTCTTGATTTTTAGAACCAGCTGGTACAGTAACATCTATAGTACCAGTTGTTTTATTACCACTGTTTCCTTCTTTTTTATCGGATTTCTTTTTATCATCTTTTAACTCAGTCGTAAGATTTAATGTGGAACCTTCGTCAATTTCATCACCAGCTTTAATGCTTTGCTCTATAACCACAGATTTTTCTTCCACAGATCCAGATACTTGGTTTACACCTAGTTGAATATTACTCAATGTATCACGAGCATCTTTTAATGTCATACCAACAAGATTAGGTACTTTGACTTTCTTAGCCTTCGCTTTATTTACTACGAGATCAATTGTTGTCCCTTTAGACACTTTAGAATCTCCTGAAGGACTCTGAGCAATAATTACACCATCTTTTTTACCATCTACAGATTGCTGTGTTATTTTCCCCACAACTAAACCTAAATCTTTAAGTCGTTGACGGGCTTGATCGACAGTTAAATCAGTTAAATCTGGCACCGTAATATCGCCTACACCTTTAGAAACTACAAGGTGAATCGTCCGTTGCTCTTTAACCTTTTCTCCAGCCCCAGGTGTTTGAGAAATAACTTGACCAGCTGGCACATCAGGATTCGTAACTTCACTTGTAGACACACGCAAATGTTTATCTTCTAAGATATTTTTTGCTACAGAAACTTGTTTGCCTACCACATTAGGTACATCTACTGTTGTATTACTCCAGAAATTTCCGTAGCTTAAGAAAGCACCTAAAAATGCTACTAAAAAAATGACAGCAGCACCTAGAACGATGTATTTTTGTGGAATCGATGCAATTTTACTTAACATACTCTTCTTTTTATCCTCGTCTTTACGTTCTTCTTGAATAGTACTTAGATCTTCAAGTGCTTCAGGATCAACCGCAGGAATCATTTGTGTAGCAAAATCATATGGTTCATGACGTTGTGTTTTCCCCATTGTAAAACCTTGAGATAACCGCAAATCACTGATCATATCAGAGATAGAATCAAAACGATCTGCAGGATTTTTAGATAATGCTTTCATAACAACAGCTTCTAAAAGCGGAGGGATTGATGGATTATATCGAGTTGGAGGTTCTACCTTCTCACGAACGTGTTTTAATGCTACTGCAATTGGCGTTTCCCCTTCAAATGGTACACGACCTGTAAGCATTTCATACAATACAACACCCAATGAATAGATATCTGTATTTCCATCTACCGGTTTACCACTAGCTTGCTCTGGTGATAAATAGTGTGCAGAACCCAAAATCGAATTCGTATACATAACTGTGTTAGTTGCATTTATTGCACGAGCAATACCAAAGTCAGTTACTTTAACGCGCCCAGTATTGGTAATAATAACATTATGTGGTTTTATATCACAATGAACAATACCCATTGTATGAGCGTGTTCTAAGCCTTCAGCTATGGCAATAGTAAATTTAACAGCCTCATCTATAGACAGTCTTCCATGACGAGTTATATATTTTTTTAAGGTTTCACCATCTACATATTCCATAACAATGTAATGTAAATTTTGGTCAAAACCTACATCATACATATTTACAATATTGGGATGATTTAATTTACCTGCCGCTTGTGCTTCTCGTTTAAATCGAGTCACAAATTCATCATCATTTGCAAAATTAGCATGCAATACTTTTATTGCTACTTGTCTACCTAGTAAGGTATCTTCTCCAAGGTATACATCAGCCATTCCACCAACGCCAATTTTATCAACAATACGGTAGCGGTTATCTAGAAGTATGCCTTTTATATTCATAGTACTCATTATTTCTCCATTTCTAGATTAGATTGTTCCCACCACAATGGTCACATTATCTCCTGCTCCGACTTCATATACAGCTTCCATCAATGATTCAATAACCAACATATCATCATCCGTTGATTGTAATGCAGAGGCAATTACATCATCAGATACATAGCCACTTAATCCATCAGTGCAAAGTAAAATACGATCACCGGGAAGAATAGACTCTACACCACTATCAACCTCTAAGATTTCATCAACACCGACTGCACGGGTTAATAAATTACGTTGAGGGTGATTTAGCATTTCATCCTTTGTAATCTCTCCAGCTGTTAATAATTCTTGTACCATAGAATGATCCGTAGTAATTTGTCGTAAATGACCATCTCTATATACATACAAACGACTATCACCAACACTTGCCCAGTAAAGTTGATTACCATTTATAGCTGTAACTACAGCGGTAGTACCCATACCAGCAAGTCGTTCTTCACAAGCAACGCGATTTACAATACGTTGATTAGCGTGAATGATAGCATCACATAAGTCTTGTTGACCTATCGTTTCAAGGGAGGACAAATATTCTTTTATTTCATCTACAGCATAGGTACTTGCAATTTCACCACCGCTATAACCACCCATGCCATCAGTAACAGCACAAATATGGCCATCAATGAAAAAACGGTCCTCGTTACGCTGGCGTACAAGCCCAATTTTACTTAAACCAACAAAATTATTCATGATTCTCCTTTTTCCGACCATGAGCAGCCTTTAACTGTCCACATGCGGCTTGGATTGCATCGCCCATTTCCTTTCGTACCGTTACTGATACGCCATAGGAGCTAACGATGTCTTTAAATGTATTCATATTCGTAATAGATGGTTTATATAATTCAATATGTTCATTGCCATTAACTGGGATCAAGTTAACATGACAATTTGGGAAATCTTTACAGATTTTCCCCAAAGCATGAGCATCATCTATAGATGCATTTACAGAATCTATAAGAATATACTCAAAGGTAACACGACGCTGTGTCGTATTATAATAGTATTTTACCGCATCTAAGACTTCCGTCAATTCATAACGTGCCCCAACGGGCATAATACTACGACGAACTTCATTATTTGTAGCATGTAATGAAAGTGCTAAGGTTATTGGCAAACCTTCATCAGCTAATTTATAAATATTAGGAACCCAACCACAAGTGGAAATCGTCATCTTACGATAACTAATATTACAAATCATAGGATCATGTAGTAGTTGTAATGCTTGTAATACATTATCATAATTTTGTAACGGCTCCCCAGCGCCCATAACGACAACAGAGTGTATTTCCTCTTTAGTAAGAGCCCCAAATATGACAACTTGTCCAATAATCTCAGCGACTGTTAAATCTCTGTATAAGCCACCTTGTGTAGAAGCACAGAATACACATCCCATAGCACACCCCACTTGAGAGGAAACACATACAGAATACCCATAGTGTTGCTCCATCAAAACTGCTTCCACACGACTTTGATCTGACATCTCTACAAGTATTTTGCGAGTCTTTCCATCAGGGGCAATAGACTCTGTAATTAATGTAGGTAAAGAAATAACACAATTATCACCTAGCCATTGACGCAAGTCTTTCGGAAATTGTGTCATGTCTTCAAAATCAAAAATATATCTATGATAGATATAGTCAATTAACTGTTTCGCTCGAAACTTTTGTATATTATGGGTCTTAAAGATAGATTGTAATTCTTCTAAAGACTTACCCAATAATTCTATCATGGTGCTCCATTTCTTATATTATGATAAGCGTTTCATGCGAGCCATAAAGAAACCATCCATATGATCTCGCGGTGGATAGGTTGTAATCATACCATCTATAGCTTGTGGTGCCCCTTTATATGATACAGGATCGATGATAAAGTTCTTATGAATTGCCAAGAATTTATTTAGAACAGCTTCATTTTCACCACTATTCATAGTACATGTGGAATATACTAAATATCCATTAACCTTAACCATTTCAGAAGCTTTTTCTAATATTTCAAGTTGTAACGGCGGCAACTCAATAAGTAAAGACTCTGTTTTACGCCAACGCATGTCTAATTTCTTTTGTAATATACCTAGACCAGAACAAGGAGCATCAACTAAGACGCGATCAAATTGTTCTTTCCAATTATCAGGAAGATAACGACCATCTTGAAGCTTAGTAGAAATAATAGATACACCTAATCGCTCAGCATTTTGATTAATCAGTTCTAATTTATGGTCGTAAATATCACAACTCATAATAGCTCCTGTATTATTCATAAGACTTGCCATATGCATAGACTTGCCACCTGGTGCAGCACAACAGTCTAAGATACGCTCTCCTGGTTGAGGATCTACCACATGGGCTACTAACATAGATGCTTTATCCATAAAAGTAATATGACCTTCTAAAACAGGTTTAGCTTTTTCTAAATGACCTTGATGTCCATCAATATAAACTACTTCAGGAATATATGTATCCTGTTCTACAATCCAATCTAAATCTTCTAATTCTTTTAAACAATCCTCAATAGATACTTTCACTGTATTTATGCGAGCCGTCAAACGAGGTTGTTCATTAAACCAAGAACAAAGATCTACGGTCTTATCTTTTCCCATTTCTTTTATCCATAAGTTGACAAGCCATAATGGTTGATTGTAAATAAAGGAAATTTCTTCAGCTTCGGACTTAGCTAGTTCACCGATAGAAATGCTATCACTTTCACGTAAAACCAAACGCAAAACAGCATTTACAAAACCAGATAAACCTCTAGTTAGCTTTTTGGCGAGTTTAACAGATTCGTTAACAGCCGCACTTTCAGGAACCTTATCCATATAGATAATTTGATAAATACCAAGTCTAAGGATTTCCACAACCATAGAAGATAGTTTCTTTAAGGGTCGCTTTGCAAAGTGAACAATAATAGCATCCAAGTAATTTTTTCTACGAATGACCCCATACACAAGTTCAGTAAAGAATCTTCGATCTAAATCGGATAGATGATATTTCTGTAAATACTCTTGCAACTTTATATTTGCATAAGCACCATTGCGATTAATTTCACTCAATGCTTTTACAGCGAGCAATCGAATATTTTGTTGTTGATTAGTCTTTACCTCTATCATTACTATTCCTACCAATCAATTGTTCTACTACTGCTCGAACACGTTCAGAATCGACTGTTGTATTACAACATGGCCCATTAGGACGTTCATTTAATACCCCAATAACTGGGATGGGAAATACATCAGCCATTCCACTTGCTAAATCTCGTTCGCAAGCTATTGCTACAATAGCTTTTGGGCGTGCTTCCTTTACCTTCATCCGCGCTAAGGTGCCTCCAGTGACAACTATAAATTGACAACCATAGTCCTTAGCCACTTGCAACAAATTACCAACCTGGCATCGCCCACACTGCTTACAATTATATACATCATGTGTAACCTTATGAACACACGAACTTTCTTGTAAACAGTGAGGAGTTAATAATAATATACGTTCTGGATCTACCGTATACATATCTAGCATTACTAAATGATTGATTAAATCAATCATAGACTGGCGGAGTTGATCCTTAGTAACCCCTCTCACCTTACCAATCGCCAAAGTTAATGGAAATAATCCATAAATAAACTGATTGGCTAGTCTTAAAACAATAGGATGTAACCTTATAATACCTGTGCTAGCAACAATTAAAGATAAGCACAAAATCCATATAATAGCAATAAGTATAGATATAACTACACTACTTATAATTGATGCAAATGGATGCAATTGTAAAAGTCCTGGTTCTAATATATACATTAGAAAGGCTAGTACTGCTGTGAGCAAAGCACATGTAATAGTTGATAAAATCAAGTATAACGGATACGTTTCGTACTGCTTATATTGAGTCCCCAAAAACGATACCTTCCTTTATTTGATGACCATTTATAAAATCAATTGCAGAAATGCGTTTTTTATTTTCTGGTTGGACTTCTGTTAATAGAATTATATTTCCATCACCACAAAATACACCTAAACCGGCTATTTTAGATACGATTGTACCAGGCACAGTTGTGGCTGATATAGCAATTGGTACATGTTTACCATGGACATCTATCAAACAGTGAGTCGTATCACTGGGAACCACTTCTCCAGACCATACTTTTAAACGTTTTCCATCGAGATATGTATAACATCCAGGTGCTGGATTAAGTCCTCTAATGAGATTTGCAATTTCATTAGCCGGCTTAGACCAGTCGATCTGCCCCATTTCCTTTGTAATCTTAGTAGTATGTGTAGCCATTGAATCATCTTGTGGTGTAGCCACAATTTCTCCATTAACCCAACGAGTTAATACAGGCACTATAGTTTCACCCCCCAGTACAGCTATACGTTCAAATAACTGTCCTGTCGTTTCACCGGGTAAAATATCTATCTCCACAATGTCAATGATATCACCTGTATCAAGGCCATCATCCATATGCATTATGGTAACACCCGTTTTAGAGTCTCCATTAAGAATTGCATAATGAATTGGCGCAGCGCCTCTATAACTAGGTAAAATAGAGGCATGAACATTAATACAACCATATTGCGGCAATCGAATAAGCCAAGGAGGTAATATTTTACCATACGCAATAACAATCACTACATCTGGTTGTAATGCTTCTAATTCGGCTCTCACTTGTTCATCACGCAAAGTGACTGGTTGATATACAGGCAAGTCATGCTCTAAAGCAGCTACTTTTACAGGGGGCATTTGAACTTGTTTACCACGCCCTTTTTGTTTATCAGGCTGGCAATACACACCGACAATAGAATGACCAGCTTGAATCAAAGCCTCTAAGGTAGGCACAGAAAAGTCTGGTGTCCCCATAAAAACGATGCGTAATTGTTTATTATCAGACAATTTCTTTCTCCTCTGGATGATCAGTAATTAATCGTAAGTTAGTTGCTTTTTCAATAAACAAATGACCTTCCAAGTGATCAATTTCATGTTGGAAAATACGCGCCAAAAAACCTTCAGCTTTTATAGTTACCTTCTTATTATGTGGATCAATACCTTTAACAGTGACTTTATTAAATCGTTCCACATCTCCGAAATATCCTGGCACACTTAAGCATCCTTCAGGTCCAACTTGAGAACCTTCAGCATGAGTGATTTCAGGGTTAATTAGCGCAATAAGACCACTACCAGATTGGTCATCTACAACGATAATACGTTTAGCTACAGCCACTTGAGGTGCTGCAAGACCAACCCCTTCAGTCTTATACATAGTTTCAGCCATATCATCGATAAGGGCTCTAAGTTTTTTATTAACATGTTCTACAGGTTCCGCCACTTGTTTTAAAACGGGATGACCTGCTTTCACAACATCTAATACAGCCATTGATACTCCTACACTACACGGGATCCACGTCAATCAGCAGTCCTTCTTGCGTGAAAATCCATGAGTTATATATATATTCTTTCAAATTCGTTAAATCTGTACCGCGAATCATAATAGCTAAACGATACATATCGCGCACTTTTTTTATAGGCGCTTCATAAGGACCATTAATCAAAATATCCTGATTTCCTTTATAAGACTCCAAGTCATCGACAATACGATTTGCTATAGACTCTAATGTTTTCATATCTTGATGACGCACAACCATATGAATCATTTCGCGAAATGGAGGATATCCTAAAGCTTTACGGTTTTGAATTTCTTCATTGTAAAAGCCTATATAATCATGAGCCTTACTCTTTATTATAGCATAATTTAAAGGATTATATGTTTGTATTACAACGCTACCCGGTTTTTCACCCCTACCGGCACGTCCAGAGGTTTGAGTAAGTAAATCAAAAGTTCGTTCTGAAGCTGTATAAACAGGAATATTCAAAACTGAATCGGCTGTTAAAATACCAACAGCTGTTACATCTTTAAAGTCATGTCCTTTAGATACCATTTGTGTTCCCAACAAAATATCATATTTATGAGCCCCAAAGTCATGTAAAATATCTTCTGCTAATTGCTTATTTTTTGTCACATCTTGATCAAGACGAGCAATGCGGGCCGATTTAAAGTGACGACGTAACTCTTCCTCTACCTTTTGTGTGCCTGAACCAAAAAACTTAATCCTCTTACTATTACATTTGGGACAAACAGTTGGAATTGGTTCATGATGTTCACAATAATGACAACGCAATTCTTCACCAGCTTGGTGATAAACCATAGCTACATCACAATGAGGACACATAATAGTTTCCCCACAATCCCGGCACATAACAAAAGTACTATAACCGCGTCTATTTAACAGAATAATCATTTGATTATGCTCATCTAATGTATGTTGAATTAAGCGACTCATGGCATCAGAAAAAACGGAGTAATTTCCATGAAGAATTTCTTCCTTCATATCTACTATAGTAACCTTCGGCATAGGTTGCTCAAAAATGCGATTTGGCAATTCTAGTAAATGATACTCCCCTTGCTTAGCTTTATAGTACGAAGTAACAGATGGTGTAGCAGAACCTAAAATAACGGGACAACCATGTGCCTCAGCACGCCACAATGCCACGTTACGTGCATGATACCGAACCATATCCTCTTGTTTATAAGATGGATCATGTTCTTCATCGACCACAATAAGGCCGATATCCTCAGCTGGCGCAAATACGGCAGAACGAGCGCCAATAATAATGTGACTATCCTTACGGCGCAAACGCTCCCAATTATTGTTCCGTTGTTGTACCGTCAATTTACTATGAAATACTACGACTTCGTCACCAAAAGTTTCTACAAATCGTCTCACAATTTGATCAGTCAATATAATTTCAGGTACTAAAATAATAGCTGTTTTATCCTGACTAATACATCTTGCTGTAGCACGTAAATATAATTGAGTCTTGCCACTACCAGTGACACCATGAAGTAAAAAGGTTTTATGTTCATGGCTATTCATTGCATCTTGTATTGGTCCATATACAGCTTGTTGAGCTTCAGTAAGAGGAATATTAACTTCTTCTGTTAAAAGCTCATCAAATGTTGTTTTTGTGGCTTTAAAACGAGCTTCAACGACAATACCTTTAGCTTCACTCACTTGTTTAATGACCATACGAGAATAGCCTTTAGCTAGCAGTAATGCCTTAGATGCTCCGCCCACTTCAAGTAAGTATTTTGCTAATTCTCGTTGCTTCTTTTTCCGTTCACTAAATTGTGCCACCGAAAATTCTGGCATGACTACTAACCATTCTTCCTTTGGTGCCTCGTAAGATTTTAATGTCTTATTCACTGTAAACAATCGCAATGCATCGCCATAAGAGAATAAATAATACTCATTTAGACGGCGGGCCGTATCCATCATTTCCGGTGTAAACCAAGGTTCGCTATCTAATACTTGCACAATATTTCGTAAATTGAACTCTGGTGGCTCAACTAACTCGTCGTAACCAATAAGAATGCCTTCTTCACGACTATGTCCTAAAGGAATGAGTACGCGCGTACCAGGTAAGACATTACCAAACTTTTCAGGCATTAAATAGCTCAAAGGTTTATGAAGTTGTTTGGCCGGTCTGTTAATTATAACTTGTGCTACGCGCATACATTATTTCCTTTCGTTTATTATAAAAGGTCTCAGTAGAAATTCTACCAAGACCTTTTGTATTATAAGCCAGCTTCTTCTTTTAGAATTTGTGCTTTATCTGTACGTTCCCAAGGTAAATCCACATCAGTTCTACCAAAGTGACCATACGCTGCAGTTTTGCGATAATGAGGCTTTAACAAATCAAGCATTTCAATGATTCCTGCTGGACGAAGGTCGAAATGTTTTTTAACAAGCTCTTGAATTTTTGTTTCCTCTATGCGACCTGTACCAAAAGTATCAACTAAAATAGATACAGGATGAGCAACCCCAATTGCATAAGCAACTTGCACTTCACATTTATCAGCAAGACCTGCTGCTACAACATTTTTAGCTACATAACGCGCTGCGTATGCTGCAGAACGGTCCACCTTAGATGGATCCTTACCAGAAAATGCACCGCCACCATGACGGGCCATACCACCGTATGTATCTACAATAATTTTACGGCCAGTTAAACCAGCATCACCATGAGGTCCTCCAATTACGAAACGACCGGTTGGATTGATGAAGTATTTAGTATTTTCATCAACGAATTCAGCAGGCAACGCTGCGTCAATTACATAACGCTTCAAATCGGCTTTAATTTGTTCTTGGGTCACTTCAGGGCTATGTTGCGTAGAAATAACAATTGTATCAATGCGCTTAGGTTTACCATCAACATATTCTACAGTAACTTGAGTCTTACCGTCTGGACGTAAGTAAGTTAAGGTCCCATCCTTACGAACTTCTGTAAGTCGACGAGATAAACGATGTGCCAAGGAAATTGGCAAAGGCATGAGTTCAGGTGTTTCATTAGATGCATAGCCAAACATCATACCTTGGTCACCAGCACCGATTTTATCAAGCACTTCACCCTTGCCATCTTTTGATTCAAGTGCTTCATCAACACCCATGGCGATATCTGCAGATTGTTCATCGATGGATACAAGTACACCACAAGTATCACAATCAAAACCAAATTTTGCACGAGTATAACCAATTTCACGAATTGTATCACGTACGATGCGAGGAATATCTACATATGTGTGAGTAGAAATTTCACCTACTACATGAACTAAACCAGTAGTAACTAAAGTTTCACAAGCCACACGAGCAGTTGGATCCTTTTCAATAATCGCATCCAAAACAGCATCAGAAATTTGGTCAGCTATTTTATCTGGATGGCCTTCAGTAACAGATTCAGAAGTAAAAAACATATGTTTTTCAGCCATTTTATCCTCCTAATACGAAAAAAAGTCTCTCATGCACTCATGAGAGACCCTCCCATCTAACGACATTTGTCATAGGAATTAGCACCTTTTCCGCTTGGAATGGTTGCTGTAGCTTCACAGGGCCTATCCCTCCACTACTCTTGATGAGTTACAGAAATATTATAGTGTATTTACAGTGAGAAAGCAAGTCATTATTATACCTCTCTTGCCTCTTTTAAAGCTAAATCATGTTCAGCCTTATGAAGGGCACTTTCAAACTGACGATACATATGATGACGGCCCAGAATATCCAAGAAATCAGATTTATACATCTCTCTACGTATATCGTAACTCACATCACTAAGCAAAACTTCTATGCCTCTTTTTTGAAGTTCTTCAATAATACCTCGTAAAATACGTAAACCCGTTAAATCTACAAATGGTACTTTTACAAAACGAATGATTAAATATTTAGGATCTTTATGTATAGAGTTTAACGCTCTATCAAATGCACTTATAGCACCAAAGAATAATGGGCCTTCTACAGTGTATACCATTATTTCTGGATGGATTGTAATCTCATGCCTAATCTGTGCTGATAATTCGGCACTACTTGCTTCATGCACATCAATTGTATTAACCATTTTGCGCATAAACTGCAACACTGCAAGTACTACACCTACATTTACAGCTACTACTAAATCCGTAAAAATAGTCAGGAAAAAGGTAAGCAATAATATTATTTGATCTGGACGAGGTGCGAGAATAAGCATTCGTATAAAACGTGGTACATCACTCATATTGTAGGCTACTACAAATAATATGGCTGCCATAGATGCCAACGGAATATACACTGCATATGGGGCTAAAAATAAAAGAATGGCACCTAATGTAATGGCATGAACAATACCTGCCACCGGAGAATTACCACCTTGACGAATATTTGTAGCAGTTCGCGCAATAGCACCGGTTGATGCAATTCCACCAAACAATGGCGCAAATATATTAGCTAATCCTTGTCCAAATAATTCAGTATTAGATTCATGCTTGGTGCCACTCATACCATCAGCAACAACTGCAGACAATAAGGATTCAATAGCGCCTAGCATGGCAATTGTAAAAGCCGGCCCGATTAAAGATAAGATTTTATCAAAGCTCAATTTTGGTACAGAAAATTCTGGCAAACCTTGAGGTATACCACCAAATGCACTACCAATGGTTAAAACCGTAGGAAATTGGTAGATAGCTTGAATAACCGTAGCAACAATCATAGCTACAATGGGAGCTGGAACTTTATTAATATATGGGATTTTAGGTAAAACTAACAGTAGACTTAAGCTTAAGAGCGCAATCCCCAATGTAGGTAAGTCAGAGTATGGTAAGGACTGAATCATAGCCCATAATTTTTCATGGAAATGAGCCATATAAGGCAACGGTGGAAATCCAAAGAAATATGGCCATTGCCCTACCCAAATTGTAACACCAATACCTGCTGTAAAACCCATAATAACAGGTGTGGGTATAAACCGAATGACTGTCCCTAACTTTGCAACGCTCATTAAAACCAGAATAATCCCTGCCATCATGGTCGCAATTTGTAAACCTTCAAAGCCATAATTGACAACGATACTGCTCAATAGAACGATAAATGCCCCTGTAGGACCCGCAATCTGAACAGGGGAGCCACCAAACAAGGATACAAATATACCTGCAATGATTGCCGTATAAATGCCCGCCTGCGGTGTAACTCCACTAGCAATAGCAAAGGCCATTGCTAAAGGCAGAGCCACAACCCCTACGACCAATCCGGCGATAATATTATTACTCCATTTTCCTTTCCCTAATGAGCCGTCTAAATATGCTTTTTGTATAGCAAACATGTAAAAAAAACACACCCTTCTTAAAACAACACACACAAGAATTAATTTATGTCAGCTTTGTTTGCTACTAAATCAATAACTTCTCTAAGGATATGTCGAGCAAGGTCAGATTTTTTCATATTAGGCATTTCTTTAGGCTCTTTATCAGGATATAAAAAATAGCCTTCATTCGTATCTACATTAAAACCTGCATTCGATTTGCTTACATCATTGGCTACAAGCATATCTAGATTTTTTTTAGCCACTTTATCCTGACCATACTTGATTACATGTTCTGTTTCTGCCGCAAAACCAACAAGAATTTGATGACTTTTTTTAGAGCCCAACCCTTGTAGAATATCTGGATTTTTTACAAGTTCTATGGTCATAGACTCCATTTTTTTTATTTTTTGCTCTGCTTTATGAAGGACTCTAAAATCAGAAACAGCGGCAGCCATAATAACTACATTAACATCATTATAACAAGCTTCAACAGCCTCCTGCATAGATACCGCAGAATCTACAGAAATAAAGTCTACGCCACTTGGTATAGGCAAGGATGTGGGAGCACTTACTAATATCACCTTAGCCCCCATGCGTGCAGCCTGTTCTGCAATGGCATATCCCATCTTACCGCTAGAACGATTTCCAATATACCGAACAGGATCAATACTCTCCTGTGTTCCGCCAGCTGTAACAAGTATAGTAGTACCTTCAAGCTCATTGGTGCTGCACATTTTAGATTCTAGCCAATCCACAATTGCTTCGGGCTCCGGTAAACGTCCTACACCAGTGATGCCACAAGCTAACCAACCTTCTGCAGGGTCCATAATATGGTAGCCCAAAGAACGTAATCCTTCTAAATTGCGTTGAGTAATAGGATTATTATACATTTCTGTATTCATAGCAGGACAAAGGTACTTAGGTGCTTTGGTAGCCATAATTGTTGTAGTTAACATATCATCAGCAATGCCTGCATAAATTTTTCCGATCACATTTGCTGTTGCAGGCACAACTACATATGCATCTGCCCAAGTGGCCAGTGCAATATGTTCTACATCCCACTGATGAACTTGTTCAAACATGTCTAGAGCTACAGGATGTCCACTGATTTCGCCAAATGTTAAAGGTGACGCAATATGCGTTGCATTTTGTGTCATTACAACCTTTACTTCAGCCCCTTTTTTACGAAGTCTGCTTACCACTTCAATTGCCTTATACGCTGCAATACCTGCAGATACTGCGACAATGATATGTTTTCCGCGCATGTTCTTCTCCTTTTAAAAATTCCTTGTATCAATGATACAAGGAATTGATTTTTTATTTAATGCCTTCTTTAGTGCGTTTATATGTCACTTCACCTTCAGCAATTTCATAAAATGCCAAAGATACAGGCTTGTCAGTCGCATGTGTAGATTCTGCTAAGCAAGGTTCGCCATCTGTTAATTCGCGAGCGCGTTTAGCCGCTAAAGTCACCAATGTATATTTGCTATCTACTTGGCTTTCCAATTTTTTTAATGGAGGTTTTACCATCATACTATCACTTCTCCTTAGACTCTTGATATTGTTTATAAATATATTGAATTTGCTCTTTATTACGACTAATCTTACAAGACTCAGCTCGCAAGATAGAAGCAACCTTTTCAGAAGCCTCTGCTAAATCATCATTTACAACGATATAGTCATAACGATGAGCTAAGGCCAATTCTGAACAAGCCAATGACAATCGTTTATCAATGACTTCTTTAGCATCTGTGCCACGATTATGTAAACGTTCAGATAACTCAGATAGTGACGGCGGTACAATGTAAATAAATACAGCATCGCTAAAACGTTCCTTAACCTGCATAGCGCCTTGAATATCGATTTCTAATAGTACACTTTTCCCATCATCTAATAAATCCATTACATGTTGTTTTGGAGTACCATAGTAATTATCATATACCTTAGCATATTCTAAGAATGCGTCTTCACTAAGTAAAGACTCAAATTCCTCTTTAGAGCGGAAGAAATAGTTAATTCCTTCCTTTTCACCCACACGTGGAGCACGGGTTGTCATAGAAACGGAATAAACTAAATTAGGCATTTCTTTACGAATATTCGCACAAATCGTACCCTTACCTGCGCCAGATGGCCCGGATATAACGATTAATAATCCTCTGTCTGACATATGCACTCCTATGATTCCACTGTATCTACATCCACATCATGTTGCACAAGTCGATGTGCTACGGTTTCAGGTTGAATTGCAGATAATACAATTTGACCACTATCCATAACTAATACAGCACGTGTCTTACGACCATATGTGGCATCAATGAGCAATCCCTTGTCTCTAGCATCTTGAACCATCCGCTTTATAGGGGCGGATTCAGGACTAATAATAGCCATAACACGGTTAGCAGATACCATATTACCAAAGCCTATATTCAGTAATTGAATACTCATTCATAGACCTCCTATTACTCTACATTCTGTACTTGTTCTCTAATTTTCTCTAACTCACATTTAAGTTGAACCACAAGCTCAGTAATAATCGAATCCATTGCTTTGGATCCGATTGTATTTACTTCACGATTCATTTCTTGCAAAATAAAATCGACCTTACGACCGATTGAGTTTGTATCTGCAAGTGTATTTTTTAATTGTACCACATGAGAGGTAAATCGGACAATCTCTTCCGTAATATCCGTCTTATCAGCTAATAGAGCAATCTCTTGTATAAAACGATCCTCACTAATACTCGCTTCTAAAGAAACTAAATATTCCTGAATTTTAGTTTTTATGTGTTCGCGATATGCTTCTACAGCACCAGATTTATTAGTGTCAATTTTAGTAATGATCTTTTCAAGTGTATCGATACGATCTAATAAATCCTGCTTGATATGTTGACCTTCCGCAGTTCGCATTGCTATTAAAGCATCTAATGCTTGAGTCGTTGCTTCTTTTACAATATCTGATAGAACATCTTCTGCAATTGGTGTATCTTGTTGTTGAACCCATTCGGTAGAAATCGAATTTACAGCTTGTAAAGGTACCTTTTTAGAATCATCATAGAATTCTTCTTGTACCAACAACTCTTGTATTTGTTTTCTCAATACACTATTAATAGTAAAAGTTTTAGGTCGCTCCCCTGCATCTAAAATAGAAACTGATACCTCAACCTTACCACGAGTAATACGATCTTGTATCATTCCACGAATAGTACTTTCAAAAGGATTCATTTGTTTTGGACTACGAATAAACAGATCCAAGAAGCGAGCGTTTACGGACTTAATTTCTACCGTACAGGTAATGCCATCTTTGGTTGCTGTGCCAGAACCAAAACCGGTCATGCTTTTCATAAATCATCCTCCTTAGTAGTTTTTATTATTGTACCACGAATTACACAATCCGTGTTTAAATACTAAGAATTATATGTACACTATGGTATACTAAACTATACTTCTAAATATATTTGAAAGGAGTACTATGAATTTAGACGGACTTACCATGTCTGTACTCGCTAAAGAATTAAACGAGCGACTACAAACAGGTCAAATACAAAAACTATATCAAATAGATAAAACTACATTATTATTTAAAGTTCGAGCACTTAACGAAGACCAAAACTTAATTATTACCGTAGGTGCCACACCAGCAATGTATCTTAGCCAACCTCTTCAAGATCTACCAAAAGAACCAAGCTCACTTTGCATGTTCTTACGAAAGCATATTGAAGGTAGCCGCATCGTAAAGGTGGAACAAATCAACGGTGACCGTATCATGTGTATCCAAACGGATAAACTAGAAATGGATGGTTCTATTACGAGTACATATATTTATATTGAATTAATGGGCAAATATTCCAACTGTATCTTCGTACAAGACGGTATTATTTTAGAATCCTTAATTCACGTCTCCCCTCTCATGAACCGTGAACGTATTATTAGTCCAAAATTACAGTACAATTTACCACCTAATGCTAATCGCGTAAGTTTAATGGACTTTGATAATAATGAAATAAAAAATCTACTTATTTCCTTTGGTAATGGCTCTGTGCAGCAATCTATTCGAGCTATCTTTAACGGTTTTGGTAAACCTTTATTGGATGAACTTTTATATATTTCCAAATTAAGTGGTGAAGAAATCATAACTGATTTAGATACTTCTCAACTAGATACACTTGCTAAAGCCTTGTACGACCTCAAGGTAAAACTCGAAAATAGCAAAGGTTTGTTTACTTTAGTCAACGATAACAATAAAAAAGCTTACACAAGTATTTTATTACATAACTATAAGGTATTAAAAGAATACAACACTATTTCTGAAGCCTTAGAGGAATCTATTCATAATACAAAGGCAATTTATACAGCTGATAAAGAGTTAGAAAAAATCTTAACAGCAGCCATCAAAAAGGAAGAAGGTCGCCATCAAAAGATCAAAGATGAATTAGAAGATACTAAGAAAATGGAAACCTATAAATTATATGGTGATCTTCTAATGATAAATGCACACCTTCAAGTGCAATATGAGCCTTCTATTGAATTACAAAATCTTCTTTCCGAAGAAAATGAAATGTTAACGATTCCTTTAAAGCCAAACTTAACGATTGTGGAAAATGCACAATGGTATTATAAGCTTTATACAAAACTAAAAAATCGTATGGTTAGTGGCGAGTTCCAACTCAATGCTAGTACTACAAAACTAGCATACTTACAATCTATTCTGTACAGCATCTCTTTAGCCACAACTCGTGAAAGCTTAGAAGAAATACGCAAAGAATGCATGGATGCAGGTATCATAAAAAAATCAAAAAAACCACTATCTTACAAGCTTGGCAAATCTAACTACATTCACTTAACAATTGATGAAGGTGAAATATTCATCGGTCGTAACAATCAACAAAACGAATATTTAACACACCGATTTGCAAAGCCAACTGACATTTGGTTCCATACACAGGATATCCAAGGTTCGCACCTTATTTTAAGACTCAATGTTGAGCCAGACGATATGATTCTATCTAAAGTAGCTCAATATGCAGCCTACTTCAGTAAAGCTCGTGATACTAGTAAGGTCCCGGTAGATTATACATACATTAAAAATATCAAAAAGCCACCTGGATCTCCTTTGGGATTTGTTATTTTTAATACCCATCAAACTATGATTGTGGAGCCGAAAAAGCCAGAAAACTATAGAGAATGATAAAAGCGAAGGTATCCCTTCGCTTTTATTTTTGGTTTATTATTTCGCTCACATTATTTTTTACATATTGATCTGAAAATTGATATTACTTATCTTAAGTTTTCTATGGAATTTAAAATATAAAAAAAGAGGCTAGATATAATATGATATCTAGCCTTTGTTTAAACTATTGGTTTTCTTCTGTACGTTGTTCAGTTTGTTTCAAACTTTCACGATTTTGACGCAAGCTTTCCAATGTTTTTTCCAAGTTGTTTTCAACATATTTAAGAACATCACCAGCATATTGAATAGAACTAGCTTTCAACTCATCAGAGGATTGATTTGCTGCATTAATAATTTGATTCGCTTGTTCTTGAGCTTGTTTTACAAGTTCACTTTCAGCTGTCAATTTAGCAATGTAGTCTTTAGCTTGATCAATCAAAGTTTCAGCCTGACGTTGAGCATCAGCTAACACTTTATCTTTATCTGCTACAATACGACGAGATTCTTCAAGTTCCAAAGGTAAGGATTCCTGAATAGAATCAATAATACGCATAATTTCGTCTTCCTCAACCATACGTTTTGTAGTCATAGGAATACGGCTGCTAGATTCAATAAGAACCTCTAAATCTTCTAATAATTTTTCTGTTTTCATACAATTCACCCCTATTTATTATGGACCGTATTAAAGCGTTCTTCAAGTTTTTCCTTAACATCATCCGGAACAAGACCATCTAGCTTACCACCAAATTTAGCTAGTTCACGAATACCCGTGGAGCTGACAAAAGAGTATTTGTTATTTGTCATAATAAATACTGTTTCAATGTCATCATCCAAATATTTTGCAAATAATGCGCGCTGAAATTCATATTCAAAGTCGCTCAATGCACGTAATCCTCGAATAATAATAGTAGCATTCTTGGATTTAACATACTCATTGAGTAAGCCACCTGTACAATCAATTTCAACATTAGGAATATGTTTGACAGAATTTCGAATCATCTCAACCCGTTCTTCCATAGAAAATAAGGAATTTTTATTCGGATTTGAGCTGACAGCAATGATTAATTTATCAACCAATCGGCTGCCCCGTTCAAAAATATCAACATGTCCATTAGTAACTGGGTCAAAACTACCCGGACATACACCTATACGCACAGGTTTAGCTCCTTTCGGCTGTCTTTACAAAATAGGAAACCAACGTATAACCAAATTTCTGTTCTTTTATACATTCCCATGATTCTGGTAAGGTAAAAACCTCATCCTTATGATGTTCTAATAATAAAACACCTTCAGGTTTTAACAAATCATAGTTCACAACCAAATCTATGGTATCTTGTATAAATCCATTTTCATATGGCGGGTCAGAAAATATATAATCGAACTGTCGCCCTACTATATAATTTTTTAATTGTGAAAGTTTCCTCGGAATAATTTCTAACCGATCATCCACACGACAATGTTTAGCATTCTCTAAAATTAGTTTTCCCGTTTTAAAGTCCACTGCTACTGCATGTGCTGCACCACGACTTAAGGCTTCAATTGCTACTGCACCAGTGCCAGAAAATATATCTAGTATATCAGAACCAAATATACCTTTATTGGCTAATACATTAAATACACTTTCACGAACACGATCAAGTGTAGGCCTAGTATCTAATCCTTTAGGTGCTTTTATAGCATGTCCCTTAGCAGTTCCGCCAATAATTCGCATACAACCCTCACAAGATTATACTCATTAATTATAGTATATAAATAACCAAATTAAAAGTATCTTTTATTTATGATACTTCAATTTTAATATCACGCCCCATCAACTCAGCTAATGCTATGGATGGAGATTTTTTTTCGTATAAAACCTCATATAAAGCCTTCGTTATAGGCATTTCAATTTGATGTTTACAAGCCATTGTATAAATAATTTCTGTTGCGAAAAATCCTTCTACAACCATATTAGTATGATTAACAATAAAATCCATAGTCTTACCCTCGGCTAGTTTTTGACCAGCCGCACGGTTACGACCATGTGGGCTCATACAAGTAGCAATCAAATCCCCCATACCAGCAAGACCAGCATAGGTTTCTTTTTGGGCCCCTAAGGCCACCCCAAAGCGAGTCATCTCATGAAGACCACGTGTTAATAGTAAAGCCTTACAATTATCCCCTAAAGCTAAACCATCTGCAATACCAGCTGCAAGGGCAATGATGTTTTTCGTAGCTCCTGCTAGTTCAACACCAATCATATCAGTATTTGCATAAATCCTAAAATTTTGACTACATAATGCCTTTTGTAATGTTGTAGCTACCTCTAGGCTTTCAGTACTCAGCACAGATGCAGCAGGTAAGTTGCGACCAACCTCTTCTGCATGATTAGGTCCAGACAAAACCGCTAAATTACACCCTATGGTAGCAAGAACCTCTTTCATCACAGTCGTCAAAAGTTTGCCACTGGTTCGTTCTACACCTTTTGAACATAGAATATAGGCTTGATTTTTATGAGCATACGGTTTAATAGCCTCTAAACTGGTACGTACATGTACAGAAGGAGTAACCATTAATACCACTTCGGCATTACTAATACAGGCCTCTAAATCAGAACTATATTGTAATTCTTCTGGAAGTTTTACACCTGGTAAATAGTCTTTATTCTCTAAGTCTTTTGCAAGTTTATCTGCAAATTCTGGACGACGACAATATATAGTTGTAGTATTTCCAGCTAAAACGGATTTAATAGCAAGGGCCGTCCCCCAACTACCAGAGCCGATAACAACAACATTCATTCTTTAATCCCTTTTAATGCGCTCTACTTTTAACTCATTTCCAGCAAGTAGACGCTTAATATTATCCCAGTGACGTACAATGACAAACAAAGCTGCTAATCCGCCAAAGCCAACAAACCAGAAGGATTCTCCAGTGAAATACATCAGTACTGGTACTAATGCAGCGGCAATGATAGAGCCTAAAGATACAAGTTTAGTGAAGTATACGATAACACCCCATACCAAAAAGCAAATCAATGCTACTATTGGTGAAAGAGCAATAAGTACACCTAAACCCGTAGCAACGCCACGACCACCTTTAAAGCTCAGAAAAACAGACCAGTTATGCCCCATCATTCCAAGAATACCACCTAAGATCATAAACATAGGCCCATAGGGTGAGAGTAGCACTACTCCTGCTGCCCCTTTTAAAGCATCACATAGAAATACAGGTAAGGCTGCTTTAAGACCTATAACACGATATGTATTAGTAGCGCCAATATTTTTAGAGCCATATTGCCGTACATCTGTATTAAAGAAAAACTTACCTATAATTAATCCACTAGGAATCGAACCGATAAGATATGATAATACAGCATATACAATAATCATAATATCCATTAGTCTTCATCATCCCGTTTCTTGCCACGTAATACTAAACGAATCGGTGTTCCTTCAAAACCAAAGGATTCACGCAATCGATTCTCTAAGAAACGCATATAAGAGAAGTGAATTAGCTCTGGTTCATTTACAAATAAAATGAATGTAGGCGGCTTAACACTAGCTTGCGTCATATAATAGATTTTTGGAATTCTACCATTGCGAGACGGCACAGGATTTACGGTTTGTGCATCTTGTAATAATTGATTTAACGTCCCTGTAGATACACGACGGTATTGTTGTTCAGATACGAACTTCAACATATCAGCTAAACGATGAATACGTTGCTTAGTTAGAGCAGAAGCAAACAGGATAGGTGCAAACTGCAAGAAACCTAATTCATCATAAATATCTTCGGTAAATCGCAATGTAGTTTTATCATCTTTTTCAACAAGATCCCATTTATTTACAACAATTACTACACCCTTGCCAGCTTCGTAAGCGTAACCTGCAATTTTTTTATCTTGTTCTGTAACACCATCTTGAGCATCTAGTACAAGGACTACAATATCAGCACGATCTACTGATCGCAAAGAACGAACAATACTATATCGTTCAACGGCTTCTTCGATTTTAGACTTACGACGCATACCTGCTGTATCAATAAGTACAAACTTTTGATTCTCATGAGTCCAATACGTATCAATAGAGTCTCGAGTAGTACCTGCTACATCAGATACAATTACACGATCTTGTCCTAACAATGCGTTAGTCAAAGAAGATTTACCCACATTTGGACGACCTATAATAGCAACATGAATAGTATCTTCATCATCTACATTAGTACCTACTGGAGGAAAATGTTTTACAGTATCATCCAATAGATCACCTAAATTCATAAGATTTTTAGCGGAAATACCAATGGGGTCCCCCAAACCAAGATTGTAAAATTCATAAATATTCGGTTCTTGATTTACACTATCAATCTTATTAACTACGAGTACAACAGGTTTTCCACTAGCTCTAAGAATATTTGCGACCTCTTCATCAGCAGGTACAATACCTTGTTTACCATCAACGACAAATAGAATTACATCTGCTTCTTCAATTGCTAATTCCGCTTGTAGTCGCATCATCTTAGGAATAACATGACTATTGTCAGTAATGAACTCGATACCACCAGTATCGATCATTGTAAACTCACGATTTAACCACTCTGCATCGAAGTAAATACGGTCCCTTGTCACACCAGGAATATCTTCAACGATAGAGATACGTTTATTAACAATGGCATTAAAAAGTGTAGATTTACCTACATTTGGACGGCCTACAACAGCCACTAATGGTTTTGCCATAGTTTCACCTCATTATCTAATCTAATACATTACTATATTTTATCATATACTAAGTAAAGTACGCAAAAAGGCTAACCAAGGAAACCTTGGTTAGCCTTATATTAGACAATGAATTATTCAGCGTCTTCTGCAGTTTCTTTTGATTCCATCAACTCAGTCAAAGCCAAACCCAATTTCTTTTCATCTTTGTTAAGAGAAATGATTTTAACTTCAACTTCTTGACCACGATTCAAGTAATCTTCAACTTTCGCATTACGTTGTTTTGTAATTTGAGAAATGTGAAGTAAACCTTGGATGTCGTCATTAACAGCTACGAATGCACCGTAAGCTACTAAACGAACAACTTTGCCGTTAATAACATCGCCAACATGCAATGTTTCTTCAGCAACGTCCCATGGGCTCTTAGATAAAGCTTTTAAGGACAAGGATAATTTATTGCTTTCAGCGTCGAAAGATTGTAATTTAACTTCGATTTCTTGGCCAACGGAAAGAACATCTTCCACTTTTTTGATTTTTTGCCAAGAAATATCGGAAATGTGAAGTAAACCTTCAATACCGCCGATATCTACGAATGCACCATAAGGCATAATTTTACGAACGATACCTTTATAGTTTTCGCCAACGTTGATATTTTTCAATGCTTCAGCTAATTTAGCTTGACGTTCCACTTCCAATACTGCACGACGGGAAAGAACCAAACGGTTTTTCTTTTCATCGATTTCAAGTACTTTAGCTTCAAATTCTGTACCAACCAAGTTGTCCAAGGATTTCACGAAATGAACATCACCTTGGGACAATGGAATGAAACCACGAAGGGATTTAACTGTTACTACTAAACCTGCTGGGATAGCATCAATACCTTTACATACGATAGCTTCATCTTTTTCTTGTGCTTCGATAACATATTGCCAATCTTCATCTTTAGCCAAGCGAGTCATGGAAAGATAAATAGGATTATCTTCTTTGATGTGATTCATGATAACTGCTTTAATTTCATCACCATTTTTTAACACATCTTTGGCAGATTCTGGTGCTGGATAAGAAATTTCAGTTCTGTTCAAAATGGCTTCAGTTTTGTAGCCAAAAGATACATAAGCTCGTTCATCTTCGACTTGAACTACTGTACCTTCTACAACGTTCCCTTTCTTAAATTCTTCTTGACCTTCGGCTGCTAATAATTCTGCAAAATCTTTCATTGTCTCAATGACCTCCTTAATAATCCAGTCGGGAGTCGATGCTCCTGCTGTTACTCCTACCGTCTGTACTCGGTTAAACCATTCCAGTTGTAATTCAGTAGAAGTTTCAATGTGATACGTTGTACATCCAACGTCACGACAAACCTCTGCCAATCGGTTTGTGTTGCCGCTGTTCTTACCGCCTATCACTATCATAAGATCTACATTACGTGCTAAATCAACGGCAGAATTCTGTCGTTCTTGCGTTGCATTGCATATCGTTTTGAAAACCTTAAGATTCTTAGATTTTTTCTCTAATATGTCTATTATACTGTTAAATTTGAATTGTGAAAAGGTTGTTTGTACAACAACGCCCATTTTTTCCACAACTTGTAGTTTTTGGGCGGATTCTTCATCTTCGATGATTATTCCTTCGTTATTTGCCCATAAATTAATGCTTTTGACCTCAGGATGGTTTTTTTCTCCCAAAATCACCAAAGTCATACCATCATCTATAACAGACTTTGCATCTTGCTGTGCTTTTTTTACATGTGGACATGTGGCATCCACAACATGTAATCCTTTTTCTTCTGCCTCTTCATAAATAGCAGGGCCTACACCATGAGAGCGAATAATCATTGTGCCTTCAGCGATATCAGACACTTCTTGAACAGGGCTTACCCCTTTATCTTCAAGACGACCTACAACTTGAGGATTGTGAATAATAGGTCCTAATGTATAGCTTTTACCATCGCTATTTGCAGCTTCATTTGCCATTTCGACAGCCCGTTTTACACCATAGCAAAAACCATGGTTTTCAGCCAAAATTATTTCCATAAAGTCTCCTCTATACAATTATTATGATAAGAATCTATCATTCGTTGGATTTCACTTTTAACACTATCATTTACTTTTTGAATTGCTTCTGGAGTCGCTTTAGCTTTTTCAACTGGGATTGGTTTACCAATAATACAAGCCACTTTATTACGTTCCATATTGTGAGAGCCAATGATAGCAACAGGCACTATGCTAACACCTGTTCTAAGAGCAATTGATGCTGCACCATCATGGAATTTACCAAGTTTACCACTTTTTTGACGGTTTCCTTCTGCAAATATGCCTAAAACCTTATTGTCTTTAAGTAGTCCCATGGCATGACGAATAGCAACTTTATCAATAGCACCGCGATTTAACGGAAATGCACCAAGCCATGTACAAAAAAAACGTGAAATGGGATTCACAAATAATTCTTGTTTAGCCATAAAGTGTACATGTCTAGGCAAAGCATAGCCACAGATAGGGGGATCGTTATTACTTAAATGATTAGGCACAACGATAACAGGCCCTTCCATTGGAAAATTATCGCGACCATATACTTTCAACCCATACCCTACCTTATAGCGAAGCCAAAAAGCGGTACGCCATAACCAGGTAGAAAATTTATTCATGATTGATTGTCTCCTGTACTAAATTCAATATATATGCCACAGTTTCATCGAAATTCATATTACTAGAGTCTACAACTACTGCATCTTCAACGCATACAAGTGGAGACTCTTCACGATTTTTATCCATTTCATCACGACTAACAACATTCTTTTTAATTTCGTCTAGTGTTTGCTCGTTTGATGTACCTTGTACTTCTAACCATCTACGTTTTGCACGCGCATCTACAGAAGCGGTTAAATAAATTTTTAGCTCTGCATTAGGTAATACGACAGAACCGATATCACGTCCATCTAATATAACTCCCCCAACGGCGGCCATCTCTTGTTGGCGTTCTACCAAATATTGTCGAACCCCTTTATAAGAAGCTATAGTCGATACATTATCATTAATTTGCTGCTGGCGAATTAATGATGTAACATCTTTTCCTTTAATATAGACCTTGCATGCTGTTGCAGTAGGCTCTAAAGTCAAATTTAAAGAAGGTAATAAAGCTTCTACAGCAGCTTGATCCTTAACATCAATTTGACTATCAAGAACTGCCCATGTAACACCGCGATACATGGAACCTGTATCGATATATAAATACCCTAACTCATTGGCCACTACTTTAGAAATGCTACTTTTACCAGCCCCAGCAGGACCATCAATAGCAATGGCAATTTTTTTAGTGTTCATAATAACCTCTATTCTTCATCACCGTGTACGGCATGCATGGCCGCCACATAGCCTGTGGAAAAGGCAGCTTGTAAATTATAGCCTCCTGTAAAAGCATCTATGTCTAGTACTTCACCAGCACCATATAAACCACTAATCAATTTAGACTCCATAGTTTTAGGATTAAATTCTTTTAATGAAATACCACCTGCTGTAACAATAGCTTCCGCTACAGGTCGTAATTCCTTAACAGTTACTGTCATATGTTGCAATACATGGCATAAGCGCAAACGCTCTTCCTTTGTAATTTGATTAATTGGTTTAGCCGGATTTAACTCAGCAAGCTTTATAACAATGGGAATAAGATTTACAGGTAGTAAATCCTTCATCCCATTAGACAATTGTTTTTTAGAATATAAATCAAAATCCTTTTGCAAGCGCTTATCCAATACTTCTGTAGTTAAAGCAGGTTTAAGATTAATTTCAATGGTAATTTGAGGATTTTTCTTACGAAGCAACTTACCTACCGTGTGACTTAATGATAAAATTGTAGACCCCGTAAGACCAAAATGAGTAAACATCATTTCCCCAAATTGTTTTGCTTGTACCTTACTTTTAGAAATTACGGAAACCTCAACATTACGAAGACTAAGCCCCATAATTTCCTTTACCCACGTTTCGTTTGTAACGATAGGAACCAAGGATGGACGAATATCAGTAATAGTATGTCCCACTTTTTCGGCTAAAACGTAACCATCACCAGTAGAGCCTGTCAATGGATAAGATGCACCACCAGTACAAATAATAGCAGCATCACAAGCATATTGTTCCTTATCCGTTGTAACACCAACTACACGATTTTCCTGTACAGTAATCGATGTAACAGGTTCATTTAAATGAACTTGAACATTATACTTTTTTAGGATTTTCATAAAGATATTGCGAACTTCTAATGCAGAATCGGATTCAGGAAACACTCGTCCCCCACGTTCTACTTTAGTTTTTAACCCCCAACTATGCAAAAGGTCCAGAAGATCTTCATTACTAAAGCGTTCATAGGCACCGTACAAGAACTTACCATTACCAGGCGTATTTTTTATAAATTCGGTCATATCTGCACTATTCGTAATATTACAGCGACCTTTACCGGTAATGCCCATTTTCTTGCCAACCATATTCATTTTTTCCAATAAGATGACGCGTGCTCCTTCACGGCCTGCTATAACAGCTGCCATTAGACCTGCCGCACCACCGCCAATGACTATGATTTGCTTCATGCCTTATCTGTCCCCAATGCTTTTAGCGCTTTTACTTCACGAATTGTTAGTTGACGAGAAGCGCCTCGTTTCACACCACCTAAAGTAAGACCAGCATACGCAATACGTTTTAAATTATGAATACGATAGCCAAAGTGTTCAAACATACGACGAACTTGACGATTACGACCTTCATGAATTGTAATTTCTACTTCATGTACACCATTATGATCATCAAAACCTAAATCTACAATTGTTGCAGGTGCAGTTATACCATCTTCAAGCTCTACACCATTTGCAATAATTTGTAAATCATCATCGCGAACACGACCTTTGATACGAACTTCATAAGTCTTTTCAATGCCTTTAGATGGATGTGTTAGATTTTGTGCCAACTCTCCATCATTCGTAAGCAGTAACAAACCTTCTGTATATAAATCGAGACGACCAATAGGGTAAATTCTTTTCGTTTCATTTTTTATATAATCTAAAACTGTTTCTCGACCTTGAGGGTCAGACACAGATGTAATGACACCCTTTGGTTTATTTAACAAATAATATACTGGTTTCTCTTGAGCCAATAATTGGCCATTAACCTTAACCTTATCTTTTTGTGGATTAATTTTGACCCCTAATTCGGTTACCTTGCGACCATTGACCTGTACTTTACCTTCTGTAATTAGTTCTTCTGCCTTACGCCGTGATGCAATACCACAACTGGCAATATATTTTTGTAATCGTTCCATGCTATCCTTCTGTTTCCGAAACTTCTTGATGTAAGGCTTCTATCGATTCTACACCAGCACTTCTCAAAAATTCATCAGTCGTGCCATATAGAATCGGTCTACCTACAGTATCCTTATGACCTAATTCAGCTATAAGAGATCGAGTTAATAATTGTTTTATAATTTTATCGCTATTTACACCGCGCACCTCTTCGATTTCAGCCTTTGTAATAGGCTGCTTATAGGCGATAACAGCTAATGTTTCCATAGCCGCATTAGATAATTTATCTTCTCTTTTACGAATATGCCCAACATAATCAGCACATTCAACAGCGCTTACTAATTCAACACCAGCTCCAGATATACGTATTCGAATACCTCGATTCTGTTCTTCTAGTTCTCGTTGTAATTCTTCTATATATTTTTGTGTCGCCTCTGTGGAAAGCCCAAACACTTCTGCTAACATATCTATCGATATAGGCTTTGCCGATGAAAACAAAACGGCTTCTAAATGCATCGTTGGTAAGCTCATATGGCCCCCTTTCTACACGGCCCTCTCTAAGGTAGCAGTGAATATAATATCATCATCTTCATAGCGCATTTCCATAACTTGTTGTTTTAATAATTCTAAAACAGCCATAAAGATAGTTACCATACCACTTTTCGTTTCAATTGCTACTAATAACTCCCTAAAATATAGACATTCGCCACGATGTATACGACTAGACAAGGATATAATCATGTCCTCTAAACTATACGTATCCTTTTCAACCTTTACCTCACGAATTGTCTCTTCTTCTGGTAACTCTTTAGCCCGTTTTATAGTTTGATAAAAAATTTGATATAACTGTGAAAGTTCCAAATTATATACACTATCTAATCCAAGCACACTCGTTTCTTCAGGACGACTAAATATATTCGCAGATACAGCGGTACGCTCCATTAATAGAGATGTAATATCCTTAATTTTCTTAAATTCTACTAATTTTGCTACCAACTCGTCACGTGGATCCTCTACTTCATCGGGCTCAGGTTCAGCCTTAGGTAATAACATGCGTGATTTAATCTGTAATAAGGTAGATGCCATAACAAGAAATTCACTACTATAATGAATATCAAAATGGTTCCAATTGTCTAGATATGCCAAGTATTGACTCGTTATTTCAACGATAGGAATATCGGTAATTTCTATTTTATGTTTTTCAATGAGATGCAAGAGCAGATCAAGGGGACCTTCAAAAACGTCCAACTTGTAGTTATAATCTCCCATAAAACCCAATCCTCAGAAAAAATGTTTTTAACTATATAATTATAAAGCATTTATAGTAGTACTTTCAAATAATTGTTTTTTTTACACTCATCTGCTATCTTTATTATTGTAATTATTTTATATTAAAAAAAGATACGTTATTGTGTATTCCTTTTAGAGAGGATTTATTATGTCATCGAGTGTGAGGCAAATTGGGCGAAATCCAATTTTTCGCTTTGGTATTATAGGTATTGTTTTATATATCATCTTATTTTTAATTTATGAGCCCATAACCTTAGGGCTTGATGTAGAGGATATTACGATTTTAGCTGTACCAACAATTGTAGGTACCTTTTTATTTCAATATTTTATGGGGTGTACCGTTTTCCACAGGCCTTTTTTAGGGTATGGCCTAGTCGGAATCTTATGGGCACTTACCTTTCCTCTTTTATTCCATTGGTCCTATGTGAAGCCATTATACTTCTATGAATTTGCTAATGATTTTTTATTTGGCTTATTAATTTTCATGGGATTATCAGGCATTCAGTTTTTACTGAACCAAACAAATCGCTTCCATAAGACAACGTCCTTGATCATGGCTATTATTTCCATGATTTTAAGCTTAATACCATTCTTACAGATCGGCTATTACATGACTACCTGGCATTGCTTAACGCCAGCCAGTCTGCTCGCCGTATAT
Source organism: Veillonella sp. AF13-2 (assembly GCF_003603295.1). NCBI lineage: Bacteria > Bacillati > Bacillota > Negativicutes > Veillonellales > Veillonellaceae > Veillonella > Veillonella sp. AF13-2. Next base: position 604,377 of record NZ_QTMT01000001.1, read on the forward strand.
ATGACCAATCCAGAAGAAGCATTTGGTTTTTTAAAGAATGCAGCTGGAATACCTGGTCTTATAGCAATAAGTATTGGTCTTATCTTATGGACTTATTTATTGTACTGGTCTAACTTAGGTATGAAAGCAGTAGTAAACTTAAATACTACACGTCCTATGCGCTCAGCTATGCTTATCGCATCCCTTGTAGCTTTTTTAGTATATGTACCATTCTTCTTGTTCCCACAAACCTGTATTGTGGCGAACTGGATTGCTGCAGGCGATTATGTAAAACAAATGCAACAATATAATGATAATCACCACTTAGTATTTGATTCCTTTAATTTAGACACAAAGGAAACAGCGGTGAACAAAACACCTGGTACTATTATTCTAGTCATTGGCGAATCTAGTTCTCGAGATTATATGAAAGTATATAATCCAAACTTCCCATATGACGATACTCCATGGCAAGGCAATATGCGTTCGGACAATAAAGACTTTGTCTTCTTTGATAATGCCTATTCATCGTACGTACAAACAGTACCAACCTTGGAGCGTGCACTATCTGAACGAAATCAATATGATGATAAACCATTTCTTGATTCAGCCAATATCTTAGATATTGCTAAAAAAGCGGGATACACGACTTCTTGGTTTAGCAATCAAGGTGTATTCGGTGAATATGATACAGCTATTTCATTAATGGCTAAGACTGCAGACACAACAAAATGGGCCCATGAATCTTATGCATTCTCAGATCGATATGATGAAGCTCTATTGCCATTATTAGAAACTGTAGATCCTACCAAAAACAACTTTATCGTTATACATATTATGGGTAGTCATATTTATTACAATGACCGTTACCCTCATGAATTTAGCAAGTGGAAGCAAGGTCCGTATCCTGATGGTCAAGAAGCATATGCTAACAGCCAATTATACACAGACTGGTTATTACAACAAATTTACAATTATGGCAAAGACAAATTAAACTTACAAGCCATGGTGTATTTCTCCGATCACGGTGAAAGTTTAGACAAATCGCATAACCCTGATACATTTGATTTTGTTATGACACATATTCCATTCTGGGTATACCTATCTCCACAATATCGCTCAACCTATCCACAGACTGCTGAGGTACTTGCAAAACACGAGCATCAATTCTTTACTAATGATTTGCTATACGATACATTAGTTGGTCTCATGCATGCTCCAAGTCAACGATATGATGCAACACGAGATTTTAGTAATGCTCAATATCGATTTAATCTACATAACTTAACTACATTACTTGGTGAACAACCATTAGCAAATGATCCTGTTAATGCAAACAAGTAGTCTTTAATTGATATTGTAGCCATTATTTTTCTATTGTATTAAGTTATTTTAATAGTAAAACAACTTAATATAACCAAAAAGAGATGAGTTTAACTCATCTCTTTTTTTCTGCAAGCAAAAGCTCTATATCATTTTCCGTATAAATTCTTATATTCTTTTCTAATAGAGCCTCTACAGTACATCCATGACCATTTTTCAATGTTCTAGTAAAAGTTCCATCATAAATGCACTTATATCCACAGCTAGGACTTTTCGCCTTCATCAAAGCTTGCTTGCAACCATATTTTAGTGCAATATCAACTGTTAATTGAGCACCTCTTACAAACTCATCTGTAACATCAGCTCCATTAACAGTACATATACGTTTACCTTGACGCTCCGCAGGATCACGAGGCGTACTAAGTCCCCCTAACACTTCCGGACATACTGGTACTAATTCATAATATTCCTTTAGAGCCTCTATCGTTTCTATATAATTGTCTTTGCCATCATATCGACAGGGTACACCAAATAGGCATTCACTAATCAATAACTTAGGTTTCTTATTCATAGATTTATCTATCTCTTATATATTTATACGTAACTTATAGTAATAATTTTCACAAATCGTTTTAATTGTATATAAGAAAAAAGACTAACCCAAAGTTAGTCTTAATTGGTGCCGAGGACCGGAATCGAACCGGTACGGTTGTTTCCAACCGACGGATTTTAAGTCCGTTGCGTCTGCCTGTTCCGCCACCCCGGCATGGGTAACGATTGTGGAGGCGGCACCCAGAATCGAACTGGGGAATAAAGGTTTTGCAGACCTCTGCCTTACCGCTTGGCTATGCCGCCATATAAAATTGGAGCGGGAAACGAGATTCGAACTCGCGACCCCCGCCTTGGCAAGGCGGTGCTCTACCGCTGAGCTATTCCCGCATATAAATGGTGCCTCAGGACAGAATCGAACTGTCGACACACGGATTTTCAGTCCGTTGCTCTACCAACTGAGCTACCGAGGCATAAATGGCGACCCCGATCAGATTTGAACTGACGATCTTCGCCGTGACAGGGCGACATGTTAACCGCTACACCACGGGGCCGTAACCAAAGTACTTGCTTAGTATATCGGTTATCAGGACTTTTGTCAACACTATACTACAATATTTTTAATAAATTCTTCCTCATGTTTTAATATAGTAGATTCCCTATGTCCAGGCTCAACAATTAACTCCTTAGACAAAGTTAAAAGATGATTCAAACTCTTAATCAAATCAGCTGGATTACTGTTATAATTATCTGTATTTCCCACATTTTGTTTAAATAAAGTATCACCAGTAAATAGATGGCCTTCAATTTCTAAACAAACCGATCCAGCACTATGCCCAGGTGTATGATGAACTATTATATTAAAAGGATCTAACTGTAATTGCCCCTCTACTAAATCATTACAATGTGTATACATTTTTTTCTTATATACACTTGGTCTCCGTCGAATTAACTGTAACAATTCTTGATCTAAAGGATGTAAATAAGCGGGAATATTATAATGTGTACACACTTCATCCAAGGCTGACACATGATCACAATGACCATGTGTCAATAAAACTGCTATGGGTTGAGAATCTGCAACCATATCAATAATGTGGTTACAATGAAAACCCGGATCAATGATTATAGATTTTCCCTCTTTGATAAGCACATAACAATTTGCTTTATAAAGCCCTAGAGGACGTTTTATAACTTCCATATAGTTCCCGCCCTCCTATAGAATACGATATCGTTTAGGAACCTCTTTTTTAATAAAATACCCTTCCCAAAACTGAGGGTGAAGCATAACTAAAATCGTAAATAACTCCAAACGACCTAGTAACATGTCTACAATAGCAATACATTTAGCAGTATCCGGCATAACATTAAAGGAATCAGTAGGACCAAAGCCACCAAACCCTAGTCCTACATTGCTAAGAAAGGCCGTGACCACTTGCATAGAATCATATGTATTAAGACCAGTACAAGTCATTAGAAAAACAGATACCACATAAATCATTAAATATAAAAATAAAAATTGATGTGTCATCTGGATCCATTTAGTAGGCATCGGTTTGCCATTAATACGTACTACTTGAACCATATCAGGATGAATTGATTTTCGCAAATAAATTATAGAACTCTTAATCAAAATAATAAGTCGTATAATTTTTACACCGCCCGTTGTAGAACCACTACAACCACCAAAAAATGTACAAATAAATAACATCATCTGTGCTGCAGCAGGCCACAAATCATAATCACTAATAGCAAAACCACTACCAGTTTGAAGCGAAACTAAATTAAAGGCAGCATTTCTAACAATCTCTAAAGGACTAGAATAGCTAGATTGTAATGCTAGAGATATTGATACAATGGCAATACCAATAAACACTACAAGCCAGTACATACGTGTTTCAAAATCATTAATTAAAACGTGAATTCCTTTTTGAAGTGCATTGTAATACACAGAGAAATTGCCACCAGCAAGAAACATAAAGAATATAAATACTAAACAAATATAATTACTTTGTTCATAGATAAAAGCCCCTGCTGATGTCGGTGCAAATCCACCCGTGGCAATAATAGAAAAGGCATAGTTTAACGCATCAAAAGGTTCAATGCCTCCAGCCCACAGCATAAGAAAGCAAAGAGCAGTAAAGGCAATATACAACTGCCAAAGCTTTGTAGCCATTGATTGAATACGCGGCATTACAACACCAGGCTTTGGTACAGATGCCTCTGCATTAAAGAAATGTGCTGCATCTGCTCCTAAATTCTTTAAAAATGATAAGATAAGGACGATGATCCCCATCCCTCCAACCCAGTGCATAAGGCCACGCCACAATACAAATGTGTTTGGTAACGTATCAACACTATAAATAATAGTTGCACCAGTTGCAGTAATACCCGAAGTGGCTTCAAATAAAGCATCAAAAACATTAGTCAATATGCCACTCCCCAAAAAAGGTAAAGCCCCCAAAATAACCGTGAATATCCAAGTAGAGGATACAACTAAGAACCCATCACGAATACTAAAGCTTTGACTTTCACAACCGTAATAAGATAAAAGCGTCCCCAAAACTAAAGAAAGGCTTGTGGTTATAAGGAATGACCAATATGCAGTTTCAAATACAACACTGTATATAAAAGGGATTAAAGTAAAAATCCCAAATATATAGAGTAGTCGACCCACTAAGGACATAACGATTTGAATTCGCATAGCCCCTCCTTACTAAGTAAGATATTTAAGCAATTTGCTTACCGATTCAGGTAATGTAAAGAGAACGATATGATCACCATCTAAAATTTGAGTATTACCACGAGGTACGATAGCTTCATTTTCCCGTAAAATTACACCTACTAAGGCCTTCCCAGGTAAACGAATATCTTTCAATTGTTTACCTGCTACAGGTGATTCATTGGTAATTTCAATTTCGATAGATTCGGCTTTACCACCTTCAAAGGTGGAAATAGATACAACCCCTTCTCCACTTCGTACAAAGCGCAAAATTTGACTTGCAGTTAATAAACGTGGAGAAAATACTACATCAATACCTACTTGCTCCATCAGCATAATATATTCTGGCCGTCCCACACGAACAACGGTTTTTGGGATGCCCATATGCTTCCCTACAAGTGCTACAAGTAAATTAAGTTTATCATCATCTGTTAGAGCAATAATTACATCGCTATCAGCAATTTCCTCAGCTTCGAGCAAATCAAAATCAGTACCATCCCCATTGATAACCATGGCTTTATCCACTTGATTTGCCAGTTTCTCACAACGGTCAAAGTCTTTTTCAATAACCTTCACAGAAAAACCAGCTTTTTCTAATAATACAGTTAAGTTACGACCTAAGAGACCTGCCCCAATGATTACAGCCCTTTTATAGAATGTATTATAATTATGGAACCAAAGTTTCTCCACTTCAGAAACGGACTCTTTCAAACCTAGGAAAAATACACTATCATCAGCCTGTAAGCGACTTTCACCATGCGGAATAATCATTTCACCATAGCGCAAAATACCAACTAATAGAACACCTTCAGGAAAGCGAATTTCTTTTAGTGGCTGTTCTAATAGAGGAAATTCATTATTCAATTTGAATTCCATAAGGCGCACAGCACCTTGACCGAACTCCTCAACATCTATAGCTGATGGTGTTTCTAAAATTTGTAGTAACTCTTGAGCTGTAACCATTTCAGGATTGATGAAAAGATCAACACCTAATTGAGCTCGTATCTCCTCATCCATATGTTCCGCCACACTATTATCACGAACACGTGCAATAGTTGTAGGCACACCTTTTATTTTAGCTACCGAACAGGATAGCATATTAACCTCATCTGAATCAGTAACAGCAATAAACATACCAACATCAGACATATCGATTTCATTCAATAATTGAACATCACTGCCATTTCCTAAAACTAGGCTAACATCTAATGTATTTTCAAGATTATGAATGCGTTCTGGTGAGCGATCGATAACATATACATCATGATCGTCTTGAATAAGACGTTGTGCTAATGAATAACCAACCTTACCAGCGCCTACAATGACAATTTTCATCGTCTTTATTCCTCATCTTGGGACTCATCACTAACAAGAGGTGTCCATTGGCGACCTATGTCGGTAAGCAATGTCCAACCATCCTCCTGAACAATTTTTTTCTCTTTCATTAAATGCCCTAAGGCACGTTTGAACGCAGCCTTACTAATATTGAACTTATCTTTAATCAACATCGCTGAAGACTCATCACTATATGGCATCTTTCCACCGCGATTTAAAAGATATTCCATAATAATATCACCATCTGAAACAAGAGCTTTTTCCTTTGTAGGGCGCATAGATACATTGACACGACCATCATCGCGTTTGAAAGTAATACGACCTTCAATCATTTCCCCTACTTTTAACTTTCTCGTCATTTCAGAACGATGTAAAAAGGCAATCCAACGCTCAGGAGTGATAAAAAATGCCCCCTCACTCGTTAAGTTATAGATAGCACCTTTTACAAGTTGACCAACCGTAGCTTCAGTAGCAGCTTTAGAGGCACGACGCATTTCATCATCTACATCCATGGAGACCGCAAAACGGCCAGATTTATCTGTATAAAGACGAACCCACACCTTTTCCCCTACCTGAGGGCGACCACGCATCTCCGCATGAGGCATAAAGATACCACGTTCTGTGCCAACCTCAACGAAGCAACCAAAATTTGTCGTATTGATGACCTCAACATAACCAATTTGGCCAACCTTCATAGCTGGTAAACGCATAGAAGCAGTTAAACGCCCCTTTGGATCGCGATATAAAAATACTTCTACCGCATCTCCTATAGTAACTGGTGAAGTTTGTTGATCTTTATGAAGCAAAATATCATCATTTGTATTGCCTGTTTGACCATCTAGAAAAGCACCTTGGTCACTAGTACGCAATACTTTCAATGTGGCAATTGTATTTTCCAACAATTCTGTAGCCATATTATACTCCTTCAAATGGAACTCGACCAGCGTCATTCCACAATTCTTCTAAACCGTAGAATTCACGCAATTCATCACCACCAAAGACATGACAAATTATATCGCCAAAATCCAATAAGATCCATTCACCTTCACGATAACCTTCTCTATGCTGTACGGTTATACCTAATTCGGCTGCTTTATCTTCCATTTCATCAGCAATGCTTTGAGATTGCTTACTATTATTTGCACTGGCAATCAAAAAATAATCACCTAACATTGAAATACCTTCTAAATCAAGAATTTCAATATCTCTGCCCTTTTTATCAAATGCAGCTTGTGCAAGTTCTAATACGATTTGTTTAATATCTTCTTTCTTTTTCATTATATTGCCTCTTATCTTATCGCTTACTACCGCTCTCCTCACCTGGTTCTGTGGGCTTTGTAATAGTGCCCCCATTATGTTCCGATTCAGGTGCAACTTTCGACATACTATTTGTTGGTGCAGATATAAATTGCGTCATTTCATTAGCTGGTAAATTACCCATTGTAATACCCACTAAACGCTGAGCTTCCGTAGGGTTTACCTTCCAATAAGTCGTTTCACCTATAAGCTCTTTTTCACCAGGAAGAATATAGAAGTGGATCTCTTCCTTATTAATTTTGCTCGCATTATATACCAGTTTAATAGCATCTAAAGTGGAGATATTACTATCAAAATGCTCCCAAATACGCCAAATATGCCATGCATTTGTTATAAAAAATGCATTATGCTCTTGTTCCACCCACAACTTTAAGAATCGCTCTTGTCGTTGCACACGAGTAAAGGTATCGTGTTTAGGATCAGAATATCGTAAATATGCTAAGGCATTATTACTATCTAATGTTTGATAACCACGTCGTAAATCAATATCCTTATTGCCTTCTGCATCAACATGTTCCATCGGTTGCTCTACATAAATTTGTTGATTCCCTAACACATCATTAGTTTTCTTGAAAGCATCTTGATTAACTACCACGTAGTATGGTATTGAAATATGGAACATATCCTCAATAACAGCTTTAGTAAGTTCAATGCCTCCTTTTTCATAAATACTATTTAACATAGTCGCATCGGTTTGATCACGATTATCGATTTTACTATTACTTGGAATGCCGATAACGTCCATCGTTTTTTGATCAAGGTTTACAGATAATAGGAATAGACTATCACCTTGACTAGGATTATTGTCATCAGTGCCGATAACCAAAATATATAAAGGTTTATCTAAGCCTTTTTGCTCTACTGATACAGTATTTGCGTCCTGTTTATTTTCACTATCTATCACGGCTTCAGTAGCTTCAGTAGTTCCGACAATTGCTCTATATGCATAAGATACACCACTATATATGCCATACCCTATCCCACCGAGCAAAGTAAAAACTACAACAATAGCCAGAATAACTCTGGGCCACTTCACAGATGACTTTTGTTGACGTCTTTTTCTACGTCGGCGAGCTCTTGCTCGTTCACGTTCGTCCATATAAAACTCCATTATTTACAAGATTTTAATACATCATTACGACCAAGAATGGTCAAAGGATAAATAGAAAGATGTTGCTCAATAAGGTGATTAATAGTATTGTCAAAACCAAGCAATACAGCCTTATTTAGATCTTTTTTAGCTACCGTTCGAAGTTCATCAACACCTGGGAAATCACGATTGGGTTCAATATAATCTGCTAAGAATATAACTTTATCTAATGTAGACATTCCCACCTTACCAGTTGTATGAACACGAATAGCTTCTAAAATTTCTGAATCGGTTATAGAAAACTCAAGTTTAGCTCGAATCATACCTGCTAATCCATGTAAAAGATTACCATTGGCTAATAATTCTTCATCAGCTTTGTAATTATTCTCCTTCACCAAATCTTGCATCTCTTTCAAAGGCATTTCTTTAGCACAATCATGCAGTAATGCCGCTAATCGTGCTTTTTCTACATCAACATTATAAAGTTTAGCCAACTGAGTTGCAGATTCAACAACACCCAGGGTATGCTTAAAACGTTTTTTTCCCATCCATTGACTTACCCTTTGTTGTATTTCATCAAACGATAACATCATTTATTCCTTCCCATATATATGGTTTTCTTCTATATAATCCACTACACATTTAGGCAACATATAACGAACTGTCTTTCCAGACCGTAAGCGCTCTCGTAAATACGTAGCAGACAATTTCATTTCAGGCACTTCCATAACATGTATTTTTTCCCGTGCTTTAGCTCCTAATTCATCCAAAGTAGAATCAATAGCACTCGATCCATCTGGTCTAGTAGCTCCAATAAAATGAACCTCATCTATCAGTTCATCTATAAATTTCCAAGTCGGTAATGCACGAATAGTATCAGTCCCTGCAATAAAGTAAAATTCAACAGTAGGACCATATAGTTTTTTAAAATATTGAATCGTATCAACGGTATACGAAGGGCCCTCTCGACGCATCTCTACATCAGAAATTTCAAAATTGGGATTATCCAAAACTGCGGCCGCTGTCATAGCATAGCGATGATGACTATCAATCACATCATGTTGCTTATGTGGTGGAATACGAGCAGGTACAAAGATAACCTTTTCTAAATTAAAGCTCTCACAAGCCACTTCTGCAATCATGAGATGACCTAAATGAATGGGATTAAATGTTCCACCAATTATACCTATGCGACGTTTATCTACCATAATACGGTCACTCCCTTAATGACAATGACACAAATAATGATGAATAAGAGCAATGCCTTTCCATAGGATATCCATTCATATCGGCCCTTAGGTGTTTGAATGTATCTGAAGTATGCCCTTATAAAATAATATAGTTTCTTCACGTCCGTACTTGGCCTTCCCCAAATACAAAATATTTATAAGATGTTAAAGCTTGTAAACCCATAGGACCTCGAGCATGAAGCTTTTGTGTACTAATACCGATTTCAGCACCAAAACCAAATTCAAAGCCATCTGTAAAGCGGGTAGATGCATTATGATACACCGTAGAACAATCTACTAAATTCATAAATATCTTGGCTCGCATAGGCTCATCTGTGATAATAGCCTCAGAGTGATGTGTAGTATACCGATTCACATGTTCAATAGCTTCTTCAAGATTTTCAACGATACGCACATTTAAGTCCATATCATTGTATTCTGTGTTGAAAGAATCCTCTTCTAGAGGAATTGTGTTTTCCATATATTGAGCTACAGCTTCATCTCCGTGAATGCGAACACCGTATTCTTGTAGTGCTGTATCAAGACGTGGTAAAAAATCAGAAGCCACAGCATGATGAACTAGTAAGGTTTCCATAGAGTTACATACAGATGGACGTTGAACTTTAGCATTGACTGCAATTTCTAAAGCCATCTCTAAATCAGCAAATTCATCAACAAAGGTATGACATACACCGCTGCCAGTTTCAATAACAGGAATGCTACTATCTTCTACAACACGACGAATAAGTCCAGCACCCCCACGTGGAATGATTACATCAATATATTCCCGTTGTTGTAAAAGTACTCCAACCAGATCTCGATCAAGCACCTCAACGAGTTGAATAGAGTCACCATTAATACCTAACGACTCTAAGGTATCCCGCATGATAGACACGATGATTTGATTCGTGTGAAATGCCTCCTTACCACCTCGTAAAATTGTAGCATTTGCTGTCTTTAAACAAAGAACACCTGCATCTATGGTTACATTTGGACGGGCTTCAAAGATGATACCAATAACACCAAAAGGTACTGATCGCTTTTCAATAATCAAACCATTAGGCCGAGTGATTGTTTCTATAATGGAACCTACAGGACTTTCAAGAGCAGCCACTTGACGCACCCCTTCTGCCATTTGAGCAATGCGACTAGGTGTCAAAGTCAATCGATCTATCATAGTTCGAGGTAAATTATAATCAACAGATTTTTCTAGGTCTAACTCATTAGCCGCCATAATTTCATCTGTTTGTGCTTCTACAGCATCAGCAATTGCTAACAATGCAGAATCTAAAGTTTCTTGGTCGAGTTGGGCTAATTCAAAAGATGCCGTTTTAGCTCTCTGGCCCATATCTTTACAAATTTTTTCATACTGGTTCATAGGATTTCCTCAGTGTAATAAAACTAGATTATTACGATGTACAGCCTCATCATAGGTCGTATTAATACCCAGAATCTCGGCTATATCATTTGTATTGTGACCTTTAATCGCCTTCATATCATCAATACTATAATTAATAAGTCCACGACCAATTTCCTTATGATCATGATAAATGGAAATTGTATCACCAGGTCCAAAAGTCCCCTCTACTTCAATAATACCAGCGGGCAGAATGCTAGCACCCTTATCTAAAACAGCCCGAGCACACCCGTCATCAATCGTAATGGATCCTTTTAATCGTTTACCAAAAGCCAACCAATGATGTTTACCAGATAAACTTGCATCATGGGCTTCAAAGAGTGTCCCAATTTGTTCACCCTTACATACACGACGAACAGAATCCTCTACTTCACCTGAGGTGATAACCATTGGTACACCAGAATTTGTTGCCATATGAGCAGCTTTAATTTTTGTATACATACCCCCCGTTCCCATATTAGAACCAGCACCACCTGCAATAGCATAGGTTTCATCGTTAATTTCAGAAACAGTTTCTATCAAAGTAGCATCTGGATTGGTGGCTGGGTTAGCTGTATATAAGCCTTCAATATCTGACAAAATGATAAGTAAATCTGCATCTACAATACCTGCAACAGTAGCAGATAATGTATCGTTATCACCGATTTTAAATTCTTCGATAGCAACCACGTCATTTTCATTAATAATAGGAATAACGTTAAGTTGCAATAAAGTATGTAATGTATTACGCAAGTTAAGATAACTATGTCGTCCAGTACTATCCTCTTTCGTTAAAAGAATTTGCCCTACGGTGCGACCATATTCTCGGAACATGCGCTCGTACATATGAATGAGAATACCTTGACCTACTGCAGCAGCTGCTTGTTTTAATACGAGATCTCTAGGCTTTTCTTTAAAGCCTAAAGGGGCAAGACCTGCACCAGTAGCACCAGAGGAAACAAGAATAATCTCTTTACCTTGGTTAGCCAAATCTGATAATTGGCGCACTAATCTTTCAATACGCTCCAAATTTAAATGTCCGTTAGTGTAACAAAGCGTACTGCTACCAACTTTGACTACAATTCGTTTTGCATTAACGATAGCGCTGCGCATAGACTAACCTCCTAAGGTTGAAATTCTTAACTACGATGTATACAAATTTTTATGATTTACTAGATTATAAAATTATTTTGGCAAAATGATTTTAGGTTCTTTTTTAGCTTTATATAAAACACCATTAAAGCCAATCACTTGAACTAATTCAGCGCCAAGCATATCTGCTAAGTCTTGAAAAATTGTCTTATCTTCAGGACTATTATTATGTAATTTAACCTTAATAAGTTCACGTGCTGTAATCGCTGCACGAGCACTATCTATAACACTATCCTCTAAACCATTTTTACCAATTTGGACAACTGGTGGTATTGTAGCCGCCAATGAACGTAAATACCGTTTTTGTTTTCCTGTCATTATTACTCCTACTCTTGGAAAGTAAAGCGCTGATCGCCGATTACAACTTCATCACCGTCTTTACAGCCTTTTTCCTTCAATTTTGCATCAAGCTCCATAAAGCGCCAAATGCGTTGGAATCTACGAAGAGATTGATCATCGTCAAGATTTGTCATAGCTACTAATCGTTCAATACGTTTACCAGTAATGTAGAAAGCAGCATCATCACCGCGAGTAATGACAAATTCTACATCTTGTTTTGCTTCGTATACAACTGTATCATCATTTGCTTCAGGCTCTGGTTCGTAGTTTTCTACATAGTAATAAGCTCGTTCCATAAGCTCTGACAAACCTTCACCACTTAAGGCGTTAATGAGAAATACCTCATAGCCTTTGTCTTCAAAATATTTTTTTGTTTCGGGAATCGTCGTGTCATCAAAGACCATATCGATCTTATTGAGAGCTACAATTTGTTTCTTATTAGCCAATTTTTCAGAGTATTTACGTAACTCTTCATTAATCGCATCAAAGTCGACCTTAGGGTCTCGGCCTTCCATACCAGATACATCTAAAACATGAATTAAAATATTTGTACGTTCAACATGACGTAGAAAATTGTGACCTAAACCTACACCTTCACTAGCCCCTTCAATAAGGCCTGGAATATCGGCCAAAACAAAGCTACGATCTCCAGAAATTGTAACTACCCCGAGTACTGGTGTTAGTGTAGTAAAGTGATATGCTGCCACCTCTGGTTGAGCTTTAGATACTTTTCGCAAAATACTAGATTTACCAACAGATGGATAACCTAATAAACCTACATCAGCTAATACTTTAAGCTCTAATTGTAACCAGAATTCTTCACCAGGTTCACCCTTTTCTGCAAAGGTTGGTGCACGGTTAGCACTAGTTTGGAATCGAGCATTGCCACGTCCGCCACGACCACCTTTGGCAATAACAAAGGTATCGCCATCGTTGACAAGGTCGCAAAAGATTTTTCCTGTTTCCTCATCTTTAATTACTGTCCCCAATGGAACTGGAATGATAAGAGGATTGGAACCTCGACCGTGCTTATTAGAGCTTTCACCATTACCGCCAGCTGGTGCCTTAAACTGACGTTTATATCTAAAATCTACAAGCGTATTAATATTCTTGTCAGCTTTAAAAACAACATCCGCACCTTTACCACCATCACCACCACTAGGGCCGCCATTTGGAACGTATTTTTCTCGACGGAAGCTGGACATACCATCCCCACCGTCACCAGCTTTAACAAAGACGCGCGCTCTATCTATAAACATAATTTAACTCCTATGCATTATTGCTGTAATAGCTCTAATGCTTTTTTAATTTGAATATCATCTAATGTACTAGATGGATGTACACCTTTTGGTAAATCGATTTCTACATCAGGTTTAATACCTGTTCCATCAATAACACGATCACTTGGCGTGTGGTACTTAGCAATAGTTACTTTAATTCCTTCATCATCTAAACTAGGGAAAATAGTTTGAACGGTACCTTTACCATATGTATTAGTACCTACGATAGTGCCTAATTTACGATCTTGAACAGCCCCTGCTATGATTTCTGATGCACTAGCAGAGCCCTTATTAACTAAAACAACCAATGGCATAGCTACATCAGGTCCATCTGACTTATAAGTATCCTTTTTACCTGATCGATTTTGTACTGTTACGAGTGTACCTGGAGGCATAATATAGTTAGATATCTTTTCAGTAGTAGATAATAAACCGCCTGGATTATCTCGTAGGTCCAAGACAAGAGCCTTCATACCTTGAGATTGAAGCTCTTTATATTGAGTGGCAAAATCTTCTGCGGTATTTTCTGCAAACTGACTAATACGAATATATCCAACTGTGCTAGTAAGCATTTTACTTTTAACAGTAGGCAAAACTATGGATTCACGAGTGATATCAAAATGCAACTTTTCACCATTACGTTCAATATCTAGAGATACAGTAGTACCAGCTTCGCCACGAATACGAGAAGATGCTTCCTCTACCGGAATTTCAGTAGTGGATTGTCCATCGATAGCAATAATGTGGTCTCCAGGTTTAATTCCAGCTTTAAAAGCTGGTTGGTCTTCCATTACGCTAACTGCATATAGACCTTTATCATCAGTACCAAGGACCATACCAACACCAGCATATGTTGCAGATGTTTGCATTTTCATAGATTTATATTCTTCTGCATTTAAATAAACACTATGCGGTTCTCCCAAAGAGTCAATTAACCCCTTTAGCATACCATCATAAAGGGTAGTTTTAGCCATAGGTGTCATAAAAACTTGACTCGCAGTATAATAGGCTATAAATAATCTTGGTAGCCCCCAGAATGAACCGGAAAGATACCAAAATGTAAGCCACATAATAACAATGCCAGAGCCTATATATTTCAATAGACTCCATAACACTGTACGTGTATCAAATTTCATATTATAAATATCCCATAGGATCCACAGGATCCCCACTTATACGAACTTCAAAATGTACATGTGGCCCTGTACTATTACCTGTGCTACCAGCATAGGCAATAACTTGACCCTTACCTACATCTTGCCCTTCAGAGACAGCAAGTTCAGAATTATGTCCATAAAGAGTAGACATGCCATTACCATGATCGATAACTACGGCATAACCATAGCCACCCATCCAACCCGACCAAGCAACAGTACCACCATCTGCAGCATGAACAGGTGTACCTTCATCAACACCAATATCAATGCCAGAATGATAAATTGTAGTGCCCCAAATCGGATGTGTACGATAGCCATATGGAGAGGTAATTTCACCACTTACAGGCCACCCAAGTTGACCAGACCCTTGTACCCAAGAGTAAGTTGGTGAAGATTGTTGAGCCGCTGCTGCAGCACGAGCAGCGGCACGCTCTGCTTGACGTGCTTTCAATAACGCTGTAATCTGTGCAGAAGATGCATTTAATTCTTCTACTGCTTGCATTGCTGTAGCACGATCATTTTGAGCCTTTTGAAGAACTACCTCACGTTCTTTCTTCTTTTGCTCTATTTCAGCTCGTTTTGCCGCAGCTGCTTTTTCAAGCTCAACTAGTTTTGCGCGAGACTGTTCTAGTGCTTGCTTTCGAGCCGCTATTTCAGCGCGCTCTTTTTTGATTTCCTCAATTAATTTAATATCAGAATCAATAATTCGTTTTAAAATTTCTAAACGATTAGCAAAGTCTGTAAAATCTTTAGATCCAATAACTACATCTAAGTAACTTAAACGACCATTAATATAAATATCACGTACACGCTTATAAAATACGGCTTCTCGCCCTTCTAGTCGCTTTTGTGCTTCAGCAAGTAATTTTTCATTCACTGTAATATCATTTTCAACAGCTATACGTTGTTGTTGAATAGAATCCAATTGTTGCTGAGCCTGACGTAATTGTTCTTCGATTTGACGTAACTGTTCGGATACACTGACTATTACAGTTTCAGCATCTGCCTTTTTAGCATTTTGTTGATTAACTTGTTGTTGAATTGAATCAAGTTGATTTGTTAAATCTTCGTCCTCTGCAACGATGTATAATGGTGTTCCCAATACCACTATACCAGTCAAAATTGCCGCTACGAAGCGAGATTTAAATATACTATTATTCATAAACATTACACCTTCATGTATTGTTTCAAAGAAATAGTACTACCAATAGCACCTACTACTATGCCGCCACCTAAGATATAAAGGGCTACATCATAGAAGAATGGGAACATTGGTACTAAAGGGAAGAATGCTAATGATTCAGAAACTTCCATTGTGATGAAGTGATAAAATTCACCAACGCAAAGAACGGCAATGATAGCACCAATTAAGCCTAACAACATGCCTTCAATCAAAAATGGCCAACGAATAAATCCATTAGTAGCCCCTACATATTTCATGATTGCAATTTCTTTACGACGTGCGAATACAGTCAACCGAATTGTATTTGAAATGATGAATAGTGTTGCAGCTCCTAGGAAAGCAATCAATACAATCCCACCAATACGAATTACTTGCGTAATGCGGAAAAGCTCTTCTACAATATCTTGACCATAGTGTGTACTTTCTACGCCTTGGAATGTCGTAGCTAATTTTGCAGTTGCTTTTACATCGCTAGGATTATCAAAGGTTAACACATATGAGTTAGGCAACGGATTTACATCACCTAAAGCATTCACCAATTGTTGCTGATCACCAAGGCGTTCTTTGAACTCCTTCATAGCTTGCTCTTTATTAACAAATTCTAAATGCTTTAAGTTAGGTATAGCCTTAATTTGCTTTCCTACTGCCATAATTTGATCAGTTGTTAAGCCATCCTTTAAGTAAATACTTAACTGTACTTGATTTTCTAGACTGGATGCCATGTTATTCAAATTAATGACACCACAAAGGAATACACCGAGCATAAATAAGGATAAAGCCACTGTAGAAATGGACGCTAATGTCATAAGTCCATTACGTTTCATAGACTTCAGTGCTTCTTTAAAATAGTATTTTATCGTTCTAGGCTTCATTAATTTCTGCACCTCTCATATTATCACTTTGAACACGGCCGTCTTTTAAACGAATAACGCGTTTATTCAAGTATGAAACAAGATCCATATTATGGGTAACCATAATAACGGTAGTGCCGAAATTGTTAATATGCTTAAACAATTCAACAATATCCTTACTAGTATCAGGATCAAGGTTACCAGTAGGTTCATCAGCAATTAATACTGTTGGGCGATTAACAATAGCACGCGCAATAGCAACACGTTGTTGTTCCCCGCCAGAAAGATCCTCTGGTAAATCATTAGCCTTCTCAGATAAACCAACAAGGTCTAATACATGACTCACCTTTTCTTTAATAATTTTTGGTTTTTCTTCAATAACTTCAAGAGCAAAAGCAATATTCTCTGCTACCGTTTTATTAGGCAATAATCGGAAGTCTTGGAATACAACGCCAAGCTTTCTCCGCAATTTAGGAATTTTACTGCGCTTCATACGCGTAACATCAAAGTCATCAACAATGACAGTACCAGCATCTGGCACTACCTCATGTGTTAATAACTTAAATAATGTTGATTTCCCTGCACCACTGTGACCACAAACGAGAACAAATTCACCATCGTTAATGGTTAAACACACATCGTCTAATGCAACAGAACCATTATCATAGACTTTACTAACATTCTTAAATTCAATCATGGGATCCCCTTTGATTATTTACGAGCGATTACACGTTTTACGGCTTCTACAATATCATTGGCAGTTAAGCCATACTTTGCCATTAGTTCTTTTGGTGTTCCACTCTCCCCAAATGTATCTTGGACACCAACGAATTCCATAGGTACAGGCTTATTAGATACTACTACTTCAGATACAGCAGAACCGAGGCCACCAATAATATTATGTTCTTCAGCTGTAACGATAGCACCAGTTTCCGCAGCGGCTTTTATAATTGCTTCAGCATCAATAGGTTTAATAGATGCCATATTAATAACACGTGCAGATATATTAGATTCAGATAAAGTTTTAGATGCCTCTACAGCAGGTCCAACTAATGCACCACAAGCAATAATTGTAACATCAGAACCATCTACCAAAATAGTAGATTTACCTGGCACAAATGAGTAGCCTTCTGTTGTTACATCATCTACACCAGCACGCCCCAAACGAACGTATACTGGGCCGTTATAAGATGCAGCCCATTCGATAACAGCCTCTGTTTCACGCTCATCAGCAGGCACCACTACAGTCATATTTGGCAATGTACGCATACAGGAAATATCCTCTAAACTTTGGTGCGTTGCACCATCCTCACCAACAGTAATGCCCGCATGTGTAGCACATACTTTCACGTTTAATTTAGGATAGCATACAGCATTGCGAATTTGTTCAAATGCACGTCCTGTAGCAAACATGGAGAAAGATGATACAAATGGAATCTTACCTGCCGCTGCAAGTCCAGCACCAACAGAAATCAAGTTTTGCTCTGCAATACCTACGTTAAAGAAACGTTCCGGGCACACAGCTTTAAATGTATCTGTTTTAGTAGATTTGGATAAATCCGCATCTAGTACGATAATATTAGTATTCTCTTTACCAATGCGAGCTAGCGCATTACCATATGCTTCACGTGTTGCTTTACCCATTATTGCACCCCCATAATTTCATTAACAAAGGCTACACCTTGCTCTTCACTTGGTGCTTTACCATGCCAGCCTGCTTGACCTTCCATCTCTTCAACGCCTTTACCCTTTACAGTATGCATGATAATACATGTTGGGCCTTCTGTGAAAGCTTTCGCAGTTTCAATAGCATTATGAAGCTCATCAAGGTCATGACCATTAACTTCAATAACATTCCAATTGAAAGCTTTGAACTTTTCTGGAATTGGTAATGGAGAAAGAACTTTAGTAATATCACCATCAATTTGAAGACCGTTAAAATCGACAAAAGCTGTCAAATTATTCAGTTTATAAAAGCCAGCAAACATTGCAGCTTCCCACACTTGACCTTCTTCAAGCTCACCATCACCAAGAATAGAGTATACACGGTAATCTGCATTATCAATTTTGCCTGCCAATGCCATACCACAAGCCGCAGAAATGCCTTGTCCTAAAGAACCTGTAGACATATCTACACCTGGTGTGTGTTTCATATCAGGATGGCCTTGTAACATATGATTAATTTTACGTAAGTTCAAGAGTTCTTCTTTAGGGAAATAACCTTTTTCAGCCAATGTAGCGTATAGTGCAGGCGCTGCATGACCTTTAGAAAGGACAAAACGATCTCTATTAGGAGCTTTTGGATTTGCTGGATCTACATTCATCTCAACATAGTACAACAAGGCCATCACATCGGCGATAGATAATGAACCACCTGGGTGACCGGATTTCGCTGCCGTTACAGACTGTACAATACCAACGCGAATAGCTTTTGCCTTCTCTTGAACTAATTGTTTAACATCTTGTGTTAATGTAGCCATAGAGACCTCACTTTCTGGATAAAATCCAATATATTAATAATCTTTAAGTAATGAAATAGCAATTTCTGCATTGCGTTGGGAATCTACACGCAATGATTCAATGCGGTCATAAGATGCTTGATACTCCTCACGAGAATTCAACAATTTATGACACCATTGATATAAGGCTTCTTCACGCAAATGAGTCATTGTGCCAATAGGCTCTTGACCAATCATATGTAAAAAGCTTGTAATTTTAGGATCATAGGAAATACCAATAACTGGTTTTCCCATTAAAGAACTAAAAACTAAAGCGTGAAGACGTATACCAATCATGAGGTCCACATTTCCAGATAATGACACTTGTTGCTCTGTAGAGAACGGACCTTCTAGCACAATAGCGCCATTCGGCATATAGCTGGCAATGATCTTAGCCTCTTTTGTATCCTCAGGATGTGACATAGGAATAAAGATAATTTCCACATTATCTTGTTCTTGTAATCTGCTCAATACATTAGCTAAGGATTCTCTATACTCAGTATCCTCTTTCCAACTACGAACCGCTACACCAATTCGTTTACGTTGTTCATCTGCTTCAGATATTTTAGAAATATATCCTTTCAGAATATGAGAGCCAATTGAAAGATCTGCTGGTTGCATGGCCAATACCGCATCTGCAGTAACTTCTACATCTTCAATTCCCAAAGAAACTAGTTCATCCTTTGAAATAGAATCTCTAACTGTAATAGTATCTACAAAACGCAATACAAATCCAACGGCACGACGTGTTGATGAACGATTTAAAGGACCAATACCTTGGGAGTATAGCATTACTTTTTTCCCAAGCAACTTTGCTAACGCCATAATACTTAAGTAATAGTAAGTATTGCGAATACTAGTAGCATCTTGTAATAAACTACCACCACCACTAATAACAAGATCCGAATGAGCAATTGCTTTTAAGATACCCAATGCAGAGAATGTACCTACAGCATTAATATTATGCTTTTTACTAGTCTCTTTAGGATTACCAGAAATTACAGTAATATGTGCATCAGCCTCTTCTTTACGAATAGCATCGATAATAGCACAAAGCATGGCCTCATCACCAGCATTACCAAAGCCATAATAACCAGAGATAACAATATTACTCATGGTCAACCTCCCTAGCTTGGAACCATTGTGTTACGTACATCATAAACCGTACTGCGATGATAAGAAGCACTCCAAAAAGGGCGCCAATTAACAAACCATCATAACCACGCATGATGGACATGAACACTGGCGTTCTAAGATGACAGAAGGTTTCAACCATCGAAGCAATGCCAATAACACCAGCTAGAGTTAACAAGAAATGAATTACTGTAGGCCACTTACGCATGAACGCAAAGGTAGCTAGCATTAAAGCAGGATGACCAATAATGAACTCTTTTTCACGCGGTCTCGCATACATTGTATTTTCAAGAAAACGACGTAGCATAAGTTCAAAGCCTGGTACAGGAACACCTGCAGTGTGTCCACTACGGCCAACAAATACCCATACTGCACCACCAAGTGCTGCTATTATAAAGAATACATATAATTTAACATCCATAGTTAAGAATTCCACTACAAATGTTTTCGCTTCTTCTTTGGAATTAATCATGCGGCCGTTCCACAATGGGAATCGTTGAAGGTACGCAATAATAACTAAAATAATTGGCAGAACAAAGGTCAACTTAACACCTCTAAAGAGAGCAAACTCCATAAAGAATTTCGTATTGCCCAATAAAGATGCGATATACATTCCGCCAATAGCAGCAAATAATGCAGCAATTACAAGATATAATAAGGCAAGAATCGTAGACTTAATGGCACCTAATGGACGTGCACCATCATAACGGCGCCACTCTTCCATCAAGCGTATCATAGCACCTACAGGAGCCATAATAGCACTAGATAGAGCCCATATTTGAGTAATTAAGGTACCACTTGTAAGAATAAATACAACAATGGATGCCAAAGAAATTCCAAAAAAGGCCACAAGTTGCGTATGCTTAGACATTGGTAACATCATTTGTAGAACATATACAAAAAGTGCTATAGCCCCGATCATTGTAATAACTACTAATAATGGATTTGGTGTATAAGCAGGATAAATATCCGCTGGACCAAATTCATAACCTTTTACAGCCAATTTCTCTGTAGCTATGTTAATATAGTTGATTGTAGTCTGTAATACAGTTTCATTATTTATACCTGTTTCATACATCGGAAACAAGTTAAAACGAATATTTCGCTCTATATCACTAATGTAAAAGCGTTGTGCCGCTTCTTCAGGGGTAATTTTCTTTAACTCCTCTTTAGCGATAGTATACACACGACCTACACTATAATTATTTTTGGCCGCCATTTCCAAGAAACCTTGTTGTGGCTCATACTGCAACTGATTTACAGCTTCGATACCAACTAGTGGAATATGGTTTTTATTTAGTAATGCTAATGTTTCATCCGTTAAATTAGGTGCACCTAGAGCTTCTTTACCAGCAAAAATCATCCCTGTTACATGAGGAATGCCTTCAAGTCGTTTAAATACATATTGAATATCTTCAGATGTTACGTTTCTATAGTTTGTTGGACGAACGATAACATTGAAACCACGATCTACAACCTCTTGTGCTTGCAACTTTGAAATACCAAGATTCATCTTTGCATAGCTATCTGCTGTTGCACCATACAATTCAAGAACAGGACCAATACTTGTATTAAGCTCTTTCACCTTGTCCTTGCCAATACGGTGGTATAAATCCTCTCGAATTTCTTTATAATAACCTTCTTTACCTGAAATTAATGCCACATAAGTCGCCCCAGGTTTAATCGCAGCGCCATTAACACGAACAGAGTCCATCTCTTCAGAGCTTAATACTTTAACTTGGCCCGCATCTTTTGCTTTTTCTAACGTGCGATCATAAATAGCAAAAGCAGTCACACCAGCATTATGTAATGCATCAAAAGCTTCTTGTTGACTACGCTTTTCAAAGGCGCTGGCTCGTAAAACTGCATCATAGTCTACAATATTTTCAATATGATTTTGAGATTTCTCAATCTGATGGCGTTCAAATACTAAGTATAAGGAAGATAAAAGACCTATAATAATACAAAGTATAAGAATCCATGAGTACTTACTTTTTTGTGCGTTCCGATGATTCACGACAAATCCTTTCTAGTTGAGTACAGGTTTAACTTTAATGAGAATTTCACCATTATCAACAGTTAAACTTTCCGCTTTTACAGGAATTGGAAAATTGTTAAAGTCATAAATTTGAGTACTTTCTAACACATTAGATGTCATACCAGGAATTGTAGCACCATTTATGGTGAACTTTTTAGGTGAAAACAATAATGTATTGCCCTTTAACTCTAAATTCCCATCTAATTTAACATCCCCTTTAAACACCATGCCTACATTCATTTTACCGGTTAGGCTGATATTATCTTTACTAATGTCAACTTGTACGTCTTGAATATCACTACCTGCTTCATTACTTAAGAAAGTCCCTAAATCAGCTTTATTAATAGTCCCATCAATACTAGCATTCCCAACACTAACGATATCAATTTGTTGACTAGCTAATAAAGAAATTGGATTAACAAAAATTTGTTTAGCATCAAATCGGAAGCTAGCAAAATTCAATTTACCCAGTTTAATATTCTCCAAAGTGCCATAAACACGATCCACCTCACCATATAAAATTTTGAAAGCAGGTTGAGCCTCAACATTTACTGTTTGAGCCGTTGGTTTCAATGTTTCATTTAATTGACTTTCAATACGAGAGCCAATAAAAGATGGTAATAAAAATTGGGATGCCACTACAAGAGCAATAATTAGCACTAATAGGAATAGTAAAAACTTTTTCATAGTATCTCCTAAATTGTTAAGTTAGCCTCTTTTTTTAAGAAACCTTCGATAAATGGGTCTAAGTTGCCATCCATAACAGCTTGAACATTACCAGTTTCTACACTAGTACGATGATCCTTAACAAGATTATATGGATGGAATACATAGGAACGAATTTGACTCCCCCACTCAATTGCTTGGTAGGTACCTCCAATCTGTTCTTTAAGTTCAGCTTGCTTTTCGAGCTCTAACTCAAATAGTTTCGCCCGTAACAAACGTAAAGCTTGTTCTCTATTCTGCATTTGAGAACGTTGTGTTTGGCATTGTACTACAATACCTGTTGGCTTATGGGTCATACGAACAGCAGAATCGGTTTTATTAATATGCTGACCACCAGCGCCACTAGCACGATATGTATCAACTTGAACGTCTTTCATATCGATATTAATTTCTACAGTATCATCGATTTCAGGCATTACATCGACAGCAGCAAATGATGTATGACGTCGAGCCGCGGCATCAAATGGTGAAATACGAACGAGACGATGCACACCTTTCTCAGACTTCAAGTAACCAAAGGCATTTTCACCTTTAACAAGGAATGTAGCAGATTTTATCCCTGCTTCATCACCAGGTTGTTCATCCATTAACTCGATGGAGAAGCCAGATTTTTCAGCCCAGCGCAAGTACATGCGAATTAACATAGAACACCAATCTTGTGCCTCCGTCCCACCAGCACCAGCATGAAATGTTAAAATAGCATTATTTGCATCATATTCACCACTTAACAATAAAAGTACTTCTTGCTTTTCCAAGGTTTCTTCTATTTGCTTAACATATTCCTTGATTTCACTCTCCATGGAGAGGTCATCTTCATCTATAGCCATTTCAAGCATCATATTAGCATCTTCAATATCACTAACAAGTTGCTTATAGCTTTCTACAGCATTTTTTAGTTGTGTGGCCTCTTGAGAAATCTCACGAGCTTTATCTGGATTATCCCAAAATGTAGGATCACTCATCTGTACATCAAGTGTAAATATTCGGTCTTCCTTCTGAGCGATGTTAAAGTGAATCCCTCATCCCATAAATACGTTCTTCTAGATTAGAAATAATCGGTTTTAAATCTTCTAACAATTTATGTTCACCACCTTTAGTTAATTAGCCTATTACATCAATAAACTATTACCTTAACAAAATAGAAAAATGGCCGTTGCCCAGTGGAAATCCCTTTGAGCAACGTGCCATTCACAAATCTTAATCTATGTTTTGTGGCTCCAACACATCTTCATGATGGGATTGTGCACCTTCTAAGTGATCAACTGGTTCTTCGATTTCTTGAATCAATTGTGCACGAATTTTATATAATGCCATGATTGTCTCATCTTGAATAGCTGCAATCATGTTTTGGAACATATCGAAAGCTTCAAACTTATATTCTACCAACGGATTCTTTTGACCATATGCACGGAGGCCAATACCTTCTCGTAGCATATCCATATTATCCAAATGTTCCATCCATTTATTATCAACAACGCGCAACATAATCGCCTTTTCAAGTTGACTAAACATAGCCTCTCCAAGCATATCAACGCGATCTTGATACTCTTCATGAGCAATTTCTAATAAGCGTTCTAATAAGTCTTGACGACTATATTCTTCCATATCTTGAGAAGACATAATCTCCTCTGTTAAGAAATATTGACTTAAATGTTTATAGAGACCTTCATAATCCCATTCTTCTGGATAGAGCTTTTCATCAGCATAAGCATCTACAGATTCGGTAACAAGCTTGTCAATCATTTCATTAATTGTTTCACGCAAGGATTCGTTACGTAAAATACGACGTCGTTGTTCGTATAATACTTCACGTTGTTGATTCATAACATCATCATACTCGAGTACATATTTACGAATGTTATAGTTATGATCCTCTACTTTCTTTTGAGCACGTTCAATAGATTTAGTAATCAAAGAATGCTCGATAGGTTCATCCTCTTCCATACCAAGTTTATCCATGATACCTGTAATATTGTCAGCACCAAAGATACGCATTAAGTCATCTTCTAATGATAAGAAGAATTGAGAAGAACCAGGATCCCCTTGACGACCAGCACGGCCACGTAATTGATTATCGATACGTCGGCTTTCATGGCGTTCTGTCCCCAAAATTGCTAAACCACCTAGTTCTGGCACACCTTCTCCAAGAGTAATATCTGTACCGCGACCAGCCATATTAGTAGCGATTGTTACCATTCCCATTTGTCCAGCAGCTGCAACGATTTCTGCTTCTTGTTCATGATGTTTAGCATTCAATACTTTATGAGGTACACCTGCACGCAACAACATGTCTGAAAGTTCTTCAGACTGTGTAATAGATGTAGTACCAATCAGAATAGGTTGCCCTATTTGGTGGCGTTCTACTGCATTTCGTACTACAGCACGATATTTAGCAGCTTTAGTTTTAAAAATTTGATCAGGCAAATCCATCCGGATTAAAGGCTTATTTGGTGGAATTGGTATAACCTCTAATCCATAAATATCGATAAATTCTTTTTCCTCTGTTTTAGCAGTACCTGTCATGCCTGATAATTTATCATACATACGGAAATAGTTCTGGAATGTAACAGATGCTAAGGTTTGGCTTTCGCGTTCAACTTTCAAACCTTCTTTAGCCTCAATAGCCTGATGCAAACCATCAGAGTAACGGCGTCCAAACATCAAACGGCCCGTAAATTCATCGACGATAACAACTTCACCATCTTTAACCACATAGTCTGTATCACGATGCATCATAGCATAGGCACGCAAAGAAGCACCAAGCAAATGATTCAACTCGATATTTTCTGCATCATATAGGTTTTCAACACCAAGCATTTTTTCAACCTTTGCGATACCAGAATCTGTAGGGGCAATAGTTTTTTGTTTTTCATCGATAACATAGTCTTCATCTTTTATAAGGTGAGGAACAATTTTAGCCAATTTATAATAATTATCAGTGGAACGTTGACCAGGGCCTGAGATAATTAATGGTGTTCTTGCTTCATCAATAAGAATGGAGTCTACTTCATCCACAATGGCATAATTCAATGGTCGTTGTACCATTTGAACAACATCGGTTACCATGTTATCGCGTAAATAGTCAAAACCAAACTCATTATTTGTACCATATGTAATATCACACGCATAGGCTTCTTTACGTTGATTAAAGTCAAGATTAGCCACAATAAGACCCGTGGAAAGTCCTAAGAAATTATATAAACGTCCCATTTGCTCGCTATCACGAGTCGCCAAATAATCATTTACTGTTACAACGTGTACACCCTTACCGGTCAATGCATTCAAATATACGGGCAATGTAGCTACTAATGTTTTACCTTCACCAGTACGCATCTCCGCGATATTACCATTATGAAGGCAAATGCCCCCCATTAACTGTACATCGAAATGACGCATGCCTAAAACGCGTTTAGATGCTTCACGAACTACAGCGAATGCTTCTGGCAATAGGTCGTCTAACGTTTCCCCTTTTTGCAAACGACGTTTAAACTCATCAGTTTTTGCCACTAAGTTAGCATCACTTAATTTAATATAATTAGGTTCAATTTCATTAATATGATCTGCAATAGCACGCATTTTTTTAATTTCTTTTGCGTTATTATTGCCTAATAGCCTTTGTAAAAAGCTTAACAAACAAATCACTCCTCTACGGGACATCTTACATTATTTTATCTAACTTATTATAACGAAAAAGCCTTGAATAGTCAAAGAATTCAAGGCATTTCAAGATTATTTATAATATTATTTTGGCAAAAAAGGTGGATGACTATTTTAAGTCATCCACCTTAATATAATAATCGGCTGATTTAAAGTAGAAAGGAGTTAGGATTAAGTTCAGCCGACATTATATATTATTGAAGTTCTGGCTCGATCAAACCATAGAAACCATCATGTCTACGATATACAACGTTCATCGATTCAGTTTCAGCATTGAAGAACATAAAGAAATCATGACCAATAAGATTCATTTGTAAAATCGCTTCCTCAACATCCATAGGACGCACAACAAAATGTTTGCGTTTTACAACTTCAATAGTTTCTTCTTCCACAGGAGTTGCCAAAGCTTCAGGATGGAAAGCTTCTTGTTTTTTGAAACGTTTAGCCAAACGAGTTTTATACTTATGGATTTGGCGAACAATTTTATCCACTACTAAATCAATAGCTGCGTACATATCATCGTTGGTTTCCACACCACGAAGAACGATTTTATCAACAAAGCATGTAAGTTCAATTGTAGATTTATCTTTTACAACGGATAAAACCGCTTGTGCATTTAACTCATCATCGAAGTAACGAGTCAATTTACTCAATCTTTTTTCGATATATGCTCTTAAGGCATCTGTCACTTCAATGTTTTTTCCTCTAATTGCTACTTTCATAAGTCAACACCCTTTCTAAAAATCATCCACGAGATGCGAGTGTGTGGTATTATATAACCTTATCTCTCGTGTTATATTTAGTATTTCTACATCCAACTGTAAAACTCCTTCTTTTTTATGTAAAAATTTTATATTTTTTGTAGAATTATGTATAAAATGTATATAGAAAATCCAAAAACCCCGATAGTATATACTATCGGGGTCCAATTATATATTGTTTTTATAATTTTTTTGGTATGTAGTTACGCTTTAACAACGTTAGCGGCTTGAGGTCCACGGTTTCCATCAACAATCTCAAATTCTACATTTTGACCTTCAGTCAAAGATTTGAAACCTTCGTCTTGGATTGCAGAGTAGTGTACAAATACATCGCTACCGTCTTCACGTTCAATAAAACCATAACCTTTTTCTGCGCTGAACCATTTTACTTTACCTAACATGGTAACATCCTCCTAAAAATATATATATTGTCTTGCTGTCTTGCTCTATATGTGTATCATAACACAGCATGTATAAAATATCAAACAACAATATTTACATTTTTAATGAATATACAAACACTAGAAATAAGAATATCATTTGCTATAAATCTCAACAATCCCTATATCTATACATGTTATAAATAATTATATACGCCCTATAAATTAATTATATATTT
The DNA here is from genome assembly GCF_003603295.1 of Veillonella sp. AF13-2. NCBI lineage: Bacteria > Bacillati > Bacillota > Negativicutes > Veillonellales > Veillonellaceae > Veillonella > Veillonella sp. AF13-2. Next base: position 632,712 of record NZ_QTMT01000001.1, read on the forward strand.
TTATAATCATAAAAATATGTGAATTAAAAATTATTATTTTTAAAAATGACTGTATAAATTATTATTATATCACAAATATTTATAGCAATAATCGTGTTTTTCAGATTAATCTACCCTGTAAAGCTTTATACAAACTCTTTATAATTAATAAATTCAGTCTAAAAGTTATCAAATATATTAATAGATATTAAGCTATACATATATAATAAAAATTAATATAAATAGATAGGTTAAATTTAATGTAAAAAAACAGGAAGCAATTTCTAATTCTAGAATTTGCTTCCTATAATTATATTATTTAATCTAACAAAATTTTATCTAAGAATGATTTTGTTCTTTCATTGGTAGGTGCATCAAATACGCGTTCAGGTGTATTATCTTCTAAAATCAAGCCACCATCAACAAATAACACTCTATCCGCTACCTTTTTCGCAAAGCCCATTTCATGAGTAACGATGACCATCGTCATACCTTCCTCAGCTAAAGACTTCATAACATCTAGCACTTCACTAACCATTTCAGGATCAAGAGCTGAAGTAGGTTCATCAAAAAGCATTACTTTTGGTTTCATAGCTAAAGCGCGAGCAATAGCAACACGCTGCTTTTGACCGCCTGACAAAGAATCAGGGTATGCATTGGCTTTATCCGCCAAGCCTACTCGATCAAGTAAAGCTTGACCTATCTTCTTAGCCTCTTCCATAGATGTTTTACGAACCTTAGTTTGAGCTAAGGTAAGGTTTTCCATAACCGTCATATGCGGGAACAAATTAAAGTTTTGGAATACCATTCCTACTTCAGCACGAACGTCATTTAACTTTTTCTTATCAGAAAGATCCATACCATCTACGATAACCTTACCAGATGTAGGTTCCTCCAAGTAGTTCATAGTGCGCAGTACCGTACTTTTACCAGAACCAGAAGGACCGATGATTACAACTACTTGACCTTGTTCAATATGTAAATTAATACCTTTTAGTACTTCATTTTTACCAAAAGATTTATGTACATTTTCTAATTTAATCATTTAATGCTATATTTCCTTTCAAGATATCCAACTAATTGTGAGATAGTCACTGTCATAATAAGGTAAATCACAGCAACCGTACCCCAGATTTCAAAGGATGCATAGGTTTTAGCAATGATTAATTGACCACGACGTGTCAACTCCTCGAAACCGATAACAGAAACTAAAGAGGAATCTTTCAACATGGCAATAAATTCGTTCCCTAACGGAGGAATAATTGCTTTAAAAGCTTGAGGCATAATGATGTAACGCATGGTTTGTCCCCAAGTTAAACCAAGAGAACGACCGGCCTCCATTTGACCTTTATCAATAGATTGAATACCAGCACGGAAAATTTCAGATACATAAGCACCAGAGTTAATACTACATGCGGTAACAGCCGCAATATATGGATCAATCCGTTGACCTGTAATCATAGGCAAAGCAAAATAGATTAGGAAAATTTGCACCAGTAATGGTGTACCACGAATGATATCTACATAACATTTTGCAAGCAATCTAACTAATCTAAATTTAGATAAATTTGCTAAAGATACTAAAAGACCGATAAAAAAGCCACAACCTACAGACATGGCTGTAATTTCTACAGTCACTAGAGCACCTTGTAGCAAGAGCGGTAAATTATCCGCAATTAACCCCCAATTAAAACTCATAATCTCTCCTATTATTTAAATTCTAAAACTACTGGCATATCAGCAGGTGCATCTACATTAAACCATTTTTTATATAATGTATTAAATTCACCATCAGCCTTCATATCAGCAATTGCTTTATTGATTTCTTCTTGCAATGCTTTGTTATCCTTATTAATTGCTAAGCCCAAATATTCTTTAGTATTTGGATATGCCATAAATTTAATATGTTGGTCAGGATGCTTAGTACTGTAATATTGAGCTACAGGTAAATCGATTACAGTTGCATCTACTCCACTATTTTGTAATTCTAACAAAGCTTCATTACTATGGTCAAATTCTTTTACAGTAGTACCTTCAATTTTATGAGCTAAATCTGCACCAGTAGTACCTAATTGGGCTGCAATTTTTTTACCCTTTAAGTCATCAAGAGAATTCACAGCCGTTCCATCTTTATATACTACTGCTAAGGCATTTTCATAATAAGGAGAAGAAAATAATACTTTTTCACTTCTCGCTTTTGTAATAGTCATACCAGATGCAGCAACATCAATATCATGTGTGTTCAAAGCTGGAATCAAAGCATCAAAAGCTACATTTTTTAGCTCCACATCTTTATTAATACGCTTACCGATCGCACGAATCAATTCAATATCAAAACCTGTATAATCTTGAGTTTTTTCATCTTTAAACTCAAATGGAACAAATGTAGCATTAGTGCCAACGACAAGTTTATTAGATGTAGGTTGATTAGAGGAACCACATCCACCAACTAAAGAAGCCGCCATCACTAACATACAACCGCCAAGAATTATTTTTTTTACTTTGCTATTTAACATATTATCAACCTCATTATTTTAACTTACTACTACTTTATAATAGTATATAGATTTAGTATAATTATGTCAATAATTTTGTATATAATTTTAGATACAATCGCAAAATCGCTATATTTATATTTTAATTTTATACATTGTTTGTATAAATATTACGGTTATGTATAAAAACTTTCCCATAGTTAGTGGTTTTCTATAGATTTTATAATATACAACTGTATAAAAAAAGCACATGAGAAAAGCCTCATGTGCCCCTATACGGCTGACCTGGTCTTTGCCCCCACACTCGCCTGCTGGAAGGTTCGCTCATAAGTCCAAGACTCCCCACTACTACCTCTCTCGATTTTATCGGCAGGACTTACACCTAAGCCGCACCATGCTCACAACCCTTTGGGCTGCTTATGTGGATCGTTTTGCCTGCGACTAGCCTCGACTTTCAACCACAGACCCGTATAGACGTATTATAAAGAATAACAGTATTCATGTCTAGTTTTACTATTATTTTAAAAAATTTTTGATTATATAGTTAAGTAGCCAAACATAATTTTTTACCAAACATATTATCGCATAATTCTTAGAACAATGAGAATAAATTTTGCAACCCCTATTTGTTGATGTATAGAAAATTGGAATAGAAAACCTAAAATATTCTTCATAATATTTTAATATTTCTAAAATCACATTTTTTAAGTACCATATCTAGTGGATTCTTAAATTGTCAATTAGTTTTTGTATGCCAAATATGAATACAACATATTTGTAAGAACATACGTATCATACACAAAAAATTATTTATGGTGTATAATTTGTATACTGTTAAATTAGAACGGCCTAAAGTTGTACGATATGAACATAAGTACGAGGGGTTGTACCATATGTTCAGTTTGTTAGTTAGAGGGGTTTATTATGTTTATGTTATCATTGATGCAACCATCAGGTTTGTATGAACTGGAGAAAGACAGTTTAGAAGCCATAAGCGCACAACTTTTACAGATGATACAAATGAAAAGCTATCATCTCTATACACATTCTATTCAGGTTTCAAACTATGCTGTTAGCATCGCAGCTAAAATGGGTTTACCATTAAATGAAATTGAACAGATTCGTCACGCAGCTTTACTTCATGACGTGGGTCTATTAATGGTTCCTAATGCCTTAATCCAAAAATCTCCATATCTTAATAAGCAAGAAATGTCTAAGTATAAACAACATGCTGCAAGTGGTGCCAATATGATTGAAAACTATCCTTGCTGCCAACAAATTTTGCCTTATATTCGTTACCATCATGAAAAATGGGATGGCTCTGGTTATCCTAAACATTTACGTGGTGCGAATATTCCATTGGGAGCTCGAATTATTGCTGTAGCAGATTACTATGATACAACAGTTAATCCTTCTACTGAATTTTGGGCGAAAACAAAAGCTAAAGCAAAAGAAGAACTCTTTAGTGCGTCTGGTTCCCTTTTTGATCCAGATGTTGTCAAAGCATTTATTGATGTACTTGGCTAATATGAAATCAAATATTATATTCCTACATTTAGTAATAAAGATTAGAAACTACCACTAGCCAGCGTAAGGGCATCAACACGTAGCGCTTTATGCTTTTGTAAGACTTTTGCTACAGCTTCAATTGTGGCACCTGTAGTATATATATCATCAACAATTAATATATTCTTATTGGTAAAATCAATATCCTTATAATCAGCACATATAACAAAGGCATCATCAATATTTTGATGTCTTTCTTTATTTGTTAATCCCCACATATCTCGAGAAGTATTAAACTTGTATATACAATCTAACCATTTAAAGTTTTTTCTATCTATTTCCCATAAAGAATGAGCCCATTCAAAAAAGAATAAATCTACTTGATTATATCCTCTCTTAGCTTTTTTCTTTTCGCTAGACGGTACAGGAACAATATAATCATACATAATTTTACAATTACTATTCACAATATTAGACTCATTATATTTCATGTAAAAGTTGTACGATACTAAAAAAGGAGCGGCCCCTTTGGACTGCTCCTTTTTTTCATTAAATTTTACATCGTAAATCATAGACTTTAGACCACCACGATATTCGGCCAACACACATACATCATCTACATAGTGTAAAAATTTATGTGGTACATGACGAATATGTAATAAATCTGTAAAACAAGCTTTACACCAATCCCCTTGTGTTGCCACAGGTGCACCACAGTGAGGGCATACAGGTGGAAATAGGAAATCCCAAAGACTCATTACGAATCACATCTCCCTTGTAGTCGTTCTTTAAACAATGTGTAACGTTCATCGGCATTAACAGTACGCACAGCACGTTCAACTGCGCTCGTAGTACCAACGATGATTACTTTACGCTTTGCCCGTGTAACAGCAGTATACAACAAATTACGTTGTAACATACCACCATAACGTGGAACAAATGGAATAATAACTACACCATACTCACTACCTTGACTCTTATGGACCGTAATAGCATAAGCAGGCATAATCATATGTGCTTCATCGATAGGTAGACGAACCTCTTTATGGATAAATCGGATACAAATATCGGTCCGCGTAATAGCATAGATAACGCCAATTTCGCCATTAAACACTTCTAACTCATAATCATTGAGAATTTGAATAACCTTATCCCCAACGCGATACGTAATGCCATTGACACGAACTTCTCCCTTATAGCTATCTGGAGGGTTTACGGCTTGTTGTACATATTGTGATATCAATGTACTACCTGCTTCACCACGGCGCATAGGAGAAATAATTTGAATATCTAATTCATCCTCTATCGTCTCTTGTTCACGTTTATATACATCAATGATGGCTTTCATCATCATGTCATAAGATTTAACAGGAATAAAAGAAAACTCTTCGCTCACACCTTCCAGGTTAGGCATTTCACCACGGTTAATTGCGTAAGCACTTTCAACGATAGTATTACCAGAGCTTTGACGATAAATCTGATTAAGTCGTGTATAGGGCACACAATCACTATCTAATAAATCTTTTAATACGAACCCAGCACCTATAGGTGGTAATTGATCTACGTCACCCACAATAATGACATGGGCTTCCTTTGGAATAGCAGCCATCAAAGAATAGAATAAACGCACATTAAGCATAGATGCTTCATCGATGATAATGACATCTATATCTAGAGGATCATCTTCATTCTTTGTAAAGTCATAGGAGTCACTACCTTGAACAGGTACCAATAGACGATGAATTGTAGTAGCTTCAAACTCAGTGGCCTCGGTCAGACGCTTTGCAGCACGTCCCGTAGGAGCACAAAGTATAATGCGCCCCAATCCACCGAGTTGGAAACCTTTTACTAGTGCCTTGATGATAGTTGTTTTACCTGTACCAGGACCACCAGTTATAAGAGAAAACTTTTCAAAAAATGAGAGCTGTATAGCTTCTTTTTGAGCATCACCAAAGATAATGTAGTTGTCTCGTTCAAACTTTTCAATAAAACTAGAAATATCTAATGCTATTGGATCAGCTTCTAATAGAAACTCACGAGTATAGTGGACACCTTCCACTTCAGAAACATACATCTCTGGCGGATAGATATATAAGATATCTTCATAATACGTACTATACAGTGCACCTTGTTCCAGCAGGCTTTCAATAAAGTTCGCAATATCATCTACATCAGTTTGTAATAAATCGTCAAGTCGACCGATAAGTTGGTCTACTGGTAAACATGTATGACCTTGATTATCTAGACTACGTAGAATCCATTCTAAACCAGCCTCTAAACGGCGTGTATCACTACCATTAATACCAAGATGCTCTGCTAGTGTATCGGCCGTACCAAAGAGCATATCCGGTGCTACACGTAATAATGTATAAGGATTATCCTCTATAACTGCGACGGACTGCACACCATAATAGGTATATACAATACGACTCCATTTCGATGAAATGTGATGACTTTCAAAAAAATGATTTAAATCGGATAAAATACCTTCGCCAAGTAAGGTATTGAATAGCTCATCCTTAACACTCTTTCGGAGACCTGGAACATCTTTAATCTCTTCTGGACGTTCTTCCCGTAAAATTTCTAAAATACGAATACCGAAATATTCTAGTACCTTCTCTACGGATTTTTCACCAAAACCTTTTATGCCTAGGTTCAACAAATAAGTCTTGGCAGCACCCATATTATCAGGTTTTAACTTTTCAACACTGCTCGCATCAAATTGGCGGCCGTACTTTTCATGTTCTACATAGCGGCCCCGTACTTCGATGTCTTCCCCTTCTTTAGGAGACTCAAATTTGCCAGTACAAGTAATGTATTCCTCATTATAATCTTTTAGGATAAACACGCAATATGTACGTTGTGTATTCTCATATATAGTTCGGTATACAAATCCTCGTATGGCGTCCATTATTTCTCCGTATTCGGCAAAGCTTCAATAATTTCTTGCACTGCATCGGTAATACTGCCTTCGTTACCAATTTTAATATGTGCTACTTCTTCATATAAAGGATAACGTTCTTCATATACATTAAAAATATATTCGATACTTTCTTTTACAAGCGGACGAATCTCTAGATCCAAATCATCTAAAATATGATTTACATCGCGGTTAACAAATACAACAAGACCATTATTGCGCATCAATTTAACAGTTTTATCATAAGTAACAGTGCCGCCACCTGTAGCAATGACAGATGGTTTATTGTGAATTAATTCTTTGATTGTACTATATTCATATTCACTGAAAGCATCTTTACCATCGTAAATATAAATATTTTGAACGGATTTACCTACCTTATCTTGAATCGTTTGATCTAAATCGAAAAAGTCGCGGCCTAACTCTTTTGCTAGAACCTTACCAACAGTAGTCTTACCTGCGCCAGGCATACCAATGAGAAAAATATGCTTATGCATATGCTCTTTTAAGAACTCATTACTCATAGAAACGACGGTTTTTATATAATTTTCAACATAAGGTGCTAAAACTTTATCTTTACAATTTTGAGTATGTAAAGCAATGATACTTTCATCCCGTTCTTCATCAATAAGTGGTAAGTGATGTTCATCCTTATATTTACCAATTTCTTTAATCAGTGTGAGTCGCTTCTCAAACTCCGTAACTAATACAGAATCAATACTATCTATCTGTTTTCGAGCTTCTTTAATATCCATGAGAACCCCCTTTTATGCATTAGCCAAAATAGCTAGAGCCTGTTCTTCATCTACCTTCATTTGATTGATAAGATCTTGTAAATTATTAAATTTAACTTCCCCTCTAATATAAGAAATGAACTGTACAATTACTTCTTTTCCATATATATCTTGGTCAAAGTTAAAAACGTGTACTTCACATCTATGGTACTGATTTCTAAAGGTTGGATTATCTCCAATATTGCCTACCCCATCATACCAAATACCATCAATACATACACGATTAGCATAGACTCCGTCTGGAGGTGTAGCCATTTCATTAGGAAGTAATAGATTTAATGTAGGAAATCCTAATGTGCGTCCCCGTTGATCACCTTTAATCACAGTTCCTTTAAACTGAAATGGCCTACCTAGCCAATGATTTGCATCCTCCAAATGCCCTTCATGAATAGCTTTTCTAATTTCTGTACTAGAAATAGGTGTACTACTACCATCACAAGGTAATAAAGGCTGTACAAGAACTCGTATATTCTTATCCGCTACCACTTGTTTCATATATTCTGGATTACCAAGCCCCTTTGCACCAAATGTAAAGTTCTCACCGATTACAATAGCTTCCACATTCATATCATTGCAGAGTTCATGTAAGAATTCATCTGCAGTCATTTTTAATAATGCTTCAGTCATAGGTAACCGCAAAATATAGTCAACTTTGAGTTCTTCTAGCACAGTATCCATAATCTCTTCTTGAATCACTCGTTTAGGTACTCGTTCTGGATGTAATATAGTCAATGGATGATGCTCGAAGGTAATGATGATACTAACCCCATCGACTGATATAGCCTCTTCAACAGCCTTATGTATAACTCGTTGATGACCTCGATGAATGCCATCAAAGGTACCAAGGGCATATACTTTTGTATCTTTGATTTGACGTAGTTCATCAAACGAATGTAGTTGCTTCATACTTATCCTTCAATAAAAATATTTTTTTCCACTTTTAATGTGTGGTTGTTTCGTTTCATAATACCAATAAAACCATTCGGTCCATAAGCTCTATAGAGCTGACCTATTTCTGTGAAAGCAAATTCTTTACCAATCGGTAACTGCTTGCCTTCTATCATCATTCTTAATTGTACACTATTTACAGTTACTTTTGAAAGATGAGAAACAGCCGTATCTGTTGGCAACAACAGACTTTCACCATGTAGCATCAATTCTTCGGCCATCTTAGCAGAGCCGATATCAAAAGGGCCTACTTGAGTACGTGCCAAAGAAGTCATAGCGCCAGGAATACCTAAAGCAATACAAATATCGCGTAATAACGAGCGAATATAAGTCCCCCCTGAGCATGTCACACGAACCGTGAAAAAAGGGAATCCATAAGCAATGAGCTCAATATTTTTAATATGAATTTGACGTAATGGTAGCTCTACAGGAATACCTTTACGAGCATATTCATAAGCTCGAATACCATTTACTTTAATGGCAGAATACTTAGACGGCCTTTGGTCCTGAACGCCAGCAAATTTTCTCAAAATACTAACCAATTCTTCAAAGCCTGGTTTAACCATCGTTGTCGAGATTTCTGTAGATTGAATAGCTCGATTCAATACAATACCATCTCGCAATAGCATATCATTATCTGGCAATACAGGTTGTCCTGAGCTATCTTCAGTATCTGTAAAAGTACCCAATTTACATTCTGCTACATAGGTTTTATCAAATTCATCCGTGTATTCTATAAGGCGCGTAGCCTTACCAAGAAACACAGGCAATACACCATAAGCCATAGGATCCAATGTACCGCTATGACCAATGCGCTTTTCCTTTAGAATACGACGACAAATAGCAACGGCATCATGGCTTGTAATGCCAGGTGGTTTTAAAAATGGTAATATCCCATCCATTATTAAATTACCTCAATGAGAGCTTGTTTTGCCTCTTCTAATGGTAGATTAATAGTGCAACCTGCAGCACGAATATGACCACCACCACCAAAATGGCTTGCTACAACGTTCACATCAATACCTTTGGAACGTAAACTTACACGTGTTATATCATCAGCTTCTGCTTTTAATAAAATTGCCACGTCTACAGTATCAACATTTCTAATAATATCTACAAAACCATCTGTATCATCGCCAAGAATAGTCATAGCCTCACGATTCAACTCGATGGTAGCAATCGTATCATTCTTGTAAAACTCGATAGTTTGCATAACTTGTTTTGTTAATTCTAAACGACTGGCAGATACGGCTTCTATGGTTTCAGAAATAACATTTGGTCTAGCCCCTGCAGCTACACATTTGGCAGCCATCTCAAGAGTATTTGCTGTAGTATTGCTAAATTTAAAGAAACCACAATCTGTAGCAATCGCCATATATAATGCAGTACCCATAGATTCAGTGATAGGCCAATTCCATTTTGTACATAAGTCGGTAACAATTTCACCAGTAGCAGCAAAGTCAGGCTTTAAATATAGATGGTCCGCGAATTCTGTATTAGAAATATGGTGATCTATATTAAAAATAGGTGCACTCCAAAGTGCACCTACTTTGCCAATTCGCTCATACGTGCTAGCATCCAAAACCATAAGCATATCAATATCAACTGGATTAGTTTCAAAATACGCTACATCATGAATGTGGTCCGTATATCGTAAGAATGTGTACTTCTCAGGAACTACATCATCCACTACCATATATACAGTTTTACCTTGTCCTACAAGGGCTTCGTAAAAGGCTACCATGGACCCAATAGCATCACCATCAGGTCTAATATGGACGGTTAGCATAATAGAATTAGCTTCACACAGAGCCATATGTAATTGATTAATAGTAATCTTACTCATGTTCTGTATCCTTTTTGTTAATTTATTTCTTCATCCTTTTTGATTTCATTCAAAAGGGATTCAATATGCATGCTATAGTCTAAAGACGTATCCTTATCAAAGGTGATGGAAGGAATATGGCGTAATTTAAGTACTTTACCAAGCTCTGTACGAATATGACCTGCTGCATGCTTTAATGCGATAAGGGTATCTTCTTTTTCCTTATCGGAACCAAACAAGGAGACATAAATCGTAGCTTCACGTAAATCACCTGTTACATGAACATCGGTAATAGTAGTGAAGCCGATACGCGGATCTTTCAATCCGCGCATCAACATTTGACTTACCTCTTGTTTGATAAATTCTTGTAATTTTCTGACACGAACATCACTCATATAAACCTCCTATAATTGAGGTGCAATTTCTTCCATCAAGTAAGCTTCAATAACGTCGCCTTCCTTGATGTCGCGGTATCCTTCTAAGGAGATACCACATTCAAAGGATGTTTTAACTTCCTTAACTTCATCTTTAAATCGACGTAAAGAATCAACCTTACCTTCAAATACAACGATGCCGTCACGAATTAAACGAACTTCAGAGTCGTTAGTAATACGACCTTCTGTTACATAAGAGCCAGCTACAATAGCCTTTGGTGTGGAAATAACCTGACGCACTTCTGCACGACCTACGACAACCTCTTTAAATTGAGGCGCCAACATACCGCGCATAGCAGATTCAACGTCATTGATAGCATCATAAATTACACGATATGTACGCAAGTCAACCTTTTCTTGTTCCGCTGCACGTCGAACATTAGCATCAGGGCGTACGTTGAAGCCCATTACAATCGCATTAGATGCAGATGCCAACATGATATCCGATTCATTAATGGCACCTACTGCAGCATGAACAATAACAATACGAACCTCAGGGTTTTTGATGCCTTCTAAAGATTGACGCAATGCTTCTACAGAACCTTGAACATCGGCTTTGATGATAATATTAAGATCCTTCAACTCGCCTTGTTGAATTTGGTTGAAAATATCATCTAATGTAACTTTATGTGTAGCTTGCAATTCTTGAACCCGTTGCTTAGCAATACGTTTTTCAGCAATTGCACGTGCTTCGTTGTCATCCATACCATTTATAATTTCACCGGCTTGTGGAACTTCGGAGAAGCCCAAAATTTCTACCGGCATAGATGGACGAGCAACTTTTACTTTTTCACCGCGCTCATTTGTCATGGCACGTACTTTACCGTATGCAGTACCAGCAAGTACTGTATCACCTACACGAAGAGAACCTTTTTGTACCAAGACAGTACATACAGCACCACGACCTTTATCAAGTTGAGCCTCGATAACTACGCCATATGCCTTACGGTTAGGGTTCGCTTTCAATTCCATAACTTCTGCTACGAGCAAGATATTTTCAAGTAAGTCATCAATACCTTGTTTTTGTTTAGCAGATACTGGAACCATGATTACATCGCCGCCCCATTCTTCTGGTAAAAGGCCATGTTCAGACAATTGTTGTTTAACATGGTCTGGGTTAGCACCTGGTTTATCCATTTTGTTGATGGCTACAATAATAGGTACATCTGCAGACTTCGCATGATTAATAGCCTCGATAGTTTGCGGCATTACACCGTCGTCGGCAGCGACTACAAGAACTGCAATATCCGTAGATTTCGCACCGCGTAGACGCATAGCAGTAAATGCTTCATGACCTGGTGTATCAAGGAATGTGATTTTATTATCCTTGTAGCGAACTTGGTACGCACCAATATGTTGAGTGATACCACCAGCTTCGCCAGCTGTTACATTAGTTTGACGAATTACGTCCAACAAGGATGTTTTACCATGGTCAACGTGACCCATGATAGTTACTACAGGAGGTCGTAGTTTTAATGTTTCTGGTGCATCTTCAATTTCAATAACATCTGTAGGGTCTTCTTCAGGTTCTACTTCAGTTACAGTTACACCGAACTCTTCAGCCACGATAGTAGCTGTATCTACATCAACCTCTTGGTTAATGCTAGCCATAACACCTAAAAGCATCAATTTTTTGATGATTTCAGATACTTCGCGACCCATTTTTTCAGCTAAGTCTTTAACAGTTAGAGGCCCGCTCAATTCAATTTCTGTAGCAATTGCTGCTTCAGCTTTACGTTCAGCTTCTGCTTTTTGTTGTAGGTACTGCTCGTTACGATGTTTTACGCGATTTTTCTTTTTTTGCATAGATGTAGATAACAAGGATTGGGGGCGGTTATTACCACCTTTTTTATTTTTCTTGTTACGGCGATCATTATTAGAATTGCGATTATCGTTATTGCGGTTGTCGCTATTACGATTATCGTTGTTTCGACTGTCATTGTTACGCACATCATTAGAACGACCGTTATTACGGTTATCATTATTGCGGGTATTATTAGGGCGATTGTTAGCACGGTCTCCACCATGTTGCTTACCATCGGATTTGCGTGTAGGCTCAGAGATTTGTACATGACGGACATTGCCTTTTTTATGGTCCTTTTGTTTAGATTGATCGTCTTGTTTTTGACCAGCTTGTTTGTGTTTATCTTTTTTCTGTTCGTTAGAACGATTTGAATGCTGTTGTTTATGTGATGCAGCTTCTTGTTTATGAGCTGCAGTTGGAGCAGATTTCAATTCTACCTTTTTTTCTTTTTTTTGTGCTACTTTAGGAGCTTCAGATTTTTTACCTAATTGTTTTTTTACAATTTCATAACCTGAATCATCTACAGAATTAACTGCTTTAGTAACATTAATATTATGTTGTTGCAAGATAGAAATGACCTGCTTACTTTCAACGCCGAACTCTTTGGCGATTTCATGAACGCGTTTTTTGGACATCTACATACCCCCTTATTATCGATCAATCTCTTTAAGTAATGCCTTTGCAAATCCATCATCTAGTACGGCGACTACTACCCGAACTTCCTTACCAATGGCCGTGCCTAAAGCCTCTTTATCGGCAATACTGTGAAGTGGAATGTGATGGGTTTCTGCTAATTGAGTATATTTCTTTTCATTATTGGTTGCACAATCACTAGCGAGAAGTACTAATTTCGGTTCCTTTCTCTTTATAGCTTTTTCTACCATAAAATCACCAGAAATAACTTTTCCTGCTCGTTGCGCTAAGCCTAAGAGATTTAAAATTTTATCTTCATTCATGTATATCAGTGATTACTCATTCTCTTGTAAATCACGTTGTAACGCTTCATATATCTCTTTAGATACGCTATGCTTTAAGGACCGTTCTAATCGTTTTGCCTTATAGGCCTGCTCAAAACATGACATGGATTCACATAAATAAGCTCCACGTCCTGGTGCTTTACCGCTGCGATCAATAGTGATATTGCCGTCAGGACTCAAGGCTAAGCGAATCAATTCTCGTTTTGCCTTAGGTTCACCACATCCTACGCAAGTACGCATAGGTTGGGATTTTGGTTTCATGACTATTCACCATCCTCAGCATTGCCGAAACCTGTAAAAGGTTCTTCAGCAGCTTGAGTTTCACTTTTAATATCGATTTTCCAGTTAGTCAACTTAGCCGCCAAACGAGCATTTTGACCAGCCTTACCAATAGCTAAAGATAATTGGTAATCAGGTACTACTACATATGAAGATTTTTCTTCTTCGCTTACATCTACCGATACAACCTTCGCAGGGCTTAAGGAGTTAGCAATGTAAATTGCTGGATCTTCATCCCATTTTACAATGTCTATTTTTTCATCGTGTAATTCATCAACAATATGTTGTACACGTTGCCCTTTAGGACCTACGCAAGCACCTACAGGATCAATATTTTCATCACGACTATATACAGCGATTTTAGAACGCATCCCCGGCTCACGAGCTACAGACTTAAGCTCTACTACGCCTTCAAAGATTTCTGGAACCTCTAATTCAAATAGACGTTTTAATAGACCTGGATGTGTACGAGAAATCATAATTTGAGGGCCTTTCGTAGTTTTCTTAACCTCTACGATATAGCATTTAATACGATCCCCTTCACGGTATGTTTCAGTAGCAATTTGCTCTGTTGGAGGTAAAATTGCTTCTGTTTTACCAAGGTCGATAAACACATTTTTACCTTCGACACGTGTAATAACACCAGTGATGATATCACCTTCACGACTGTAGTATTCCTCATATACTACACTGCGCTCAGCCTCTTTCAAACGTTGAATAAGCATTTGTTTTGCAGTATGGGCAGCACTACGACCAAAGTTAGCAGGAGTTACATCGACTTCTACTACATCACCAATCTCAAAACGCTTATCTTTTTTGCGAGCATCCAACAAGCTAATTTCTGTTTCAGGCAATTCAACAGTTTCCACAACTTGTTTTTTGGCCATTACTTTATAAACACCTGTTTCGCGGTCAATCACAACGTACGCATCTGGATTAGATGTTGGTTCTTTGCGATATGCTTGCAGTAATGCAGCCTCTAAGGATTCAAAAATAACCTCAGGAGCAAAACCTTTTTGTTTTGTAAGCACCATTACCGCTTGAATTAATTCTTGACTCACTCGTATGCCTCCATATATTAAAAATCAAGATGTAATCGAATTTGTGCAATAGCAGAACGTTCAAATGTTATGCTTTCACCATTAATAGTAAAGTCGATAGATGTGTCCGTAAAACCTTGTAATGCACCAGTAAATTGTTTACTGCCATTAACAGGCTTAAACAACTGAATATCTACATCACGGCCATTATACCGAACTAAATCCTTATCTTTCTTTAGAACTCGATCAAGGCCAGGAGAAGATACCTCCAATAAATAATTTTCCGTAATTGGATCCTTTTCGTCGAGGACAGCACTTAATTTTTCGCTCACCAACTGACAGTCATCCAAATCTACACCACCTGGTTTATCAAGGTAGACACGTAAATACCAATCCCGTTCACGTACATAGTCTACATCGACGAGTTCCATATCGGTGCCGGCTATAATACCTTCAACTACAGAGGATACAAACTCCTCCACTGCTTCTCTTTTCATAGCCATCGCCTCCTTACTTACTACATCTTGTATATATCTC
Organism: Veillonella sp. AF13-2; assembly: GCF_003603295.1. Taxonomy (NCBI): domain Bacteria; kingdom Bacillati; phylum Bacillota; class Negativicutes; order Veillonellales; family Veillonellaceae; genus Veillonella; species Veillonella sp. AF13-2. The sequence continues at coordinate 648,250 of NZ_QTMT01000001.1, forward strand.
TTGATTCTAAATACTCTAAAATTGAGCTAATCATAAATGAAAGAGTGGACATAAGCCCACTCTTTTAAAAGATTATATAAAAGTCATATATAGTATATCACATTTGCTGTGTATATACAAATTCTACGCTTTCTGATGGGCAGAAAAACGACCCCATAAGCCATTCTATAAAAACATAAAATAGCTAAAATAACATAGTTAAGTCCATCCTAATTAATCAATGCGATCATTCAAGCCTTTTAATATAGCACCTAAATGCTCACGCAATAACACTGCTAAATCATCTAGATTTTTTGCATCTAAATGATGATCGATTTCTGGATAGCTTTTATAGCGAAGTTCCGCAAAGTATTCATCACGCAATTCATTATAATACAATAGTAAGCCTGTACATTCATCCATCTTGCGGTATTCGCCGATGATAAAAGACCCATTAATCATGCGAATCGCATGGGCTGGATCAATATCGCGTACAAAGCCTTCTAACTCATCAGGCATAACTTGTGAAAAGTCCCATTCAGGAATCCCTCGGCGACGATAAGTAAAAGTAAAATTATTAGCAGGTTCTATTAACATATTGGTTAACCCTTTTACACATCGTTCTTGTAGCCCACTCCAAAAAGACGCTAAATCGGCTCGCACAAAAGAAATGTCTACAAACGAAAATAGTGGCATTTCTATATGTACTGTATAGTCCTCTACCTCTTTATCATATAAGGCAGACCAACGCCACCCCAATTCATTTTGATAGTGGAAAATAGGTACCTTTAATACGTCTTCACCAGCACTAATACGATTAGCTAATATTATATAGTCACTTTCAGTAGATGTAACTAACGTAAAGCCGTCAACAGTTTGAGGTAACCAAGAATAGTCTAAGGCTTTACAAGTTTCAATAATTGTTTCCATATAACGCCTCATATCTTTCTTGATACTGTAAGACCGCCTTTACATAGCTACGGGTCTCAGGAAACGGAATCGTATCGACCATTCCATTCCAGTTATTTTCACGAAGCCACGATTCCACATGACCACGACCAGCATTGTAAGCAGCTAATGCTAACACCTGATCACCATTAAATTCCTTTAACAAGTGACCTAAATACCATGTACCTAACTCAATATTTATAGTAGGCTCTTTTAGTTGACGATCTGTATAGTTACCATGCCCCACTTGCTGTGCCACCCACCGTGCCGTATCAGGCATGAGTTGCATCAATCCAAGAGCCCCTGTTTCAGACTCCGCTGTGTTTTTATACTTGCTTTCTGCTAAGATAACACTAGCTACCAAAGATGGAGGTACCTGCTCTTTCTCAGCTGCGGCTATAACTTCCTCTTTATAGTTAAAGGGATACGCAATCTGACGCGCCAAATGGTCATCTAGATATGTAAAATAAAACCATCCTAGTACGAAACAAGATAATGCCGTTGCCGTTGCACGTTTCATATATCTCCCTTTCTATATAGAAACTATAAATAATTACCAAGATATAAAATATAATAAAATACTAGGTTAATATTATGCGAAGTTTTATGGGCTTATTATACCATTTAATAGTAATTTTTATATACCAATTTTGACACATAAAATGACTATCATTGAGGTTCTTATAAAACTGATTCGATACGCTCATTCCAAATGATATCTAATTGTTCCTTTAAATCCAGAGGTGTACCATTATTGTCAATGATTACATCCGCGTAAGACCGTTTATCCTCAAGACACATTTGACTATTAATACGAGCCAATGCCTCCTCCTCAGTCAATCCATTGCGGCTCATTAAGCGCTCAATTTGAGTCGACTCATTCACATATACGAGCCACACCTCGTCCATCATGGTATACCATTCTCCCTCGATGAGTAAAGGGATATCATATAGTAAAACTGGTGTATGTAGTGCCTCATAATGAGCTGTGAGCTCCATGATTCGATTTTGAATATGCTCTTTTAAACAACCATTCAGTTGTTGGCGTTTTTTTTCATTGTGAAAGATAATAGCCCCTAATACTTCTCGGTTTAATGTCCTATCACCGTGCAATACATCGGTTCCAAATGCAGCTACAATTGCTTCTAGCCCTTTTGTACCAGGCTCTACGACTTCACGAGCCACAATATCAGCATCGATATATGGTATACCTTTATCCTTAAAATATGTAAGAACTGTACTTTTGCCAGATGCAATGCCACCAGTTAAGCCAATTTTAAACATATATACCTTCTATTAATTATAAATATATATTACTTTACTAATGCCCAGTTTTCTGCATGATGTACGTCTACAATAAGAGGTACTTGTAGCTCTACAACAGATTGCATTGTACTACGTAATAATTCTTCTATAGCTTCTAATTCAGAGTTCACCACTTCAAGCACTAGTTCGTCATGTACTTGTAATAAAAGTCGAGACTTAAAGTTTTGTTCTTCTAATTTTTTCTCCACTTGGTTCATGGCTAACTTAATAATATCTGCGGCAGTACCTTGAATTGGCGTATTCATTGCGGTCCGTTCAGCAAAAGAACGACGGTTAAAGTTACGACTATTAATATCAGGTAACTCGCGTTGACGACCGAACATAGTGCGAACCTTCCCTGTTTCATGAGCCTCTTGAACCATTCGATCCATATACTCTTTAACCTTAGGATAACGACTAAAATAAAGTTCAATATAGTTTTTAGCTTCACCCCGTGTAATACCAAGATCACGAGATAAACCAAAGTCAGAAATACCGTAAATAATACCGAAGTTAATCGCTTTCGCATGAGAACGTTCTTCGCTAGTTACATCATCTTGAGCTTTACCAAGCACCTCTGCAGCAGTAAAACGGTGAATATCCTTGCCTTCTACAAAGGCTTTAATCAATGCTTCATCGCCAGATAAATGGGCTAAAATGCGCAACTCAATTTGGGAGTAATCGGCACTCACCAATGTATCATATCCAGCACCTGGGTAAAATAAAGCGCGAATTTCACGGCCTTTTTCGGTACGAACAGGAATATTTTGCAAGTTCGGATCAGATGAGCTAAGTCGACCTGTAGCCGTAACCATTTGATTGAAAGTCGTATGAATACGACGAGTCTTATCATTGATAAGAACTGCCAAACCTTCGCAATAGGTAGATACTAATTTAGCAACAGAACGGTATGCCAAGATTTTTTCAACAATCGGACTTTCGTGACGAAGCATATCCAGTACTTCCGCATCTGTAGAATAGCCGGTCTTAGTTTTCTTGATGATTGGCAAGTTCATCTTTTCAAACAAGATTACACCCAATTGTTTAGGTGAATTGATATTGAAATTTTCTCCAGCTAATTCATAAATCTCTTGTTGTACTTCGGCTAGTTCCTCTTTAAAACGAGTTGTTGTTTCCGCCAACTTCTCTGTATCGATATAGATACCATTCTTTTCCATCACTACTAAAGTATGAATCAAAGGCAACTCAATCGTTTCATATAAAGACCATAACTCTTCACGACGAGCAGATTCACAAGCTGCTTCGTTCATGGCGAGTAATGCTTTCACCATGGATACGCATTCTACATCTACACTACCGCTAGCAATGCTAGGTACGGAGAAGCGCTCAGTTAGATAAAGATATCCATAATTAGTACGTGTAGGATCTAATAAATACGCAATGAGAGACATATCGTGAACACGAGCAGTTTTATCAGCATTAAATAAAGAGATCTCAGCTGGCACATCTGCACCAAAGGCTTCGATAATCTCCTTGGTCTGAGTTGTAACGATGACTTTAGCACCTTGTAAAACAGCTAAAACAGCTTTAGTATCGTCTGTTTTTACAATAGTATCACCATTAGATAGATACGTATTCGTTACCGTTCTAAATGGTGTTTTTCCATCTAATATAACATGTACTGCTACCGTCTTATCTTTATAGAAGTCGGCTGTTAATACTTTAGCATCTGCTAAATCATCTAAGGAAATCTCCTCTTGTGGTGCAAATAATGAGCCTGGATCTCCAAAAGCTGCTTCATCGCCCCCCATTACTTGAACAATGCGAGGTGTTAATTTAGTGAAGCCTAAAGTTTCAAATAAAGGCTGTACTTCAGAGGTATGGAAGTTTTGTACAAAATCTTCTACTTTATAAGATAACTCCATATCTGTTTTTATTGTTGCCAACTCACGAGATAAAAAGGCTAACTCTTTATTCTCTACGAGGCGCTCTTTTAATTTCTTACCAGAAATATCTTCAATATGTTCGTATACAGATTCAAGATTGCCATATTCGGTAATTAATTTAAGCGCTGTTTTCTCACCTACGCCTGGTACACCTGGAATATTATCGGAAGAGTCACCCATAAGCGCCTTCATTTCGATAACCTTATCAGGACCATAACCATAAAGTTCCTCCATATTATCTAGAGTAACTTCTAACATGTCAGAAATACCTTTTTTAGTTAAGAACACATGGCTATGTTCTGTTACAAGCTGTAAATTATCGCGGTCACCTGTAATAATTTGAACAGCCATATCAGGGGCTCCAAACTTTTTACTTAAAGATCCAAGAATATCATCCCCTTCAAAGCCTTCTTCTTCGATGACACAAATGCCCAATGCTTTTAATACATCTTGAATTAAAGTAAATTGTGGACGCAAATCCTCAGGTGCATCTGGACGATTTCCTTTATATTCACTATACATTTCAGTACGGAATGTTTGACGACCTTTATCAAAAGCTACGGCAATATAGTCAGGATTAATTTCTTCATACAATTTAATGAGCATCGTTAAGAAGCCATATACTGCATTCGTTGGTGTTCCTAAAGCGGATTTCAACGGTGGTAATGCAAAAAATGCGCGAAATAACAAACTGCTGCCATCTATAATCATTAATTTTTTCATAAGACACCTCACTTAATTCTATTCTTCATTATAACATAAGGACCCTTTTAACTTTCATAAATAAAAATTAATATATTGTTACACTATAAAATGAATGATTAATTTAATTTTAAAAACCACATATATGCTTTCATAAATAAACAGTAGAATATGTTTTATAAATCATGTCATTAAGGAAAATATTGGGCTGAAAAGTCCTTGCGTATCAATATTTGGTATGATATAATCATTCAGGTATAAGAAACGATTTTTAAGGAGGTGACTCAATTGCCAAACATTAAATCCAGTATTAGAAGCGTAAAAACGGATGCTGAACGTCGTGCGAAAAATGCCGCTGTAAAATCTCAAATTCGTACAGCAGCTCGTAAAACCGTTGAAGCTGTTCAAGCAGGCGCAGTAGAAGAAGCAAAACAAGCACTTGTTCATGCTACTAGCGTAATTGATAAAGCAGCCTCCAAAGGTGTACTTCATAAAAACACTGCAGCTCGCAAAAAATCTAACCTTGCAGCTAAAGTAAACGCTTTATAATTTTAAAAGCAAGCAAGACAGTCTCTCGGGAATCCGTTGAGACTGTTTTTTTTATGGCCTTTTCTATTTAATCATAAAATATTTTTCGTTTGTTATACAGATATATTATTACGCCCTATGGGCAGATTAGAGGACTATTACTATGAGAACACTATTATTAATGCGTGGTGCTCCTGCTAGTGGTAAGTCTCAGTGGATTCGTGATAACAATCTTGAGGCTTACACCCTTGAAGCCGATCATTTCCGTATGCTTTTACGTAGCCCTTCCCTTGGTGAGAATGGCTGGTATATTTCACAAGAGGATAATGGTCCAGCATGGAAGCTCCTACTAGATTGTTTAGAAAAACGAATGATCAATGGCGACTTTGTCGTCTTAGATGCTACCCACACTACATCTAAAGCTGTTAATGCTTACAAAGAATTGCTTAACAAATATAAATATACTGTATATTACTATGAACCAGATACATCCTTAGAGGATTGCTTGGCCCGTAATGCGGCTCGCGCCGATTACAAACGCGTGCCAGAGCAAGTCATTCATTATATGTACAAAATGATTAAAACAAGTACATTACCAAAGTTTTGTAAAAAAATTAACTCTATTGATGAAATCAACAATTACTTCACGGTTAATCTAACAAATAGATATGATCGAGTGCGTGTTATCGGTGATATTCACGGTTGCTACACCGCATTACAACAAGCTATTACACCATGGGATGAAAAAACATTATACATCTTCTGCGGTGACTATTTAGAACGCGGTATTGAAAACAAAGAAATGATGTACGAAATGATGCGTCTCAGCACATTCCCTAATACAATTATGTTAGAAGGCAATCACGAGCGACATATTGCAAACTTTGCATTTCATACAAATTTAGATCGTTCTAAACGCTTTATGAAAGATGTGGTAGCACCTATCGTAAAGGATATGACGAAAAAAGAAGTGGAATCACTTCAACGAGAACTGCGACTCTTTTATAAATCACTTCGTCAATGTTATCCTTTTAGCTTTCATAGCAAAAAATATTTAGTTTCCCATGGTGGTATCTCCTATGTGCCTAATATGACCTTCATAGCTACCTCAACCTTTATTAATGGGTTTGGCGCTTACGAAACAAATATCGCTAATATCTACGATACTAATTACGAGCAAAACATGTGTCAGGACTTCATTCAAATTCACGGTCATCGTGGCGTTCCAGATGGAAAGTACTCCTTCTGTTTGGAAGGAGAAGTTGAGTTTGGTGGAGAACTAAAATACATTGATATCATAGCTAATACTTTCACAAAAAATGGAATTAAAAACGATGTATATGATAAAGATTATATGCGCCATGAATTCCAAAATATGACACAACATGTCATCTTCACACAAAATGAAGATATTAATATTATTGGCAATTCAAAATTAGTAAAAGTAAAACAATGTTTCCCTAACCTATATTCCTTGAACTTTACCTCTCGTGTATTTCATAAACGATTATGGAATGAAAGTACAGTACAAGCTCGTGGATTATTTGTGGATCGAATTACAGGAGATGTGAAATTACGTAGTTATAATAAATTCTTTAATCTTGGTGAGCGCCCAGAAACAGAGTTAGATAATCTAGCTAATATTCTCTCCTTCCCAGTTGAAATTAGAACTAAAGAAAATGGTTACCTTGCCATTCTTGGCGTTATCAACAAAGAATTAGTATTTGCCTCTAAATCTACAACAGAGGGTATACATGTGGATTTATTTAAAAACCTCTTCCATAGATTACCTGAAGGCTTACAAGTAGAAATCAAAGATTTATTAGCACGTAATAACTGCTCTATGATATTTGAGGTCATCAGCCAAGAGGATACTCATATCATTAAATACGACCAAGACCATCTCTATGTACTTGATATGATTCAAAATACTCTAGACGTAAATGGTAAGCATATAGATGTCCCATTCTCTAGAGAAAAATTAGCTGAACTTTATACGATTTTACAAAAATATGACACTGACTTGATTTCCATTGTTAAAACAGTTCAACAAGTTTCTACCATGGATGAGCTTCAAGCCATCATAAATGAGGAGCTAAATTCATTCCATAAATCTGAAGGCTTTGTATTAGTCGATAGCAATGGTTTTATGACTAAATTCAAAGGTCCTTATTATAATACGTGGAAGCACAGACGAAATCGCATTCTAGAACCGTATCAAAAATTTGGTAAAATTCCATATGAAAACTGTAAAAATGAAGATGACACTAAATTTGCAAACTTCCTTGGTTCATTAGATTATGATGTAGTATGTAAATCTACCATACTTGATATTAAAGATATGATGGAAAGTCAAGGCTTGTTATAGTTAAATAAACTCATCCTGTTTTAAGGATAAAAGCAAAAGGGACTATAACCAAATAGTCCCTTACTACTAAAAATAGCTATTAGTTGATTATATATAATCAACTAATAGCTATTTTTTCTGTATTTTTTTAAGGAAAAATGGCCCAAAGTACACATTCCATTGGTATATGATTTAGTAGGTATGAAAAAGAACAAAATAAATGAATTTAATTATAACAAATTATCCATACAATTTTTTGATAACAGTATTATAAGATTATATTCAATTATATATAAGAAATAGTTTCTATACAAAGCTACACTTTCAAAGAATTAAGAAATGAAGAACCAATCCCCCATTGTTTCAATCCAAAGTTTTGTAATACTGTTTCGCCTATATCCGCAAAACTATGTCTATCACCCAAAGCTACGGAATGACTCATACTTGGACTATAAGCTAGCAAAGGCACCATTTCTCTCGTATGATCTGTACCTTTCCAAGTCGGATCATTCCCATGATCTGCAGTGATGAGAAGTAAATCATCATCTTTAAGCAAGTCCAACAAACCGCCTAATTGGTAATCAAAGTCTTCAATAGCACGCTTATACCCTTCTACATTGCGCCGATGACCGTACAGACTATCAAATTCAACAAGGTTGACCATCATGAACCCCCGTGTAAAGCTTTGGCCCAACAGATAAGGAACTACGTTCATACCATGCGCGTTAGACTTTGTCGGATATGATGCATCCCAGCCAACATGAGCATAAATATCGCCGATTTTGCCCACTGCCACTGTTGGAATGTTTGCGTCTTGTAACTCTTGTTGCACCATTTTCTTTTCAGGCATACGACTGTAATCATGACGATTTGAGGTGCGTACAAAATGACCTGGTGTACCAACAAAAGGTCGAGCTATAATACGCCCCACATAATAATCACCGACACATACTTTATCGCGTGTAATTTGACACATGCGATACAAATCTTCTAAGGGAATGATATCCTCATGCGCTGCAATTTGAAAAACCGAATCCGCCGATGTATATACGATTGGCTTACCAGTTCTTATATGTTCTTCTCCGAGGCGTTCAATAATTTCCGTTCCAGAGGCTACCTCATTACCAAGAAATCCATAACCCGTTTCTTTTATGAAAGCATCCATCAGTTCCTTCGGAAATCCATCATAAAATGTCGGAAATGGCACCGTTACAGGATGCCCCATCATCTCCCAATGACCACTTGTCGTATCTTTGCCAGTACTCGTTTCAGCCATACGACCATAAGCGCCAATAACAGGCTCATCAAACGCTGATATATCAGCAATATTAGCTAAACCTAGAGATTTTAAATTTGGACAGCGAATAGGTCCTGCTACCGCTTCGATATGTCCTAATGTATTCGAACCTTCATCGCCAAATTTAATCGCATCGGCTGCATGCCCTACACCGACACTATCCATTACTAGTAGAATAATTCGATTATACATATGTACTCCTAAATCTATATGAGATTAGTTACTCATATAATGTAAAAATACTTTATAACATATTACAGTTAAAATCATCAATATGAATTAATAAAATACATATTATATTGAGAGATAATATTTCTAAAAATTACTTAAGATATGGCATAGCAAGCATGAGGGCCGCCAAAGATTTGCTATCCTTAATAGCCTCATTCTTGATAGCTTCCAATAGTTCTGTCAATGTGTAGTATTCTAGCTCCACATATTCATCAGGATCCCAATTGGTTTCCCCCATGGTAAGGTCCTTCGCAAGATATAAATGTAATACTTCATTGCAGAAACCAGGACTCGTAGCAATTGTACCTAACGAAATCCATTGAGCTGCACGATAGCCGGTTTCCTCAGCAAGCTCCCGTTTAGCACAAACAATCGGTTCTTCATTTGGATCTAATTTTCCTGCTGGTACCTCCAGTAGCGTCTGTTGCAAAGCATATCTAAATTGACGTTCCATAACAATCTTATTATCCTCTGTTACTGCCACAATCGCTGTAGCACCCGGATGATGCACAACCTCACGCCATGCATCCTTTCCGTTCACATCGGCTATATCATAGGTAACTTGAATCAACTTACCGTTAAATTTCATTTCACTGGATTTCTGAATTTCCTTACTAATTGCCATATATACCTCTAATCTTTTATTTTATGTAAAAACCCGAGCATCCTTATACGTTGTAAAATTTCCTCTAAGTACACTTTATTAGGAACAATAAAATCAATATTATCCCGCGTATGACGCTGAACTGTAATATTGTCATCCATAATAGCAAGAATCTTTTCTTTTGTTGTAGGCTCCACCATTTGCTTTATTACAAAGAGAAATCCATTATCTATATCTTGTTGTACTTTATTGTACATGTCGCCTATACCAATATAGGAGCTGCCTTCTTTTTCTACTATAGTAGAAATAAAATCTATAAAACGTTGAGGTATATACACCTTATTATCTTCGAAAGCAACTCTTTCATATGGTTCGGCATACATATCGAGATTATCTACAATAATCAAATATAGTAAACGAGAATAAACTCTGTCCATTTCGATAGTATAACCAGGCAACTTTCTATGTATATGATCAACTATATCCTGAACAGTAAATATATCCCCTCGATCCATAACCTCTTTAATAGCAATATGGATACTATCCGTCATATTAGAAGGAATACCAGTATTGACAACGCTGCAATAATATAATTTTGATAATACATCTATACTAACTCGTTCATTACGAACAATCTTTTTACTATGTTTATTTTTCGTTAACAGGGACATTCTAAACTGCGTATCATAAATGTAATCATAATATTGCTCTTTTGCAATATAATCATCATTTGCCAATTGAACTATATTATCGTGAATATCCTCCGGTAACCAACTTATGAAAGATCGTGAAAGAAATACATCCCCTATATAGGCACAACCTTGGTCATTGGCACGTTTTATAAATTCATGTACATATACAGGATCATTAAAAGGCTCTAAATATTCATGAGCCACATAATAATCGTTAGAGCTCAACACATTTTGGATGTTATCAATTTTATAACTCGCTTTTTGACTTATCCGATTATCTAATCCCATTGTATCCGCTACGAGCTTCAATATATTCTTCGTATATAAAGTCCGCTCCATCAACGGTAGCTCTAACTCTTTTTGCTCTGCATATTGCATGATTTCTCGATACTGCTCTAATCGTTTCCATCCAGGATACGTATTATACGATACATAAGCTACACCATTGTCGGATAAATTCTTATTACAGATAGATAGAATTTTATCTTTTACCACATCCGGAACCCAGGACCAAATACCATGTACAATAATATAGTCAAAGGTACCGAATGAATCATCAATATCTAGAATATCCTTCTCAAGCAAATGTATATTAGATAGTCCCATCGACGCAATCAGTTCATTTCCCATCTTAATCTGGGAAGACGATAAATCAATACCCGTAAAAGACGCTTCAGGATAGTATAAAGCTTGAGAAATAATGTTCCCGCCAAAAGAACATCCAAGCTCAAGGACACGCGCCTTTTTTAAAGATACAGGATTTAGTCCAAATAACAAAGCTCGCGCTGCTAATGTATTTAACGAGGTCGCCCCAAAAGGTTGAGAAATATATACTACATCTTCATAACTTTTTTTAAGAACCTTATTCTCATCCAAAACGTGCATGGTATTTTGTGTAGTCTCAATGTCATTCCCCATAACTGATGTACCTACATTCTTTTTTTGTTTTGACTCCTGTTTCATAAAGCCTCCCGAATTGTTCTACTAACTATAATAAATATTATATAGTATTATTGATAATAATTACAGCTGAGGAGAGAAATAAACACACAAAAACCGCCCAACAAAGTTGAGCGGTTTTTACTAGTTTATACAAAACCATATATTATTTACATAGTCCCAGTGCTTCCAATGCCACCAGTTCTTACACCAGTAGCATCATCATCATTTGTAATAAGGTATTTAGAGAATATACCTTGAGCAACGCGTTCGCCTTTTTCAAGGGTAACTGGTTCTTTGCCAAAATTATAGAGGGCGATCATAATATGACCTTCGTTGTCCTCATTGTTGTAGTAATCACTATCAATGATACCTGTGCTATTCACAAGTGCTAAATGGCGTTTAATAGCCATGCTAGATCGGATGTGAATGGCAAGGTATTCGTCGTACGCCATGAAAGCTTTAATACCTGTCGGAACGAGCACTACTTGGCCTGGTTCTAATGTAACAGCTTCAGCACATTCAATATCATAGCCTGCGCTTTCAGTTGTTTTACGTGTTGGTAAGTTGATATCTTGTTCTTCAAAAGCAGAAACTACTTCAAAGCCACGAATATCCATGTAACACCTCTTATTTTAAACAATCTTTACGGGACAAGTTTACACGGCCCTGTTTATCGATTTCGATAACTTTTACCATGATTTCATCCCCTACACTTACTACGTCTTCTACATTTTCAACGCGTTCTTTCGCAAGTTTGGAAATATGTACAAGACCTTCCTTACCTGGTAATACCTCTACAAATGCGCCAAAAGCCATTAGACGAGTTACTTTACCAAGGTATACTTCCCCTACTTCAACCTCTTTAGTAAGGTTTGTGATAATTTCTTGAGCTTTTGCAGCACCTTCTTGTTCTACAGAAGCGATAAATACTGTACCATCATCTTCGATGTCAATTTTAGCGCCTGTTTCTTCGATAATACTGCGAATTACTTTACCGCCAGAACCGATTACGTCACGAATCTTATCGGAATCAATTTTCATTGTAATAATACGTGGAGCGTATTGGGACATTTGTTGACGTGGTTCAGCAATTGTATCAAGCATGATGCCCATGATATGCATACGGCCTTTGTGAGCTTGTTCTAATGCTTCTTGAAGGATTTCTCGTGATAATCCGGAAATCTTGATATCCATTTGAATTGCTGTTACGCCTTTAGCTGTACCAGCAACTTTAAAGTCCATATCTCCAAGAGCATCTTCCATGCCTTGAATATCAGTTAAAATTGTATAGTGTTCCCCTTGAGTTACAAGCCCCATAGCGATACCAGCTACAGGCGCTTTAATAGGTACACCAGCATCCATCAAAGATAATGTAGAACCACATACGGAAGCCATGGAGCTAGAACCATTAGATTCCAATACTTCAGATACTAAACGCAAAGCATATGGGAAATCCTCTTCACTCGGAATCACAGGTACCAACGCGCGTTCAGCCAACGCACCATGACCAATTTCACGACGCCCAGGGCCACGGGAAGAACGAGTTTCCCCTACGGAGAAGGATGGAAAATTATAATGATGGATATAACGTTTTTCAGTTTCAACACCAAGACCATCGATAGTTTGTTTTTCGGATAAAGGTGCTACTGTTGTGACATTTAATACTTGAGTTTGTCCACGTGTAAACAAACCAGAGCCATGTGTACGAGGTAATACGCCTGTACGGCAAGAGATTGGACGAACTTCATCAAGTTGACGACCATCTGGACGGATTTTTTCAACAGTAATCATATGACGCACAATTTCTTTTGTCATTGCATCAAATGCTTTATTTACATCAGCCAAGTTATCTGGGTAGATTTCTTCAAAGTGAGCTAATACATCTGCACGTACTTCATTTTCTTGTGCATCACGTTGTTGTTTATCTGCACAACGAACTGCAGCATCAAGTTTATCATGACCATAGGCACGAACTGCATCACTAATTTCAGCAGGAACATCTTTACATTCAAATACGCGTTTTCCCTTACCTACTTTTGCAGTCATATCTTCTTGGAATGCTACGATTTTTTTGATTTCTTCGTGAGCTGCCATAATAACTTCAAGAATGATATCTTCCGGTACTTCTTCAGCACCACCTTCAACCATGAGGATAGCATCTTTAGTACCAGCTACAACGATATTAAGATCTGTTTCTTCTAACTGTGCTTTCGTTGGATTTACAACAAATTCACCATTGATACGTCCCATACGAACGCCTGCAATAGGACCATTCCAAGGAACATCAGAAATAGACAATGCCGCAGAAGCACCAATCATACCACAAATGGCTGGATCACAATCTTGGTCCACAGACATAACTGTTGCTACTACATGTACTTCGTTACGTACACCTTTATTAAATAATGGACGAATAGGACGGTCAATCAAACGGCTATTCAAAATCGCAGACTCAGGTGGGCGTGCTTCACGTTTAATGAACCCCCCTGGTAAACGACCAACCGCATACATTTTTTCTTCATAGTCTACTGTAAGTGGGAAGAAGTCAATATCCTTCGCCTCTTTAGAGCCTGTAGCAGTAACGAGTACACGAGTATCGCCATAACCAACCATTACGGCACCGCCAGCTTGTTTTGCAAGTTCCCCAGTCTCAATCGTAAAAGTACGACCAGCTAGGTCCATTTGGAATTGTTCCATTCCTATTCCTCCTAAAAATCTTCTTATATGTATACCTTCTAATTATATATCAATTAAAGCTAAATAGCCAATTCAAAATAAAAAAGCCGTCCTTTAGGACGGCTAATTTTATTATTTACGAAGACCAAGGCGTTCGATAAGAGAACGATAACGTTCGATATCTTTACGACGAAGGTAGTCAAGCATGTTACGGCGTTGACCAACCAATTTCAACAAACCACGACGGGAATGATGGTCTTTTTTGTGCTCTTTCAAGTGCTCAGTTAAGTATTGAATGCGACTTGTTAAAATCGCAACTTGTACTTCTGGAGAACCAGTGTCACCTTCATGAGTAGCGTATTCTTTAATTACTGCTAATTTAGCTTCTGTAGTTAACATTAATGTTACCTCCTAAAAAAATTATAATCCCGATAAGCTTAAGTAACCGTTGGAGAATCGAATACTTCGCTTACGATATGTCTTACGACCTAATTTAGTATACAGTATCTGCCCTATCTTGTAAAGCAAAAATACAGTAATTGAACAAAAGATAGATTAGAACTTTCTTCTATTATTTAGCACCTAGCACCATGCGGTCGCTCAGTGCATTTTCACCAGCTACCTCGAACTTTTGAAGTAAGTCCGCAACAGTTAATTGTTTCTTTTCTTCCCCTTTTACATCATAGATGATTCGACCAGCGTCCATCATGATGAGGCGATTACCAAATCGCAATGCATCACGCATATTATGGGTAATCATAAGAGTTGTTAGATTATGTTCTGCAACGAGTTTATCTGTTAGTTGCAATACATTTTCTGCAGTTTTAGGGTCAAGTGCCGCCGTATGCTCATCTAGCAATAAGAGTTCTGGACGAAGCATGGTAGCCATTAACAATGTAATAGATTGACGTTGACCACCAGATAGTAGGCCCATACGAGCAGATAAACGATCTTCAAGGCCTAAGCCTAATAATGCAAGACGTTCCTTGAAAAATGCTTGTTCACTATCTTTGAAAGCCCATTTAAGACCTAAGCTTTTACCACGGCGCATAGCAAGAATCAAGTTTTCCTCGATTTGCATATTACCAGCAGTACCAACCATAGGGTCTTGGAATACACGACCAATGTATTTAGCACGTTTGTATTCTGGCATTTTTGTCACATCAATCTCATTAATTGTAATGGATCCTTCATCTACTGGAAATACACCAGCAATGGAGTTTAACAAAGTACTTTTACCAGCACCATTACCACCAATGACAGTACAAAAATCACCCTCTTCTAGACGAAGATTAATGCCTTGTAATGCAGTCTTTTCATTAATTGTGCCCTTAAAGAAGGTTTTTACCATATTTTTTACTTCTAACATAGTGTCCTCCTTAACGAGCCAACCATTTTGCTTTCAATGTAGGTAAGGAAAGCGCGATGGCAACAAGAATTGCAGTGAATAATTTCAAATCGTTTGGTGGCATACCCATGTAGAGAACTGCAGCAATAACGATACGATATACAATAGAACCAAGTACTACGGCGATGAGACTACGTACGAAGGATTTCGTACCAAACACTACTTCACCGATGATTACAGAAGCCAAACCAATAACGATGGTACCAATCCCCATACCTACATCAGCAAAGCCTTGGAATTGACCGATAAGAGCCCCAGACATACCAACAAAACCATTGGAAATCAAAAGACCAAGAACGATCATATTATCAGTATTTACGCCTTGAGCGCGAATCATTTGAGGGTTAACACCTGTAGCACGTAAGGCTGTACCAATTTCGGTACCGAAAAACCAAAATAAGAGCAAACATACAACTATAGCTACTATAATACCTACGATGGCTGCAGACCACATATTCGGCGTATGGAAAAATCCACCAAGAATCGTATAAATTGTATCCATACGAAGCAAAGATACATTAGCTTTGCCCATGATGTGAAGGTTTACAGAGTACAATGCAATCATTGTCAAAATACCAGCCAATAATGCAGGAATTTTTAATTTTGTATGAATCCAACCTGTTACAGCACCGGCTATCATACCACCCACACCGGCAAGTAGAATGGAAAGGATTGGATTCATACCACTTGTAATTAAAATAGCAGAAATGGCTGCCCCCATTGGGAACGTACCTTCCACGGTTAAATCAGCCACATCTAATACGCGGAAGGTTATGAATACACCGACCGCTAACAAAGACCATAGAAGGCCTGTGGTTATGGTGCCTACCACTAAATCTAACATCAAATTCTCCTCTATTGTTTCATATCTTTACGAAGAACTTCAGGAATCGTAATACCTAATTTTTTAGCACGTTCTTCGTTAACAGTTAACTTAATCTCTTTTTGTGTCTCAATAGCTAAGTCTGCAATTTTTGCTTCTCCTGCAAGAACTTTAGCAGCCATTAAACCTGTTTGATAACCCAATTGATAGTAATCAACAGAATAAGTTGCTACACCACCAGTCATTGTCATACCTTCATCGGCAGCAAATACTGGAATTTTAGCAGCATCTGTAATTTGTGCTAAGTTAGCCATTGCAGATGCCAATACATTATCTGTTGGCGTATAGATAGCTTGTACATCTTGGTTCACAAGATTGGTAGCCGCTTGTTGAATATCATTTACATTGGAAACAGTTGCCTCTACAACAGTAATACCTTTTGTAGCTGCATACGCTTTCATTTTTTCAACTTGCAATTGGGAGTTGATTTCAGAGGATGTATAAATGGCACCAATACGCTTTACATTCGGTACTAATGCTATGATAAGATCAACCTCTTTTTCAACAGGTGTCATATCAGATGTACCAGATACATTACCACCAGGGTGTTCGTTAGATTGAACGAGTTTAGCTGTCACGTAATCTGTAATAGCTGTACCCATGATTGGCATGTCATGAGAAGCATTTGCCATCGTCTGAGCCGCAGGCGTTGCAATAGCTAATACTAAATCTTTTTTATCAGATACGAAACGTTGTGCAATGCTATTTAGATTGGATTGATCGGCCTGTGCATTTTGTTGGTCAATTTTAATGTTTTGACCATCCTTATATCCTTTAGCTGCTAAACCATCTACGAAGCCTTTATTAGCAGCATCAAGAGATGGATGTTCTACTAATTGAATAACACCAATTTTCTTTTGGTCATTAGTTGCGGTATTGGAACCACAACCTGCTACCATTGCCATAACAGCGATGGCACTAAGTGCCACTGCAATACTTTTTTTCCAGTTCATGTATAACTCCTTACCAGATATGTATTAAATCATAGTCGCCTTGTTCATCAAATCCTCTGGTAAGGTGATGCCCAATTTTTCTAATTTATCTTTTCCCACAACTAATTTAAATTCTTTCTGCATTTCGATAGGCATATCTTCAACTTTAGCTTCACCAGTTAGAATTTTAGCTGCCATCAAGCCGGTTTGATAACCAAGTTTGTAGTAATCCACAGACAAGGACATAACTGCCCCACCTTTTACGTGGTTATCTTCACCGCCAAACACAGGGATTTTTGCTGGATCGGTAATAGCTACAAGATTGCTCATCGCAGATGCTACCACATTATCTGTTGGCACATAAACTGCATCCACACGTTGAGATACTAGGTTTTGTGCCGCTTGTTGAATATCGTTTACATTGGAAACTGTAACTTCTTCAACTTTAATACCCTTTGTAGCTGCATAAGCTTTCATCTTCTCCACTTGAATTTGAGAGTTTACTTCGCTAGAGCTATAGATGGTACCAATTGTTTTCGCATTTGGCATTACTCGTAAAATTAGATCTACTTGTTGCTCTACTGGATTCATGTCAGACGTACCAGATACATTACCACCAGGTTTTTGATTTGATTTAACAAGTTTAGCTGCCTCGTAATCAGTAATAGCTGTACCTAAGATTGGAATATCATGAGTTGCATTCGCCATGGATTGGGCCGCTGGCGTAGCAATTGCTAAAATCAAATTTTTCCGATCGGATACGAAACGTTGTGCAATACTATTCAAATTAGATTGATCTGCTTGTGCATTTTGTTGATCAAAAGTAATCTTTTCTGCTAAACCCTTTTCTTTTAGCGCATCAACAAAACCCTTATTTGCCGCATCTAATGCAGGATGTTCTACCAGTTGTACAACACCAACTTTGTATTCACCATTCGATGTAGTTCCATTTGAGCCACAGCCTGTAAACGCCAACAATGCTGTCGCTGTGAGCGCCAAAGCAATACCTTTTTTCAAGTTCATGGGGATTTCCTTCCTATCTGCAAAGATTATAATACTTTCATTATAAACAAATTTATCTACTACATCAATGTAGCAGGTTAAAGTATTTTACATTTGTCCATTTATAGAACACATTAA
Source organism: Veillonella sp. AF13-2 (assembly GCF_003603295.1). Lineage (NCBI taxonomy): Bacteria > Bacillati > Bacillota > Negativicutes > Veillonellales > Veillonellaceae > Veillonella > Veillonella sp. AF13-2. The sequence goes on from NZ_QTMT01000001.1 coordinate 666,771, forward strand.
GATACGAAATCCTTTTACTTTTCAAGAGACGCTAACATGTCTTCTGTTAAATCATTAGCCGCTAAAATATAGTCCTTAAGAGTCCCTTTGTCGAGAGCTACCTTCATAACAGGAACTTCAAATGGGTCCAAGATGACGCACATTAGAATTTCACCCGTTATATAGTAACCAACCACTGCTTCCCCTTCTTCAGGATCTAAGGTTTCACGTTTTACAGTAACACAGTATGATTTCATAACCTGCGCTGCTGCTTCTGCTACCTCTTCACGATTTTCAATATATTCTTCAACCTTCGTTTCAGGGATGTCAAAGATATCTACCTTTACAGTCTTGACCTCTGTAGCCTCTCCTTTCGCAGACTCTATAGCTGCGCCTAATTCAGTTTGCTTCATATACACCTCACATAGAATGGACTTTCACCATTGGTGAAAGCCCCATTATCTTAGATTGATTCATCAGCTGCATTTAAAAACGCCACATAGCATTGTTTAGCCTCGTAAATATCAGCCTTAGATGTAACCTCCCAAGGAGCATGCATGCTAAGAACGGCTACACCACAGTCGATGACATTCATACCATAAAGAGCCATGATGTACGCAATGGTGCCACCACCACCTAAATCAACCTTACCAAGCTCTGCTGTTTGGTATGTTACATTATTAGATTCCATGACACGACGAATAAAGCCCATGTACTCAGCATTCGCATCGTTAGAACCAGCTTTACCACGAGAGCCAGTAAATTTATTGAATACTACACCCATACCAAGGTAAGAAGCATTTTTCTTTTCATACGCCGATGCATAAAGCGGATCATAGCCTGCACTTACATCGGAGGACAACATACGAGATTTCTCCAACGTACGACGTACACTTACAGAATTAGGTTTACCCATAAGTGTTAAAATTTCAGCTACTGCATTTTCAAAGAAGCGTGATTGCATACCTGTAGCACCTACAGAACCAATTTCCTCTTTATCTACAAGTAAGCAACAAGTAGTACGCTTTATATTATCCACTTCAAGCATTGCTACCAAGGATGTGTAAGCGCACACACGGTCATCTTGGCCATACGCCATTACCATAGAACGATCAAAGCCCATATCACGTGCTTTACCAGCTGGTACAATTTCTAATTCTGCAGACAATAAGTCACGTTCAATAAATCCATACTCTTTTTCAAGAAGGCTATTAATAAATTTAGTAACCCCTTCTTTTTCTTCGTCTTTAACTGGACGGCTACCGATGAGTAAATCAAGAGCTTCCCCTTCAATTACTTTAGCTGCATTCTTTTGCATTTGTTCTTGTCCCAAATGAGGCAACAAGTCAGTAATACAGAATACAGGATCGCTTTCCTTATCACCAATATTAATATTGATACGAGTACTATCTGTTTTTACCACAACGCCATGAATAGCAAGAGGCATAGCTACCCAATGATATTTTTTAATACCTCCATAATAATGAGTATCCCAAAATACTAAATTACTATCCTCATATTGTGGATTTTGCTTTACATCGATGCGTGGAGAATCAATATGAGCACCTAAAATATTCATACCCAATTCAATATCATCAGTACCAATATTAAATAAAGCAATAGATTTATCCATATGTGTGTAATAAATCTTATCACCAGCTTTAATTGACGTATTGCTTTTAATAATGTCATTTAGATTTACATAGCCCTTTGCTTCTGCAAATTCTACAGCTTGCACAACGCATTCACGTTCTGTTTTACCATTATCTAAAAATTGACGATATGTATCACTTAAAGCATATACCTTTTCCATAGTGGCATCATCATAATTATGCCATGCATATTTACGTTCCATAATCTATCCTTTCTAAAAGTTCATATCCTAATATATAGTACAGTTCAGAAAACGAACTTGAATTTACATAACTATTTTTGGCGGACTTTTTCTTGTTCCGCCTTACGATACTCTAAATATTTTCGCTCTTTTTCGCGATTGATTTCAGACTTCTGAGTATATAGAGAACGAATTTCATCCGTACAATGGGTCAGTACCTTAGTAACATAGAATTTACTACTGCCGGACTTAATCGTATACTTTCCAACTTTAAGTTGCACCGCAAAATCGCCATGTTTAGGACATACTCCAATGGCTAGGTGCTTATCCCCTTGTAATCGTTCAGGGCTTGTCATTTCTAAACGTGTTTGACAGTACGGACAGAAGGACATACGTACTCTTCTATCATGAACAATACGTTTTTTCTCAGAAAAATTTTCATACATAAAAAATGTGAGAATAGGAGGATATAGGAAAGGATTACTACTTTCCTTGCGAATTAGATCATAATGCAAAATTCCTTGTGCGATATCTAAAGACTGACAAATGTGAGCTGTAAAGACTGCATCATGCAAGGCATTATGAGCAGATAGATGCTCCGTTGATATATTAAGATTCTCCATAGCATGTGCCACAGAGTACTGCTGATTTGTTCCATAGCGTTGATAAGAATAAATCATTTGCGCATCTACCCATTGATCATAAGATAATGCTTTCATCTTATGAAGCATAAGATTTTCGCGTAGGATAAGAATATCGTCTGATCCCCAAGAAAGCAGCATATATTCATCACCACACCATTTTTGAAAGTACTGCATAGCCGTCTTGAATGGCACACCATGATTGAGCTCATGGGTGGTTATCCCTGTCAACTCACGCACATGTTTATGCATCCGTGTCAGATATTGAGGCTTGATGAACATCGTAAAATGATCTATAATGTCCATCTTTTCATTCAGTTTTACCGCTCCGATTTGAATGATTTCCCCTGTCAACGGCATTTTTGTGCGCTTCATAAAGCTAATGTCATTGCTATAGGGTTGATTCCATTCTAAATCAAATACAATATAGTTCATATGTTTATTTCGATTCTAAAAGCAAGGTTTCCGCTGCTTTAATAACCTGTTCTTCAGAAATTACAGATAAACCTTTATAATTTCCTTCTTTAATAATTTTTTTCATGCTTTTACCAATCTCATAAGAATCCATCGTTTCTAAAACGATAGCATGAGCTTGATAAGGTCCATAAAAGAATGGATTTGATGGACCATACAGTGCCACAATTGGCACACCTTGACTGATTCCTACATGCATTGGTCCAGAATCATTAGTAATTAACAGATTACAACGGCTCATAGCCGCTGCCAAAGGGCCTAACTGGAATTTTCCGGTAGCCACAATAGGCTTTGTTTCCATTTGTTCTACTACGGGCTGCACCATTTCAAGGTCCATAGGTCCGCCAAAGAAAACCGTCTTATAACCTAAATGACCAAAGTAATCTGCTACATGAGCAAATCGTTCAGCTGGCCAACGTTTCTCAGGAACGGCGCTACCGATATTAAAACCAATGAGTATATCAGTATCAGTTAATCCATGTGTAGCGTAAAACTCTTGAGCCTGACGACGCCATTCTTCACAGGTTTCAATATGTAAACCAGAGTTAGAAGTATCTGTTACACCTAATTGCTCTAGGACATTAATGTACATGTCCGCAGCATGACGAGTTTTACGATCTAACCGCGTATACTTTGTCATGAATGGTCTAAATAGAAAATGGCTCATACCAGTTGTGATAGGTGCATGAATTTTCCATGCTAAATATGAAGTACGCTCATTAGGATGTAAATTAATGACAATGTCAGGTTTTCCCTTAGCATTGATTTCATGAGCAACTTCATTGAGACCTGAGATGCTATTATGGCGACCTTTTTTATCTACAACGATAAGTTCATCAATATTTGGATTATATTCCATGACTTGTTGTAATTTTTCATCTATTACATACGTAATATGACTATGAGGAGCCGCTTTACGAAGCACTTCTAAAAATGGAGTCGTTAATATGACATCCCCTAAATGCATTAAAAAGGTTACCACAATGCGCTTATAATCTAGTTCCATTATAGTTCCTTTCCAAGTACTTGTTCATACACTGACCATACTGCGTCTACAGGAATTTGTGCCATACAGTCTGGATCATCTACTAGTGGTTGCTCAGGTGTAGCCTTAGAAGTAGGTGAAATAATGAGATGTACATGACTGCCACCATAAGGACCTGTACGCTTAGGAGATGTTGTGCCAAACATGGCAATCAAAGGACGCTTCAAGGCATTTGCAATATGCAATGGTCCTGTATCGGCACTAATAAAGATTTGACAGTGACGTATCAATTCAATGAGTTCAGGCATTGTTGTAGATCCAACTAAATTGATGAGATTATCATTCTTTACGTAGTTCTCAATAAAAATACCCTTCTCTGCGTCATCAGGGGCACCGGCAATAACAACCTTCTTACCAGATTCACATAAACGAATACATAATTCTCCAAAATTAAGAAGTGGCCACTCCTTAACAATCCATCGTGCCCCTGGTACAACTACAATATATTCATCATCTACACCATGGCATTTCAACTTTTGTTTTATGGATTTCTCAGCCTCAACGTAGGCTGGCATAGGAAATTCAATCTCCTCTACCTCGCCACCAAGTGCACGTACAGTATCAAGATACCGTTCGATAACATGGTCGTATTTATGCTCACCTACTAAGGCTTTATTAACTAGATTACTTCCTTCGCGAAGCTCCCAGTAGCCATACTTTTCAGGTGAACCAGATAATAAAGATACAATGGCGCTTTTAGCAATACATTGAAGGTCCAGGGTCATATCAAAATGACGACTATGCAAATCTTTACGCAATTGATATAAATAAGCAGGCTTTTTGAGTCGTTTTTTATCGATAATAATCACGTCATCGACCCAAGGTGTACCAGGTAAGAGGCTAGCGAATTGCTCATGAATAGCCCATGTAATACGCGCATTAGGCCAATTCTTGCGCATAGCGTACAAGGTAGGCAATGCGTGAATTACATCACCTAAGGAACTCATCTTGATGATGAGTATATTCTTGTAATCTTTCATAAAGCCTCCCCAAATACAACACAACAAACCCAAATATATTCTTCCGAAATAAACTAAATGGAATAAATGATTAAATTATTGTTTTAATGAAATCCAATAGATTAGAGCCTTTAAATAGGTACCCCTTAATGCCAGCGGCCTCAGCAGCATCAACATCACGCTGACTGTCGCCTATAAGGAAACTCTCTGCAGGATTTACATTATAATCCTTAATGGCTTGATTAATCATGCCAGGTTTAGGTTTTCTACATTCACATTCTACTGCATAGAGAGGAACAATACCTTCTTTATGGTGTGGACAGTAATAGAAATGTAAAATCGGTGCTCCACTGCGATCTAGTTCATGAGCCATATAGTCATGTAAAATCTGAACATCAGACTCTTTATAATAACCACGAGCTACACCACTCTGATTTGTCACTACAATGAGATCATAGCCCTTACTATGAGCATAAGCAAGGGCCTCTTTTGCACCATCTACCCACTCTAAATCGCTGATTTTATATAGATAACTAACATCCTTGTTAATAACACCATCGCGATCTAAAAATAATACCTTGCGCATTAGCGTAAATATCCTTCGTTATTATCTAATAGTTCACAATATTCTTTAACGGCATCTTCCATTTTATGGAACCCTTTATCATAGCCAGCAGCTAACAATTTAGTAGTATCAGCCTCTGTAAAGCTTTGGTATTTACCCTTTAACACCTCTGGGAATGGCACATATTCAATTTTGCCTTGACCATTGTAGTCGATAACAGCTTGCATGAATTGGTTAAAGCTATGAGCATTACCTGTACCACAGTTAAAAGTACCAGAGATTTCAGGATGCTCCCAGAAATAGAAGTTTACATTAACTACGTCTTTTACATAAATAAAATCACGTGTTTGACCACCATCTTCGTAACCATCTGTACCTTCAAAGAGGTTAATAATACCTGTTTCTTTATTTTTGTAGAACATTTGACGTACTAAAGAAGCCATTTTATCTTTATGAGCTTCATTAGGACCATATACGTTAAAGTAACGCAGCCCCACAACTTGTGCAGTATATTCACCTTCATATTTACGTACATAACGGTCGAATAACAATTTAGAATACGCATATGGGTTAAGTGCTTCTTCAGCTTCCGGTTTTTCTACGAAACCATGTGTACCATTACCATAGGTAGATGCAGAGGAGGCATAGATGAATGGAATACGACGATCTTGGCAATAATGGAATAGATTTTTAGAACCTTCATAGTTGTTCTTCATCATGTATTTGCCATTATATTCCATTGTGTCTGCACAAGCACCTTCATGGAATACGACTTCAATAGGGCCAACGTCGAATGTACCATCAGCAATAGCACAATCAAAATCATCACAATCGATGTAATCTAGAAATTCTAAATTTTGAATATTGCGAATCTTACGACCATCTGTAAGATCATCTACGATGAGAATATCTGTACGACCACGATCATTCAGTGCTTTCACAATATTACTGCCAATAAAACCAGCACCACCTGTTACGATAATCATAATTTGCCCTCCTTAGCCATAGTGGCTATTTTCCCTACAATATCTGATGTAGAGTAACCTTCTTTAAATGAAAGAACCTCTACATTGTCAACGGACTCGCGTCCAATAATATCTTCTATTTTGTAATCTCCGCCCTTAACAAGAGTATTGGGACGTAAGTACGCTAGTAATTCAGCCGGTGTATCCTCTTCAAATAGTACTACACCGTCAATACATTGCAACGCACTCAACAAGGCCGCTCTATCCGCTTCACTTACGATGGGCCGTGTTTCCCCTTTTAAACGTCGAACAGATGCATCAGAATTTAATCCAATGATTAAATGATCACCTAGCTGCGCAGCTTCTTGTAAATACGTGATATGTCCACGGTGAAGAATGTCAAAACAACCATTTGTAAACACTACAGTTTCACCTTTGCTTTGCCATTGTGAAACGAGTTCTTTCATCTCTTCCTTCGTATATAATGGCTTAGATTGAATACTATGTTTATAGGAATGCCATAAGTCTAATAACTCAGAACGATGTATTGGATACGTACCAACCTTAGATACTACGATACCCGCTGCACCATTGGCGATATGTAAGGCTAAACGCATCGATAAACCACTTGCAAGACAGGTCATCATCATGGATACAACGGTATCTCCTGCACCACTCACATCAAACACCTCTTGTTGAGTAGCAGGATTATGCCATGTACGGCCATCCTTTGCAATAACCGTAATACCCTTAGCAGATCGAGTGGCCACAATATAGTCTAAATCTACATCAGCAAGTACAGACTTAGCAGCCTCTACAATAGTAGCATCATCATTTTCTAACGTACGGCCTACACATTCACCAAGTTCTTTCACATTCGGTGTAATACATGTAGCACCATTGTATTTAGACCAGTCTGCCCCCTTAGGATCTACGATAGTTTGCACACCATATTCCTTAGCCAAACCAAAGATTGTCTTCAATAAGGTAGGTGTACAAACGCCTTTACCATAGTCAGATACGACAATACCATCAATCCCCGCTTTACATAGATTTTCCAACCAAACAGACAATTGTTGCTCTTCTTGATTGGTTAAATTTGTAATTGTTTCAAAATCAAGGCGCATCATCTGTTGACGATCACCCAATATGCGCATCTTAGTAATAGTAGAGCGGTCATCACTAGTGATTAAACCAGTCGTATCGATTTTATCAGTATCAAGTAAATTTTTTAATAAATGGCCATGGTCGTCATTACCTGCTAGTGCACCAAGATATACTTTACAGTCTAAATTAGACAGATTAGATGCAACATTACCAGCTCCACCAAGGACCTCTTTCATCTTGGACACGCGGTTTACAGGAACCGGTGCTTCTGGAGAAATACGACTTACATCACCAAAAACATAACGGTCTACCATTACATCGCCTACAACGGCAATCTTCAAGTTTGGCAGTTGCTTTGTTAAAAACTGACTAATGGTAGTATTTATCATAATCCACCTATTCCTTATCAAAATTACATATGTTCCTAATTTAAATAAATTTTTAATTGAAACAATGTGTATCTATGAGTAAAAACCTATCGGTTAATAATCTTCTTCAATAATTTCGCACATAATGTGGCCAGCTAAGATATGCATTTCTTGAATGCGTGCTGTCACATTACTAGGAATAGCCAGCGTAATATCACATAGTTCGGCCAATTTGCCACCGCCTTCCCCAGTGAAAGCAATGGTATGCATACCGATAGAACGGGCCATTTCTGCAGCTTTTACAACATTCTTGGAGTTACCAGATGTAGAAATACCGATGAGAACATCACCTGTACGGCCTAAGCCCTCTACTTGACGTGCAAAAACAGATTCAAAATCATAGTCATTCGCAATAGCTGTTAATGCAGATGTATCAGTAGTTAATGCAATGCCTGCAAGAGAGCGCCGTTCCTTTTTAAAGCGACAAATCAATTCAGCTGCTAAATGTTGAGAGTCCGCCGCAGAGCCACCATTACCACAGAACAAAATTTTATTACCATTTTCTAAAGCCGCTTTACAGCGATATCCGATTTCTTGAATGGTATCCATATGTTCCATCGTTTTACCAAACACTTCAAGATGCTCTGTAAAACGATCAGCAATGATTGGATTTAAATCAGTCATTATAAAATCTCCTTTAATAGTCTATCTGCATTTTTCCAGAATAACTTTTCACATTGTTCCACAGATAAACCTGCCTCTTTAAAAGCATCATAAAGACGACTCATTTGAGACATATCTGCAATCTCTGTGTCGGGTGGAATCCCATCGAAATCAGTTCCTAATGCCACTACATCTTCACCGCCCTTGTCGATGAGATATAGACCATGTTTAACAATATCTTCAATGCGACTAATTAGCGATGTGCCGAGAAAATTCTGTGCAAAATTAAGTCCTATAATACCTCCCTTATTAGCGATAAGTCTAATAAGATTATCCGGCAAATTTCGAGTATGAGCCCTAACTTCCCGTGCATTTGAATGGGATGCTATAAAAGGAACATCTAGAATATCTCCTAGTTGCTCTGTACCAGCATCATTGAGATGTGAACAGTCAACGATCATTCCTAAATCTTGCATAGCTTCAACGAATTCAACACCTTTAGATGTTAATTGTTTATGCTGCTCACCACAATGTGGCTCGCCAAGTCCATTTGGATAATTCCACGTTAGTGTTATAAGTCTAACTCCATCTTGGTAAGCTTGGTTAAGTTTATTCAAATCGCCACCTAGTACGCCACCTTCTTCAATAGACATGAGCGCCCCAATCTTACCAGACTCATATACAGACTCTACATCTTGATAAGAGAGCACATGCTGTATGTGCTCTCCATAGTGATGAATTTGTGATGTACACAAATTACGCATCTCCTCATAGCGACCATAAGGGTCATTCGTCTCACCAATATTGATAAAAAGTGCAAAATCTTGTACCTTACTGTGAGCCTTCTGTAATTTTTCTATATCGATTTTCCAAGTATTACGATATAAATCACCACTATTAGGATGATCTAGTAATTGCATTATCGTATCGCAATGTAAATCTATCATAAAGCCTCACACATCGCTAATTTCAAAACCATGTATAACCAATCAGTAATACAAAATCCATTATTCTTCTACGACAGGTTTGCGTTTCGGCTTTTTAGCATCTAACTTCTTCAGAGCCTTTAACTCTTCCATAAAGCTATCAATATTATCAAACTTACGATATACACTGGCAAAACGAACATACGCAACTTGGTCGATATCTTTCAATTGTTGTAATACAAGCTCACCAATGCGATCAGTCGTAACCTCTTGATTAATTTCATTTCGAATATCGCGCTCTACATCATTAACTACTTGCTCCATCACTGACATAGGAACTGTACGTTTGTCACAAGAGCGCAATAGACCATTCAATAATTTACCTCGATCAAATAATTCACGTCGTCCATTTTTCTTCAATACCATAAGAGGTACTTCTTCTATAATTTCATAGGTAGTAAATCGACGGCCACAATTGATACATTCACGGCGACGGCGAATACTATTACCTTCATCAGTCGTTCTAGAGTCTGTTACCTTCGTGTCTGTGTGTTGGCAATAAGGACATCTCATCTGTTACTACTCCTTTTCTACTAATCATTCTGAAATAACGCATAATACGCCCATTTTCTCTACTTTATATACTACCATGAAACCCTTGAAAATACAAAGAATCCCTAGGATTTCCTAGGGATTCTTCCATTATTCTTCAATTTTTCATTTTATAAAATACTTGAAAAATAATATTTTTAATTTTAAATGGTTTTTAACTTATCGTTTCAAAGCATCTTCAATGCGAAGCAAACAGTCACCAGATTCGATACGGCTACCTTCACGTACAAGGATTTCTTCTACGATACCATCGATAGGAGCTGTGATTGTTGTTTCCATTTTCATCGCTTCTGTAACAATCAATGGTTCACCTTTAGTTACAGATTGACCATTCTTAACGAGGATCTTAACAACGGAACCAGACAATGTAGCACCTATTTCACCAGGGTTAGATTCATCCGCTTTGCGACGAACTACACCAGTTGTCTTAGCATGTTTATCATGAACCTTAATACTACGAGGTTGACCATTAAACTCGAACAATACGATGCGGTTACCATCTTCATCCGGTTCAGAAAAACCATTCATCTTGATAATCAGTGTTTTACCTTTTTCAATGGTTACTTGAATTTCTTCGCCCCGTTTCATACCAAAGAAGAATGTTGGAGTATCTAATACAGATACATCGCCAAAGTCTTTTACAAATTTATTGTAATCTTGGTAAACCTTAGGATACAAACAATATGCACTAATATCTTCATCAGTTGTTTGGGCTCCCATTTCGCTTAATTCATGACGAATATGTTCAAAATCTGTTGGAGATAATACGGCACCAGGGCGAACTGTGATTGGGCGAGCACCTTTCAAGATGATTTTTTGTAATTTTTCAGGGAAGCCTTGATATGGAGTACCAAGACGTCCTTCAAAGAATTCAACTACGGATTGAGGGAAATCCAATACATCGCCTTTTTCGTAGATATCTTTTTCAGTCAAGTTGTTTTGTACCATGTACAATGTCATATCCCCTACCACTTTAGAGGATGGTGTAACTTTAATGATATCACCAAACATCAAGTTTACTTGGTGGTACATTTTCTTAATATCTGTCCAACGATCACCAAGCCCTACCATTTTAGCTTGTTGTTGCAAGTTAGAGTATTGTCCACCTGGCATTTCATGTTGATATACTTCAGTATTAGGATATGCTTCTGCTTTATCTACACCTTTGTAATATGGTCTGATACTACCAAAATAATGAGACATTTCTTCCATGTAGTCGATGTTCATTTCTGGTTGACGTTCATGACCAGACAACGCATAATACATGGAATTCATACTAGGTTGAGAAGTGCCATTAGCAAAAGCAGAGTACGCTAAATCGATTACATCAACACCAGCATCTACAGCGCGGCCATATGTATAGATAGAGTTACCGGAGCCTTCATGAGTATGCAAGTGAATTGGAACAGAGACAGCATCTTTCAAGGCAGATACCAAGTTATAAGAAGCTTGTGGTTTTAAAAGGCCGGCCATATCTTTAATGGCAATAATATTGGCACCAGCTTTTTCAAGCTCTTTTGCCATATTTACATAATAGTCCAAGTTGTATTTTGTACGAGCACCATCAAGGATATCGCCAGTATAGCACAATGCAACTTCAGCTATTTTATTTTGTGCACGCACTTCATCGATAGCAACATGCATATTATCAAGACTATTCAAGCTATCAAATACGCGGAATACATCAATACCATTAGCAGCAGCCCGTTGAATGAATTGACGAACTACGTTGTCTGGATACGATGTGTAACCTACGGCATTTGCACCACGAAGAAGCATTTGAAGCAATGTATTTGGCACTTCACGACGGAACATGCGCAAACGCTCCCACGGATCTTCATGTAAGAATCGGTATGATACGTCAAAAGTAGCACCCCCCCAACATTCTAAGGAGAATAAGTTAGGTACACCTTTTGCAGCATGACCAGCTACACGAGCCATATCGATTGTACGAAGACGTGTAGCAAACAAGGATTGATGGGCATCACGCCAAGTGGTATCAGTGAAGAATACTTGTTTTTGTTCCGATAACCATTTACTGAATTTATCTGGTCCAAGTTCATCAAATTTTTGTTTTGTACCAGATGCTGGACTTACATCCAAAGTAGATGGCATTTGAATCGGTTCAAAGTCAGGAACCTCTTGAGCTCCTGCACCAGAATAGCCATTAATTGTAACATCAGCAATGTAACGTAATAATTTAGTACCACGGTCGCGATCTGGTTTCAATTCGAATAATTCAGGATGTTCTTCAATGAAGTTTACATTGTAAGAACCACTTTGGAATTCAGGATGTTCCAATACATTAATCAAGAAGTGAATATTTGTTTTTACACCGCGAATACGGAACTCTTTTAAGCAACGAAGCATTTTACGAATAGTTTCTTCGTTGTTAGGACCAAATGCTGTCGCTTTCACAAGCAAGGAGTCATAGTAAGGTGTTACAACGGCACCTGTAAAAGCATTACCAGAGTCAAGACGGATACCAAAACCACCGGAGCTACGGTATGCCAAGATTTTACCGGTATCAGGCATAAAGTTGTTTTTAGGATCTTCTGTGGTAATACGACATTGGATAGCAGTGCCTTTACAAGGAACTTTATCTTGCTCAGGAATACCTACTTCATGGCTATGTAAACTAAAGCCTTCAGCGATTCTAATTTGAGCATGAACAATGTCAATATCTGTAATCATTTCTGTTACAGTATGCTCTACTTGAATACGTGGATTAACTTCGATGAAATAGAAGCTACCGTCAGCAGTTACCAAAAACTCTACAGTACCTGCATTCACATATCCAACATTTTTCATGATTTTAACGGCAGCATCACATACAGCTTTACGAGTTTCTAAGGACAATGCAAAAGCTGGCGCCATTTCAACTACTTTTTGGTGACGACGTTGGACAGAGCAATCACGTTCATGCAAATGAACTACATTGCCATGTTCGTCACCTAAGATTTGAACTTCAATATGTTTAGGCTCTACGATAAGTTTTTCTACATATACATCATCATCACCAAACGCAGCTTTCGCTTCAGATTTAGCACGATCATATGCATCTCGAAGGTCTTCTTTATGATGAACTTCACGCATACCACGACCGCCGCCGCCATTAACGGCTTTAATCATCAATGGAAAACCATGTGTATCAGCAAATTCTTCTAGTTGAGCATAATCTTTTAAAGCCCCATCAGAACCTGGGATCATCGGAATTTTTGCTAATTTAGCTTGCTCACGAGCATTTACTTTATCACCAAACATATTCAAATGCTTGATTTTAGGCCCGATAAAGATAATTCCTTCTTCTTCACAACGACGAGCAAAGCCTTCATTTTCAGATAAGAAGCCATAACCTGGATGGATAGCATCGATGTCATGTTCTTTTGCAATACGGATGATATCTTCAATATCAAGATATGCGTCAACTGGTTTTTTCCCTTCCCCTACGAGATAGGCTTCATCGGCTTGGTTACGGTGCAAGGATAATGTATCCTCTTTAGAGTAAATGGCTACAGTTTTAATCCCCATTTCATTACATGCACGGAACACGCGGATTGCAATTTCTCCACGGTTGGCAACCAATACGGATTTAATTTTTCTCATGTATTGCCTCCTACTAGCTTCCACAAATGTGAACTATCAGCTTTCATTTTTATTAATATATGAATATTTCCTATACTTATAGATAAATCAATATTGCGGAAAGCCTCATCAAAATTTATGATAAGGTTTTATATTCATAATAATATATACTTATTATACAATATTTTCATTATATTTAAAGGATTATACCAATTATGAAAGTATAAAATATATTTTTTACTGTTCATTACAAAAAATCATATGTCTTTCAATAATGCACATCGAATAAATTCCATTTTTATATTATTTACCACCTAAAAAGTGATTCATTAATCGATTTAATTGCTCTTGATCAGCTGCCCCCATCAATTCTCTAGCTGAATGCATTGCTAAAAGAGGCAATCCTACATCAATAGTACGCATTGGTAACATAGCTGATGAAATGGAACCTACAGTAGATCCACCTGGAATATCCGAACGATTTACATAAATCTGATACTGTGCATCCGCTTCTTCACAAAGGCCTTTAACGATAGCAATGGCCTTAGCATCCCCGGCGTAAGATTGGCTACATGCAATCTTGAGGGCTAACCCTTTATTAAGTACAGGAATATTCGTAATATCATTTTTCTCTGGATAGTTTGGGTGTAATCCGTGCGCTACATCGGAAGAAATCATAAAGCCCTTAGAGATAAAGCTGTCCATCTCTTGATTAGAGTATCCTAGTGCGTCATACACGCGTTTAACGAGATTTGGTAATATCATGCCGGCCCCACCTTGTTTCGTACGACTGCCAACCTCTTCGTTATCAAAGAGTATAGCACAGCGAACACCATTGACATTCATTTTTTTGGCTTGAATAATACCAGATAATACACCAAAGCAAGATGTTAAATTATCTAAACGAGGTGAGCTAATGAAATCACCTTCCGTACCAAGTACACAGCCTTGTTCCGTAGGATATAAAGTCATTTCATAAGATAATATTTCGGAAGGATCACAATCTACTTCATCAGCTAAAAACTTTGTCCACTCATCGTATTGAGAATCTGATTCTGGGAATAAACTTGGATTATTTCTATTATTTAAAGCTTTTGTAGGATTATCTTCATTATTACGTTCCATCATCAATATAGGAAGCATTTCTTTTTGACGATTTAGTTTAACCCCATCATTAACAGAGTGATTCATATGAATAGCTAGGTTTGGAACAATAGTGATAGGCCGTTTTGTATCGACTAGAACAGAATCTACGTCAAAGGCATTTTTCCCTTTTAACACAACCGTACCTGCTGCACCTAATGGACGATCAAGCCATGTATTTTCTATAAGACCGCCATACATTTCTACATTTAACTTTGTGTATCCTTTCACAGATGTTATAGGGTTTGGCTTCACACGAATAGCAGGAAAATCGGTGTGAGCTGACGCAATACGTAATGTATGTTCTGGTTTCTTACCTATATGAAAGGCAAATAAGGTGGTGCCAAATACATTAACTACATATGAACCAGAATCTAACTGCCACTCCTCTTCTAAACTGAGTTCTGTAAAACCTGAATCCAATAGCATTTGTAAACTCGTATCTACTGTATGATACGGAGATGTACAAGCGCCAATATACTTTAATAACTGTTCATTATCAAACTTCATAGGTCCCTCCTATGCACAAATCATATAAAATTTGTACAATTAGCTTGAATAATTTATTATGTATATTATTTTACAATATTTACATTAATTATCTATTAACTACTCATATTTTATCATAAAAAGCCGCCCCTATCGGGACGGCTTTTTATATGCGATGAAAATGCATAGTACACTAAGTCTAATAGGTTTAAAGTGCATGCATTACAATCCTATAAAATTGTTAGTACTAAATTTTACCACATACCAATCAACTTCATCCATACGGAGCCAAGACCCATGAAGATAATTAAGTTGATTACAGATGTGAAGAAACCAAGTTTCCACCATATATTTTGAGGAACATAACCAGTATTAAAGATTACTGGAGATGGACCTGCTGCATAGTGAGTCAAAGACATACACAAGTTAGATGTGAATGCAATCATCAACAATGTCAACATAGGTGGGGCACCTGCAGAAATAGCGATTGCAGAGAATGCTACGAACATCGCAGAAATATGCGCTGTTAAGGATGCAAATACATAGTGAGCATATGTATTAACAAGAACAGCTACAACAAAGGCAATTACCCAAGAGCCTTCTGGAATATAACCACCCACTTGAACTGTAGCCCATTTGATAAAGCCCAATTTGGAAAGGAATCCGGCAAAGCCCATCAATGTACCCATCCAAACCAATGTATCCCAAGCACCCTTTTCACTCTTAACATCGTCCCAAATTAGAACGCCTGTAGCAAGTAAAATAGAAATACCTAAGAATGCAACAGTTGTAGCATCAAGTTTTGTAAATTGAGACGTAGCCCACAATACTAATGCTAAAATAAATACGCCAAGCATTACCCATTCTTGGAAAGAAATCTTGCCAAGACCTTTTAACTCTTCACGAATCATTTGTTGAGCTTCACGAGCATCTTTGATTTCCGGTGGATATACTTTATAAATGAAATACGGCATAATAATTAATGCAATAATACCAGGTACGATAGCTGCCATAGCCCAGTCGCCCCATGTAATACCAATACCAAAAGATTGAAGCGCTAATGCTGCAACCAATGTATTACCAGCCATGGATGTTTGGAACATCGCAGATGTAATCGTATTTACTTGGTAAATTGATTGCATCAAGAAAGAACCAATTTTACGAGGTCCATCTTGTGGTTCAGAACCGAAAGCTTTTGCTAAGCTAGTTGTAATTGGCATGATTACACCGCCTACACGAGCTGTGTTAGATGGTGTTGCGGGAGCTAAAATCAAATCAGACAAAGCCAATGCATAGGCCAAACGCAAGGAGCTACTACCAAAAGCAGAAATCAAATTATAAGCAATACGTTTCCCCAAACCAGTTTTAATAAAGCCACGAGAGAATAAGAAAGCACCTACAATTAGCCAGATTGCAGAGTTAGCAAAACCTGAAATACCTTCACTAATCTTTAATGTGCCTGTCAATGCAGCAACAGTAATAACAACGATAGATACGCCACCAATCGGTAACGGCTGAGTAATGAAGCCTACGATAGTAGCTACAAAGATTGCAAATAAATGCCATGACTGAGGAGTTAATCCCTCTGGAGTTGGAACAAACCACAGACCTAAACCAAAGGCTACTGGAATGATCCAGTTCAATAGTTTTTTCATACACATACGTCCTACATAGGAAAACATTAAAATTAAACCAATATATGCCAATACACCCTATAGTATCATGTTAAGAAAAATAAAAATCTATACTAACTATGTTCAGCATATCTGTAGTAAGAGAATTAAAGATATAATTCTATCTTCCTACCATAAATATAACATAATTCACCATAAAAAGATGTGATAAAAAGCTGTGCATTTATAAATACACAGCTTTCATCATCATATGAATCCTATTCAGGTAGAGATACGTCCTCTAAATTTGTTTTTTCGATAGACTCAATATCACCTTTATCGCAAAGGTTTGCAATAGTTGGGTCAATTGGTAAACGGTTCAACAATAATAGACCGTATTTTTGAAGGATTTCTTCGATGTGGCTTTCACCAAAAATTTGATAATCCTTACCGTTATCTGGGCAATGGAAGTAAGAGTAGTTTTCCACCACACCAATAATAGGCACTTGCATTAAATCAGCCATTTTAACTGCTTTTTCAACAATCATGGATACCAAGTCTTGAGGAGATGTAACGATAATAATACCGTCCAATTTCAAGGATTGATATACAGTAATCGCTACGTCACCTGTTCCCGGTGGCATATCAACAAATAAATAATCGATGTCTTTCCAAATAACATCTGTATAAAATTGTTTTACTACATTACCTAAAATAGGACCACGCCATAAAACAGGATCTGTATCGTTTTCCAAAAGGAGGTTAACAGACATAACGTCAATACCGCCTTTAGATTTTACAGGATACATACCGATTTCGTCAGCATATGCCTTTTCCTTAATGCCAAACATCTTAGGAATAGAAGGACCTGTAATATCCGCATCGAGGATACCTACTTTGTAACCTTTACGCGCCATTGTAATGGCCATCAAGCTGGTAACGGAGGATTTACCTACGCCACCTTTGCCAGATACTACACCAATTACATGTTTAACAGAACTAAGCTCGTGTAATTGAGCTGTAAGATCTTGAGGTTGTTGAGACGCGCCACCACCGCAACCAGAAGATTGAGATGGGCATCCGCCACAATCACTGCTGCTACCGCAACCCATAGTAAACACCTACTTTCTTTGAGGCTATACCTCACATCTATATTAAAAACTTTTTTATATGGTAAACACAATGTATCTACGCCTACATTGTATCACGTTATATCAAAAATTATCAATATATTACTCACCACAAAATTCTTTAGTTAACCCGCCGAGAATTTCCATCCCCTTTGTAATTTCCTCTACTGTTGGTACCGTATAGCTCAAACGAAATGCATGACCTGCTCCTGCTCCATCTGCTGCAAAGGCACCACATTTAATAATCCCAACATTGCGGTCCATACAAGTTTCAAAGAATACATCACAATCTACATCCTCAGGCATCGTCATCCATGCAAACATACCACCTGTAGGTTGTGTCAAATGAACTTTAGAACTCGCATACTTTTTAAAAGCGTTAAGTAAAACTTCACATTTCATTTTATATACTTTTCGTACATTATCTAAATGAGCATCGTAATCAATGGTATCAAGAACCTTCGCTACCACCTTTTGAGTTACTAATGGCATTTGACCGGCCGTATTATTTTTTAATGCTTGGATAGCTTCAATAACTTTAGTTGGGCCAAATAAGAAGCCTACACGCAAGCCTGCAGATAATGTTTTAGAATAAGAACCTGCATACAGAACACGATCTTCTGTGTCGAAGGATTTGAACGTTGGAATATATTCTCCGGCGAAACGAATTTCACCATATGGATCATCTTCATAGATAAATAAATCATATTTAGATGCAATAGCATAAATCTCCTTACGGCGCTCTAAAGGCATAGTAATGCCTGTTGGATTCTGGAAGTTGGGAATTAGATAAATATATTTACCTTTACCAGATTGAGCCGCTTTTTCTAACTCACCCGGAATCATACCGTACTCGTCAGTTTTAATACCTATTGCTTTACCGCCCATGTTGCGCACAGAGTTAATAGCACTGGTGAAAGTAAATTCATCCATATACACTTCATCGCCTGGTTCTAAAACTGTAATTGGTACAAGACCTAATAATTGACCTGCACCATTGGAAATAATGAGACCTTGTCCTTCCGAATTCATCTTATGAGTTTGTACTAAACGTTCTAACGTAAGTTCTGCTAAATGTGCATCACCTTGCATTGGACCATATTGTAAAAGGCTCATAGGATTAGAATGCACAACTTCATCAAAAGCCCTTTCGATGACCTCTACCGGTATCGCTTCTGGCGCAGGATTACCAATACCAAAGCTAATAAAGCCTTCCACGCCTACACCACGTTCAAATACTTCACGAATAAAATTAGGACCTTTTAAGGTTACACGTTCAGGAAGAGAAAAGCTCATACTATCGCCTCTTTCATATATACTATGTAGAAAACACTTCTAAGTAGAAAATATTACTAACATCAAGAATTAAGAATATTACATTATTAAAACGTAAGCAGCCTATAGTTAATTAGTTATTTTGTAATGGCTTACCTAATTAGACTTTATATTACGCATTAGGATCATGCTCTTGTTCCGCATTTTTCTTATTAATATAGTTCTTATATACTTTCCAAAGAATGAAGTATACAACACCTGCAACAAGAACAATAATTCCTAATCGTCCCATATTTTCTTGGAAATTTACAATATCTGTACCAATAGCTACTTCTAAAGCCGTAGATGGAAATTTACCAATCAAGTTTGCCAATATATAATCTCTAGGTTTGATTTTACTAATGGCCCCTAAGGCGGTAATGACCCCAGATGGAAAATACGGTAAGGATCGTGCAAATAACATGACCACAAAACCATTTTTACCGGAAAAATCATCTACTTTCATCAATACCGTACTCTTAGCAATCAACTTGTCCGCTGTATCACGTAAGAAGTAACGCATAATATAAAAGCTAATGACTACACCAATTGTTTCAGCCAACCAAGAAATAATGATCCCTGGCCACATACCAAATACTAAACCATTAGCTGTAGATATGAAAATTGACGGTAAAAAACCTACGGCGTTAACAAAAATATCGAGGACCATACTCACCAACATGGCCATAGGGCCAAAACTTTGAATATACTCCGCTACCTCTTCCATAGAGCCACTTGTTGCTAAGTGCCACATGGTCGGATAAAATGTAGGATCTACAATATTTATAATAATTAATAAAACAATAAAACCTATGCCTGCTATTAACTGTACCCAACCTTCACCAGAAGGTTTTAAATTTCTTTTACTCATATATACCTCGTATAAAAAAGACTAGCTTCATTATATCACGTATTCTATAGAACAGTTATAACTAGTTACATTTCTTTAATTTGAATAGCTTTTTTAATATATTTAAAATTGATAACCGATATAGCATTAGAGGTGTATACATATATCTATAAAATATGTATCATTACATTAGCATAAAAATTATCGAAAGATGTATAATACTATTATAACGAGAATTTTCTTAATGAAAGAAGGTATAATATGGTATCAGCAGGTCAAACAGCTACGGCTACTGTAACAGTTACAGAATCTAATATTGCTAAAACAATGAAATCTGGTTCTTTAGATGTCTTTGCCACACCAGCCATGTGCGCTTTAATGGAAGAAGCGGCTCAAGCAGCAGTACAACCATACTTAGAAGAAGGTGAAGGCACTGTAGGTATTGCTTTATCCATCACCCATGAAGCCCCTACTCCACTTGGTGCAACAGTAACAGCAAAAGCTATTGTAAGCGCCGTAGAAGGTCGCAAAATCACATTCGATATCGAAGCTTCTGATGGCATTGGTATTATCGGTCGTGGTACACATGAACGCTTTGTCATTAACAACGAAAAATTTATGGCTAAAGTGCATAGTAGAGCAAACGCTAACTAAATATAGCTAGAATATTTATCAATCAAAATCATTAGTTTACTAATATCTTTAGCAGAATAAAAAACGGCATCTATCATACGGTAGATGCCGTTTTTATATACTTTCATGTTTGCATAATTAAATCATATTTGCATAGTTAAATAATTAGCAAATTTTAACTACCCAGCCTTCAGGAGCTTCGATTTCACCATGTTGAATGCCAAGTAATGTGTCATATAATTTTTTAGTGATAGGACCCATATCATCCATGCCAGCAGGAACATTAATAGTGCCTTCTGGAGTATCGATTTGACCTACTGGAGAAATAACAGCCGCTGTACCACAAAGACCAATTTCAGCAAAGTCTTTTAATTCATCTTTATGAACAGGACGATGTTCTACAGTCATACCAAGGTAGTGTTCTGCTACATACATCAAAGAACGACGTGTAATGGATGGCAAGATACTATCAGATTTAGGTGTAACTAATTTACCATCTTTAGTAATAAAGATGAAGTTAGCACCACCAGTTTCTTCTACATGTGTACGAGTAGCCGCATCAAGATACATATTTTCTGCATAGCCTTCATTATGAGCATCAGTGATAGCATACAAACTCATAGCATAATTCAAACCAGCTTTAATATGGCCAGTACCATGAGGAGCTGCACGATCAAAATCAGTAATACGAATTTTGATTGGTTTAGCACCACCTTTAAAGTAAGGGCCTACTGGTGTTGTAAACACACGGAATTGATATTCATCAGCAGGTTTTACACCGATAACGGAGTTTGTACCCATCATGTAAGGACGAATATAAAGGCTTGCACCATGACCATATGGAGGAACAAAGTCTTTATTTGCTTTTACAACTTCTTTTACAGCTTCGAGGAAACGACCTTCAGGTAATGTAGGCATTACAAGGCGTTCACAGGATTGATTCAAACGTTCTGCATTCAAATCTGGACGGAAGCATACGATGTGACCATCTTTTGTATAGTATGCTTTCAAACCTTCAAAAACAGTTTGAGCGTATTGGAATACACCAGCACATTCATTAAGGACAACGTTAGCATCAGTAATTAGACCACCTTCGTCCCATTTACCATCTTTATATGTAGTCAAATAACGGTAGTCGGTTTCTACATAACCAAAACCGAGATTATCCCAATCGATATTCTTGCTCATAACAATAACCTCCATTTATATTGATATACACTTAATCTTATCACTATCATCTTGTATTTTCAATAGATTCTATAGAGATGATAAATTATATATACAGATATAGTATCTATTAAGATATATCATCTATATATAGGTAACATATTAATAGATATGTATATTATCAAATAGGCCCCTAGCTATACTATCGTTGAATATAAAAATTGTTTTTTACAGTATAGCTACCGCCCTATTTATATTATAATAATTTCAGATATACATTATCTTATTTTACTAGAGGTCCCTATTATGAACGAAAATAAAAATTTTTTAATTCCTAATCCTAAAAGTATCATTTGTATCGGCCTTAACTATGCTGATCATATTGCTGAAACTAGTCTAGCTACACATGATTTTCCAGAAATCTTTATGAAAACATCAAATGCTCTTGCAGGTAATCATGATACAATTACTATTGAAGACGAAACTTTCCATTACGATTATGAAGGAGAATTAGTTATCATCATCGGTAAATCTGGTAAAAACATATCTCCTGAAAAGGCAATGGAACATATCTTAGGCTATACCATTGGTAACGACGTATCTGCCCGTACATTACAGTTTAGAGGTTCTCAATGGATCCTTGGCAAATCGCTTGATCACTTTGCTCCTATTGGTCCTAATATTGTATCTCCTGATGATTTTGACTTTGAAAGTGCTACTATTACGACAACAGTAAATGGTGAAATACGTCAACAAGCAAAGCTAGAACAAATGATTTTTAAGCCTTATAACATTATTGCCTTCTTATCAACATATATGACACTCCAAGAAGGTGACATTATCTTTACAGGTACGCCTAGTGGTGTAGTATTAGGTAAAAATGAAAGTAAGTATTCTTGGTTAAAACCAGGAGATATTGTTACAGTTTCCATAAGTGGTATTGGTACCTTAGAAAACAAATTTATTTAAAATAAGTACATTGTTAAAGTATTGTATTTGCTCGTATTCTTATTATTACGATATCTATTTACATTACAACTAAATATATCTAAACACAAAAAGAGATTACTTCTATGTATGTCTAACTATACATAGAAGTAATCTCTTTTATTATTATCTATGTTTTATATTTACTATTACTTTATTTATGCTCCGACTCTAGGTCTAGCATATATTTCTTACGTTCAATGCCCCCTGCATAGCCTGTTAACTGGCCATTACTACCAATAACACGGTGACAAGGAACGATGATAGAAATTGGATTATGCCCTACAGCCCCCCCTACGGCTTGAGCAGAGAATTTCTCTTTACCTTGTTCCTGTGCAATCTGTTTACCAATATCTCCATATGTTGTAGTTTCACCATAAGGAATTGTCTGTAATATAGACCATACGGATTTACGGAACTCAGTACCTTCTAACTGGATGGGAGGTGTAATAAAGGGCTTTTTACCATTAAAGTATTGATTTAGCCACATAATTGTTACTTCAAATGGACCTGTTAGTTGCTCTATATACTCCGCATCATCATAACTAGGTGCATGAGCTTCATCAATAAAAAATAAATCTGTTAAGTATGATAATGTACCAAGCATAATCATAGTTCCTAATGGACTTTCATAGGTGTATTTATAGTTCATAGTACATTAGCTCCTTCTTTAGATAACAAATCATTCAATACCTTTTGTATGTCATTATTAAATGATACAGCATTTTTATGAATTTCAAAAGGAGTATGTTAGTTATCCCAATAGTTTGTTGTAGATGTCATAATCTATATCCTTATATACATTAAATACCACTTGTATTTTGCTATTAGTTTCTTTTAAATAAGTACGCACCGTATCAATAGCAATTTGTGCGGCCTCTTCATTCGGAAATCTGAATTCACCGGTAGAGATACAGCAGAATGCAATAGAGTGTAAGTTATAAGCATTAGCCAACTCTAAGCAGGAGCGATAGCAAGAGACTAATTCATTTCGCTCTTTATTTGTTACCTCTTCGTAAATAATAGGTCCAACAGTGTGAAGTACATGTTTTGCTGGTAAATTATACCCATAGGTCATTCGAGCTACACCAGTCTTTTCAGGCATATCTAAATACTCAATCATTCTTGCACATTCCATACGAAGCTCAATACCAGCAAAGGTATGGATAGCATTATCGATACATTTATGGTTAGGCGCAAAGCATCCAAGCAATTGATTGTTGGCTGCATTAACAATGGCGTCAACAGCTAGTCGAGTAATATCACCTTGCCATAAAAAGATTTGAGACTCTCGCTCTTCCATATCATGAATTGTGATGATGCCCTTTTCATGGGCTAATGTATTTAAATATTCATCCTCTATCTTCATCCATTCAGCGGGCATGGCTCCTGCAGGACGAATATTACATAGTGCTCTAAATAGAGTAAACTGTTCTTCTTCACTTACGGGAATATCTATATGTTCCTTATGTTTCTCTTTATATTCTGCTACTAATCTCTCTAAAAGATAGCGTAATCGTTCTTGCTGTGTCATATATAACTCCTAAGTAGAATTAACTAGATTATAACCTATTATATAGTAAAAAACTGCTAGCACATAATATGCTAGCAGTAACTTTACTGATTAGTATTATATCAAAAACTAAGGTCTAACAAATGATTGACCACCATGGTTTACAAGGATATCCCCAGCTAATACTTTAGTAGTAACCCCTTGTAGACTACCTTGAATTTGGCTCATCATAAAACGATAACCTGGGCTGTTCAAATGTTTAGTAAGAGCATCTTGATCGCTATAGATTTGAATGACATACCAGCGATTTTTTGCGTTTCTTTCACGAAGCACATAACCAGCCTTATAACCCGCATCATCCCGAACGGCACGTTCCATATCGAGTTGATATTGTCGTTGTACCGTATCGATTTCATTGCTATCAACAGTAAACTCAGTTAAGGTAACTACCGCCTTACCATCATTTACGATAGATAATGCATCTTTCTTTTCAAATAAAAGTACAGACTGTACATCGTACATCTTGCGATTTGTTAATTTAGAACCGACTTCATTAACAAATGCCTGATAATGATCAGATTTGCGATGTACTTCAATAGCAGCTAAATCTTTATAGATTTCAACTACATAAGACTCCGAAGAATTCCCCTTTACATGAGCCACATTCATGGACAATGTATTAGGCTCTTTTTCCATAGATGCTGTCAGATTAGCTACACCTGCACTATTATAAGCTCCTTGTAACTCTACAGGTACTTCGAAACGATACATACCTACGCTAGGTGCTGTATCTACAGATTGATCCCGTTCCATAACAAGAGCTGCAAAAGATGTGTTTACACCTAATATTGCTATAGCAGATGTTACTAGAATGCGTTTTAATAGTTTTCTATTCATACATGCTCCGATTCTACTAAATTACAATGTAATATATTCTACTATTGTACCATGCTCTTCAATTAATTTAACTAAATCTTTTCCCTGAAGCCATACAGTTGCATTATTTTCATTCGGATGAATGCCTATGAGATTATCCTTATAATCCGCATCAATATAGTAATGAACTTTCCGCTCTTCATCGTGAAGTAAGCAGAATGGAGATACATGACCTGGTTTAATCTTCAATATATTCCATAGCTCTTCTTCGGAACCAAAAGAAATCTTTTTTAGCTTGTGATCCTTACGGAATTGTTTTAAATCTACACGTTTAGAACCACGAACGGTAATTAAATAGTAATGCTCTCGTTTATGATCTCGTATAAATAAATTCTTCGCATCCCACTCAGGATAGGGCAACTGCACATTTGGCTTATCGTCCATACTAAATAATGGTGCGTGATCTGTAATTTCAAAATCGATATGATGGTCACGTAAATAATCATATACGCCTTGTTTATCTAACATGTAATACCTCTAATATATCGTTTCTACTTGGTGAAAGTTACTACATAATAAAATCGATTAACATAGTGAAAGTACCAGTTGTACCAGTTGTACCGGTTACATCGATTATATCTTGTTAAATATCCCAAGCTTATTCTGGAATCGTATAGGTACCATCAAATACAAATAATTCAGGATGTTCATGTACAAATGTATCTTCATAAATTCCATCATATTCATACACTACATCATCTTTTTTATCGAGAAAATCGAACAATTCCTCTTCATTTTCCCAGTCTTGTAAAATTGTCCATCGTTCAGCTCTATCAAATGGAACTGAACCACCAAAGTAATCGATAACTGATTGTAAATTATCTGCTAGCTCATCCATCTTGAAGAGGCGTAAGCCAGCAAGAGCATCTTCCCATACAATGCCTGTTGAGTTATATAAAAACTGATGATGACCACCATTATTGACCTCGGCAAAATACCAACATATTGCATTAAGGTATCGTTGCTCTAAAGTGAAAGGTTTTGCAGATTCCAAATAGTCATCGTATGAACCATAAATATTGATTGACCAATAAGCCGGTTCATTTATAGTCCACATATCATCTGTAGCTTGGATTTCTTCAATAGTAATGGTCCGATGACGAGGTACACCTTCTCGTTTCTTCTTTTTCTCTGCTACATAATTGCTATAAGCTTTACATAACTCAGGATACTCTGCTTCACACTGTTCAAAGTCCATCTGCATATAGCACATATCAATGACTTCAAAACAGTACGATTTTATATCATCCAGATTCTTTTCCTGAGCTAAACGTACGCCCTGATCTACTAATCTTAGCATCTGTTTCATAGTATCTGATGTATACGATTCATTATTATCTAAAGCAACAGCTCCATACGCATAGGCACAGCGATAATACCACACCGCATCACGATACTCTTCATCAATAGACTCTAATACCTTAATTGCCTCTTTTTCATTGCCATTATTGTTATAAGCTCTACCGAGCTCACCTAACAGAGATATAGATAAGTTTTCTATGCCTACACTAGTTAACACATCAATAATAGTTTTTACATTTCCAGTATCATTAAGCTCTTTAACAGTTTGTAATTGCTCACTTTCAGAAAAAGATAAAAACTGTTCAATAGTTATAGACATACAATACACTTCCCCTCATATTATCAATATGTATATGAACTCATCTTAGCATAATAATAACAAACAACACAAAACAATAAATTACAGATTTTAAAATAATAGTTTATAACAAAAAAGACTATTTAACTAGCTACCAAGCCATACAACAAATACAGGAATACCTTCATCATTATCGTCAATATCTTCAATTTCATCAGCTTCAAATTCGTGATCATCATAGACTAGATTTTCAAAGAATACATGATCACCGAGCTCTTTATTGGCCATTAAGTTATGTATCTTGAAAAGAAGCTCTTCAGTAGTAAAGTACTGCCCATTATCTGCTTTAAGGCGAGCATAGATTTCAACTTGCCACATATCATCTTCTTTATCGTCTTCTAGTAATTCGTCTACCTCGTATAAATGTTCATTAGGGTGGAGCTGACTTTTGCTTTCAATCCAAGCTTCATAGCTTACAAAAATTTCAGGCTCTACTAATGGTGGTAAATTATCAGGATTAACTTTATGCTCTTCTAAGCATGTATAAAACTCCTTAACAAACTCTTCTCTAGTATAGGTAGTTTTATTGAAACCCCAAGGAATTCCCTTAAACTCATGATAGTAACCTTCATATATTTTATTACCATCTTTATCAACACCAAGATATTCAATCTTTTCCGTGTTCTCATTTTTGTTAAAAAGGTTTTTGATCATTTCAAAAATCATAGAATAATCCTCCTTGTAATCTTTTAAACAATGCTTTGATTTCATTATTCCTAATGTATTCCTCGACAGTTTACACGAATCCCCTATAAAATATCGTAGCCCAAAGCACAAAAGTATATAATTTCTATGTGTATAGTAAAAGCCCCTCGCATAAGCAAAGGGCTAATCTATTATCGTCTTATAATGTTCTATACTAACTAGCTACCACAAACAATAAAGAATACAGGTATACCATCTTCATTATCTATAAGTCCGTACCCTTCACATTCATGACCTTCGTATTCAATACCTTCAAAGAATACGTGATCACCTAATTCTTTATTGGCCATCAAATTGTGCAATTTAAAGAGCAATTCTTCTCTAGTAAAATAGGTACCATTATCCGCTACAAGATGAGCCATAATTTCTACCTGCCACATGCCATCTTCTTTATCTTCTTCCAGCAATTCTTCGTCGGTAACACGTTCATTATCAAAAAGTTGGTCTTCACTTTCAATCCAAGCTTCATAGGTTACTAGAATTTCCGGTTCTTCTAATCTATCGTTGTCATCTGTTTGATCATCATCTACATATTTCTCTACTTCTTTATTGTATTCTTTGGAAAACTCTTCTCTACTATATGTATGTTTGTTAAATACCCAATGCACTACATCATATGTAGGATAGTTATCTTCATCGCAATCAGTAACGTCTTCAGTATCTGTACCTTCTTTAGTATCTTTAGTATCTTTACTATTTTTCTTATCAAAGACATTCTTAATGGTTTCAAATATCAAAGGATAATCCTCCTTGTACTCTTTTGGCTTGATTTTAAATAGTTGATATTTTACTACTTCACAGCACCAACCAAGTTGTTTATCTAAATGGGCTTCTTTCGTCATTTTCATGGCTGTTTCTATTAAGTGTAATGCCTTCTGTACATGTTCAGATTCATAGCTTTTACCATACCCTAGCATGCCATGAGCATAGCCACAACGATAGTACCAAGACCAATCGCAATGTGTTTCATCAATACGATTAAATAAATCGATAGCCTCTGCTGCGCGGCCAGTATTATTATACATACGTCCTAAGGCGCTTAACAATATAGGCGACAAATTATCAATGCCTATGTTAGTTAATAACTCCATCGCACGCTTGAAATCGATGCCCTCTTGTTCATTAAGGAGCTTAACCTTTTCCGCATCACTTAACGATTGAAACTCTTCATCCGTAATTTCTTCTATATTGAAATATAAGCTCTTAATAAAGTCACCAAAGTTATCTGCTAAGGGAGTCATGGAGTAATCACATTCTTGATCTACCCGTACAACCTTAGGTTCACCGCTTGGACCACACTCACGATAATCGAGGAAAATCATGTCGTGACCACCGGAAATCGTATCGGCTACAACGACACCGATAGGGGGATATTTTACTTTCGAAATCCAAAATTCATTCCCCATCTCACCTAAAAGAGAGTATTTCTTATCTCTATCGATGCCATATATACCTGTTACGTATACACAATCGTCATCATCATTAATGAAACAATTTTTCTTTACTACACCACCATTATGGTTTTTAAGTAGCTCAATATATGCTGCAGGCAATGTATACCCTAGATTTGCTTCAGCTACTTTAATATCCTCATCAGTAACAGGTTTCCCTATATAGGATTCAAATGCATAGTCAACATCGTTCCAAAATCCGGTCCAATTAAAATCTTTCAGATTACTCATAATACCCTCTCCTAGTTTAAACCGATATAATCTAAATTTTTAATTACTCATTCATAGAATAAGTTTTGATTAAAGCTTTTACCTCACGTCGTATCAATATGGTATCTACAATATAGGAAAAAATGATATAAGGAGATGCATTTATAATCGCTATAGGCGCTAATATAATTGCTACCCATAATAGATCTAGAGAATATGCATACCACTTAAAATCAATAGTATTTAAAATGGGTATCACATAGTCTATCACTCTTAATTCCCATTGCATTAATGGATTTAACTCCTCACTTGTTCCTACTAGCCAAGCGAAAATAACCCCAAAAAGCAAAAAATATAATATACCAACTGGAATTAATATCTTCGCTCTCTTTTTTAATAGATTACGACAAATCTCATCTTCTTCCTCTGGTTCTATTTCATATAACATATTGCACTGAATCTGAATCCGTCTAAATCGATAGCGAATATACTTATACAAAATGTTATTGGTTGTATATAACATAATAGACTCCACATATAAGTCATACTAGCAAAATCATGGAAAATATATCATCCATCTATGGCAAAATAATGTAAATCTTTGAATTCATCATCCCAGCAAAACTGTATTCCTTCGTAGGATATGGTATATTGCCCTAATTGTTCATCATATATTACCGGATTAGTCATCGTTTGTACCCTTTACATAGCTTTCCATCTTCGGTCTTAAATCTAGTACGACTTCCCAATCATCTAATGATGGTACCTTATGATGTGCAATAAATTCTTCTATGATATGGAATGTCTCTTGAGGGCCTAGCTCATTTTTACCGTATATTATCGCACCCTGCTCACCATCATTAGTTACACTAAGCTCTATATGTAATAAATCAGTATCTTGATCACTACAAACTTGTACAAAGTTATACATTTTATTATCTATCGGAATTGCATTTGATGGTGAGATAACTACAAAATCCTGCTCTTGATCCTCAATAGCGTAGAGATTTTGCTCAACTTCATTCAATGTAATTCCTTCATACTTATAGTCACCTACATCAATTGACCAGTCTGTATAGGCTTTCTCAACTGCATCTACCATATGTATCTCCTCAACTTTACAATATACATTAGAATAAGGTTTCTAATTGACCTGACATATCTGCCATAAACTCATCAAACTTGCAAAGTTCTCGTAACTCTTGATGCTCTATATCATAACAACCAATCTTTTTAGACCTAGGATCCCATACAATTTGCCAATCATTATACTCGCCTAGCTCTTTAGATAAACGC
Organism: Veillonella sp. AF13-2; assembly: GCF_003603295.1. Classification (NCBI taxonomy): domain Bacteria; kingdom Bacillati; phylum Bacillota; class Negativicutes; order Veillonellales; family Veillonellaceae; genus Veillonella; species Veillonella sp. AF13-2. The sequence goes on from NZ_QTMT01000001.1 coordinate 697,591, forward strand.
AATAGGTTACGGCGGCCTACTTTAAATGGAATTGTATCAATTAGAGGGAAAAATTCTATGGATATAAAATCAGAATATGGCAATTCAAAATAAAGATTATCCGACTCTAAAAATGCAACTAATGCTTTTGGTAGTTTAAACGATTTCAATTGATCCATTTTATTCTGTAAATCATGATACCCTGCTGGTTCTAGATTTTTAAAATACTCAGCCATTTCCATATCGTCCTTTTCAACAGCAATACTATAGGGACGCATGCCATCCTTTTCCGTGATGATCACATCGGCACCATGTTCTACTAGATATTTGCACATCTGTAAATCAACATACCGAGCCGCTACACATAGTGGTGTTGGTTTAAAAGGATATACCGAATCTGGTTCATTGTAATTAATATCTACACCATGATTGATAAAGAAATCTAGGACCTCATAATTTCTATCTGTAATAGCATTTCTAAAAGCTGGACTACCATATTTCTGAACTGTATGGCCTAAGTCATGAATTATCTGTAAGTGCTTATATTGCTTACCATATAAGGCAGCCTGAAAAGCATCTACTTTCACACAATTTAAAGCATGTATATTGGCCCCATGTGCCACAACGTATTCGATAATCTCTTTTGTTCCATATCGCACGACTAATAAGAAACTTGGATTTTCTTCTTCATTTAGATCTGCACCATGTTCAACTAACCATTGAACACTTGGTAAACAATTCATTACTAACGCCAATTCTAGAGGGGAATACTCACTACAATTATCCAATTGTATAGGTTTATGAATATGCCAACCATCTACTAATGCGTTTTCTAAAGCTATAATATTTCCTTTTACGATATCTATTACTATTTCAGGCACAGCTTCAAATGTACCTAAATCTTTTATCTGTATCATAGCTCTCTCCGTAAAATAATATTTTTAAAATGATTATTACTAATTACATTATATTACATTTATAAGTATGAGTGTATAGTAAAAGCCCTTCGCATAAGCGAAGGGCTTAACTATTATTTCTCTTGTAGATAACTTATAAACTAAGTTCGTATAGCTCATAATCTGTTAAGCCTGTATCCTCATAATACATGGGTAATGTACAAAGATACTTGAACCCCATACTAGAATATAGCTTCTCAGCAGGAACATTGCCTTTAAGGACATCAAGGCGTATTGCTTTTTGGTTATTTTCTTTAGCATATTTAATGGCAAATCCAACTAATTCTTTAGCATAACCATATCCAGAGTATTGAGGATGAACTCCAAGAGCATGAATGCCCATAACTTCATCTACATTGGCTTTTGTGGGCCAGTCAATATTCTGATATCCTTCATTTGATTCATGGTTAATAATCATAGCTGCCATAATATTATTATCAGTTAAGCCTATAAATAATTCGCCTTTAATAATTGAAGACATTAAATATTCAGGCTCAGGATAAATATCCTTTTTCCAACCTATATCGTAAATAGAGTCTTGTAATCCATCTATAAGGAAATGATAAAACGATCTAACATCTTCATATTGTTCTATTGTTGCTTTTTCTATAATCATAAATGTATATTACTTTCTATTTCTTATCTTTAGTTACTGTATTAACAAGATACATAAAAGTACCACTATTAGTATCATCAACTTTAGAGTATTCTTTCCAATTTATAGGATACATACCCGTTAATACTATAGGTGCTTCCATTCCACGCATTGTTCCTTTTCCTGTATTGGTAGACCAATTCATACATCCAGTTTTAATAGAACCATCGTCAATAGAAAATTCAGCGTATGTACAATTTACTTTTATTGGAGGTCTTAAATAAGACATCTCACCAGTTATCTTAATAGTATAACCTTCAATAAATTTATCAGCTTTATCCCTAAACTCTTCTATACGCATTATATCTTTTAAATAGTTATAACACCCTTGATCCTTAGCACCTTGCTCCTTCAATACATATACCTCATCATTTATAGTTTTAATACATTTTTTTGTCGTATATTTAAGCTCAATAGGAATCCATTTACCCTCAAATATAACAAGAATATCGAGATGTAAATGTGGATTAAACTCAGGTACAAACTCTAGTCTGATATCACAATTTGGATATTGTTCTTTAATTAGCAATGCTAAGCTAAATTGAAAGTCTGCTTCTGAATGAAATATTGGTCTCCACCTACTCAACTGGTACATTATTTTATCAACATCTAAGATTAATCCCATAACACATGCCTCATTAAACACAATAAATTATTTATACTAATTATATTACATTTATATGTATCGTTGTATAGTAAAGGCCCCTCGCATAAGCGAAGGGCCTTCACTATATATGACAATAGTGTCATTATTATATTATTCTAGTATCCACGATATTTATGTAATAAATCCAATAATATATCATTTAACTTAATAAATTCCACCAAATATTCCTCGCCTATATCAAACTGTTTATTAGTAAGTCTATCTTTTGTAGCTAAAATTTGTTCATTTTTAGACGAAGTACATCTGAAACTATGAATAATACGATTACGCTTATAGAGAATTTCAGAAAATAAATCGGATATTTCCGAACCAACTTTTTCAGTGATTGTTTTAGCAATAAATGGCCGAAGTTTTCCTGATTCTTTATCAATCAAGTCCTGCCAAGAATAAGATTTATCTGTATTAATAATATTCTCTATAATAAAACTATTATTAGAGATAAATACTGAAATAACCATCCCCAACAAATAAACGTATTCATCCTTAGGTAATGAAATTCTAGTTAGTGAACGAAGCTCCATTTTCTTACTCCTATAAAGGATACGCTTTATATTATTTATCCATAAGAAGAAATAATCTCATAATAGTTTATAATGTATCAATTTAAAATAGATATTTGTTTATCACTATATATTATTGTTTCAAAATAATAATAACCTAAATTTGATGACTTCCAATCTCCAGCAACTATTATTAGTTTATCATTATTTTCAAATACCATATTCCTTATTTTTCTATAAAGATTTATATCAGGAATAGATAATATAAAATTATAATTGGGATTTGCTATCGGAGCTACTAAATAAATCTTATTTTTATCATTATCATAAAGCCGCCCTTTTACACAAGCCTCAATTATTTTAAAGCCATAAACACCTTTAGAATACCAGTAAGCAGTTCTATCATCTAGAATCATTCTTCCAATTTTCTCATTACCGTACGTGTAATCTGGAGGAAATTGTTTACATATAGAATATATCTGCTTTATTGTACTTATTGTATGATTAGCCTGTTCACCGTGAATAGAACTTTTATAGTCACTTGGTGCAGATTTAGAATTATTCTTAACGAATAGATCTTGCATTGCATTTACAAAAGAAAAATTTAACTGATTAAATTTATTGCTATCATAAATGACTGAACTATTTGCATAAGGACAATTAGCAATATGTTTATACGCGGATTTAGTTGCTCTAAAGTATGCTTTCCGAGAGCCATCTACAGCACATAAAAATAATTTACTATTACATAGTGGATATGGACAATAAAAAGATTTGTCTCGATCTTCTTCAAGAGCCTCACTTGCTAGTACTATATGTCGTCTTTCTTTATCTCTATATGCATAATTAGCCAAAGAATCATCTCCATTTATAATTAACAAACTTACTAACTACCATTATTATATTCCCTATATAATATAAGTTTAATTTACTTAGTTACAATATTAAGTAGTGATTTATAACTATCAACTACATCATAAACAACATCCCCTTTACTGATGGCTTTAAAGTGATCTCGTGCACAATATGGTTTGAATTCTTCAATCAATCGAATTTGCATTGAATTCATAGATCCCTTTGTTTCACCAACAAAATAAATATTTTTTACAGTACCTTCATAAAAAGCTATTGCCTAATACAGATTATATCTACCAACAGGTGTTGATATATAGAATCCATCAGACAATTTAACATAGACATTTTCGCTAAATCTACATTATCTGTAAGAATACAACCATTATATCGTTATAAATTGTTTATAATGGCAAGTACTGCATCTCGTTGAAAGTCATATAAATTTAAAAGATGCAACCGTTGCAATTAACAGTCGCACCTTTTAGATTCATATATAACAAATTTTTTAAGTATATATGTATATATCTTTTAAAACATTGCGTGAGCAATAAAGTAACCCACCACACAGCTTGTGAATACACCAATACAACCAGGTAGTATAAAGCTGTGGTTGATTACGAACTTACCAATGCGCGTTGTACCAGAACGGTCAAATCCGATACATGCAAGGTCTGATGGATAAGTTGGTAAAATAAAGTAAGCATAACAAGCTGGCACAAAGGATAAAATAATGAGAGGATCTACTCCAACACTAAGGCCCATTGGCACTACAATAGCAAGTGCTGCCGCTTGCGAGTTTACCAGTTTAGAAATCAAGAATAGCACAAAAGCATATGTCCATGGATACGCTACAACAATGCCAGACAATGTAGTTTTAAATTGTGGAATGTAAGCACCGAAATATGTTTCTGCCATCCAAGCTACACCATAAACAGAGATAACTGCAATCATACCAGATTTAAATACAGAACCATTCGTTACATCACTAACTTTTACCTTGCACACAAGAAGAATAATCGCAGCAATTACAAGCATAGAAATTTGAATAGTTGGTGTCATGGATAATGGTTTCCATACGCCTTTAGCATTTGGAACAAGTGGTAACAATTGTTCAGGGAAACTACCAAAGAGAGCAATAATAAGAATACCTAGTAGAAAAATTGTTGTTGCCCAATATGCAGTACGTGGAAGTTCAGTTTTAACACTTGCTTCTTTATTTTCTTCATAAATGTACGCACGTTGCTCAGGATTTTTAATACGTTCTTGAAAGTCTGGATCATTTGCAAGATCTTTGCCACGACGCATGCTCCAAATACCAGCAACAATAACACCACAGAAAGTAGCTGGAATTGTAATTGCCAAGATTGTTACTACACTAGCTGGGAAGTTAGCCGCTACTAACATAGCAACAACGGATACGACTGCAACGGATGCCGGTGAAGCACATACCCCCATTTGAGAAGCAATAGATGATACAGCCATAGGTCGTTCTGGACGAATACCTTCTTTGATTGCAATATCATATATAATTGGGAACATTGTATATACAACGTGACCCGTACCGCAAAGAACAGTCAAAAACCAAGTTGTTATAGGTGCCAAAATTGTAATCTGCTTCGGATTTTTACGTAGAAGTTTTTCAGCATAAACTAGCATTACATCTAAACCTTTAGAAGCTTGTAAAAAACCAGAGCATGTAACAACCGCCATAATAGTCAACATTACGTCAATAGGTGGTTTTCCTGGAACCAAACCAATTACAAATACAAAAAAGGCAAGACCTAAACCTGATATAGCAGCAAGTCCTAGGCCACCATATCTAACACCTACAATTAAGCAGGCTAATAAAACAATAAAACCTAATAAAATAATCATGAAACTTATCAATCCTTTCAAAACCATACATAATAATACAAATCAACTATATTATATGTTACTATTAAGAAAAATAATAGATACAGTAGTCCAAATTAATAAGTTATAATAATGATATTTTTTTATTTTTACTAAAAATAATATTATTTCTAGTATATATGGTTATATTTATTTAGTGCGCTCTAAATAAAACTAGCTTTTTTTACAATTTAGTTTCACTTTTAAATCCTTAAAATATATTCTTTGTTGTCGTTTCAAATATAAACTTATAAATGGTTTAAATATTATTTTTTTAGAGACAACATTTTCAGTAAAATCCAGAATCGTTTTATCACCCTTTGAGTAGAATTTTCCAATCCAAGTCCCCTTAATATTTTTATTGTCTATCTCAAATATCCATGACTGGTATTTAATACATTCTGTAATCCTAAAATAAGTTTCGATTCCATTCTTGGCAATCTCTATAAAGTTATGCTCATCTATAATTTTTACAGCCTTTAAATCGCTTCTCCAGGAAAAATCGTTTAGATTCGTCACTGTATCCCACACAATTTCTATAGGGCATAAAATAGTAACCTTCATATTAGAAGTTGCCATAGTGATTACCTCATATATAATACTTATGCGTACTACGTCTCTTCGATCCTAGTGAGCAAAGCCACTGCTTCGACATGCGCTGTCATTGGGAACATATCTACTGGTTGTACTTCTTGTAGTTCATACCCATAGTGTGTGAGGATTTCAATGTCTCGTGCCATGGTTGCAGGATTACAGGATACATAAACAATGCGTTTAGGTTCCATACCAGCCGCAGAAGTTAATACTTCTTCTTTACAGCCCGCCCGGATTGGATCGAATACGATAACATCTGGTCGTACACCTGCTTTATAGAGTTTTGGCATTTCCACGGCCGCATCGGCGACGATAAACTCTGTATTATCATAGCCATTACGACGTGCATTTTCACGAGCGTTGATAATGGCTGGCTCTACGATTTCTATGCCGATAACATGTTTTGCTTCATGAGCTAAGAACAGTGAAATAGTACCAGTACCACAGTACGCATCGATAACGGTTTCGTTTCCTTTTAGGTCTGCATACTCTAATGCTTGATCATAAAGCACCGTAGTTTGTTCAGGATTAACTTGGAAAAAGGAGTGTGGAGATAAGGTAAATTGTAAGTCCTTAATATGGTCTATAATCGTACCTTCCCCATAGAGGATATGATTCTTAGGTCCTAATATAACATTAGTACGCTTCCCATTTACATTATGAACAATGGTCTCCACTTGGGGAGCTCGTTCAGTTAATTTTTCAACCCACTTCTCTTGATGTGGCAAGTGTTCTGTCGCGGTTACAAGGATAATCATCCATCCAGATTGTCCAATGCGACCAATTACATGACGTAGCACACCTTTACCAGTATGTTCATCATAAGGCTCAATATCAAATTCTTTAGCAATTTGGTAGCAAGCTTGAGCAATGATATTATTACCTTCATCTTGAATGGGACAATTCGTACCTTGTACGATATCATGTGATCCCATCGCATAGAATCCCATTTGAATATTCCCTTTAATCCCACCCACAGGCATTTGCATCTTATTACGATACGCCCATGGCTCTTTAGGTCCCAATGCTGGTTTTACAAGTTCTGGATTTTGATGACCAATGCGTTCGATAACGTCCTTCACCTTTTGTGTTTTTAGTGAAAGCTGGCCTTCATAGGTAATGTGTTGCAACTGACATCCACCACAAAAGCCATAGAGATCACAGCGCGGATCGATACGATTAGGAGCAATGGAAACAATTTCTAATAGTCGTCCTGTAGCATAAGTCTTTTTCACCATACTGATGGATACTTTCACGATCTCTCCAGGCAAGGCAAAGGGAACAAAGACTGTAAAATCCTCTACACGACCTACACCTTCACCACTGCTACCGATACCATGAATAGTAACTAATACTTCATCACCTAACTTAACTGGAGCATTGAGTATGGCCTGTTGCTTCTTAGATAATGTACTAATAACTGATTGACCTCTATTCACACAATTACCGTTTCTACTTTGTTGTTTAGATTTTTTCTTACGAGATGTACGACTTGTACCGTTCATTACGCGTCTCTTTTCTTCCAAATTTTAATCATGCCAGTTACGATAAGTACGAAGAATACAGTACCAAATTTCACGAGCAATTCTTCACCTTGTATATATGGCATAAGAAGTGGATCTTCCACAATCATTTCACCAGCAACCCAACCTAATAAAGCTCCACCAGCCCAAAGGATGACAGGGAACTTATTGATGATACGAGCAAATAGTGTAGAGCAGAACACAATGATGGGAACAGTAATCAACATACCAACAATAACGAGCTCTAAATGTCCTTTAGCGGCACCAACTACGCCAATTACATTATCGATACTCATCATCGCATCAGCCACAATGATTGTCCAAATGGCTCCCATTAAGGAATTCTTAGCTTCGATATGTGCATCTTCATCTCCACCTTTTAAGAGTTGAATGGCAATCCATACAAGTACAAGGCCACCACCTAAATGAATAAGAGGAATTAAAGTAAGTGCTTCTACTAAAAGAGTGGCAAATACAAGGCGCATTCCAATAGCCCCTACTGTACCCCAGATAACGGCTTTCTTTTGTAATTCTGGCGCCAATTTACCCGCTGCCATACCAATAACAACGGCATTATCTCCTGCCAATAAAATATCGATCAAAATAATTTTACTAATCGTTATCCACGTTGCAGCTTCTAAAAATTCCATTCTATACTTACCTCAATTCACTCTACTAATTCTATAACTATCCCTTAACTATACCACAAATTCTCTATTTTCTCATCTAAAAGAAAGCACTTAAACTACCACAGTTATTCTTAAGATTAGCCTATAAGGTTCTTTATAATGACTATACTTTTACAAAAAAATATCTCTCCGCCTATGACTAGAAGAAGAGATATATTACATTATTTTTTAAGTTTCTTTACTAACAAAGATGCCCCTACTACGAGAATAACAGCACCAATTTTAATGAGTAATGCATACGGTTCTACGGTATGTGAAATTAATTTATCTTCCACACTCATCGCTGCACCCACCCAGGCAAGAATACCGCCACCAACGTAAAGGATGATTGGAAAGCGTTCGATAACTTTTACAAATAAAGTACTACCATAAATGATAATAGGTACTGTAATAAGCATACCGATAGCAACTAATGTCATATCACCACCAGCGGCACCAACTACACCAATAACATTGTCAATACCCATAATTCCATCAGCAATGACAATGGTCATGATAGCAGCGCGCAAGTTATCTTTAGCCTCAATATTGTGCTCGTTATCATCATCAACAACAAGCTTGTAACCGATCCATAAAAGAAGGATACCACCTACTAAACGTAAAGCAGGGATATTGTTCAATGCCTCTACAAATAGGAATGCCATAACAAGACGTAAAATAATGGCGCCAGCTGTGCCCCAGAAAATCGCCTTCTTCTGTAAATGTGCGGGTAAGTTGCGAGCCGCCATACCAATAACAATGGCATTATCACCAGCTAATAAAATATCAATAACGATGATTTGCAGCATCGCTAATAAGCCTTGTACAGTTAAGATGTCCAATGTATCCTCCTTAGAATAAAACAATAGTATATATATTATAATCGATATAGTAAAGTAGTGTAAAATTCAATTATCAACATATATATACGTTTTTATCATAATTCTTTCTTATTAAATAAAATAGTTTATATAAGCTCATTTCTCCCCTTACATAATCATAATATGGGCTCTATTTTTTTATATATTTAATTCCTTTTTTTCTTAGGTTTTGGCTATTAAATTAAGCTACTTTATGGTATGGTATAATATATCGTTACTAGGGAGGTTAGTATGTATCAAACATATTCTATACTGCAAAAATTATGGTTGTTCATAAAACTATTTACTCCAATGTGCATCACTCAATTTTCCCTGATTGGGGCTACCTTCATCGCCATCTTTTTAACGGGACAATATAGTACGACTGATTTAGCTGGAGTCGCTACGGGATATAATTTATGGCTCCTTTTCTATATTTTTGCACAAGGAACGTTGATGGGTATCACGCCAATCATTTCTCAGCTATTAGGAGCTAAGAAAACAGATGATATTCCAATAATCTTTCATCAAGGCCTTTTCATCGGTACAGGACTAGCATTTTTAATTTTATTAATTGGTATATTCGGCTTACGCCCTTTATTGACATATTTAAATCTTGAACCGGCTGCCGCCGAGGTATGTATTAGTTATCTGAAAGCCTTTGCACTTGGTTTATTCCCATTACTCTGGGTAAATACCTTGCGTAATACTGTCGATTCTCACGGATTAACGCATTACTCCATGGCCATCGTCTTTACAAGCTTTGTGATTAACGTATTCTTAAATTATGCACTCATCTTTGGTCATTACGGTTTTCCTGAAATTGGTGGTGTTGGTGCTGGCTACGGTATTGCTGGTGCCTGTTGGACAAACTTCGTTCTATTTAGCTTAGTCATTCTATTGCATCCTAAGTTAAAAGGCTATCGCATCTATAAAGATTTCCATAGCCCGAATTTTCACTATATCCGTGAACAATTACAAGTTGGTATTCCCATAGGTTTTTCTATCTTTTTTGAAGCTAGTATCTTTAGCATTGCTGGGCTCTTAATGGTTCACTTTGGATCTGCTGTAGTAGCAGCTCATCAATCTGTCATTTCTTTTACTAATGTATTCTACTGCTTACCATTAAGTATCGCCATGTCCTCTACCATTGCCGTTGCTTATGAACTCGGTGCAGGACGAAAAAAGGAAGCCATCCAGTACTCTTATATTTCTCGTGTATTAGCCATCATCATAGCCGTTCTCATTTGTGCCTTTACGTTCACTCATATGGATAATATTGCGGATTTATTTACAAACGATGATGAAGTATATGAACTTATTTATCACTTTCTTGGGTATGGCATATTTTTTGCTGCCATCGATGCCATAGGTACTCCATTACAAGGTATTCTAAGAGCCTACAAGGATGTTAAAGTAGTTCTTTACATCTCACTCATTTCTTATTGGGGTGTATGTTTCCCAACGGCTTATACCCTTGCTAAAAATCCTAATTATGGACCATTTGGCGTATGGATTGGTTTGTTGGCTAGCGTAGTAGTTGCGGGTATATTATTTACACTTCGCACATACTACATACAACATTACAAACCTAGAACTATTGCAAAATTACAAACCTAAAACTATTGCAAAATAATAAAAGCACCTATTGATTACGCTTAAGTGTAAGTAATCAATAGGTGCATTTTTATTGTAAAAGATTCCAAATACATAATCTATTAGTATATGGGCCCTTTAAAATAGACTAATATTTTAATTAGGTATATGACTATGAAAGTCTTATTTTAAAGCTTCTTGTTTCTCTACTTTGGACATACGGAAAAAATTATATAGCGTTTCTGCCGTCTTATAATTCATAGATTCTACATTTGCAAGTTCATCAATAGATGCCTCTTTCATGGCCTCTAAACTATTAAAGTGAGCCCATAAGGCCTTACGGCGTTTAGGCCCGATTCCTTCAATATGGTCAAGAATAGATTCAAGATTTCGCTTACCGCGCAACTTACGGTGATAGGTAATGGCAAAGCGATGCGCTTCATCACGAATTTGTTGAAGTAATTGAAGCTCCGGCGTATGATGACTCAAAATGATACTTTCAGATTGTCCCTCTACAAAGACCTCTTCAATACGCTTAGCCAAGGAGATAACTGGCACATCTGTAACACCAACAGCACGGATTAACGGCAAAGCCGCATTGAGCTGACCTTTACCACCATCGATGATAATAAGATCTGGCATAGGCCAGTCTGTTTCATTACCGTAACGACGTTCCATAATTTCAGCCATCGATTTAAAGTCATCAGGTTTACCTTGTGTGGTTTTCAGTTTAAAGCGGCGATATTCCTTTTTTGCTGGCTTACCACCTTCAAAAACAACCATGGAAGCTACCGTTTCAGCCCCTTGTGTATGAGATATGTCAAAGCACTCCATACGTTCAGGTAAACGTGGCAAGTCGAGGATCTCGGCTAGCTTCTTAACCGCCCCGCCAGTCTTATCGATTTGGTGCTGCCACTGACGACGACGTTCTTCAAGGAAAGTTTCTGCATTTTCATGAGCCATCTTAATCATATCCATCTTATAGCCACGTTGTGGCACAGATACATCTACATGTTGGCCTTTGAGCTGTGTAAACCATTCTGTTAATAAGTCTCTATCTGTACTCTCCATAGGTAGTAACAACTCTTTAGGAATAAAGTTTGTATCTCCATAGTATTGCTTGATAAAGTCTGTCATAATGGTTTCTGAACTATCTCCATCATGTTGCACAAAGTAATTCTCACGGCCTAACAGACGACCACCGCGGATGAATAGCAACTGTACACAGGCCATCGATGTATCTACAGCCAATCCTAAGACGTCTAAGTCGCCACGTTGAGTAACCATGCGTTGCTTTTCTTGTATCTTTTCAATGCTAGACAATTGATCACGATAACGTGCAGCATCTTCAAAGCGCAAATCTTCTGCAGCAGCCTCCATCTTTGATTTAATTTCCTTTAGCAATGGTATAGGTTTACCTTCAAAAAGTTCTATGATTTCGTCAATATACTTTCGATAATCCGGTACAGATATTTTGTTAAAACACGGTGCCTCGCAGTAATGCATATGATACTGCAAGCATGGGCGTTCTACCTTCATAGACTTACAGGTACGCAATGGATAGTACTGTCGTATTAATTTCAGTACCACATGAACAGATGTGACATCTGTAAAAGGGCCAAAGTACTTGGCTCCATCACGCTCTAGGCGACGCGTCATATATACGCGTGGGTAATCCTCTTGCACTGATATTTTAACATAGGGATACGTCTTATCATCACGAAGCCTAATATTATATTTCGGTTCATGCTCCTTGATAAGTGTATTCTCCAAGATGAGCGCTTCCATCTCCGTTTTTGTTTGAATAACTTCCACATCGACGGCTCGTTTCATCATGGCCGTAACCTTTGGTGCGCGATTTGCATCGTTACGCACATAGGAACGCACACGATTTCGCAAGTTAATAGCCTTACCTACATAAATAATTCGGTTATATTGATCACGCCACAAATATACGCCTGGTGTAGTTGGCAAATGACTAACCTTTTCCAGTAATTCTTCAGACGGCATATTTCCTCCTTTCCTTGTAGATTACAAGAGAATAGATTACACACTTCTTTAAGTATTGACCTTTATAAGTTGAAGGATGTAGTCTATTCTCTTTATGATTTTTCTTTTATAGAAACTTAAATATATGTACTATTTTATTTCTTATGCTTCGCTGCTTTCATAAATTTCTTAGTCTGTTCCAATACAGGGCCTAAGAATTTCCCGGTATAGCTTTCTTTCACCTTAACAATTTCCTCAGGCGTACCAATTGCCACGATAGTGCCTCCGCGATTACCACCTTCAGGACCAAGATCAATAATGTGATCAGCCATCTTAATAACATCTAAATTATGTTCGATAACGACAACTGTATCGCCACCCTCTACGAGTTGTTGCAATACGTGTAATAACTTGCGAATATCCTCGGCGTGAAGACCTGTAGTAGGTTCATCTAGGATGTATAGCGTTTTACCTGTGCTGCGACGAGCTAATTCAGTAGCTAATTTAACGCGTTGTGCTTCACCACCAGATAATGTTGTAGCCGCCTGACCTAAACGAATATAGCCAAGACCTACCTCTTGCAAGGTAACCATTTTACGATTGATCTTCGGAATAGCGCTGAAGAACTCAACCGCATCATCTACCGTCATATCTAGTACATCTGCAATAGATTTACCTTTGTATTTAACCTCTAAGGTTTCTCGGTTATAACGGGCTCCCTTACAAACCTCACAAGGTACATACACATCTGGTAAGAAGTGCATTTCAATTTTAATGATACCGTCACCACGACAAGCTTCACAACGGCCACCTTTTACGTTAAAGCTAAAGCGCCCTTGTTTGTAACCGCGCATCTTTGCTTCCGGTGTTTGACTATATAGTTCGCGTATGGCATCAAATACACCTGTATATGTAGCTGGATTGGAACGAGGTGTACGTCCGATAGGGCTTTGATCAATATTGATGATTTTATCGATATGTTCAAGACCACGGATTTCTTTATGAGCCCCTACTTTGTGGTTAGAGCGATATAATTGATTAGCTAAACCTTTGTAGAGAATTTCATTAATCAAGGTAGACTTACCAGAACCGCTGACACCAGTAACAACATTAAACAAGCCAATAGGGAATTTTACATTTACATTTTGTAAATTGTTTTCCTTAGCACCGCGAATTTCAATGCAGTTCTTACCTGGTTTACGGCGTTCTTCCGGAAGAGCGATAAATTTACGACCACTCAAATACTGACCCGTAATAGAGTCTTTTACCTTCATAACTTCGTCAACAGAACCAGCGGCAATAATTTGACCGCCATGCTCACCTGCACCTGGACCAATGTCCACGAGATAGTCAGCCGCACGCATCGTATCTTCGTCGTGTTCTACAACGAGCAAGGTATTACCTAAGTCCCGCAATCCTTTTAAGGTATCGATGAGTCGATCATTATCTCGTTGATGTAGACCTATGGACGGTTCGTCTAGGATGTACAATACACCTACCAAACCAGAGCCGATTTGCGTAGCTAGACGAATACGCTGTGCTTCACCACCAGATAATGTGCCTGCACTACGGTTCATTGTTAGGTAATCGAGACCTACATTATTAAGGAAACCTAGACGAGCATTGATTTCCTTTAAAATTTGAGCACCAATCACTTGTTCACGTTCAGTTAACTGTAGATTACCAAAGAAATCGAGTGCTTCTTTAATAGTTAACTGCGTTACTTCGTTGATATTCTTATCCCCTACAGTAATAGCTAATACTTCAGGTTTAAGACGAGCCCCATGACATGTAGTACACGGCTTAATAGACATAAACTTTTCAAATTCTTCACGCATAGAGTCTGTAGAGGCTTCACTATGACGGCGCTTAACCATCGGTAAAATACCTTCGTACTCAGTAAAGAATTCCTTTATCTCACCTCTCATATTTTCATAGGTGAAATTTACCTTATCCGTCGTACCGTACATCACCTTTTTCTGTAATGCTTTCGGCAATTCATCATAGGTGGAGTCTAAGGAATATCCATTAGCTTTTAATAGACCTTCTACTTGACGCATAAACCAAGCATTAGGATTAGAGCTCAAGGCTTGCACGCAACCATCGGCAAAGCTAATAGATCCATCTGGAATAACGCGCTCCTCATCAACCTCCATAGTAGAACCAATACCTAAACAAGATGGGCACGCACCAAACGGACTATTAAAAGAGAACATACGCGGTTCAATTTTAGGTAATGAAATATGACAATCTGGGCACGCAAAATGTTGGCTATACATGTGTTCAGGTCCGTCTACCTCTTGAATCACAACGATGCCTTCTGCCCATTTTGAAGCGGTCTCCATAGAGTCAGCCAACCGAGATTCAATGCCTTTTTTTACAACGAGGCGGTCCACAACGATATCGATGGAGTGTTTCTTGTTCTTCTCTAATACGATTTCTTCGTCCAAAGTGCGCACTACACCGTCTACTCGAGCACGAACAAAGCCTTCTTTGCGAAGTTGTTCAAATACCGATTTATGTTCCCCCTTTTTACCTTGAATCATAGGGGCTAGCACTAAAACCTTAGTACCTTCGGGAAAGCTCATTACATCATCGGTCATTTGTTGTATTGTTTGCTGGGTAATAGGCTTACCACACTCTGGGCAGTGTGCATGACCTACGCGTGCAAATAAGAGACGTAAATAGTCGTAAATCTCCGTAACAGTGCCCACTGTAGAACGAGGATTACGGCTGGTAGTCTTTTGGTCGATAGAAATAGCTGGAGATAAACCTTCAATATAATCGACATCGGGTTTATCCATTTGTCCCAAAAATTGACGTGCATACGCAGACAGGGACTCAACATAACGTCGTTGCCCTTCTGCGTAAATCGTATCAAATGCTAGGGATGATTTACCCGAACCACTGAGGCCAGTTAAGACGATAAACTGATCACGTGGTAAGGATATATCAATATTTTTTAGGTTATGCTGACGCGCACCTTTTACAATCAATTGATCTTTCATTATCTTTCCTATTTAAAGAGATGATACCAAACGGCATCATCTCTCTGATTACTAACATGAAATAATATATGTATATTATCGCACATATAGTCTATATAATCTATGTGTTTTCTTACAATCTTTTAAAATTGCTCCTAAGATTTACTTTTTGGACTTGTCCGCTTTCTAGATTTGGTAGAAACTGGCTTCTTCAACTTGCTATCTCCTGCACTATGCATATCGGACCATTGTTGACGTAATACGCCCAATTGATCACGTAACTTAGCTGCGGTTTCAAATTCAAGTTGCTTGGCGGCGGCCTTCATTTGACGATCTAGCTCTTCAATCTTATTGTACAATTCTTCCGGTGTTATATCTGCCACCTTAGGTGTTGATGTATCTTGAACATATGGTTCGTGTCCATGGTCCATGCCCTCTGAGGATTTTTTTTGCTTTCCTTTTTTCGGTGAAAGTCCCTTTCCATCGGTAACCATATCTTCTTCGATTTTCGTTAATTCGATAAGCTCTTTTACATCTTTAGATACAGATTTAGGCGTAATATTATGTTCAATATTATAAGTCTCTTGCACGGCACGACGACGATCAGTTTCATCGATAGCTCGTTGCATAGAACCTGTTACACGATCTGCGTACATGATAACATGACCATTCACATTACGGGCCGCACGACCTATAGTTTGAATCATAGCCGTATCGGAGCGCAAGAAACCTTCCTTATCCGCATCTAAGATAGCAATTAAGGAAACCTCAGGCATATCGAGACCTTCACGAAGTAAGTTAATACCAACGAGTACATCGAATACGCCAGCCCGCAAATCACGAATAATTTCAGCGCGCTCGATGGTAACGATATCTGAATGAAGGTATCGAACGCGAACGCCCATTTCCTTCAAGAACTCTGTTAAATCCTCTGCCATTTTCTTTGTTAAGGTCGTAACAAGGACACGCTCATTCTTGGCAGCACGCTTATGAATTTCACCGAGCAAGTCATCCATTTGCCCCTTAATAGGACGAATTTCTATAGATGGATCTAATAGGCCCGTAGGACGTATGATTTGCTCTGCAATATTCGTTTCTACTTCCATTTCGTATGGGCCAGGCGTTGCCGATACGTATACAATTTGATTGATACGCTCTACAAATTCATCGAATTGAAGAGGTCTATTATCGAGTGCAGAAGGAAGACGGAAGCCGTATTCTATAAGAGATTCTTTACGGGCGCGGTCACCATTATACATAGCACGAATTTGAGGCATCGTCACATGCGATTCGTCCACCATGATGAGGAAATCATCTGGGAAATAATCAATCAATGTAAACGGTGCTTCCCCAGCCTTGCGTTCAGACATATGACGTGAATAGTTTTCGATGCCCGAGCAATAGCCCATCTCCTGCATCATTTCTATATCGTACCGCGTACGCTGTTCTAAGCGCTGCGCCTCCAATAGGCGGTCAGCAGCTTTTAACTTCGCCAACTGCTCATCTAATTCGGCTTCAATACGCTCTACAGCAATATTCATCTTCTCTTTCGTCGTTACATAGTGAGATGCTGGATAGACAGCAACGTGTTTTCGTTCCGCAATAACTTCACCGGTCAAGGAATCTACCTCTACGAGGCGGTCGATTTCATCACCAAAGAGCTCCACCCGAATGGCTCTTTCACTATAAGCGGCAGGGAAAATATCAATCGTATCCCCTTGCACACGGAATGTGCCGCGGATAAAGTTCATATCATTTCTCGTATATTGAATATCTACGAGTTTAGATAAGATTTCATCGCGCGATTTCGTTTGACCCAAGCGCAAGGACAATACAAGATCAGAATAGTCCTCAGGGTCACCTAAGCCATAAATACAGCTAACCGAAGCAACGATAATGACATCGCGACGCTCAAAAAGGCTCATCGTAGCACTATGTCGCAGTTTATCAATTTCATCATTAATAGACGCATCCTTCTCGATATATGTATCACTAGAAGGAATATAGGCCTCCGGTTGATAAAAATCGTAGTAAGATACAAAGTATTCTACCGCATTATTTGGAAAGAAACTTTTAAATTCACTACATAATTGAGCCGCCAAGGTTTTATTATGAGCAATGATCAAGGTCGGCTTTTGAACTGCTTCAATAACCTTAGCCATTGTAAAGGTCTTACCAGTACCAGTGGCACCGAGCAAAACTTGAGCCCATTCACCGCGTTCAATACCTTCTGTTAAAGATTGAATCGCGGTAGGTTGGTCACCTGTAGGCGTAAAGGGCGCCTCCACTTTAAATGGTTGGCCCCCCTCGTAATTATATGTACTATGCTTCATTACTGTTCATCCTGATGTTTACGGATGGCTTTCATTTCTTCATCCGTCAAACGACGACCTGCATTTTCCGCTTGATTCAACGTATCCTCACCTTCTAAGACTTCGATGAGCATAGCAATAGAAAAACGATCTAGTGTAGGTGTGGTCTTCTGAATTTCATCAGCCATCATCCAATCTGATTCAGTATAGTTATTAATACGATCTGTAATCTCTTCCCAGTTTGAAAGTAGCAATCTCGTAATGGGGCGATATAGTTCAATTCCGAAGTACTCGATTAAGCTAACTATCTTATTCATATTTTCTAGGCTAACATTACATTCATTTTTTTTATTTTCAGATTCTACATATTCAAGTAAGAATTCCCGGTTATATTTATTTGTCACCTTGAATCATTCCTTTATTAAATAGTGCATTAGCAAATTCTTTTGCATTAAATGGACGCAAGTCATCCATACCTTCGCCAACGCCAATCCAGCGTACGGGTACACCTAGTTCCTCTTTAATAGAGATAACTACGCCGCCTTTTGCCGTACCATCTAGCTTAGTTACTACAATACCATTTACTGGTACAGCTTGACCAAATAATTTAGCTTGGCTTACTGCATTTTGACCCGTAGTACCATCTAAAACGAGCAATGTTTGATGCGGCGCACCTTCTACGTGGTTATTCGCAACACGACCCATCTTTTTAAGCTCTTCCATAAGGTTAACCTTAGTATGTAGCCGACCAGCTGTATCTACGATAACAAGGTCTGCATTACGAGCTTTCGCAGCTTCCATTGCATCATATACAACAGCAGCAGGATCTGCACCTTCTTTATGTTTAACAATTGGTACACCAACGCGATCAGCCCAAATGGATAATTGGTCAGCTGCAGCGGCACGGAATGTATCACCTGCAGCAATGATAACCTTTTTACCTTCTTTAGTATAATAGTTAGCCAATTTAGCGATTGTCGTTGTTTTACCAACACCATTTACACCAACTACAAGGATGACCTCAGGATGGTGCAAAGTAATTTCATCTTCTTGATCGATGAGCATTTCCGTGATGCGGTCTTCCATAAACGGCATTACATCGCCTGTATGATTGATGATACCTTCTGTTACACCACGACGAATTTCTTTCATCAAGTATTCTGTCGTCTTAGGGCCTAGATCACTAGTAAGCATAACCGCTTCTAAATCATCTAAGAAATCATCATCGATTTGCGCATAACCAATAACGATGCTTTCTACATTTTTTACAAAAGACTTACGAGTTTTCTCTAAACCGTCTTTAATTCTATCAAAGAATCCAAATGCCATTATGCTAGATCCTCCTTCACATCTTCAAATGCTACTGTTAATAATCGCGATACACCGCGTTCCACCATGGTTACCCCTTGAAGTACTTCGGCGGCTTCCATCGTCTTTTTACGGTGAGATACAACGATAAATTGTGTTTCTTTATTTATTCGATTTAAGTAAGAGCTAAATCGTTCAACATTAGCTTCATCAAGCGCCGCGTCAACTTCGTCAAGCACACAGAACGGAGCTGGACGATAATCAAGGAATGAGAACAATAAAGCGATAACCGTAAGAGCACGCTCGCCACCCGATAAGAGTGTCAATTGTTGACGCTTTTTCCCTGGTGGTTGAATATAGAAGTCGATACCACCCGTCAAAATATTATCTGGATCAGTAAGTACAATTTGCGCAGTACCGCCACCAAACAATTGGCTGAATACTTCTTGGAATCTACGGCCTACCACATCCAATACATCGTATAGCTGTGTACTCATCGCCTTATCCATTTCGGCAATAACCGCCTGTAATTGCGCCTTTGCCGTATCTAAATCAGCTAATTGTGTGCTTAAGAAATCATAGCGTTCTTTAGTCTCTTCGTATTCCTCAACGGCATTTGGATTGACTGGACCCAATTCGGCAATTTCAGCCATCAAACGAGCTTGCTCATCCTTCCAATCGTTAACGGAGCCTTCAATGCGAAGGGCTTGAGCATCTTCCAAAGTAAAGCCTAGTTCTTGTAATTCTTCTACAAAGCGCTCACAGTCCATGTGATGACGTGTAATTTTACCTTCCATATCAACAAGGCGACCTTGCACCACTTTATAGCGTTGATTCAATCGGTCTTGCTCACTTAGAATAGATTCCATTTCTTCGCGACCTGTAGATGTTTTATCATAGGCTTCATCACGAAGAACACGTAATCGTTCAACCTCAGCCGTAGCAGAGGTCAACTCTTGTTCTGCCACTTCCTGAGCCTTAGGTATTTCCTTTTCATAGCGTTGTGTAGTACTAACTAACAAATTACGAAGTGGTATTAAGCGCTCAATAATACTAGAAATAGACTGATTACGCTGTTCACGTTGTGTTTCCCGTTCCTGAATGGTATGTCGTAAGGTATCACAAGTAAGGCGATCTTCCGTGAAAGCTTCATACGCCTCTTGTTGCACCTTTTGCAACATAGTTAATCGATTCATCAACGCCCCTTGATTACCATCCACACCATGATCCTCTTGCAAGGAAGCCAATGCTGTTTCTTGTTCTTTCAAGTTAGCCGTTGTAGTAGCCAAATCAATATCGATTTGTACTAAACGTTGCTCTTCTTCATGGAGAACACGTTTTTTACGATCCAATTGATTTTGTATATTTTGTACCTTTGTTTCGCTAGCCACATAGAGTAAGTTCGTATGTTGATAGCTTTCATCAAGGGTAGCTCGTTCCTTTTCTGCCTCTTCAACCCGTTTTTCAAGGCGTTCTAAGTTAGCTGTTAAGGAGCGAATCTGTTCTTCAATTTGTACCAGTTCTTGTTCAAGACTAGTAGCCTCTTCCTTGCGGCTCAATACAGAAGCACGCTTGCGCTTTGTGGCACCACCGGTTAAAGAGCCGCCAGGTTGAAATTGTTCCCCCGTAAGAGTTACGATACGCAATTGCTGATTGTATTTTTTCTGTAATCCAATGGCATCATCCATGGAAGATACTACCAAGGTGCGACCCAATAAGTATTGGAAAATATGGGCATACTTATTATCAAAGGAAATACAATCAACAGCAGTGCCTAATACACAGCTTTCATGTAAGGCCGGTGTATCATATGGTTTACCTTTAACAGAATCCATCGGCAAGAAGGTTACACGACCACCTTGGATAGACTTCAAATAATTGACACCCTCCGCAGCAGCGCGAGCTGTAGTAGTCACAACATGGTTAACACTTCCGCCTAAGGCCGTTTCGATAGCCGTAGTATATTTGTCCTCTACCGTAAAGAGATCGCCAACAGCACCAGTGATCTGTTCACGCCAAGAACCTTTACCATTGAGGATATTCTTTGTGCCTTCTAAGTAACCTTCGTGCTGTTCCTCCCACTGTGCTAAAAGTTCTAATCGACCTTTTGCACGTTGTTCTTGAGTGCGTAGCTTTTGTAATTTCTTACGCTCTTCACGCGCTTTCATAGCTGCATCCTTAGCATCATCAACGAGGGCTTGTCGTTGAGCAGATAAGGCATTAAACTTTTGACCTAGCGCTTCAAATTCAGAACGAGCGGCTTGTAGTTCACTATCTACCTGTGCTATTTCAGATTCTAGAATAGCACATTGATTTCTACTTTCCACCTTTCGAGCTTCTAAGCTCCGAATACTAGCCTTAGCCGTTTCAATAGCACTCACAACTTCTAATTGACGTTGCTCAAAAGCCTCTCGATTGGATTGCAAGGATTGGAACTTAGCTTGTTCTGACCTTACATCTTCAACAGCCTTTTTGTAACTCGCTTCTAATTCTTCTAGATTAGACTCTTTTTCTACTAATTGAGCACTTTCATCTTGAATCAATTGATTTAAGATTCGCAATTGTTGCTCCTCACCCTTTTGCGTAGCCTCTAGCTCGCTAATACGCATAGATGTTTCATCTAATTCACGGCGAGCTGTTTTTAGTTGCTCTTCTAAAAGACGTAAATGGCCAGCTAAGCGTTCTTCATCACGTTGCTTTTCAGTATATTGAGCCTCCCACAACTTAAGTTGTTCCTGCTCTTTTGACGAGGACGATTGCAATTCGTGACGACGAGCCTCTAATTTAGACAATTCAGTTTGAAGCTCAATTTCTTCATCTTTAAAGGCAATATTATCGTTTTCAAAACGTGTTAAAAGGCGATCAGAGGTCTTATAATTGTGAAAGCCTAATGCCCCATCATAATCGCGCTTTGCGCGGCTTAAGGTCATATATTTTTTAGTCTTTTCCGCTTTTTCAGACAAAGGTCCTAGTTGCTCTTCAATGGTAGCCATTACGTCCCGTACGCGCTCCATATTACGATCTGTACTAGCAATACGACGTAAAGCATCTTCTTTATTAATTTTAAAGCGAGAAATCCCAGCTACATCTTCAAAGATAAGACGACGTTCTTCAGGTTTAGAATTTAAAATAGCATCAATTCGGTTCTGTCCAATAATGGCCATGGAATCTTTACCAAGACCGGTATCTGCCAGTAAAAGATGTATGTCCTTTAAACGACAAGAGCGCTTATTGATGAGAAACTCACTTTCACCAGTACGATAGATACGGCGTGTTATAGCCACCTCTGCCATATCTAAATCTAATTGTTGATCACTATTGTCAAATACAAGAGTAACCTCAGCAGCGCTCATAGGTTTGCGCTTTTCCGTACCAGAGAAAATAATATCCTCTGCTTTTTGCCCGCGCAAATTACGCACATTGGATTCCCCTAAAACCCATTTCATTGCATCCGTAATATTACTTTTACCACTTCCGTTAGGACCAATAACGGCAGTCATTCCTGGTGAGAATTTTACAATCGTTTTATCCGCAAACGATTTAAAGCCCTTTAATTCCAACCGAAGTAATTGCATGACTGCCTCCTTTCTACCAACAACCCTAAATAATCATATCTTTTATTATAACACATATTGCAGGCCATCAATACAGCAACGAACGGTATTTCTCGTGCGTTCTTCACACCATTCAAATGCATACTGCGGATACTGAATCTGAAAGTATTTAACGTTTCGATTATTAAGGCCTCGCACCTTAGATGTTAAGCATCTCGGATAAGAAATAACAATATTATGCTTTACAGGAATACCATTAGTCCTAATATAATTTGTTCTGTCATTATTAGTGTTATCTATACATCCACTATTATCAGCATTATAAGCACTAACTCCACTAAATCCTAGATTTTCATAAGTAGCGTATTCAATTAGATTAAAACAATCATTACTTATTAGGTACTTATACTGAGATACATGCTCATCAATACAACGTTCAATTCGCTGCTTATACTGTTCGTTCACAACCAGCTCTCCCATAGCGGGCTCATATGGACCTGCCACTAAGCTATTGCCGGAATCTAATTCTTCTGTACTTTGTAAACCCGTGCGAATGACTTCAATACCATGCTGTTCAAACCAATCTTTTAAAAATGAACAATACTGTATAGCTAGCTCAGTACTTAGTGGTTCATATTCTCCAGCTCTATACTGGTCGGCTAGCTCTGTATTTTCTATAACTAGTACGGGATAGATACGTACAAAATCAGGTCGTAATGCGGCTACTGCAATGGCCGTTTCTATTATGGTTTGCCATGTCTCTCCTTTTAGTCCTGGTAAAAGTTGAACCCCAACGGTCATATCACGATGTTTTAATCGTGTAACAGCCTCTACTACCTCTTGTGCCGTGTGCCCCCTCTTAGCATCGACTAAAATACCATCATTCATAGACTGCACACCAAGTTCTACAGTTTTTACTCCATAAGACTGTAATAATGTAATCGCTTCATCACCTACAGCATCGGGTCTTGTAGAGCAACGTATGCCATCAATGAGGCCCTGTTGAAGCATTTCATAGGCAGGCATTAATAATTTATGTTGTAAATCTTTAGTAATAGCCGTAAATGATCCACCATAAAAGGCAACCTCCCAAAACTTTTCATTCCGCTTTGTTCCTACATAGTCTTTGATTGTTTGTTGTATATATTCTGGAGTTAGGTGACTAATACCAGATTGGCCCGTAATACGAGATTGATTACAAAATGTACACACATAGGGACAACCTACGTGAGGTATAAAAAAGGGAATCATACCAAATGGTTTCATAAACACCTCCTCTTCTTATGTAAAAATTATTATTCATCTACTATTATATAGATTATTGTTCATCTATCATTATATAGATCATTATTCATCTACCATTATATAGATTATTACTCACATACTATATATTACTCACATACTATTATACAAAAAAAGCGCCATTCGGCGCTTTTCTATTTATCAGCCATCAACTTTTCTAAAGTCAATTGAGCCGCATGTTGTTCTGCAATTTTTTTACTTTTACCAGAGCCGGCCTCGTAAGTAACACCATTAATTTCAACCTCCATAAGGAAGGTTTTAGCATGATCGGGACCACTTTCACTGAGCAAATGATAGACAATATGTTTATCCCCATCACGTTGCACATATTCTTGTAATAATGTCTTATAATCTTTGCCCCGCTTACCTTCTAAGGCTTGTATGATATAGGTAGTTAAATGCTTTAAAACGAAGGCCATGGCCGTTTGATAATCTGTAGAAATATAAATGGCACCGATGAGAGACTCAAAGGTATCCGCTAATATAGAGTTTCGATCATTACCACCGGAAGCGCTTTCTCCATGACCGAGCAATAAATATTGTCCTAGTTGCAAAGAACGGCTCACAGATGCTAAAGAATCCTCACACACTGTAGCGGCCTTAATTTTCGTTAAATTACCTTCAGCCATATCTGGATATGTCTTAAATAGGTATTCCCCAATAATAAGATCCAAAACAGCATCGCCTAAAAACTCTAATCGCTGATTGTGATGAATATGCTTTGATTTATGTTCATTCGCATAAGAAGTATGTGTAAAAGCACAATCTATAATGGATATATCTGACACAGGTATGTCTAAACGAGCAACAAGCTCATGAAGAGATTCTTCACGAGCTTGTGTTATCTTACTCTTATGCGTTTCGATAGTAACCATTAAGCTTCATAACGGCGAATGCAAAGTGTACCGTTATGACCACCAAAACCGAAAGAGTTAGAAAGTGCACATTTTACTTGAAGTTCACGTGCGCCTTCACGAACATAGTCCAGATCCAAACCTTCATCAGGATTGTCACAGTTAATTGTAGGGTGAACTTTACCAGTTTCAATCGCCATTGCCATTACGATAGTTTCAATAGCACCAGCAGCCCCCAATAAGTGACCTGTCATGGATTTAGTAGAGTTAACAGCGATATTTTTAGCGTGATCGCCGAACAATTCTTTAATAGCCAATGTTTCATTTTGGTCATTAAGGCCAGTAGATGTACCATGAGCATTGATGTAGTTAACGTCTTTAGGATCAATACCTGCATCTTTAATTGCTAATTCCATACATTTCCGAGCTTGAACACCACCTGGAGCTGGTGCAGTGATATGGTAAGCATCACCATTGCTACCATAGCCCACAACTTCAGCGTAGATATGCGCACCGCGTGCTTTTGCGTGTTCTAATTCTTCAAGAACTACGATACCAGCACCTTCACCCATTACGAAACCATCACGGTCACGGTCAAATGGACGGGACGCCTTTGTTGGCTCATCATTGCGTGTAGACATAGCTTTCATAGCCGCAAAACCAGCTACAGCAGCCGGAGATACCGCAGCCTCAGTACCACCAGCAAACATCACATCAGCATCACCACGTTGGATAATACGGAATGCATCGCCAATCGCATTTGTACCAGAAGTACAAGCAGTTACGTCTGTAATAACTGGACCTTTAAGACCAAGGCGAATAGATACGCGTGCAGATGTCATATTTGCAATCATCATAGGTACTGCAAATGGACTTACGCGGCCAGGACCTTTTTCGAATAATGTTTCATACACCTCATGGATAGAGTCAATGCCGCCTATACCTGTACCAACTACAGTACCACAGCGATCTAAATCTGCTTTATCTAAATCAAGATCAGCATCTTCACAAGCAAGAACAGCTGCACCGATAGCAAATTCTACAGAACGGTCCATACGACGAGCTTCTTTCTTGTCTACCCCATAGTTTGTAATATCAAAATCTTTTACTTCACCCGCAATGCGTGTTGCATAGTCAGATGCGTCAAAGCGTGTAATCGGCCCAATACCAGATTGACCTGCCAATAACGCATTGTAGAAGTTCTCTTTACCGATACCTACAGGAGTCACTGCCCCTAAGCCAGTAATTACTACACGTTTTTCCAATTATTCCACCTCTTATAGCTATACAGCCCTTTAAATTAATCAATCTCTGCAACTTGCTGTTTTAATTGAGCAAAGATATCTTTAACTGGCATAATCTTGTCGACTTTTCTCATATTATTGCCAGAGAACACCAACCCCGTTTCCACATCACCTTGTTGTGCGCGAGAAAGAGCACGGATAATGCAGAATTTATGGGAACAATGTTTTAAACAGTTATCACACACCGTTGGAGGCGCTACAGTACCATCTAAAACAGATTCAGCAAATTTGTTTTTTATTGCTTGACCAGGCAACCCAACAGGACTTTGAATCAATACTATATCCTCAGGGTTTGTAGCTCGTACATACATTTTTTTCAATTCATCAGATGCATTACATTCATCAGAAGCAGCAAAACGGCTACCCATTTGAACACCACTAGCGCCGATTTTTAACATTTCAACGATATCATGGCCATCTAGAACACCACCAGCAGCAATTACTGGAATGTTTTTTACCGCTGCTACAACTTCGGGAACGATTTCTCGAGCGGAACGATCCGTCCCCAAGTGTCCACCAGCTTCACAGCCTTCTACGATTACAGCTGCAGCACCTAAACCTTCAGAAATGCGAGCTAATTTTGCGGACGAAACAATTGGTACAATAGGAGTACCAGACTCTTTGCCCATTGCGAACATATCTCTTGAAAAACCAGCACCTGCTACTACAAGATCAATGCCTTCTTCGATGGCAGTCTTTACTAAGCCAGCAAATTGAGTTGCTGCTACCATCGCATTTATACCAATAATACCCGTAGGTGATAATTTTCTAGCTAATTGTATTTCGTATCGTAATTCATCGAAAGGCAAGCCCGATGCCGCAATAAGGCCGATACCACCTTCATTTGCAACGGCTGCTGCCAAGCGAGCTGTAGACAATCTAATCGCCATACCACCTTGAATAATAGGTACTTTGGCCACTAGATTCCCAATGCGAAGTTCAGGGAGCTTCACTATCAAATCCTCCTGTAAATAAAACCGGTTGGGAGGCCACTCGGCCTCCCGTTCGGTTGAATTGTTAGCTTTACAGCTTATTTAGCAGAATCAATATATTCTACTGTATCCTTAACGGTTTTAATTTTTTCTGCAACGTCGTCAGGGATTTCAACATTGAATTCTTCTTCAAATGCCATGATCAATTCAACGATATCTAAGGAGTCAGCGCCTAAGTCGTCGATGAATGTAGAATCAATGGTAACTTCAGCTTCATCAACGCCTAATTGTTCCACAACGATTGCTTTAACTTTATCGAAAGTGTTCATTAGTGGTTCACCTCCTTTCAAAGTGTATTTATATATAGTCTAATTTTACAACTACATTACCATGCCACCATCAACATTGATGACTTGACCCGTAATATAATTAGCAAAATCGCTAGCAAGGAATGTTACTACTGTTGCTACTTCTTCAGCATCAGCCATACGGCCCAATGGAATTTCAGTAACCATAGCTTCTTTAACTTTTTCTGGTAATACATCGGTCATATCTGTGTTGATAAAGCCTGGTGCAATAGCATTAACTGTAATACCACGGCTAGCCAATTCTTTAGCACAGGATTTAGTAAAACCAATTACGCCCGCTTTAGAAGCAGCATAGTTAGTTTGACCAGCATTACCTATAACACCAACAACAGATGTCATGTTAATAATATGACCAGAACGTTGTTTCATCATGATTTTAGATACTGCTTTAGTTACCAAGTAAACACCTTTTAAGTTGATATCGATAACAGCATCAAAATCTTCGTCTTTCATTCGCATTAACAAACCGTCACGTGTAATACCCGCATTATTCACGAGAATATCAATGTGACCAAATTCTTTATGAGCTTCTTCCACCATGGAAGCAACTTCATCAGCATTTGCTACATTAGCTTTAAATTTAATGGCTTTTCGGCCTAACGCTTGTACAGCTTCAACAGTTTCTTGTGCTGCACCTTCGCTACCGCTATAGTTTACTACAATATCAGCACCAGATTGTGCTAGATTGATAGCTACAGCGCGACCAATGCCACGGGATGCGCCAGTTACAATGGCTACTTTACCCTCTAAATGCATTTTATCGAACCCCCTTTAAAAATTCAAGCGTTTTCTCTAAGGATGCAATGTCTTCAACATTAGCTAATTCCATATCTTTGTTGATCTTTTTAGTAAAACCTGTGAGTACTTTCCCAGGCCCCACTTCAACAAAGCGAGTAACACCAAAGTTTACCATTTCAGCTACACAATCTTCCCACAAGACAGGGTTAGCGGCTTGAGTAACTAAGGACTCTTTAATGTCATTTGCATTAGTCAAAATCTTGCCAGTAACATTTGCAACTACAGGAATTTGTGCATCACACACTTGGATCTTATCCAACTCTTCCTTTAACCGAAGAGCTGCGGGTTCCATCAAACGGCTGTGGAATGGAGCACTTACCGGAAGCATTACTGCGCGTTTTGCTCCTGCTTCTTTCAATTTTTCAGCTGCTGTTTCCACCGCTGCAGTTTCACCGGCAATAACGATTTGTCCAGGGCAATTGAAGTTAACTGCTTGTACAGAACCTACAGAAGCATTTACTTCTTCACAAATTTCTACAACTTGCTCACGAGGTAATGCCAAAATTGCTGCCATAGCACCTTTACCCAATGGCACAGCTTCTTGCATATATTCACCGCGTTTATGAACTACATATACTGCGTCTTTAAAGTTCAATACACCGGCTGCTACTAGAGCACTATACTCACCAAGACTATGCCCGCCTACGATGTCAGGCGTAAAGCCTTGTTCTTTTAGAATTTCATAACAAGCTACAGATGCAGTCAAAATAGCTGGTTGTGTATTTGCTGTTTTAACGAGCTCTGTATCAGGACCTTCGAAGCATAATTTACTGATAGAATAACCAAGTGCCTCGTCAGCTTCTTCAAAACGTTGTTTCACAATAGGATACGCATTATACAAATCTTGTAACATGCCTACTTTTTGAGAACCTTGACCAGGAAAAACAAATGCCGTTTTCATTAGGGGCCTCCTTATTTACTAAGACCTTGAAGATTCTTAATTACTGTTTCAGCTTCAGTCATAATATCTTTAATGATAGTTTCACATGGTTTAACATCTGTTAACATACCAGAAATTTGACCGATCATTACGGAACCTTCTTTTACATTACCCTCAATAGCAGCTAAACGAAGTGTACCAGCACCTAATGCTTCCAATTCATCTTTAGAACCACCACTGAATTCAAGGGATTTATATTTATGAGCTAACGCATTATCTATAATACGTACAGGATGACCTGTTGTTAAACCAGTCATAACTGTAGCACGATCTTTTGCTTTCAATACAGCATTTTTATAATTTTCATGGGCAATACATTCTTCGGATAATACGAATCGTGTCCCCATTTGTACCGCTTTAGCACCTAATGCAAATGCCGCAGCCATACCACGACCATCTGCAATACCTCCGGCAGCAATAACTGGTACATCTACAGCATCAACTACTTGAGGAATTAATGCCATAGTTGTAATATCACCTACGTGACCACCAGACTCTGTACCTTCAGCAATAATTGCATCAATACCACCACGTAATAAGCGCTTTGCTAGTAATACTGATGCAACTACAGGAATAACTTTTGTACCAATTTCTTTCAAAGCGGGAACATAAACACCAGGATTACCTGCACCTGTAGTGATAACAGGAACACGTTCTTCCACGACTACTTCCATAACCTCTTTTACAAATGGAGACATGAGCATGATATTACAGCCAAAAGGCTTACTAGTGCGCTCTTTTAATTTATGGATTTCATTACGGAAAATATCAGGAGGCATATGACCAGCACCAATAATTCCAAGTCCACCAGCTTCAGAAACGGCTGCCGCTAATTCTGCAGTACCGAGCCAAGCCATGCCACCTTGAAAGATTGGATACTCAATCTGCAATAAATCACAAATGTCAGTCTTAATCATCTTGATGTGTCCTCCTTAATACCATTTCAAGACCAGGCTTGCCCATGTTAGGCCTGCACCAAATCCTGCAAACGCAACATTATCACCGCGTTTGAAACGTCCCTCGCGATTAGCTTCATCAAGTGCAATCGCTACAGACGCGGCAGATGTATTACCATACTTATGTAAATTAACAAAAACTTTTTCCATCGGCAGATGTAAACGTTTGGCTGCCGAATCAATAATACGAATATTCGCTTGATGAGGAATGAAGTAATCTAATTCATTTAACTCCATATCAGCACGTTCTAAGGATTTTAAAACCGTACGTCCCATCGTTTTAACGGCAAATTTATATACTTCAGGGCCATCCATATGAATAAATGTTAAGCCCTCTTCTACGCGTTGATCATTTGCTACTACAGCAGTGCCACCTGCAGGAATGCAAAGCGCTGATCCTCCAGTGCCATCGGCGCCCATGTCAATACCTTTAATGCCATAGCCTTCAGGTACTTCAGATACTACTGCAGCCCCAGCACCATCACCAAAGAGGATACATGTACCACGATCATTCCAGTTTACTCGACGAGAAAGAATTTCTGCCCCCACAACGAGTACTTTTTTATAAATACCAGAGCTAATATAACTAGCGGCAGTAATCAATCCATATACAAACCCAGAGCATGCCGCTTGTAAATCATAGGCTGCAGCGTTTTTAGCTCCTAAGTTTGCTTGCAATACACAAGCTGCCGAAGGAATAATCATATCTGGTGTTAGAGTAGCAAAGATAATCATGTCGATATCCTCTGCAGAGACATTAGCCATTTGCATAGCTTTTTTTGCTGCCTCGGTCGCCATATAGGATGTATTCATACCTTCCGGTGCAATGCGTCGTTCTTCTATACCCGTACGCTCTCTAATCCATTGATCATTGGTATCAACCATTTTTTCAAGATCAAAGTTTGTTACTACATTGTCAGGAAGGAAGCTCCCAGTACCAATGATTCCTACAGGTTTATTCATCATAGTCATACTTTAAGGCTCCTTCAATATCCATCGTTTCTCTTATGTGTTGAATAATTTTACGCTCTACTAAATCACTAGCAATTTCAATAGCAGTTTTTATTTCTTTTGCTTTAGAACTACCATGAGCAATCATGAATACCCCATTAACTCCTAAAAGTGGAGCACCACCATTTTCTGTGTGATCCAAACGTTTTGCCATCTTTTTCAAGGCTGGCTTTACAAGCACAGCTCCTATCTTGGCAAAAATACTTCCTGCCATGATGCTATCCTTTACTAATTGCGTAAGACCTGTTACTAACCCTTCCGCAAATTTAAGTACCACATTGCCTACGAATCCATCACATACGACAACATCAACGGCACCTTTAGGAATATCACGACCTTCAATATTACCTTTAAAATTGATAGTCTTCATACCCTCCAAAATCGGATACGTCGCCAATACGACATCGTTCCCCTTTGTGGCCTCTTCACCAATATTTAACAATCCCACAGTAGGATTTTCTTTTCCTAATAAAAGCTTAGCGTATTCAGAGCCCATTAAAGCTCCTTGTACAAGATGTTTAGGTTTACAATTAGAATTTGCACCAGAGTCTAACATAACTGTTATACCACTTACCGTTGGCATTGGAGTTGCAATGACAGGGCGATCAATACCTTTAATGCGACCAAGCCCAAATAAAGCCGCTGCAACAGCAGCTCCCGTACTACCTGGAGCAATTACAGCATCACAACGATTATCCCGAACCAACGAAGTAGCGACCACAACAGATGCATCTTTTTTCTTGCGCAATGCTTGACCTGGATGTTCATCCATACCGATTACCTGGCTAGCATGATGTACAGAAATACGTGGATTCTTAGCTTCATTATTAGCTTCTAATATATCAAAAATTTGCTGCTCATCGCCGACGAGCACCACTTCAATGTGTTGATTTGCTCGTACGGCTTCAATGGATCCAAGTACAGTCTCCATTGGAGCAAAGTCGCCACCCATGGCGTCTATTGCAATTTTCATAATTTACACCCTATTCTCTACGGATTCCATAATAAATTTTGCGCGAAACACTTCTTTTATTTTATCTCTTATTATAACCCAAATAAAGAACTTATTACCTCGGCGACGAATAATTTCTGCTTTCGCTACCAAATTAGTACCAGATCCTACTGGGTTCTTATATTTTATATTTCCAACTTCCGCAGAGCAAACAGTCGTCCCCATAACCGCTTTTGCAAGGGAATTTGCTTGAGCATATAAATACTGCGGTTCTACATATCCGAATTGATCTTCCATATCAGCCGTAGTACGTAACATAGATAATGCTTGGTGCCCCTCGGTGACATCAATCAATTCACCAACCACTTCATATGATACATGTTCTACCATTTCATGTGATTGACCTGTAGCCATAACACGAATGCGTTCACGCAATTCAGGAATACCCAATTCTAGTCGATCGAGACGAATTGTTGGCACACTTACACCAAAGTGTGTTGCCAATTCTTCATCAGTAAGAAATGGCGTAATATTCAGTTTTTCTTGTAACTGCTTCTGGCGCTCTTGCTTCTTTAACCGACTCATGGGACCACCTTTTATGACCTAGTATTAATATTACATCCTAAGTATATACAATAATTCCCTTATTGGCAAGACTTTTCATACATATAGTAAGAAATTTTCATAGCATATACAAAATATAGTTGTTTTTTATATTTTAGTATTTTTGTTTATAAAAAATAAAAATGTGTCACTATCTTATAGAATAATCTTACTATAAAATAATGACACTCGCTATTGATAATAAAACATATAAAACTATATAAAAAAGACGCCTACAAAGTAGGCGTCTCTCTCCGCTCACATATTAAGCATTAGCTACTACTTGTTCACCTTTATAGTGACCACATGTAGGGCAAACACGATGAGGCATCTTAGGTTCGTGGCATTGTGGACATGCTACATAACCAGGAGCTTCTAATTTCCAATTAGCACGACGACGATCGCGACGACATTTAGACAATCTACGTTTAGGTACTGCCATTATCTGCACCTCCTTAGTACAATCATTAGGATAATCTATCATCTTTCTCATCAAGCAAAGCACGTAACTCTGCAAATCGAGGATCCACCACAAAGGATTCACAAGAACAAGGTGAAACATTTAAATTTGCTCCGCAATGAACGCACAATCCTTTGCAATCATCCTGACATAACACTTGAGAGGGCTCATTGATGATTAATGTATCCCTAATTAGTTCAGTTAAGTCAATTTCTTCTCCATCAAAAGAATTCACATCATCCGTAGCATCTCGACAATCACTAAAGATTTCCTGAAAGAAATCTTTTCGATAATGTTCTGTTGTATTTAAACAACGGGAACAATCATAATTGCCTTTAGACTGAATCGAACCTTGAACGATGTAATTTTGACCATCAAACCAAAACTCACCACTAATGGTTATATCATGACGGCTCCAAGGAAAAGCAGTTACGTCACCAAGCTCAGAGGCTGATATCGTATAGCTATAAGGAAATTTCTTTCCTATATGTTCTTTTGCTTGCTCTACTTGCAGTTTCATAATCTTACCTCGACTCATAATATTATAAACATGACATGGTGCTTTGTCAAATAAAAAAGACTATCTCAAGTGGACTCAAGATAGCCTTTTGGTAAGTCAATTACATTTTTTCGAATTGGTCTTTACCAACACCGCAAATTGGGCAAACATAATCAGCTGGTTGATCTTCGAATTTTACGCCTTCAACAGCTTCGTCATAAACCCAACCACATACTACGCATACATATTTTTCCATGTGTATTTCCTCCTTCACTTGAAAATTATTGTTTAATGTTTATCTTTAATTAATTCAGATACTCTATCTGTAATGTAGTATATCAAAGACATCGAAACTTTTCAATACTCATTTTCTTATTTTCTCATTTTTTATAATATTTAATAATCATAGATACTATGCGGTTTTCTACTACTTAATCCACTTGAAATATATTATCATTTAGTTTTTTATCTTTAGACTACTGCTAAACATTTTATTCTAATCCGATAATTGGAAATTAATTTTCAAAACATATTGTTTAAATAAATAACTATAATAACCTTATCTAAGGTGTACATAATTACTATATTATACTATTATATAGAGAAGAGATTATATGATTACATATAATCTCCAAATAATATGCTTAATCTCTTTAGTATATAAGTATATACTGATATATTCTTGACTTTATTAATGCTCTATTTCTTATATAAGAAAATAAAATTATTCTTATATAAAATTCTCGTATAAAAGTTTAATAAAGTTTCAGTAAATTTAATTGTTATCATAGGAGGCTTTATGAGAACAGCGTTAACACAACTTTTACAAATCGAATACCCTATCATCCAAGGTGCTATGGCTTGGGTATCTGAACACAAACTAGTTGCTGCTGTAGCTAATGCAGGTGCTACAGGTGTAATTGCTCTTGGTGGTCGTGATGCAGAATGGACGCGCAATGAAATTCGTGCCTGTAAAGACTTAACGGATAAGCCTTTCGGAGTCAATCTCATGTTAATGGCTCCCAATAAAGACGAATTAGTAGATATTATCATTGAAGAAAAGCCTGCATTTGTAACACTTGGAGCAGGCAATCCTGTACCATATATTAAACCATTGCAAGATGCAGGCATTAAAGTTATCCCTGTTGTCCCATCTCTAAAACTTGCTAAACGTATTGAAGAAGCTGGTGCTGATGCAATTATTATTGAGGGTATGGAAGCTGGTGGACATATTGGTAGCCAAACAACCATGTCCTTGATGGAAAATATTTTACCTGAGATTTCCATTCCTGTTGTTGTAGCAGGCGCTATCGTAGATGGTCGTGGTATTGCAGCAGCATTGTTGATGGGTGCTGAAGGTGTACAAATGGGTTCCCGTTTTTTGTTAGCTGAAGAATGCCAAGCCCACATAAATATGAAAGAAGCAATTATCAAAGCCACAGATACAGACTCTGTTGTAACGGGTCTCCTCTCCGGTCACGGTGGAGTACGTAGCTTGAAAAACGAATTCACTACACGTTACTTAGCTGCCGAAACAGATGGTGTTACTACCCCTGAAGAACGTACCAAAATGTCCCAAGGCACTAACAAACGTGCTGCTATCGATGGTGATGTTGTAAATGGTGCGGTACAAGTTGGACAGGGTTTAAACCGACTTACTACTATTGAACCTGCTCACACTATAGTACAAACAGTAATGAATGAAGCTATCATGTCTATTCGTAAAGCACAACGTCTTATTGAAATCGTATAGTTAATAAATTAGGAGTTCCTTATGTTACCATTTCACGAAAAATACCCCAAATTAGATCCCAAAAGTTGTGTTATGCCTGGTGCAGAACTTGCAGGTGATGTTGAACTAAAAGAATATGCTTCCATTTGGCAAAACTGTGCACTTCGCGGTGATGTAAATAAAATTGTAGTAGGTCGCTATTCCAATGTACAGGATAACTCTGTATTACACGTTGATGACGACAAGGCTTGCATTCTTGGAGATTATGTAACAATTGGCCATGGTGCAATAGTACACGCTAGTACCATCGAAGATAATGTATTAGTTGGAATGGGCGCTATTGTATTGAGCGGTTGTCATATTGGCTCTGGCTCTATTATTGCTGCTGGTGCAGTCATAAAGGAGAACACTGTAATCCCACCTAATTCTTTAGTTGTTGGAATCCCAGCTCGCATAGCCCGTACAGATGCAACACAAATCGAACGTATTCACAATCAAGCACTAAAATATAAACACTTGTGGACTGTAGAATATGGCATGCTTCCTGATGCGGGTGGCGAGGAATACGATAAGAACGCCAAAATCGTATAATTACATATACATTAAAAGCGGATAGCTGATTAACTCAACTATCCGCTTCTTTTCTATATATTATATTTAACTTTTATTAACTGTTATTTATTGCTACTTAGCGCTATTTAATTTTGATTGAATAATTTGCTCTACCATAAGGGCTGTCCCCATTGTTAAAGCTATAGGAAACAACATCTCTACAGAGAAACGAGATAATTCAAGCATAAATACACAAGATGTCATAGGCATTTTTTGTGCAAGGCCTAAGAATACTACGGCCCCCACAAAAGCAGACATTCCCAAAGATACTGGCGCTATAGCAATAGCCCATACGGTACCAAATACGATCCCCAAAGTACTACCTAACATCATAGATGGTGTAATACGACCACCATATGCACCAGCGGCCAAAGCAAGTAAAACAGCTACCCATTTGGATCCAAATAAACCCAATGCATATGTCCATGTGATATCGTTCGTAAAAGTCAACTCATTGCCTGCTTTACCATTTCCAAGAATTTCAGGAAAATACATAGCTAAAACACCAATTAGTGTAAATGCTACGATAGAAATGGGAATCATTACAGGACTACTACGATGAATGGCGGGTAGCTTACTTTGTGTAATATTAAATAAAACAACACCAATTGCAATAATAGCGCCTAAAACGATAGAAAACTCTACATAATGACTTCCCAAACTGGGTTGTGCCATTGTATATTGTATAACATCTCCTACACCAGCTTGTCGCGTCACAAATGTAGCCAAACCACAACATAAGAGGGCTGCACTCATAGCCCGTATATTCCAAGTAAGAAGCAAAGTTTCTAATGTGAAAATTGCCGCAGATAATGGTGAATTATAAACTGCAGCTAAACCAGCGCCTGCAGCACATGCAATTAATAATTGACGGTCTTCTTGTTTTATATCAAAATGTTTAACTAAAAAGGTAGTAATACCAGCGCTAGCCTCACGTGGTGCAACTTCTCGACCTAATGGAGAACCAATACCTACCGTAATTATTTGCAGTGTTGCATGTAAAACAGTAGTAATTGGATTCATATCCATTTTACCAGAAACTGCCGTTTTTATATCTACAACGCCTTTACCATATCTGTGAATCAAAACCCAACCTACGCCACCTATCACGCCACAGACGATTAAGGGTATTAATCGTTCTATCGGTGATACTCGGGCCACAGCTGCACCAAAGCTCAGATGATCAGCAGAGGAGTAATTATATACGAAATGTTGGATTCCATGTAATAAATACGTATAGGAAGCCCCTACTAGCCCTGCTATAAAGCCAACTATAATAATGAGTCCTATAAATCGTTTATCATATATCATATTTACTCCATCGCTAATACAATTTCCCCAGCCGCTAATGTCTTTTTAACATCAATGATACGCTGATTTGAAGAACCTCTGAAGCGCAAAGCAGGATCCTTAAGTTCATCTACAAAGCGGCCATCTACGAGAATGTCGATTTCTTGTAATAAAGCACTTCGCAACTCATCTTCTAAGATATCATCTATTTCATAGCCGGAATAGGCCCAAATCTTCTTTTTTGGCGCCGCTGCTCGAACAGCTCTCACCACCGGTAATAAGCCT
Organism: Veillonella sp. AF13-2; assembly: GCF_003603295.1. NCBI lineage: Bacteria > Bacillati > Bacillota > Negativicutes > Veillonellales > Veillonellaceae > Veillonella > Veillonella sp. AF13-2. Next base: position 735,385 of record NZ_QTMT01000001.1, read on the forward strand.
TGTACATTTTGAAATGGCTCCCCACCTAATAATGTTAAACCTGAACATGTAGGATTCTTCACATAGGAAACCACTAAATCTGTCTCAGCTTGCGTCCATACCTTACCAGCATTAAAATCTTGGTATTCTTCATTAAAACAATTATAACAACAATGTGTACAACCTGTTACAAATATAGATGTACGAATCCCTTCTCCATTGGCAATATCATATTGTCTTATTTGCCCATATCTCATCATAACCTCCATAGTAGTGCCTATCAACTTTAATCAACACTATATAGATATATTTCAATTTCTCATATATACAGTAAAAGCTGTGCCTTAGGCACAGCTTTTACCATTTAAAACTATCGTATTTAGAACTCTAAAATCGTATCTATTAACATACCCACATCATTAGATGTCTATGATAATTATATTAATCTATATAACAGTTTATCTTAATATGCTTAATATACAGGATAATTATTAAAACTATACCTCTAATAATCTTAAATGTGCATTACACGATCTTTAATTTCCTTTGTGCGCCCTTCATTCCAGAAGTTTTCGCCAAGGTATCCACAAGTACGACGGATAACAGTTAATTTATCGCGATTTGTATTGTGGCAACGAGGGCATTCCCACTCGTTATGTTCATTTACCTTAATTTCTCCATCAAAGCCACATTCGTGACAATAGTCAGACTTGGTATTAAATTCAGCATAAGAAATATGATCATAAATATATTGAATCATAGTCAAAACAGCTGGAATATTATTAGTCATATTAGGAATTTCTGCATAGGAAATACAGCCACCTGTAGATTTCTTTTGGAACTCAGATTCAAAGGAGAACTTATCAAATACATTAATCTCTTCTCGTACGCTTACATGATAACTATTAGTATAATAACCCTTATCCGTAATGTCCTCAATAATACCAAAACGAGCGCGATCCAAAGAAGAGAATCGATGGGTTAAACTTTCAGCAGGTGTACCATATAATGCAAAGCCCATGTTATGTTTAACTCGCCATTCATCAACAGCTGCATTTAAGCGATCCATAATCTTCATCGCAAAAACGCGACCTTTCTCGCCTGTATTCGATTCACCGGTAATTAAGCGAGTTGCTTCATAAATACCAATATATCCCAAGGAAATAGTCGCATAACCGCCAGTCAAGAATTTGGCAATTTTCTCGCCTTTTTTAAGTCTTGCAATAGCACCGTGTTGCCAATGGATTGGTGACACATCACTCACTACGTCCTTAAGTAATTCATAACGAAGCATTAGTGCTTTTTCTGCCAACTCAAGTCGTTTATCTAAAATTTCAAAATATCGTTCTTCACTACCGCGAGCTAGAATGCCAATTTGAGGTAAGTTTAAACTTACTACACCAATGTTAAAACGTCCATCAAACTTGTATTCACCATTTTCATCCTTCCAAGGAGATAAGAAGGATCGACAGCCCATAGGACTAAAGACATTACCTGAGTAGTTTTCCTTCATTTTCTTTGCAGAAATATAGTCAGGGTACATGCGCTTAGCCGTACATTGTGCTGCCAATTCAGTTAAGTAATAGTATGAACTATCTGGTGTTACATTATGCTCATCAAGAACATAAATCAACTTAGGAAAGGCTGGTGTAATATATACATCGGCTTCGTTTTTTACACCTTTAATACGTTGGCGCAAAATTTCTTCTGTAATAAGAGCCGCTTCCTTCGCGTATTCATAGTCTGGTTGGAAATACATAAATAATGTAACAAATGGAGATTGACCATTTGTGGTCATCAATGTATTGATTTGGTATTGAATAGTTTGGATACCATCTTTAACCTCTTTACGCGTACGTTTCCACGCTATTTCACGAGCCTTTTCCATATTAGGCTCCATGCCATAAATCTCAACTTGCTCTTCAATAACATTATTGAGGATTTTTTCATAAGATTTACGTACAAATGGTGCCAAAATACGGTCAATACCATTAATACTTTGACCACCATATTGACCAGATGCTACTTGTGCAATGATTTGTGTTGTTACAGTACAAGCAACTTGGAAAGACTTAGGTGTATCGATTTTTTTACCATTGATTACTGTGCCATTTGTAAGCATATCTTCCAAATTAATCAAGCAACAGTTAAACATAGGTTGAATAATATAATCCATATCATGGAAGTGGATAGCTCCACTATCATGGGCTTCCAAAATATCGGTAGGAATCAATTTACGACGAGCAATATCCTTAGATACTTCACCAGCAATTAAATCCCGTTGGGTAGATACAATAGCAGCATCCTTATTAGAATTTTCATCAAGAACACTGATATTACTACGATCTAATAAACCAATTACATCATCATCAGTTGTATTTTGACGGCGTTTAAAAGCTTGAACAGCTTTGTAACCTTCATAGGCACGTGCCGTTGCAGGATTATGATACTCAATCAACTTATAATACACTTGATCTTCAATAGCATAAATTGTCATGTCTTTTTGAAGCTTAGTAGCATATTCCTCAATTTCATTTGCAATACGCTGTGCCAAGCCCTCTTCGTACAACCCAGTACTACTATGTTCAGCTTTTTCAATAGCCAAAGCAATCTTGTTTTTGTCGAATGGTACCTTCGTGCCATCACGCTTAATGACCTGCAACATATTGGCAACCTCCCCATCTTGTTACTGCCAAAATATATGTTAAGAAGTATAAAAAGTATGTCTAATCACACTTTTTATAAATTTATATGTAAAAATGTAAAGAATTATTAGAAAACCCCTCTATTTTTACCGCCCTCTCAGTATACTATATATGGTGGTTGTTTTCAACCCTAAATACAATATAAAGTAAAAATAGGTCCCTCTATCTATGCCAATATGACATGGATAAAAGAACCTATATAAATTATAATGCAAAGCCAAATAGACGAGTTAAGAAATTACCCTTTTTCCCCACCCAACTAGATGGGACAGAAGGATAAAATGTGCGATTAGCTAAGAGGTCGCGTTCATTAAGATGGATATTTGGCAACAAATCTTTTTTATACGTATTGTCTAATTCAGAAATTGCTTCCACATAACCTTGGTACGCCTCAACATCACAGCCATCGCTGTAACCAGTACCAAAGAAATGAATTAAACCATTTCGATATAATTCAATAGCCCTATCATAGTTAGCGTTACCATGATCAAAAGATGCCATATTACATTGAATCAAAATACCTCTATCAACCCATGCTAGTAATTGTTCAGGTTTAGTAAATAATTGTCCATAAGTTTCTACTTCACTAATAATAGGTACAAGCCCCATATCTAGTAGACTTAATAACCACGCATTAATATGATGCACTTTGCTATTTTGTGGAAGAGCAACTAATATAAAATGGCTATCTCCCAACGTATATTGATTGCGATGAGAAGCTATATATGCAACCATTTCATCACAAAGCATTACGCGAGCTCCACTGTGAATAGTTATATCTACTTGTTGCTCCTTAACCATAACTTTTACTTCATTAACTAAAGAGTTTATAGCATTCCATGTGTTCAGATCCATAGATACTGTTACATCAGGCGTACTAAAAATATCTGTAATACCTTGTTCAGACAAGGACTTAATCATTTTTACTGATTCTGCCATTGTTTGAGGCCCTTGTGGGCCTAACACAGCTGGCAAAATGCAACCATGTAAATCAACCACGCGACTCATAATCTTTCCCTTCTACTTTCGATTTTCTTTTCAAAATCGACCTCTTTTATAAAGTTCATGTTCTTCTCATTTAAGTTTATAATTCATTTTACATTCACGATTATAACAAGGGACCAGTCGCTTGTATAGTGGTTTTTCTATAAAAATAAATAAATTATTATATGTTCATTTAATACAATTTTTATATATTCATTTATCCTTCATAAAATATGACCCATAATTTCTACAATTATGAGTCATATTTTACACATTATTATATTAATAATTATTTAATTTTTAAATGTACTTTTATCTTTTATCATGACTAATATAATAAGTTAATTTCACTACCGATATACCGATGATTATACCAACTGTATCAATCAGTACATCAGACAGTTGAGAGCTGCGTCCTAGAGAAAATAATTGTATAAATTCATCTAGACTAGCTATTACTATACCCACTACTATTGTTTTTACTACTGTGCCATATTCAATATAGCGGCGTAGAACTACATATAAAACACCACCAAGGATTGTGAACTCTGTAAGGTGGGCTAATTTTCGAATAATCCTATTTAAGGCCCATATATTTCCGTAAAAGCCTAATTTATTAGCTATAGGGGCAATCCACTTTGCAAAAATAAGACTAAACCCATCAGAGGTTCCTCCATTTTGCAAGGAATTATCCCATATAAAAAACACAATTAGACATAACACAATATATAGTATCCAACGTTTCATACTACTCTCCTAAACGCCACAATACATATAGCTGTATTAATCTCTATCAAAAATATCTCGTGTATAAACTTTATCTTTTACACCTTCTAAGCTACTATCCCAGCGATTAGCTACAATGACATCACTAACACGCTTAAAATCTTCAAAATTACGTATAACTGGCGAATTAAAGAAATCTTCTGCATCTAGTGTAGGTTCATATACTACCACAGCAATCCCTTTCGCCTTAATACGTTTCATAACACCTTGAATGGCTGATGCTCTAAAATTATCAGAGTTCATCTTCATGGTCAAGCGATAGATACCAACAATTTTCGGATTTTTAGCAATAATAGTATCTGCCACATGATCTTTACGTGTTCTATTCGCATCAACAATGGCAGAAATTAAGTTTTGTGGTACATCATTATAGTTAGCTAATAATTGCTTTGTATCTTTTGGCAAGCAATAACCACCATAACCAAAGGAAGGATTATTATAAAAATCTCCAATACGAGGATCTAAACAAACCCCTTTGATGATTTGACTTGTGCTAAGGCCACGTACTTCAGCATAGGAGTCTAACTCATTGAAATACGCTACACGTAATGCTAAATACGTATTAGCAAACAATTTAATTGCTTCCGCTTCCGTAGAATCAGTATATAATTGTGGAATATTTTCTTTAATAGCACCTTCCGCTAATAATTGTCCAAAACGACGTGCTCTGTCAGAATCCTCGCCCACAACAATACGGGATGGATATAAATTATCGTATAAGGCTTTACCTTCCCGCAAGAATTCTGGCGAAAAAATTAAATTCTCCGTATTAAATTCTTTACGCATTTGTACCGTATAGCCTACCGGTACAGTTGATTTAATAATCATTACTGCATCAGGATTAATCTCTAGCACAGTTTTAATGACTTGTTCAACAGAAGATGTATCGAAAAAGTTTTTTTGAGGATCATAATTTGTAGGTGTCGAAATGATAACATAATCTGCACTGTTAAAAGCTTCTACTGGGTCAAGTGTAGCTTTGAAGTTTAACTCCTTAGTAGCTAAATACTCTTGCAATTCAGCATCTACAATAGGTGTCTCTTTGCGATTTAACATATCTACTTTTTCTGGGATGATATCGAGGGCCACCACTTCATTGTGTTGAGCTAACAACACACCATTGGAAAGGCCTACATAGCCTGTACCAGCAATTGCAATTTTCATTTATTTGCCCTCCATCATATAGAAATCTTTATACCATATGGCAAAACGCTTTAACCCTTCTCGTAAGGTTGTATTAGGTTTAAAGCCAAAATCTGCTTCTAACGCACTTGTATCAGCATATGTAACAGGCACATCCCCTGGTTGCATGGGTACTAATTCTTTATGCTCCTCAAAATTATAATCTTCTGACAATACGCCAGCAGAAACCAATTCCTCTGAAAGAATGCGCACAAAATCAAGTAAATTTTCTGGGTTGCTATTGCCGATATTATAAATAGCGTACGGTGGAACCGGCAAGCCATCCGCACCATTGCGACGCTCTGGTGCAGTAGATATAACCTTAGAAACGCCTTCTACGATATCATCGATATAGGTGAAATCACGCTTACAATTGCCGTAGTTAAAAATTTTAATTGTCCCACCATTACGTAATGTATTTGTAAAACCAAAGTATGCCATATCTGGACGACCTGCAGGGCCGTATACAGTGAAGAAACGAAGCCCTGTGCTAGGGATGTTATATAATTTAGCATACGAATAAGCCAATAACTCATTTGACTTTTTTGTAGCTGCATAAAGAGATACAGGATTATCTACTTTATCATCTGTAGAGTATGGGATTTGTTTATTTGCACCATATACAGAAGAAGATGATGCATACACTAAATGCTCTACACCTCTTTCACCATCGTCATAAGAATGACGACAAGCTTCTAGAATATTATAAAATCCAATAATATTAGACTCGATATAGGCGTCGGGGTTAGTAATAGAGTAACGAACCCCTGCTTGAGCTGCTAGATTCACTACAACTCGCGGTTTATAGATAGCAAAAATTTCATCAACAAAGGACTTATCTGCAATATTCCCTTTTTTAAAAATCCATATATTCTTATTATCTTTGCTAAGTTCATCAATCTGTTGCAATCGATACTCTTTCAATGCTACATCATAGTAATCATTAACAGAATCTATGCCAATAATTTGAGTCCCTTCTGCTTCAGATAGTAAGGACATAACTAGATTAGCCCCCACAAATCCAGCGGCACCCGTTACAAGGATTACCGTGTTGTTTAAATCTACATTTTTTGAAAGCATATGTACTCCTTTCATAGTTCTGTTAATTATGTCGTTTTACTTTACTTAAGACTTTTTTATAGCCAGAAGCAATAATTATGCGCTCAGATGGAATGACGTATAAAATAGCCACATATAATACAACACATAAAAGCATACAGACGACGGTCCACCATACTGCATCATAGAGATGTAAAATACTATAGGCAATTAACCCAACTATAGATGCTGTAATGAGATATACACTGATATTAGATATTATGCGAAATGCACTCATATTGACAAATAAAGCCAGTAGCAACATAGAAGCTGCTAGCATTTCCATTCTTACTAACGATCGAGCATATACAAAGGTACTGAAATCATATTGAATACAAATATAAATAACTGGTATTAAAACTACTAGATGTAATATTTGAGTCCAAAATGATAGATTAGGCATCCCTTTTGCACGAAATATTTCGGAAATCAAATTAGCTGTTACAGTCATAATAGCCGAACTCAATGCCCAGGAACCTAATACAATGCCCGCTAACGTCCATTGTGGCCCTAGTAAAAGCTGAACAACAACGTCTTGAAATACAAATAAGCCTACACCTAGAGGTACCAAAAATAGAGCCATATAGCGTTGGAATGTAAAGAATGTATTCGAAAAGGCCTGTTGATTATTTTGCACACGACTTAAAGCCGCGAATAATACAGGAGCCAAAGATGCTGTAGCCATAGCCATTACAGTCGTAACAATAGCCATTGGCATCTTATATATACCCAAATAATAGGCATCTAAAAAACGGCTAATAATGAATGTATCCACCCAAGCAGTGAGCCATATAGAAAATGCTTCAGCTAAAGACCATGCACTATAGTTAAACATGTTCATAAAGACGCGACTACTAAAAAACAGATGAATTTGATTCTTCCGACTCTTTAATAATGCCAACGCCGTAAATAGCTGAGACCCTAGCATACCAGCAATTAAAGACCAATAATCGTACCCCATAAGCGCCATTGGTATAGATATCAATATAGGTGTAAGAATTGTTATGAGCCTAATATTTAAAAGAAACTTGAAATTAAAATCTCTTCGATACAATGCCATTTGGACACTACTAAAAGCAGATAAAGGAATCATAGCGCCCATCACGGCTAAAGGTATACCTAAGCCATCATTACCTACTAATACGGCCAATTCATCACGACCGATTATGATAGCGCCCCATAAAACTAGAGAAAACACTAGGTTGGCAATAAAGGCCACATCTGTGGCCTCTTGCTTATCTTGGGTACTTTCAAACTCATGCTGAACAAGAAATTTTTGAAAACCCGCATCAGCAAGCATTTCTGCAAAAGATATAACCATCATAATCGTCGCCAATATGCCGAATGCGGTCGGTGCTAACATATGGGCCAATATTATATTTGTCAGTGGTGTGATAAGCTTTGCCAAAACCTCTGTAATAACAGACCATTTAGCAGCAGCTACGATTTTAGTATCCATTATTTCTTATTGATATTCTTAACGCCTCTCAAGAATAGTTCATGATGAGCTTCACATTCCAAATAGTTTTGTATTGCTAAATAACTCGTTTTGCCCAAAATAAGTTCTACTAATTTTCGTCCAACTAAAGCATTAATAGCGCGTACAATAAATGATCTACCTAAAAATTCACGCAAATAACGTTTTACATGAGTATCAGCAAAATTCTTATAAGCTTGAATCACAAAGTGAGGATCTTTAATTTCTTCACTACGTTTTCTATAAGCCTTTAATGTTTCTGCAGCTTCAACTTCTGTGGCTAGTCGTGTACCATTATCGGTTCTACGAATAGGCAATTCAGACACCACAAAATCATCCTTAGTAACCTCTACCGTAACTAACATCGCATCTTTTACAAATTCTTGATGGTTTACAAAAAAATCGGAATTAAAGATAAAGTTGCCTTGTCCATAAATGATAGTGCCCCCCTGGTAATCTTCGCGAGACCCTACACAATGATTATGTTGACAGATAACGAGATTCGCTCCACTATCGACAAATTTATGGCAATATTTCTGTAGCATAGGAGATGGATAGCGATAGAATTCCTTGCCGCCGTGATATAGAACGATGACGTAGTCGCATTGTGCCTTTAAAACTTTCACTTCGTCAAAGCTTTCTAGCACATCAAAAGGATTAGCCCCCATTGTATGACAAGTAGCCATAGTAAACTCGTTCTCTGTACAAAGATAGAATCCAATACGTATATCATCTTTTTCAAAGATAAATGGCTTCTTAGCCTCTTTCAAATTAGCTCCAGCTCCAGCATGAGCAATCTTATGCTGCTTCAACAAATTTAATGTTGTCGTCAACCCTTCCACCCCTTGATCTAAGGAGTGGTTATTAGCCAGTGTTAAAAATAACGGCTCTAATGCCTTATATCCATTAATTGTTTTTGTAGGCGCAATTAAATTATTACCAAATTTTACGATGGGTGTCTCTATATCAGTAAGAGGAACCTCTAAATTGAAAACATTTAAATCCGATTGCTTCAAAATTTCATAAAGCTCTTTTCCTACAAAAGCTTCTCCATTACCGTTTTCAAATAATGTTTTATTAATATCCGTAGGAACTAAATCAGCCCCGATGTACATTCTCAAGATGTAACCACTCTCCTAATTCATAATCCTTTGACATAGGACGAAATCTTTCAAATCCAGCACCAGGGAAAAATGTTAATTCTCCAATAAATAGATGCCCTTTAATTTCATAAAAATCAACACGCAAAAATGGACACCCTTTGCTAAGCTCCATCGCAACCTGTTGCATTTCACCATATGTATCTGGCTTTGGAAACTCTGTAGGTAACGGTGGATAATGTCCAAAATGAATTCCCATAGGATTCCAATCGATATCATAGAAGTTCATACTCGTTCCTGTTTTAGAAAAACGATTAGAACATACTACTGTTAACTTTGGTTCACCATGAAAGCAATACATCTTATAATCTAATATGTCATTGCTACCTAACTCCGACAAATATTCCTCTCCGATAATACGTCGAGGAACATTCTTATAAGGCCACTCTCTAGCAATACGTGAATAATCCCGTTTTAAGAATGTTCTTAATTTAGCTTTTGCTGCTTCCCAATCAAGTGTTGATTTATCTTTACAAATAACGATGCCTCCACTATCATGTGTACATTTCAAAACGAATTGATTAGGCAATCTATCAAGGTCAATATCATCTACAGAGTTCCATACGGAAATCGTAGGTATTATATACTGATTACCTACACGTTGAGCAATAAAATGTTTAGCTTCATGCTTATCAACCATCACCGTTTGTATTGGGTCTCTAAAATTAACCTTAAGCCATTGTAACTTTTCGCTGAAAGTTTTTGGATTTTCTAGATCTAAAGGGTATCCCATATACTTAGGAAATACCTTCTTCAAAAAGTCTTCATCAGACAAAGAGTCATAATAACCCGATTTAATTAATACCCTCGTACGATAGTAAGGTTTTGTTAGAAAGGACATGCCAACATTACACAATTTTCTGAACTTCATGTTTTCGTCCTTTCCGAAGCAGTTGCACCTCTAAATAAAACAACATCATATAAAAATAAGTGCTTTTACTTTCATAAGAAACCATACCCATATCCATAACAATCTGTGAAAGGAATAGAATGAGTACCATTATATATTCATTACTATGTATATCACGATAGCGAATTAAATTATAAGCCACATAGAGATACATTGAATAATAGGCTAGTAAACCAATGACACCCGTGCCAGCTAATAATTCAATATAATTGTTATGCAAGTAGTAATTATCTTTGCCATATACGAAAAAAGTATATACAGATGGATTATTGATACCTACACCAGTTATGGGAGATTGATAAAATAAGTCCCATCCAATATCTACCAAAGCTAATCGAATAATAGTGGATGAGTCCCCCCCTGTGCCTGTAAAGGCTTCTACCATGTTAGACATTCGGTCTAATACTTCAGAGAACATCGGCAATTGCAAGACCGCAATACCTATAATGGTAAGACCTAATAAGGAACCAATAACTTTTACAATAGAATTGACCGCATTAGCACTACGAAAACTTTTAAAGATAAAGAGTAATACTGTACCAACACCGACAAAAACTAAGGCCTTACGACTACCTGTAGCCGCTAAAATACCAAGTGTTGGTAATGCAATAATATGCCACCAACGAGGACGATCATATAGCATATAATACAAGGTCATAACAATAGCATTGGCCCCCAATAGCCCTACTGTATTCGCATTTAATGCATCATTAGCAATACGCGCTGAGGATGATAAAACAGTAATAAAATAATCTAAACCGTAGAAATAAACAGTATAGAAACAAACTATATAGCCTGTCCACATACCAATCTTTAATAATGTATCCACCGATTTCTTATCTTGATAACACATGTATAAAATGATGAACATAAAGAATATCTTGACCATATCAAAACTTCGGCTCATAGCTACGGAAACATCTGTGGCATTAATCGCACTTAGATAACAAGCACCAATAAAAATCAACATATAAGCATGCATCCAATTAAACCGCAGTTTTATAACACCCTGTTCTCGTATAAGATAAAAAATGATGAGACCAAATAAGCATACAAATAATACATACGCACCATAGTTCGCTTCGCCAAGGGCAAAGGAAATGGTCAATGACAACACTAAAAAGATTAGAGTTATGAACCATATCATGCGATCAGCAAGAGCCGTAATATTTAACTTCAATGGTTCTCCTCCTTACAACTCATAAAACTTCTAACCAACGTTTTGCGATTTTCCATAATGGAAATTCATCGCGTACTTTGATGGCATTCTGTGAAAGTTTAGCCGCTAGTGCAGGATCCTTTAATACACTGCGCATGGCTTCATACATAGCCTGCGTATCACCTACAGGTACGAGAATGCCATTCTCTCCACTTTTAATTACCATGCGAGCACCGCCTACAGGACAATCTGTGACTACTACAGGTAAGCCCATACCCAATGCTTCTAGCATGGAATTTGAAATACCTTCAAAATCAGAGGATGATACAAACATAGAACAAGGGGCTACCTTTTCTAAAATATTACTAGCAAAGCCAGGCAATAAAATGCGATTTTCTAAATTAAGAGACTTAATTTGAGCTCGTAATTCATCCTCTAATACACCTTGACCATAAATGACGAGTTTATATTCTGGAAACTCATCTGCCAACATACTGAAGGCATTAATCATCATAGGCAAGTTCTTTTGCGGATGCAAACGACAAGCTGTAACGATTGTCTTTTCTCGTTCCCCTTCTATTGGTGGTGGCAATTTACCATTAATAGGATTTGGTATGATGACACCACAATTTTGCACAGATTTTGGGAAATAAGAACGAGCATCTTCCGTTTGAAATACTAATGCATCTGCAAATCTAAAGGCAAAGTTGCGCAGTGCTTGTTGATGCCAACCAATAGGAACTTTACGTGGATTATTGCGCTCAGAAAACACAATGCGATTTTTTATAAACCAAGAGCTAATCGCTAAGATAAAACTAGATGCAGACAAGAAAGATAAGCATGTCGCATTCGGTCTAGTCTTTAAGATTTTGATTAGTTCTTTTATTTCTTGCATAAAACGAATGACTTTATTAGAGCTTGTAGTATGAATTTCAATTTGTTCAATACTTTCCTCTAACGCATATTCATTACCATATCGATTAGGGCTTGTTTGGATAACCGTAATATGATGACCATCATGTACCCACTGACGAGCCAACTCTGTTAAGATTCGTTCAGCCCCATCGTTACCAAGGGAGATGGTGACAATTATTATTTCCTTTTTCATAAGCCTTCCTCTTGGATATATTCTGCCAGTCTTACATAGGCTTGTGCCATTGATACCTTAGGTTTCCAACCTAAAGACTTTAACTTCTTAGAACTTAAGAACATGTGTACTGTCGGTGCATAGCCGAACCCTTGTACATCTTCTGGAATATCAAAAACAACTTTACTCTTATTATTGCTCACATGAGTGGCCACTAATTGAGCAATGCTTGCAATAGAACGAGTCTCTTCATCATGACATACATTATAGGCTTCGCCAGCTTCGCCCGCCTTCATAAGGGCTAAAATACCAGTTAATACATCGGTAATGTAGCAATAGTTCGACATAGAATCGCCTTTTGTGTGAAGAACAATATTTTCATGTTTAAGAGCACTCTTGGTAAACTGCATGAATACACGGTTATCTGATACCGGAACACCAGGTCCAAAGGTTTGAGCTAGTCTAGCTATTACAGCAGGCACGCCATATTCCACAGTATAGGACTTGCAATAACATTCACATAGTCTCTTACTTTCAGAATATGAACTACGAATATTTAGATGATCAAGATACCCTAATCGGTCTTCAGTCATAACTTGACCAGACTCATAAGGTACACCATATTGTTCCATACTAGATAAATAAACTACTTTTTTTACCTTTTTTCGACGGCCTAACTCGAGCATGGCCTCCGTACCATAAATAGAGGTACGGATAGTTTCTACTGGATGTTCTACAAAAAACTTAGATTGTGTTGGTGCGGCTCCATGCAAAATATAATCACATGGCACATCAATAGATTCTAATGAGCCATCTACTAGGGTTAACGACTTATTGTCTAAATACTCACCGAGAATGGTTTTTGCCTTTTCATGGCTTCGCACATGACCAATCACTTTTAAATCCAGGTCATGAGTCTCATTGGCAAGTATAAGTAATTTTATAAACATCGATCCAATAAGCCCCGTTGCACCTGTTATAAGAATGCGTTGATGACGGAGGAAATGAAAGTAATTTTTTTCATGTACTAAAGCCGTTAACTCACGTTGAATAACGGAATTACTCATCTTTTAATCCTCCTAGCTCACGATTTTTAATAATCCCTGTGAACATATAATAATCAGATGGAGTTGTAATCTTTATATTTTCAGTTTCCCCTAATACAGGATATAGAGTATATCCATAGTGCATCATCATCGATGCGGAATCAATAAAGTCATGAATGCCCTCATCTTTTGCACGATTATGAACTGATATAATATCATCTAATCTAAAACTCTGAGGAGCTTTAGCCATGAGACATTCATTACGATTTAAAATATGCTTAATAGAACCATTTTGGGTAACCATAACCGTTTCTATAGCTGGAGTAACAGTAATGGCAGACCCCTTTGATTCAACAGATTCTATGTTTCTCTCTATAGTAGAATTATCTACAAGTGGACGAACCCCATCATGAATCAATACAGTCACCGCATCATCAGGAAATAAACGCTTAGCCTCTACGAGTCCATTATATTGGGATTCTAGAGCGCTTTCACCACCAGGCACAATGGATAATACCTTTTGTAGCCCCACCTTTTTGATGAGCTGTTTTGTATGATCAATCCATTCTGCTTTGCAGGCAAGAACAATCCCATCAATTGTCTCCGTTTGTTCAAACACATCTAAGGTTTGAATCAAAATTGGTCTACCGTTCCATTCTAAAAATTGTTTTGGCGTCTTGCTATTTTTCATACGAGCACCTACGCCACCCGCAAAGATTACTGCTATTCGTTTCATAGGCCCTCCTTATGGTTGAGCTTCTTTTTTGGCATAATATATGCCTTTATACTCCTTGTAAGGTGTATTTAGATCAGCAAATACTGCATCATGTTTTGCCACACGTTGTTCTATAGGTGGTAATTGCATATAGTCGCCCCAAATAAGACGCAAATATCTCTCATACCCTTTCATAACAGGTATTTGATGACCTTCAAAGTCTTTATATACAACAGAAGCAAAGTCCTCTCTAGGATGACGTAGCTTCATACCTTTTAAGCTGCCGATTAACTCCGTACATTCATCACTGGTATCAAAGTCGTATTGAGTCATTCTCTTTTCTGCAAATCGCCAAATATGATAGCGTATAGACTGGCTGGAAAAGATTTTATAAATATACCCAGCTAAAGCACGATATGTAGGCCCTTTGTTATCTGGTAAACGCTGTGCATTAAAGAGTGCAAACGTCATGGCCCACACCAACTGCAATGCACGACTAATTTTGCCGGGTGCACAGCCATCAATAGGCATAATTTCAAGTGCTAAACCATGACAAACATCTTCATGCATACTATGACGATTGATAAAGGTCGTATTATTATCTCTTATAGATGCACCTGCATCATGATAGATGTGATTGCGATCAGTACGACAATACGTAAATCGCTCAGTGTCAGCATATTCCGGCCATAATTCAGCTAGCTTTTCATAATCTGGACGAGGCATAAATAAATCTAAATCATCATCCCAAGGGATAAAGCCATTATGCCGTATAGCCCCAATGAGACCACCGCCGCAAAGATAAAAGCGCAAATTATGTTTATCACAGAACTCTTTAAAGTACAGCAACATATTTAGCTCTTTTTCTTGTATTTCCTTTGTCATAGATGTACTCATAGGGACCTCTTTCAACGTAATACAGCTAATACTGTATCAATCATCGTTTTTATATCTTGTAAAAAAGAAAACTCCTTAATACTCTTTAAATTCCAAGCCATCTTGCCCGGTAAAACCTCATTTATATAGACTTCATCAACATTTTGAGCATTTTGTAAAAGTTGATCTTCATCCTTATAAGTAATACTGGCAATACTGGTAACTCCAGCTGGCAATAATAAGGTAGCTTTCATTTCATCTGTATAAGCAGACACGTAACGTGGAACCTCAGGTCTTGTACCAACAAAACTCATATCACCTAAAAGGATATTGATAAGCTGAGGCAATTCATCGAGGCGACAGCTGCGAAGCATATTTCCGACTCTAGTGACACGCATATCATTTTGCGACGTCACTTGTGCTCCTAAAGATTCTGCATTCTTTACCATAGTACGGAACTTGTAGATGCCAAAGGTACGACCGTACTGTGTCACTCGAGTTTGACGGAAAAAAACCTCTCCCGCACTATCTCGTTTAATCATGATGGCTAGTATCAAAAATACAGGACTTAATGTAATAAGCAGTCCCGCTGCCATTACGCGGTCAAAAATGCTTTTACAAAGAAGGCTTGTACGTCTTTGATTTAATATTTCAAAATAGGGACGAACCGCTTCACACTGTAGCTCTTGTGGTAGATCATGAAAGTTTTTTACTAGCATTCGGTAATAATCCTTTTAAACTGCTCAATGATATATTGCACTTCTTCATCTGTAAGGAGCGTATGAAGTGGCAATGTAATTTCATTCTTAAATTGGTCATAAGCATTTGGATAGTCATCGATTGTAAAGCCTAAGTTTTTGTAAGCCGTATGCATTGGAATTGGCTTATAGTGAACATTCGTTGCAATGCCAGCCTCAGCCATAGCTTCTATAACCTTATTGCGATATTCCGCATCACGGCCATCTAAACGGACTAAATACAAGTGACCACTACTCTCATGCTCATCTGTATAATGGTTCAACAATGTAACAGGTAAATCCTTAAATGCTGTATCATAAGCTTCGATAATTTCTTTACGACGTGCCAAAAGTTTTGGGTATCTTTCAAATTGAGCTAGCCCAATAGCCGCCATGATATCCGTCATATTACATTTATAATAGGTACCTTTAATATCATATTCCCAAGCACCTGCTTTTGTTTTTGCAAGAGCATCCTTATCTTGACCATGCAAAGATAGCAATTGGAATTGCTTGTAAATAGTTTCATCATCAATACCATCTATATGACGCCATGTAGCACAGCCGCCTTCAGCAGTAGTAAAATTTTTTACTGCATGGAAGGAAAAGCTACTAAAGTCTGCAACATTACCTGTTCGTACCCCTTTATATGAAGCCCCAAAGGAATGAGCACAATCAGCCACAATAGGAATATGACCTAATGCTTTTTGAATATCATTAGATGGTGTAAAGAGAGATTTTTTTTCATCCACAATGGAGCGTAGTCGATCATAATCGCAAGGTACACCTGCAACATCAACAGGGATGATTGCTTTTGTTTTTGGTGTAATAGCGCGAGCGACTGCATCGTAATCCATTTCATAAGCATCTTTCTGTGTATCAACGAGTACTAAGGTAGCACCTACATGAACTACAGGACTCGCACTAGCTGTATAAGAATAAGCACTAGTTATGACTTCGTCTCCAGGTCCAATCCCCAATACGCGAAGAGACATTTCAAGCGCTGCCGTAGCAGAGTTTAAACAAACGGATTTAGGTGTACCTAACTGATGAGCTATCTTTTTTTCTAATTCTTTAGTACGAGGACCCGTCGTAATCCACCCACTTTTTAAGGCTTCAACGACTTCATTGATTTCTAACTCTGTAATATCTGGAGGAGAAAAATTAATTCTCATATAAATCACCTCAATACTTTCTGTACCATATTGATACATTTGATTTATCACATAGAAGACTGATTAAAACAGTTATATTAAGCATCAATTACGATAGATCCTAAAAGAGAAATACCTACTTGTGAAAGCCGTTTCTTAGCTTCAATCAAATCTTTTGGACTAGCTACTTCATTTTTAACAACTAACACTACACCATCTGATTTTTCTGCCAATACAACCGCATCTGTAACAGACAATACGGGTGGTGTATCTATGATAACCACATCATATTCATCACGTACATACTCAAAAATCGTAGGTAATTTGCTAGAATCTACAATATCAGATGGATATTCAACAACTTCACCCGCCGTAAGAACATCCAAATGAGGCACTACATTACGATGAATCGTCAAATCTTCATCCATCACCACCGCATTTGTAAGGCCCTTATTTTGTACATTAAAGGCTATATGTTGTGTTGGATTACGTAAATTACCATCTACTAGAAGAACTTTATTATTATTTTTAGATAAAGCTAATGCAGTATTAGCAGCCACCTCAGAAGTGCCTTCACCACTAGTGGCTGCAGTAATACAAATTAGCTTACACTTATGTTGGTTACATACATATTGAAGATTGCTACGCAATGTACGGTATGCTTCCACAAGTGGTGTATCACCACGTTCATTAGAAATTAGTCTAATCATATTAACCTCTCACTTTGCGCAACAATGCTACGAAACGATTAGTAGGCTCTTCGTATTCTACTTCTTTATGATTTGGAATCACGCCCAAGTTTTGAATGCCAAGGATGTCATTAATCTCTTGTACAGATTGGACTTTGCGATTACCGAAGAATTGGACCAATGTATAGAGACAACCAAAGAGGACCCCTAAAATGGCAGCGCCTAATAAAATAAGTACTTTACGCGGCGCAATTGCTTTTTCTGGTAATGTTGGAGCATCCACAATTTGAACTTCATTTGGTACCATAACCTCTGCTACCTTCGCTTCTTCTAAGCGAGTGGATAGCATTTGATAGATATCTTGTGCCACATCTACATCACGTTTTGCTTGGATATAACCGCGTTCTTTTTCAGGTAATCCCTTTATAGCTTCTTCGTTTGCTTTATCTAACTCAGCTAATGTAGATTGTTTACCTTGAGCTACAGCTAACGCAGCTTCATTTTTGAACTTATCCGCTAGCAATCCTTGTTGTGCAGAGTTGCTTGAAGGTGCTTGTTGAGAGGCAATGGCGTTGATTTCAGCATTTAGACCACTTTTAGCTTCTTCAATTTGTTGATTAATTTCTTTCATCGCAGGATGTTCATCAGTATATTTACCAATATAAGAAGCTTTACGAGATTCTAAATCTGCTAACTGACCCTTGTAGGCTTGAACCGTAGCACTATCAGCGGTGCTTTTACCTGCAGAACCTAATTGCTCATTGATACTGCCAAGTGCAGCTTGTGCCGTTTCTAAATCGAGTTGATTTTGAGCCTTCTCACGATCAATTAGAGTAACCTTATCAGTTAAGCCTTTCATCTGATCAGCTGTAGAGTACACCTTATTATCTACTTGGAATTGTTGCAATTTATTTTCTGCTTGCTCTAATTCAGATTTTGCAGTAACAACGCGTTTTTGTAAGAATTCACGAGTAGTTCGTTGTTCAACATGAGAAATTTCGGCAAGACGTTTCAAGAAGGTATCAATAAGTAATTGATTAGCTTCTTGTGCTTGCTCAGGGCTCTTACCAGTTACGCTTACTTGTAATAACTCGGTTTCTTTATACGGTTTAGTTTCAATGCGAGTTTTAACAAAATCTTCATATGTTGGCGCATTACCAGTACCTTCAGGATCTTCTATAGCAGTAATTACTGGCTCTACTACATTACGACTTTTTAAAATTTCTGCATCTGTGTTCATCAATTGACGAGACATAGAATCAGAATAGGCATTAGCACTAGATAATACAGAATTGCTCAAACCTTGAGCTTGTTTAATGCGCAACATCGATGTAGATTGATATGTAGATGGTGCAAGAAAGGCATACGCACCACCTAAAACCATACATGCTACCGTAATATTAATAATTTTACTGCGCTTTTTAATGAGGACTCTGCCTACCTCTTTTAAATCAATAATTTGTTCCACCCATATACCCCTTTCTGTAAAAGTATACAAACAACAGGGTCTCTCCCACTTAGAATATTAACTGTACCTAACCCTCTCAATAAAGGCACAATGTATCAAAATTAAAATAGTCTTATACATATATCGGGTAATAAATGTATCATCCACGACCTATACATTATGATTTGGATCGTATGTAGGAATGATATCCTGCAATACATTAATCACATCTATATCGGTTTTACATGTATCAAAGCGCTCTATTTCACGACTCAGCCATTCTTGATCAACATCTTCTAGAGCTGCCTCAAAAATTTTCTTATGCGTAGTAGTATTCGTACCTTCTCCGGCAGTTAATAGTTCTTCATATAACTTTTCACCTGGACGTAAGCCAGTAAATTCAATACGAATATCTTTATTAGGCTCAAAGCCAGAAAGGCGAATCATATTCTTAGCCAAATCGACAATTTTAACCGGTTCACCCATGTCCAAAAGGAACACTTCTCCTCCATTCCCCATGGCACCAGCTTGAAGTACTAATTGACTGGCTTCAGGAATAGTCATGAAATAACGTGTCATTTCTGGATCTGTAACGGTTACAGGACCGCCTGCTTCAATTTGTTTACGGAATAAAGGAATAACTGAACCACGGCTACCAAGTACATTACCAAAACGAACTGTTATAAACTTAGTATCATATGTGTGATTCATACCAAGTACAACTTTTTCAGCAACCCGTTTTGTAGCGCCCATAACGCTAGTTGGATTCACCGCTTTATCCGTGGAAATCATAACAAATCGATCTACCCCATGAGCTCCGGCTACATCCGCAACATTACGAGTACCATAAATATTATTTAATACCGCAGCAATTGGCTGGATTTCCATAAGAGGCACATGTTTGTGAGCTGCCGCATGAAATACTACATCAGGATTATAGTTTTTGAAAATTTGTTCTAATTGATTCTTATCGCGAATATCTGCAATGATTGGAACCAAGGTATCTTGGGGCGCAATATTACGCAATTCTTGGTGAATAAGATAAATACTATTTTCACCATGACCTAGAAGCAATAGCTTTTTAGGCTTTACACGTAAAACTTGACGACAAATTTCAGAACCAATAGAGCCCCCTGCACCAGTAACTAAAACAACTTTATCCTTAAGATATGTTTCAACCTTGGACGTGTCGAGCTGAATCTCATCACGCTCCAACAAGTCCTCGATTGAAACAGGATGTAAATGAGATACAAGAACTTCATCATCAAGTAATTGATACATCCCCGGTAAAATATTGATTTTACATTTTAAAGGAGAACAGATTTCCATGATTTCTTGAATAATATCTCGCTTCACGGAAGGCATGGCAATAATAATTTCTTCTACCTTTATACTTAGCAACTAATGCTGGAATATCTTCACGATTACCGAGAATTCTAAAACCATTCATAAGACGATTATGTTTAAACATGTCATCATCAACATAACCAATCACTCGACGAGAACGCTTATGATATCGTTCAATTTCACGAGCTATAGTTGCACCTGCATCACCGGCTCCTATGATCAATGTATTCACTTGGCCACTTTCACCATCGTCCCCACTGCTATAGTGAAGTGCCACATAATGAAGCAACATACGTCCCATACCAACAGCACCTGTAGTGAGGAACCATGTAATAAAATAGACAGAACGTGGTAATGACTTACCAAATACAAACATAGAGGAATAGAATAAAGCCGTACCAATTGTAGTCGCTACAAATACTGCTAATACCTCTCGCATCCCTGCATAGCGCCAAATACGTGTATATAAATGCATTATCAAGAACATCAACATATACGAAATAAGTAATAACGGAAGTGCATCCACCATTTGATTAATATATTGAGGTTCTATGTGTCCATCAAATCGAATAAAAAGACTGATAAAAGCAACGATTACAATCGTCACAATATCGGTAATAAACAATATGGATGGTAATAAATATGAACGCAAAAAAACGCCCCCTTATATGATAGATATCGCCTTATCTTTAATCCTTACCTATTCGTGATACCATATAAGCCCCTGTTAAGATTGGAGCAATATCACGAGCAAAGTTGATACGACTATTCTTAGTTAAGTAAAGAATATCACCTTCACGCATGATGTAGTTTTCAGACATATCTCCAGTTTGTAAAATACGATTTAAATTGATAGGAATCGGTTTCTCTGGATTATCTTGATGAATCAAGTAAATTTTCTTCTTTGCTGTATCCCAGTTAAAACTACCTGCAGCCCCAATCGCATCAATAACTGTACTAGATTTAGTCAACGTATAGGCGCCAGGCTTATTAATTTCACCAAATACATATACGCGAACACCGCCCAATTTCGATACATTTACTGTGATATCAGGATTAATGATATAACGAGACAAACCTTGCTGTAATTCAGCTGTAAATTCATCTATAGTTAAGCCATCTGCTTTTACAGCACCAACCATAGGAAACGATACATATCCATCTGGTCTGACCGTATACACAATGTCATTACCATTACGTGTACCAAGCTCTGCCTGCTGAACCACTTGAATATTCAGTTCATCGCCTTGACGCAGACGATATTCTTTATCAGAGCTAATTACAGATGCACTATTTTCCAATGGTGCATAACCTTCCATTTGTACATTCTTAGCATTATAAGGCTGATTAGTATTTATATTAACTGGTGCAGCCATAGCCATTGTTGTAGTACATAAGAATGTAGCCATCATCATATACTGTTTCTTCTTCATACTTACCTCTTTTTTATTCAACTTATTTAATTCATCACTTAATTATTGATGTATCTTATATCTAAAAAATCAGTCATGCTATTTTATCATTTTTTTAAATATACTTCTACAAATCTAGTATCTTCCAGGCGAACTTCATATAATCTTCAACAACAATTCCCTAAAAATACAATATTTTCAATATATGTTCATTAATTATTATTTACTTTTTTCATTCTTAATTCACTAGATTTATTATTGATTATCTTAAAAATAATAAAAAATTTATAAACTCACTTCATTATCAGCTCATATAGTGCTTCTATTTCAATCAGAATTAGTGATAAAAAAAATAAGGTGTATATACTAGAAATCTAGTATATACACCTTATTCAAAGTTTTTGACACTAATGATCGCTTTATATAATTACTTATTCAACACGACCGCCTAAATAAGCTTCCATAACACGAGGATTATGGCGAACTTCATCAGCAGATCCAGATAATACCATTTTACCAGTCTCCAAAACATACGCATAATCAGCAATCTTCAATGCTTGACGTACATTTTGTTCTACTAAAAGAACTGTTGTTCCATCTGCACTAATTTCTTTAATGGTTTCAAAAATCTCATTTACTACTAAAGGCGCAAGCCCCATAGATGGTTCGTCTAGTAATAACAACTTTGGACGAGCCATAAGTGCACGACCAATAGCTAGCATTTGCTGTTGACCACCAGATAAAGTACCACCCAATTGATAGCTTCGTTCATCAAGAATAGGGAATCGTTTAAATACCTTTTTGATATCTGCTTCGATTTCTTTATCTTTACGTGTATAAGCACCCATTTCAAGGTTCTCATAAACACTCATATCTTGTAGTATTTGACGTCCTTCAGGAACTAAAGAGATACCATTCTGTACAACTTGATGAGTTTGACGACCTGTAATATCTTGACCTTCAAAAATCACTCGACCAGATGTGGGTTTTACAAGTCCCATAATAGTCTTCATCGTAGTAGTCTTACCAGCACCATTAGCACCAATAAGAGATACAATCGAACCTTGTGGAACCTCTAGGCTTATATCTTTTAGGGCTGTAATATGTCCATAACCAGCCACAATATTTTCTAGTTTTAACATATTACACCTCTTCTTTACCTAAGTATGCTTCAATTACAGCTTCATTATTTTGAATTTCTTGAGGTGTACCTTCAGCAATTTTCTTGCCAAAGTTAAGTACTACCAAACGATCACAGATATTCATCATCAATTCCATGGCATGTTCAATAACCACAACGGTAATACCTAGATCACGAATCTTGCCAATCAATTGACGCAAAACTTCAGTTTCACTATCATTCATACCGGCTGCCGGTTCATCAAGCAAGATTAACTGAGGATGTGTCGCTAAGGCACGGGCAATTTCAAGACGTCGTTGCTTACCATACGGTAATGATGTGGCAACCTCTTCCGCATCTTCTTCAAGCCCTACAAGCTTTAAAAACTCATAGGCAATACCACGGCAACGTTCTTCTTCAATACGTTGACGTTTTGTTTTCAAGAAGCTAGATAGGAATCCAGAGCCGGTACGACAATGCATACCGGTTAATACAGTTTCAAGAGCTGTCATATTGCCAAAGAGACGAATATTTTGGAATGTACGAGCAATACCCATTTCAACAGTTCTATGAGGCTTAATGCCTACAACGGACATACCATCAAATACGATTTCGCCCGAACTTACAGGAAATACACCAGTAATCAAGTTAAATAGTGTCGTCTTACCAGCACCATTGGGACCAATAACACCAAATACTTCACCTTGTTTAACACCAAAAGATACTCCTGTGAGGGCTGCAACGCCACCAAAGCTTTTACTTACGTCATTTAATTCTAATAGCATTCAGTTCCCTCCTATCCTTTTTTTTCTTCTTGTTGTTTGCGTTTATATGCTTCAAAACGTTCTGTCAACACTTGTGATTCAGGAATATATGGAGCCTTTTTAAAGCCTAATTTGCGACTAATTTTGTCTACCATCGATTCTGTCAGAATACCATCTGGACGAACTGCCATCAAAATGACTAGTAATGCACCATAGATGATGTCCCGATAATCGGATAAGAAACGCAATACTTCTGGCAATAATGTAAGAATAAAGGAACCTAATACGGAACCCCATACTACATTAGAACCACCAAATACAGGGAATAATAAGATTTGTACTACCTTATGGTAACTAAAGTCTGTAGGATTGATAAAGTTTGTAATATGCGCATACAAACCACCGCCAATACCAGCGATGAAAGCACCAATGATAAAGGCCATCATCTTATAGTATACAACGTTAATCCCCATCAATTCTGCTGCATGATCATCAGCCTTAATCGCTGCAAAGGCACGGCCCACACGACTATTATTGATTCGTACACAAAAGGCAATAATCAATACTAAAATAGCTAACAAAATAATGATAGCCATTAGATTGCCCCATGCAACAGCATCAATGCCCATTAAACCATCGATATCAAGTTCATAGGCTAAGTTTGTTAATTCTTGAGGAATGGATGGAATACCAGAAAGGCCTAATGCACCATTAGTAATATCCAAATTCAAGAAAATAACACGCACAACTTCACCAAAACCAAGAGTAGCAATGGCAAGATATAATCCGCGAAGACGTGTTGTTGGTAAACCGATAATAACGGCTACAAGGCTAGCAACTAAACCACCAATGATAATGCCTAAAACGATAGGCAAATCAGCTTTCAAAGAAAGGATAGCGCCTACATATGCACCAACGCTCATAAAGCCAGCAGCCCCTAAAGAAAGCTGACCACTTGCAAGTGTGAAATAAATTGAAATACCCATGATGGCATTGATGATGAAAAACATCACGATCTGTAGATAATACGGGTTCAATAAATCCATTATGGTCTACCCCCTTTATCTTTAGATCCAAACAAGCCTTGTGGGCGCCAGAATAATAATAGGATGATGAGACCAAAGGCCACAGCATCACGGAATGTAGATGCGCCATATGCAACAGAGAAGATTTCTGCTACGCCTAAAATGAAGCCGCCAACCATGGCACCTGTAATATTACCAAGGCCACCTAAGATAAGTACTGCAAGGCCTTTAAAGCCTATAATAACCCCCATCGTAGGCTCAATAGCATTAAAGGACAAGCCTACCAACACGCCTGCAGCAGCACCTAAAGCAGATGCAATCATAACTGTAACAGATATAATCATTGTTGGATTAATACCCAAGAGAGCTGCTGTTTCCGTACTCATAGATACAGCGCGAATAGCCTTACCAATCTTAGTTTTCTTAATAACTATATTAAGAATCAGCATTAAAACAATAGAAACGCCTAAGCCAATAATTTGTACCATGGAAATTTTGAAAGCTCCAAAGTCGATTAGGCCACCAATATAGTCTGGTGGGAACGATCTGGTTTGAGGGCCCCAAAGCAATAATGCCAAACTTTCAAGGAAAATAGAAACACCAATGGTACTAATAAGTGGTGCCAAGTGAGACACCTTTTTCTTACGAAGTGGACGAAGCGCCACAAATTCTAAAAGATAACCAAGGATAGCACCGACAGCCATAGCTACGATAAGGGCTACAAAAATGTTAACGTCAAAAACAGTTACCATAAAAAGACCAACGAAGGCACCTATCATAAAGATGCCTCCGTGAGCCATGTTGATAATATTCAAAACACCGAACACTAGTGTTAAGCCAATAGCGAGTACAGCATATAAGCTACCGAGGGTTAACCCGTTAACTAATTGTTGTAAAAACACTATACTACCTCAACTTATTTTGTTAATGCGTCAAATTGACCGTTTTTAATTTGTAATACTTGAACTTCCATGGAAGGATCGCGCTTTTCGTTGAACTTGAATTGACCAGTTACACCAACGAAGTCAGCAATATTTTTCAATGCTTCTCGGAATTTTTCACGATCTGTAGTGGAACCTGCTTTTTTCAAAGCTGCTTCATAGAGGTATACCGCATCATAAGCTTGAGCTGCGAATTGGTCTGGTTCTTTACCGTATTTATCTTTGTAAGCTTTACGGAAATCTTTTACCTTTTGATCGTCTTTGTTAGGGAACCAAGGTGTACCTACAATAACGCCATCAGCTGCAGCACCTGCAATTTTAATGAATTCAGGGCTGTTAAAGCCATTGGAACCAACTACAGGTTGATTCATACCCATTTCACGCATTTTTTTCATGATCAATGCGCCTTCTTGGTAAAGAGAAGCAACTACGATAACATCAGGTTTTGCTTGTTGAATCTTAGTTAATTGTGCAGAGAAATCAGTATCTTTATCTGCAAATGTTTCAGTATCAACGATTTGTACGCCTTCAGATTCCAATGCTTTACGAGCTGTATTATTTACAGATACCATTTGGTCATTGTTGTTGGAGTACATAATAGCTGCAGTTTTGAAGCCTAAAGTTTTATGTGCTTCTTTAATTGCAGTATCTACTGCCAAGGATTCAGGTACAGCATTACGGAAAATGTAATCGCCGATATCCGTAATACCTTCAGCCGTTGTAGATGTACCAAGAGCAACTACTTTACTCTTGTTTGCTACAGGACCAGCAGCCATCATTTCACCAGATAGCATAGGTCCAATAACTGCTACTACTTTATCTTTTGCAATTACTTTATTCATCGCATTGATAGCTTCATTTTTATCACCTTTAGTATCTTCTACTAATAAGTTAATTTTTACAGCATTTGCATCAGCGTTAATTTCGCTTACTGCCAATTCTGCACCAGCTTTAATGGACTCACCATATGCTGCTGCACCACCAGTTGTTGTTGTTAACAATGCAATTTTAGCTTCATTGCTATTTGCATTACCTGCATCTTTATTACTGCCACAACCAGCAGCAACTGCCATTACACCAGCAAGGCCAAAAATGGCTGCTTTTTTTAACATGGATTTATTCATGCTACACCCTTCCTTTAAAACATAAAACTTTGATTCTATACCTATATTATGAGAAATTTCAATCTTTTGTCAATTAAAAGAAAATGATTTTAATTCCTTAATAATATATACATTAAAAAGCTATTCACATAGCCGTTCCCACTTCTCATATAATGAATCCAACTCAGTTTGAGTCTCTTCAATTTGTATGGAAATTTTAGACATTTCATCTAAATCTTGCTGAACTACAGGATTCGCTAATTGCACCTCATACATTTTCATCGTCGCCTCGAGGCGAGCAATTTCAGCTTCTACCTCAGCTAATTGTTTTTCTACCATATAAGCATTTGGCTTCTTCTGATTTTCCTCTATAGTTTCTGATGCTGAAAGCATTGACTCATTAGTAGGAGTAGCTTTACTATCACGCTTACTGCTCTCAAAGTTTTTATCATTTGCTAATGCTAATAAGTCTTCTTGCTCTTTCAGCTTTTCCTTATAGTATGAATAATTACCGAGGTACTCTGTAATTTTACCTTCATCTAGAATTACTGTTTTTGTAGAAACTTGATCTAAGAAGTATCTATCATGAGAAATAATAAAGCAAGTCCCTTCAAATTGTTGTAATGCGCTCTCTACAATTTCTCGTGTAGGAATATCTAAATGGTTTGTCGGTTCGTCTAAAATTAGGAAATTATCTCCTTGAAGAAATAACTTAAGTAAAGCTAACCGAGCTCGCTCACCACCCGACAATTCACCTACTAACTTAAATACGTCATCCCCTTTAAATAAGAACGACCCAAGCACATTACGCGCCTTATCCTCACTGTAGTTAAAGTGATTCATAATCTCTTCTACTACCTGCCAAGAGTCGTGCAACTCTTCGTGTTCTTGCGAGAAGTAACCGACTTGTACGCGATTACCAATATCTACATGACCATTTTCAGGGAATAATTCTCCTACAATAGTTTTCACTAGTGTAGACTTACCAGCTCCATTAGGCCCGATAAGTGCTACGGATTCACCACGTCGAACAACAAGAGAGATATCATTAATAATGCGACTTTCACCATATCCGACAGATAAATGATCCAAGACTAAAACTTTGTCAGCACTCATCGCTGCGGGAGGAAAAGAAAATTGTAAATGATGTGAAGTAACAGGTGCCTCTAGACGTTCTAATCGATTGAGTTGAGACTGACGGCCACGAGCCATTTTAGACTTGATACCAGCACGGTATTTATCTATATAAGTCTCTGTTTTCTTAATGTACTCCTGTTGCTTTTCATAAGCCACCATATCTGCCTTTAAGCGTTCATCCCGTTGTTGAATATACCGACTATAGTTACCGCGATAGGTTGTGGCTTTGTGATTATCTAACTCTACAACACCTGTGACAATACGGTCTAAAAAATACCGGTCATGACTTACAATGAGAATTCCACCCTGATAGGCAGATAAATAACCCTCTAACCACTCAAGCATATCCATATCTAAATGGTTTGTCGGTTCGTCTAAGAATAAAAAATCAGGACTACGTACTAATGCTTTAGCTAAGTTAATACGTGTTTTTTGACCACCTGAAAATGCATTAGCCGGCTTATCTAAGTCATCGTCAGTAAAACCAAGACCATAGACTATGCGCTTTGTCTTTTGCTCGTAGTCATACCCACCTAACCATTCTAGACGATTCTGTAAATAATCTAAGCGTTGTAAATCCGATTCGCTAGCCTCTTCAGTTTCCAAACGACTAGTGAGCTTTTTTAATTGTTTTTCCAATGCATGAACATCGGCCCAAGCCTTTTCTATTTCCGTAGCAAGGCTATCATCTCCCAGATTTACATCTTGTTGTAAATAGCCAATACTAGCAACAGGCGACTTGACTACATTACCTTCATCCAGCTCTTCATAGCCTAATATGCACTTTAACAAAGTAGATTTCCCAGCCCCATTAGGGCCTACCAAAGCGAGTCGATCCCCTTCTTTTAACTCAAAGGACACATTGGAAAATACTTGGCGCACTCCAAACGATTTTCCAAGGCCTATCATTCGAATGCGTTCCATTCACAACCTCCTAATCATTTACTCTTCATTATACCACAGTTGCCCTCACTAACATTAGCATTTCTATAGAGTCTTTTGTTTTTCGACTATGACGGAATAATTTTCCTAACAAAGGGATATCTCCTAAAATAGGTATCTTTTGTATTTGATGTTGATCTCGATTGTCCATGAGTCCACCAATAACCAGCACTTCTCCTGGTTGTAATCGTACTCTTGTATGTGCTTGACGTGTGCTTATTTTATAGGCTTTCATTTCAGATACCATAATAGGTGTACTCACCTCTGCATGTATTTTAGCATCTACACCATCATCAGCAGTAATAATAGGAGTATAATTCAACTTAATGCCCACCTCTTCATAACGAGTAGAACGCTTTCGTTCTCCATTCACTTCCGATTCTTCTATAACTGGTATTCTTTCACCTATCAAGATATGTGCAGTCTCACCATTGAGAGCCATAATAGATGGCTTTGCAATTAGAACGGCTTTACCTGAGCTTTCCATAAGACTTAGCTCTGGTTTTACAAAGAACTTATAGGCCTCTCCAGTCGGAGTTTTGCCAAAGGTAACGGCACCATAGGAATGTGTTTTATCTTCTCCATGGCCGGTCAAGCTAAGCCAAGACCATCTAAATCCTTGTTCCTTAGCATAGGATTGTTCCATAGCAATGATGGTAGCTTCTAATTGCACTTGTTTTGGTTCCTTGTCGATAGCACGTACTAAGGTTTCTACACGTCGCTTTTCTCCACTCGTCAAATGCATAATTACTTCGTTTTGTTCTGAAAGCACTGCCATTTTATCGTTTTTTACCACTGTGCCTACCACATTTTTCAAAGACTCAGCCGGCAAATGTTCAGGTGATATAACATATAGCTCTCTTTTTTCAAGTGTTTCATCATCAGAATCAATAAGAAGGGTATTATGCTCCTTCGATACGGAAAAATGATATAACTTACCTAATTCACTAATAATTGCTTCTGGTGATTCTCCCTTTACAGTGGCCGTAATACTCCCTTTTAACGACTCTACACCAATTACGGATATACCATAACTACGACAAATGCCTAAGACGGTCTCCTTTAAGGATGCATTGCGTACAGAAATCGTTATGAGTTCGTTCCCAACCTTTTTTTCATTTTTATCTACTTCACTACTATTTACGATAGTTTCAGAACTACTAGCAGTTATTCTATCATTTCTATTAGTACCTATCCTATCAGTACTATTAGCAAATACCATGAACGGAGTTACAAGCATGACGACCATCCATAAGCTTATTCGCAATATAACTATCACTATAATCTTATCTATATATTTTAGACCTAGAAAGTTTACTCGATTCTTAGCCACCGTGATGAACCTCCTTCAATAATTTCTACACCACTTGCAGTTATCTTAGATACTGATATTTCTTTCCACACACTTCCTATACTAACCATTTGTTCCTCTGTACCTTTTCGTAAAATGGCAATATTCTGTTGGCCCTCAATAATACCTATAAGCTCTATGGGATGTTGTTTGATAGGATTACTTATAGTAGGTTGTATACTAGATTCAACTCGTCTAGCACTAGTATCTTTAGATTTTAATTCAATATAATTACCACTATGCTTTTTATTATTTCTTATTTGTTGATATTTTCCATTTCTACGACTTTTATCTTCCGTTTTTCCAAAAGTACTCATTTCATCATCGGACTCATATAAATCATTATTTATATCAACGAAATTGCCATTACTATCTTTAGTTATCTTATTCTGACCAAGTAAATCATCTATAGGAATATCTTTAAAAACCTCTCGCCAAGGATTTGCTCGTTCAACACCGGTAATATCATATAATAATCGTCCATGAACATTGCTTTTTACCTCTCTATCCTTTACATTTTTTATATCACTTTCATCTTTAAAATAGTTCTTTCCTTTCCCTGTTCTATTACCATGTGTTGTTTCTTTTGATAATTTCTCTGAGCCTCGTTCATTTTGATTACCATCTCTACCATTAGATTGATCTAAACTAATATGAACATTTTCCTCCTCATGAGGATAAAAAATACCAATACCTAAAAGGGCCACCGTAATGATAAGGAAAATACCAAGTGCAAACTTATAGTGGCGCATAATAAAATGCTGCTTATCAATCCACATTTTCATACATTCTATATAGTCTCGTAAATTCATAATCCACCTCCTGCTGACATATTCTAGGAGGCTCTTTTAAAATCCTACAAAAAAATGACTCTACCAGTCACCACGGTGACTAATAGAGTCATTCATTATATTGACAAATCAAAACTATTTGTTCTTTATTTACTACTAAACCCATCTGGATGAGATGTATGCCAATGCCATGCATCTTTGATAACATCAGCAACATTACTAAATTTAGGATCCCAACCAAGTAAATTTTTAATTTTTTCAGAGGACGCAATTAATGTTCCTGGATCACCAGCACGGCGATCACCATATTGAACAGGAATATCGATACCTGTAACCTCTTTTGCAGTCTCGATGATTTCCTTTACAGAGAATCCATTGCCACTACCAAGATTAAATACTTGAGATTCTCCGCCTTTACGTAAGTAGTCCATAGCCAATACGTGAGCAGTTGCTAAATCATTGACATGAATATAGTCGCGTACACATGTACCATCAGCCGTATCATAATCAGTACCAAATACAGTAATATGCTCTCTTTTACCGCGAGCCGCATCTAACACAAGTGGAATCAAATGAGTTTCAGGATGATGGTCTTCTCCAATCATACCAGACGGATCTGCACCGGCCGCATTGAAATAACGCAACGCAACATATGTAGAACCATAGATAGAACTATAATCAGACAACATTTCTTCTATCATCAATTTAGTGCGACCATATACATTTGTTGGTTGCAGTTGAGCATCCTCACGAATAGGCACTACCTTTGGCTCACCATACACAGCAGCCGTACTAGAAAATACAAAATGCTTTATACCTGCGGTACGAGCAGACTCAATAAGGTGATAGGAACCAACTACATTATTTTCATAATAAATAGCTGGATTTTGCATGGATTCACCAACTTGTGAGTGAGCAGCAAAATGCATTACACCTAGGATGTTATGTTCTTTCATAATGCCTACTAGTTTAGGATCTGCAATATCCATATTGTAGAACTTTACCCCTTCAGGAATAGATTCTACATGCCCTCGAGATAAATTATCTACAATGATTGGTGTATATCCTGCTTGTTGTAAAGCACGTACAGTATGACTCCCAATATAACCAGCACCACCTGTTACTAAAATATTCATAGTTCCCCCTCATGAATTATGTACATCCTTTGCTCGAGCCAATTTGGGCCCAATGAGACGCTTATAAACCTCTACCCCTGGTTGATCAAAAGCATCAACGCCCGCAAAAATGGACTCAAAATAAACGGCCCAACAATGCATAAACATAATTTCCCCTAAATGGAATGCGTTTAATGTTGGTACAGTTATAGTCATGTTAAAACGATTGTCACTAGACAAGGCTTCTCTATTAGCATCTAAAGCAATGTTTAAAATATCACAAATGCCTACATCAGATAGAGAGTGTAAACGTTCATATTGACTATAAGAATCTGGAACAATGAGATTATGTTTCCAGTCCTTAACCTTAATAAATTGAACTACCTTATTTAGGCGCCCCTCTTGATGCTCTTGAACTTGAGCATGCATATCCATAGTACCTACTGCAGCTACTGGCGTACGGCCATATGGTAGACAAGTATTACTCATTTTTCCAAGAGATTCGGATAGGAGCTGTACATACCAATCAGATAATGAGTGGAGTGCTTCACTATAAGGCATAAACACCTCTATAATACGACCATATCGTTCAGATGCAATATATTTCAATAATGCACTTAAAAGGCCTGGATTTTTAAAAATGTCTTCTTCTTGACATGCTACATCCATAGATGCAGCACCAGCTAAAAATCCTTCAATATCAAATCCTACAAGAGCGGCCGTTACAAAACCAACTTCTGTAAATACAGAGAAACGACCACCTACGCCATAAGGAATACTATAGGTCTTCCAATTATTTTCTATCGCCATAGATCGTAAAATCGTAGGATGTTCATCATCAGATACATCTGTCACAGCTATCACTTCATAGTTAATATTACGATCTTGTAAAGCCTTCTCCAAAATCATGAAGTTAGCCATAGGTTCAATGGTAGATCCAGACTTAGAATTAATAACGAGCATCACCTTATAATCAGGACCCTTTTTCTGAGCTTGACACTCTAACGTACGAATTAGCCCTACTAAGTAATCACCATCCACATTAAAGCCTGCAAAGTACATCCTAGGATAGCCGTCGCGTTCCTCTGCACTGTAGTTATTCCAAAATGCTCCACATTGTACATCAAAAATAACTTTGCTTCCCAAATAGGAGCCCCCAATACCTACAGATACAACTGTATCAATATTATGGCGTGCATAGTCACGTAATTCGTAAAGCCGCTCTAACATATCTGGTGTATTGATACCATCTTCTGAAATATATGGAAGTTGGTAAAACAACACAGGTTCAGGTAAACCATCTTTAGAAACATGACCTCCTTCGAAGCCTGTAGAGCGCAAAATATTTGTATGACGCCATACATTTTGTATAGCTCGTTCAAAATTATTCACATCGCGTTCTTGTATGCAACTTTCATTATATATATTAGCATAATCTAACTCGAAACCTGATTGTAATCGCAACATCAAATATCTCCTTCACTGACATTTTATGTACAATATTCTTTTATTATACCATAAAAGAATGAATAAAATATTAGTTTATACAATCATTTTACCCACAAGCCATAACCGAATCCAACTGCATATACAGACCAAAGTAATGCAAAAGGAATGGCTAATTTAAATTTAAGCTTTAACGTCTTATGACGCCATAGGACCATGCCTAATAAAGCACCAACACCCCCAAAGGCAAACGCTAAAAATAATAATGTAAACTCTGAAATCCGATCATATTCATTAATGGCACATAATTTATCGTATCCGTACATACTAAATACGATAAGATTCCAGACACCTACAGTTACCCAAAATTGTGTATCACTCATATCCCCAAACCTTATTTTTCTTACTTATGATGAGCTTTAAAATATTCCAATGTCTTTTGTAAACCAGCTTCTAATGTTGTAGTGGCAATAAAACCAAAATCACGTTCAGCTTTCACATTACTTAAGCGCGAATGTTTAATATCCCCTATACGTTCATTTTCATAATAAACCATAAAATCTGTCCCACTAATAGCCCGGAATCGCGTAATCAACTCATTCACAGATGTTCCCATATTGGTAGATACATTATAAATACCTGTGCATTGACCATTTTCCATAGCCTTAATATTAGCATCTACCACATCATCTACATAAATGAAATCTCTAGTTTGCTCACCATCACCAAATACAGTTAATGGTTGCCCTTCGACAATCAAGCGGTTGAAAATACTGATAACGCCACCTTCACCGCCATCACCTTGACGTGGTCCATATACATTAGCATATCTAAAGCATACTGTATTTAATCCAAAAGCTTCATGATAAATACGCAAATAACCTTCTGCAGTAAGCTTTGTCAAGCCGTAAAAAGACGAAGGCATACCACTCAAGTCTTCAGTCAATGGCAATACTGCCAAGTCACCATATACAGCAGCTGATGAAGGCATTAAAAATTGTTCAACTTTCACTTTACGACAAGCATCGAGAACATTAATAAGTCCTATTAAATTTACATCACAGTCATAACTTGGGTTCTCCATGGAGGATTGAACCATTGTTTGCGCCGCTTCATGAAATACGATAGACGGCTTAAACTCTTCAAATACAGATAGTAATTTTGGATCTCGTACATCCATCTCAATAAATCGAGCATCTTCATGTACAAAGGAGCGCATACCTGTAGATAAATCATCTATAACGAGTACATCGTGCCCTAATTCAATTAATCTATCAACTAAATGGGACCCAATAAATCCGGCCCCACCAGTAACACATATATTCATAGCGCCCTCCCTTCTAATATCTTTAAATACCTGCACCTTGTTTTGCTAGTGCATCAGCCATTTCATTATATGTATCGCCTGTATGAGCAGCCACCTTGTGAAAGTATACTCGCACATGATTTTTTATAGAATCATAAAATGCTGAATACTCTTTGGTTAGCTCATTATTACGTTTCCATCTCTTAGTAGCCCACATTTCTATGCCCATATAATCATAGTAAAGTGAGCATTCAGAAATTCCATTATCAACAGCATATTTCATAACATGCATAGCAGCCAACAACTCGCCAGCTACATTCCAAAACGATGTATATCGTTCATCAGTAGAGGGAAAAGAAAAAGTTTTCCTCTTGCCATTCAAAAAGATAACCCCACCTGCACCAACAGTATTAGTCTCTTTATTATAACTACCATCAATATACGCAACCATATAGTTTGGAATAGTAAAATCTGGTTTCACAACACTTGCTGATACTTTACCTTGAATACTAGAACTAGAACCTATAGGCCTAGAATTTATAGATTTAAACTTCACTTCTTGTGGCAATTTAAGTTCACTCTTTTTAGCGCTCATAAAATCACTTAAAGACAAACCTGAATTCTCTACAAAAGCACGTGCTTCTACTTCTGTCGAAAATGATTTGTAGATAGCACCACCATAGCCCTTTACTTGTTTCTCACAGTCAGACCATGTAGTATAAACTCCTGGTACACGGCCCTGACGAACAGCATAAAACTTTTTTGCCATACGTCCCCCTTAATGGTCCATTGTCAGTTCAACAAATTCAGCATTTACAACAGATGCCAAATTCTTTGGATCTACCTTCATTTGCATACCGCGTAAACCTGCACTTACATATACAAACTTTTTGGGTTCCATAGTAGCATCAAAATAGGTAGGAAATGCTTTTTTCATGCCTACTGGAGAACATCCACCGCGCAAATAACCTGTAATACCTAACAAATCCTTAACATGAACAAGCTCTACAGACTTATTATGACTAACACGTGCTGCCTGTTTCATATCTAACTCTTCAGCTACAGGAATACAGAATACTACATATCCAGTTTTGTCACCTTTACCAACTAATGTTTTAAAAACTTGTTTCTCATCGAGTCTTAATGCTTCTACTACATGAAGGCCAGCGGCACGCTCTTCAGACCACTCATATTCGCTAATACTATAAGGTATCTTATGAGTATCTAAAATACGTAATGCGTTTGTTTTTTTATGTTTTTCTTTACTCATCATAACCTCCATATACTAGCATAGCAAATAAATTTAATCATTACATATTACATAATATATTTCTATAGACAAATATAATTTTTCATTACTATTTATTTACGATTTTATTAATATTTTTTAATTCAATACGCAAAGTACCATCATCATTAGTTTTTATCTCAATAAACTCACGATTTTTCATATATTTCACAGGAAATGAAATCTCAATACCTGTATCTGTTTTAATCTTATGATGCTCTCCAACCTTCGTGGCAAACTCACGATTTACTGGCAAAGGACGCAACATATCCACATCAGCTAATTCTTTCTTTGCCGCCTCTTGTTGAATAGGATTCGCTTTAAATACCTCTTCTACAATACGAACAGGATCAACGGTATCTGATACTTCTGCATTTTTAGCAATCATAGATTTAGCCGTTGTCAGTTCAATGACGCCATCAGACTCGTGCGCTTGAGCCACCTTATCTACGATAGCTTTTACCTTTCTCACCGTATCTCGCGAGGATTGATTAGTCCCTAATTGCAAAACCTTATCTGCTAGGATATAGGATACCTCACCATCAAATTCACCTTTAGGTTCAAAAACACGAACACTAAAATCATTTAGATTAATAGATGCAAAGGCCCGTAATTTTTGTGATGGCATCGGCAACACAGCCTTATGAGAAACGAGTTCTGTAGCCAATGTACCATCATCTTCACTGAATAATTGATGGGTAAAAGCATCATGAGCTTGGCACAAAAGAATACAAACATAAGGCGTATCCGTAACGGCTTCACAGATAATTGTATCAATAACAACAGAATCAGTAGCTTGTTTCATGTATGAAAATAAGCTTTCACCTAAATTCTTACATAAATCAATAAACTTAAGCTCTCCATTTTTATAATCTAATAATTGTTTACCTACAGGGCTCGCATCATGTAAGGTTCCGGTTCTAGCCCCTGGATCTTTAAAAGCCTTAACTACATGATTTGCTATATAATCTTGTATAGCTTGATCCCCAACCTTTAATTCATGTTCAGAATATACAGCTAACGAGGATGTAAAGTCGAAAATCTCTAGCGCTGCCTTATTAATCTGCATGATGCCTCCTTGTGGTACTAAAATGTTTACCCTTTATTATACCACTCTTTTAACTTTCGTTTATCAACTTTTGAACATTCCGTAAGGGGTAATATCGGAATTTCTATTATAGTTTTGGGCCACTCTACAGAAGGCCTTTCATTATGAATATGTTCTATAATTTCACCCAATTTATCCTCACCATCTAGCACCATATAAGCTACATAGTCTTCTCCTCGTATCTCATCAACAATATCAATAATAGCAACCTCGGACACACCATCTAAGGATTGTATATATGATTCCATCTCTGGGATAGAAATTTTATATCCCCCTTTATTGATTACGTCACCTTGTCGCCCATTAAACATAAGATAGCCATCGCTATCGATATATCCACAATCATTTACAGTATATGTATCGAGAATCCCTTCAATATGATATTTTGTGGTCACATAAATAACGCCATCATTCTCTGCTATCTGTATGGTTGGGAATGGTCTCCCCACCGTACCTTCTCGCTCTAGCCATTCCTTACCTGTACAATACGTTATATAGTTAAGTTCTGATGCGCCATAGTACAAGATAAACTCCATATCAGGACATATATGTTGTAACTGTTCCATTAATTGTTGATCTAGAACTTGAGATCCTGCAATGATATATTTAATAGATGATAAATTACTTTTACAGTGTCGTACCAATAATCGTAGTTTTGTTGGTAATGCATATATATGATCTACATTGTATTCCTCTATGAGCTGTATCCATCTACTAGGACGCAATGAACTCGTAGTAACAACCGTCCCGCCAGCCCATAAAGCGGCAATGACCATATTGCTAACACCTGTAAAACTAAAGCTTCCCTGTAAAAAGATTTTAACATCTTTGTTTATATGAAAAATATTATTTTGAATATCAAAAAAATCACGCCAAGACCTCTCTCGTCTCCACAAAGGTTTTGGTCGTCCCGTAGTCCCCGATGTAAGTACCCCAAAATCAGCTAATGGCGGTACACCTTCATAGGTTATAATACGAGCTAGCTCATCTACATAAACCTTATCCATCTCATTGTGACATACCATAGGAATATTACCTTTATGCAATGCCCCAAGCCACTGTGTAAGTTGTTCAACAAACGACAGTTCCTGAATTAAAAGAACCTTAGTTTTTAAATGCTCTTTAGACTGAGTAAGATTTACAATGCGGCTTGTATTATTAATATCTACCGCTAGAATAGCATCATATAGTTCACCATATGTATATTCTATATCATCTACGATTAGAGCAATTTTATGAGGCTCTAATTCTTTATACTGTTGTAAGCGTTCAATAATTGTCATATTACATGCGTTCCATAATTAAAGCCGTTCCTGTGCCCCCTGCACCAGCAATAGCGCATAAACCATAACGACCACCACAAGATTCTAAAGCAGCCATACAGTGAAGCACTAATATAGCGCCAGAACATCCATAGGGATGCCCGTAAGCTAACGCTCCACCAAACATGTTATATTTCCCAATATGATTAGGATAAGTCTTATCAAAAAGAACATCAATAATGGCAAAGGCTTCATTCCATTCCACTACGTCAATATCATCCATAGTTAAACCTGTACGTTTTAAAATAGCTTCTGTGCTTTCAAGGGCACCCTCTGGACTAAACTGAGGATTTCCTGCCCACGGCATGACGTTATGAATTTTAAAAGGCCCTTTTTCATTAGATAAATATACAAAGGCCGCTCCATCATGAGTTAAACAAGAGTTACCAGCATTTGTAATAGAATCAGCTCCCAACAAAGGTTTCATCCTAGACAAGAGTTTTTCGTTCATCGTAGGTCGAATACATTCATCTATACATCTTTTACCATCTATAGTAATAGGCATAATATATGACTGTAAATATGGGTTATCTAAAGCGGCTGATGCTCTTTGATGACTGCCAATAATATGCGGATATAAATCTTCCTTTGTTACATTGTGTTTATGAATAGTCCGCTCGGCCCCTTCGAGCATGGCTAAAGGCGATTGATCTTGGGGCGTAAATTGAGCGACCTTATAGGCACCTTCTCGGTCATCCCCAAATGCATACACCCGCTCTGGCTGTAACGACGAACTTTCAATACCGCCTGCAATAGCAGAATCCATAATACCAGACACAATATGTGCATATGCTATCTCAATACTCATCAAAGCTGAGGCACATTGCATATCAACGGTGATAGCAGGCACAGAATTTGGTAAATTACACATAAGACCCATGAGACGGCCAAGGTTACCACCAGTACCAATTGCATTACCACAGAAGATTCCATCTATATGTGAAATAGAATAACGATTAATTATTTCATCAATTACTTGAGAGCCCAAAATCTCGGGTCTCATATGTTTATATTGTCCATTTAAAACGCCGATAGGACTTCTAAGCCCACCATGAATATATACTGACATATATACTCCTTCTATTAAAAGCAAAAAAGAGGCATCCCGCAGAATGCCACTTTAATTGTATTCTAAATTTTAACTTTAGTTGCTAACCAAGAAGCAACCAGACATTTTACGATATCTCCAGGAATAAATGGGAACATGACTACAGGCAAGGCCGCCCAAAGTTCTGTTTTTGTAACAATCATAAAACCTGCTACACCAAAAAGGTACACTACAGGAATGGTAATCACAAGAGATCGCCAGGCATAAGAGAAAAAGCTTTTTTTAGAACCTTTAAATATACTTAGTAATGTATATGCAACTGGCCAAGAAAAAATAAAGCCACCTGTTGGTCCCAACAATTTGCCAAGACCAGCCGTACCGCCAACAAATACTGGTAACCCAACTGCACCAAGCAAAATATAAATGATAAATACGATAAGTGCATCCTTAGGCTGTAACAATAAGCCGATTAATGTGGCTACCAAAGTCAAAGCCGTTACCATAGCGGGACTAAATGGCAATGGGAAAGAAATATATGCTGAAATACATAATAAGGCTGTTAATAAAGCCATTTTTGTTAAACGTCTTGTTTCCATAATTACCTCTAACTAATACATCTTTGTTTCAAAGATGATGAATCTTCATTTTCACCGAAAAACGTAGCCGAAAATGCCAATGTATCACCAATGTAACCTTCTACATGAGCATCTTCAGAATATTCCACCAAAGTTACCTTGTCATCTGCAATAACTGGTGCATGAAAATAAATCGCCATTTGCAGAGCAGATTTACTAATATTCCAAAAATCCCACATCGTTTCTAAAATCATGCAGCCAGGAACAACATAAGGATTCTCACGATGGATTGGATTCGTATCATTAATATCATTTACAAATCGTATGACCTCTTCCTTAGAAAAAGATATAGCACCATCTGTTCCCTGTTGGTTTATAGTAGAACGAATGTTAAATTGTTTTGGCACTGGTCGTAAATCGACCATTAAGAAGCCAGACGTATCCATAATACCAATTGTGGTTGTTTTAGCTACTTTCGATACAATTTCACATACGGTTCTATCACTACCTGAGGAATCATAATGCATATGTTTAATAACGCTATGTCCCGGTAGGTTCAAATCATTATTACATAATGCTTTAAATAATGTTCTCATATAATCACAGTCCTTTTATTTATTCAATATCTTGATTATAATCAACATTATTTCATTCGTCAACAAAAGGCATTATTCATATGTTAACAAATATCAAATGAGTTTGAAACTATAAACAAAAAGAGCCTATGACACATATCATAGGCCCTTCACGTGGAAGTCTCATAGATTATCTATTTTAGATCCAATTCCTTTAGGTAAGCTTTAAAGCTTTCACCCAATTCTTCGTTGCGCAATGCATACTCAACAGTGGCTTTTAAATAGCCCAATTTATCCCCTGTATCGTAGCGAATACCTTCATATGCTAATGCATACGTATCCGTTTTAGAGGCTGCCAATGCATCAGTTAATTGGACTTCATTACCTACACCAGGCTTAGTAGCTTCTAAGATATTAAAAATATCTGGTGTTAAAATATAACGACCTAATACAGCGAGTTGAGATGGAGCATCCTCTTTCTTAGGTTTTTCCACCAAGTTATCAACGCGATATAAATTATCAGCCAATGCTTCACCAGATACAATACCATAAGAACTAACTTTATCTTCCGGTACAAATTGAGCGCCTAAAATAATACCAGGATGCTCATTATAGCAATCAATCAACTGTTTTAAGCATGGATTTTCTGGATTGTAAACAATATCATCACCAAGTAATACTGCAAATGGCTCATCACCAATAAATGCTTTTGCACACAATACAGCATCACCAAGTCCACGAGGTGCTTTTTGACGAATA
This sequence comes from Veillonella sp. AF13-2, assembly GCF_003603295.1. Taxonomy (NCBI): domain Bacteria; kingdom Bacillati; phylum Bacillota; class Negativicutes; order Veillonellales; family Veillonellaceae; genus Veillonella; species Veillonella sp. AF13-2. Next base: position 777,051 of record NZ_QTMT01000001.1, read on the forward strand.
AAGTGAACTTTAATGTCCGCCAAATCCTTGATCATAGCCAATGGTTTATTTTTACCTTGACTTTGTAATAACAATTCTAATTCAACACTACTATCAAAATGGTCCTCAATAGCACGTTTATTACGACCTGTAATAATTAGAATTTCTTCAATCCCAGAATCTAAAGCTTCTTTTACAATGTATTGGATAGCAGGTGTATCGACAATAGGAAGCATTTCTTTTGGTTGTGCCTTGGTAGCTGGTAAGAAACGTGTACCAAAACCAGCTGCTGGAATTACAGCTTTTCTAATGCGTTGCATAGTATTCTCCTAACTAAAAGTCTTTACCTACAAATTTAATTTTCCATTGATCATTTTTATTTTTATGTCCATCTTTATATGTTAAGTACATATCGAAGGAGTGTAAATCACGATGCCATGTATAATAGACAGAATCAATATCCCCACTCATCATGTTATTCTTAACACTTACAGAAATATCATCAAGGCGAGTCAATTTATAGGTACCACCATAAATAAGCTCTTTTGGAAGCTCTGTCGTATCAAAACGATAAGGTGAATTATTGTAGGTAATATTTCGTTGATTATAGCTAACCCATACATTAGCACGATTACCAACTTTAGATTGGAATCTAGCCCCCCAATAAGGCATGCTACGGATACTACCATCATAGCCATAGTAGTCACGTTGGTAACCACCTAAGAAGCGCAAATCAGCATTTTTGCCAAGCTTAATCGGATCATGAGAAACTTCTGCATAATATTCTTTATGAGAACCTTTTACAGAACCCTCTTTCCAATAACCAGCATTAATACCACCACGTACAGTAATTGGAGAATTCCCTACATGATATGTATGAGTATCCAAACGAGCTTCACCTATTTTTTCTACCCATACTGTTTCATCATTATATTCATTAGACTCCTTGCTATACCCAACAGAAGCAGTCCCCCAAGGTAAATAATGACGATATCCCACCTGAGGTTTAAAACCAGATTTAGAATACCAACGATAGTCAATATAAGCTTCACCGTTTTTACCGATAGGATATTCTGTACTACCATGTAAGCCAATACCATCATCGTTACTATACGTAGGTTTTGGTATTAAGGAAAAAATACTAAATTTGCCTTCTTTGTCATGACGCAATGAAGTCGTATAAGATGGCAAGGATAATACTTTAAAGTTTTTAATATAAAAGGATGGTTTTTTAATAACGACTTTATCACCAGGATATACCTGAATATCTTGACCCTCCACACGATAATCTGGAGTATGAACAAAAGCCATTGCATGTTTTGTAGTTACCATGCCCTTTTCCATATGGCCTATTTGTCCATCAAAAGTGGCGTTATTGCCCTTTACATAATAGGGATCGCTCCATCCCATGGCTTGGTCCGCCTCAAAGTGACGATCGCTAGTGCGATACGTCATATTTTGACCTGTAATATCTTTTGTTTTACCGCCATCTTCCAAATAGCGATAGCCCCCAACAGTACGATACTCTGTAGTTTTAGTATTACCTTCAATACGTGGAGCCATCAAAGTTTGATTACCTTGAGACACCACAACATCGCCTTGAGCATATACATCACCTGTAGAGCCAGTATAAGACATTTTGTTAGCATCGATACGTGTAGGCAACTGTTCAGCAGGAGTAGCAGATTTCGCTTTTTCACCACGACGTACAACACGGATATTACTATATTCAGGTGTAGATGCTTTAGAAATTTCTCCTGCATAGGATTGACCTACGCTATCCAATGTATCTTGATATACAATAGTTGACTCAGTAGCGGCCCATACAGGTTGTGCTAAACAAACAACACATGCCGCTGCCAGCCATTGTACTTTACGTTTCCTCATGGTTACTAGAACTCCTATTACTTTAAGAATTTGTTAATTATTGATTACGCTTTACAACAACGATAGGTTGAGAAACATTTTCTACAGGTTCTTCTGGCTCCTCAACTGCTGTAGCATCTTCAGCTACAGCTGCATTTTCATCAGTATCATTATTTTCTACATATTCTTCAGATTCACCTGTTGTATTAGGTACAGTTACAGCATCAGCTAATTCATCATCACTATGAGCTAAACCATCACCACCAATAACAAGACCTTGAATTGTTACGGAATCTTGAGGTTGTACATATACAGTAGCACCAGCTGGGTACTCAATATTTTTACCTTTGATGAAAGCGCCCCCTACAAGCCCAACAGGACCGAGTAGAACTGCGCCCGCCACAGATGCACCTGCTGCTTTAACTTCACTACGAGTTTTATCCTTAGCCTCTTTACCTTGTACAGCAGTAAATTCTGTACCATCAATAGCTGGGATTGTATCAAATGTAATATCTAACGCACCATTACGACCAAAGGAACGAGCCTTTTTCAAAGAAGTAATTGTTCCGGAACCTACAGTGCCCGCAGGTACTAATAAGACATTGCCATCCATTACATTTTCTGCAACAGTAAAGGATACAGTATCACCTTCACGACTAGTTTTAGAAGAAACCGCTTCATTTAAAGTCACTTTGAACACTTGATTACCAGACAATGTGCCTACTTGGTTAGTAAGAGACACATTGCTACCATATACCTTTGTCTTCAAAGAAATAATACGTTTTTGTAAGGAACCGCTACCAATGCGACCATTAACGCTACGTTCCATCTTTTCTACACGGTCTACAAGAGATCCTGCGTTAATGCTATTTTGATATGTATATTCCAATGCATCCATTTCTTCGCGCAAAGAGATATTAGTACCACTGCCTTCTACAGAATTGTAGAGGGAGTCAACACGTTTGCTCAATGTTGCGGAATTACCATTGAAACCAGTACCATACACGGTTTCATCAAGTTGATTAATGCGGTCCACAACAGCACCATCTTGTACAGTTCCATATACAGTAGTTTCTAAAACATTTGTTTTTTCAGTTACTGTACCAGGAGCGGCAAATGCAGTGCCTGAAATTAGGGATGCCATTAAAAGTGTAAGTACTTGTTTCTTCATAAATTCCTCCACAATGTATCTAATGTATAACTGTTATACAACAGAATAAGCACGGGCCTAAGACCGTGCTTATTCCCTGAGTCTATCAATTTATATGCTCAGTGGCCATTAAATTTTCAAATCAATAATAGCAGATACACCTACGCCTTGAACACGAGATGCACCAACTGGGTTTGTGCTATCAACAGGAACTAAGCCTTTTACACGAACCATACCATTAAAGCTACCTTCTACTTGAGCAACAGCTTTAACTTCTTCAATGCTAGAAGCAGGCCCAGTAACTTGAGCAGCACCGATATAACCTTTTGTACCAATACTGATAATAGGAACTACTTTAGTTGTATATTCAGTACTCAAGTTATTTTGTTTCAATAATTTATTTAGGAAAGAGTCAATTTGTGGACCAAATTTGTTAACAACAATGCCGATACCACCAATTTTAGCTGCACCACCAAGAATGCTGCTAAGTCCACCAGCTTGAGTTGTCAAGATACCACCAAATGCAGTTGTAGTTAAACAAATCCCTAGAACAGCTGTAATAATCTTCTTTTTCATAATAAGCCTCCTATAGATACTTATATTTTAACAAATTCTATACATAGATTCTAGTGAAAGTATAAGAACTTACACATAAAGATACTAACATAATATAGATTTTCGATGAATTCTTAATGAATTTTACGCAACTTAATTTAATGCTATCATCAATGATAAATCGTGTCAACATCTAATACGAGCTACATCTAGAAAGCTCAAAAATTGAAATAAAAAGATTAACAAAATGATATAGTTTAATTACTTTTATTAATTATAAATTTAACAAATTCGTGGAACCTGATCTTCTCCTAATAAATCAATCAAACGAACACCTCCAATAGCCGTTTGTAGACCAACCTTACCAATATTTTTATCTAAAGTTTTACCAATTAGAACAGCTTCGCTTCCCTCTTCAAAACTATGAAGAATCTTGAGAACTTCGTCCGTAACAGATGGTTCAACGATAAGAACTACTTTCCCTTCATTCGCTAAATATAAAGGGTCATACCCCAATATATTACATACTGACTGCACTTCTTCATGAATAGGTATGGCCGTTTCTTCAACTTTAATGCCTACTTGACTCTGATCAGCGATTTCTTTTAAAACGGTACCTAGGCCACCACGAGTGGGATCTCTCAACAAAGCAACTTGAGTTCCTACTTTATCTAATACTGCTTGAACCATCTTATTTAGTGGTGCACAGTCAGTTGTTAAGGAGTCAGATAAATCTAACCCAAACCGTTGCCCCATAACGGCAATGGAGTGATCTCCAATAGCACCTGACAAAATGATATCTAGCCCTGCTTTCACACGATATGGACCAATATCTATTCCATCTGGAATCATGCCAATACCAGCAGTATTAATGTAGATTTTATCTACTTCGCCCTTTTTAACGACCTTTGTATCACCTGTAACAATTTGAACATTTGCGGCTTTTGCCATTTCTGACATAGTGCGAAGAATTTCATCTAGCTCTTCAAAGGCCAAACCTTCTTCTAAAATAAGACCACAACTTAAATATTGAGGTATCGCGCCATTCATGGCTAAATCATTCACAGTTCCACAAACAGCCAACTTGCCAATATTACCACCAGGAAAGAACGCAGGTTGCACCACATAAGAATCTGTAGAGAAGGCCATGCGCCCGGCTGTAACAGGAAACTGGGCACCATCGTGTAGGGGCGCCAATAAATCATTTGTAAAATATTTCAAAATAAAACGGTCCGTCAACTCATGACTAAATCGTCCACCATTACCATGGACTAAGCGAACTCGTTCCATATTAATCCTCCCACGTCGATCCACCACTAGAATAACCATATTTATACCATGCAGCACAGCTACCCTCTACAGATACCATACAGGCACCCACCGGATGATCTGCGGTACAGCTTTTACCAAATAACGGACATTCACTCGGTTTAATAAGGCCTTGCAAAACACGTCCACATTGACAGCCTTTAGGATCAAGGGATGGTTTATCTAAGTTAATAGGAAGGACAAGCTCTACATCATAAGCTGCATACTCACCCTTTAATGCTAAACCAGAGTTAGGAATCACACCAATACCACGCCATACATCATCGCATACTTCATATACTTCCTCGATCATAGCTTGGGCTACAGGGTTTCCCTTCTGCATAACTACAGAATGATACGTATTGCCCACCACAATATTACCAGACTCACGTTGCTCTAAAATATTAGCTATGGCAGACAATATTTCTAAGCCATCAAAGCCAGCGATACAAGATGGAATACCGTATTCTTTGGGCAAAAATCGGTATGGTTCTTCACCAATAATAACACTCACATGGCCAGGTAAAATAAATCCATCGATATGACCTTCTTGTTTATCTAATAGTGCACGCAATGCTGGAGGCACTAATTTATGAGATACTAAGAAGAATACATTCTTAAGTCCTGCTGCGTGAACGGCTTTCACAGTAGCACATATAATCGCAATAGTCGTTTCAAAGCCAATAGCTAAGAATATTATTTTCTTTTCTGGATATTTTTTGCTAAGTTCTATTACCTCTAAAGGCGTATAAATAACATGGATATGAGCTCCTTTTGTTTGAGCTTCATTGAGACTACTATAGCTACCTGGAACCTTTAACATATCCCCAAAGGTAGCAATAATAACATCCTCACGTTCTGCATAGGCTAAAGCCTTATCCATATAGGTTTGATCAGTTACACATACTGGACATCCTGGTCCACTAACAAGTTCTATGCCACTTGGCAATAATTGACGAAGACCTTCTCGGAAAATCGATACTGTATGCGTACCACAAACCTCCATAAGCCGCACAGTTTCACCGGGCTTATGAAGCGCATTGATGCGCCTTAACAAAGCATCAGCTGTGTGCTGCTTTTCCTGCAAAGTAAGCTTCTTCAAGTTCTTCTAACTCCTTAAAGGCCTCTAATGTTTTTTGAGCCTCTTCTTCATCAACAATTTGTACAGCAAAACCTGCATGAACTAACAACCAGTCCCCGACCTTTGCATCTGGTACGAGGAGCAAGCTGCAGTCACGGGTAGCACCTGTCAATTCAACGGTACCAATAGCATCATTCACAGCAATCAATTGCGCTGGTACAGCTAAGCACATATTATCTCCTTATCTATATCATTTATAACAAGTTTTATATACATTTACTTCAATAAAACAGCTCCGAAATATATGAATAAAATTAATATTATTGTATCACAGTTACACTCATTATTTAGTGATAGTGTGCACAAACAACTAGAACTTAAACTAGCTATGGCACTCACATAGATTAAACAATATTCAGGACATTACTAAATAAATTTATCTAAGAATAAGAGCTATATGACAATTTATAATTGATTTCCTAACCACAGTTGTCCTAAAGCAAGTCCACCATCATTAGAGGGAACCGCTTCATTCATATATAAATTACCTATATGCCACGTCTTATATATAAATTCTAATAGTTTACGATTTTGAAATACACCACCAGACATAGCCACATCACTAATATTATATCGCTCCATCAAGTCTGCAGCCGTTTCGCATAGTGCTATTGCCATTGTTTTATGAAATGAAGCGGCTAAATGAGCTCGACATTCACCACGAACAACGCCATCCATAATAGATTGAACTGTAGGTGTAAAATCAAGAATATGTCCGTCATAATTGTAAGCAAGTAGTGATCCTTTTTCATCACCACATAGAGTTTCTAAGGAAATGGCAATTTGTGCATCATAACTATGCACCATACCAAGACCTAATAAAGCACCTACAGTATCAAATAATCGCCCACAGCTTGTAGCTTGAATCATGGGCATCGTAGATTGTAATGCTTTATCTAAAATTTCCCATCCCTTTGGAAGTTCTTTCATCCATTCTTGATATACAAAAGGGATATCATCGCCATAATAATTACGAATATACCATAAGGCTTGTCGCCAGGGTTCAGAAACAGCCTTTTCTCCACCAGGCAATGGAGCCGCATGAATATGTGCCAATCTCTGATATTGATTGCCTTTACAAAGGAGAAATTCTCCCCCCCATATAGTCCCATCTGGTCCATAGCCAGTACCATCCATAGCAATTCCTAGTACCAGCCCCCTTAAATTGTGTTCTGCCATAACAGACGCTATATGAGCATGATGATGCTGAACAGGTATTACAGAAAGATGGAAACTTTCACCTATTCTTTCACCTAACCGAGAAGAGAAAAACTGGGGATGACTATCTATAATAATCTTTTCTGGTTGTATAGAAAATAAATTTTTATATCGTTCAATGGTCCATTCTAAGGTTTTATGAGTAGATGCATTCTCTAAATCTCCAATATGGGGTCCTACAAGAACTTCACTACCTTTATTCACAGCAAACGCATTTTTCAAATCACTGCCCATAGCTAATATCGAAGTTTGTTCTAAACCGTCACAATGAATTGGCTCAGGTACATAGCCACGACTGCGACGAATAAATCGAGGTTTATTATTGATGACCACCACCACAGAATCATCAAGAGGAGCATAGATTTCACGATTATGAACGAGGAAATAGTCTGCTACCTCACCTAGTTCATTAAACGCTTGGTCGTCGTTATATAATACGGAATCACCACTTCTGTTACCACTGGTCATAACCCAAGCTGCATCAGAGGGCAATAACACCTCATGCATCGGTGAATAAGGCAACATCACACCCAACATATGATTGTCAGGTGCAACGTGAGGACTTAACCGAACAGAACTATTATGATTTCTTTCTAATAACACAATAGGACGTTCCATCCCCGTTAATACATCTAGTTCTACATCGTTAATATGTACTAACTCAATCGCCATATCTAGAGATCCCACCATTATTGCTAATGGTTTATGCGGTCTATTCTTCCGCTTACGTAATCGTTGTACAGCAGCATCATTTCTAGCATCGCAAACAAGATGATACCCTCCTACACCTTTTATGGCGATAATATTACCTTCATTGATCAATTCCCGCGTAGTATTCCATACATTTACCATATCTACAGCCATGCGATTTGGCTTGTATAAAGTATAACGAGGTCCACAATAAGAGCATGCATTTGGTTCAGCTCTATAACGACGCCCCTCTATATCTTCATATTCAGCCTTACAATCTTTACACATGGGGAACTCATTCATCGTCGTCCGTTCCCGATCATAAGGCAAAGATTTGATTATCGTATACCTTGGTCCGCAATTTGTACAATTGATGAAAGGATATTCCTTTCTACGTTTATCTTGTTGTAACTCTTTAAGGCAATCATTACAAGGCGCAGTATCAGCACTAATAAAGGTACTCACGGATTCACCTAAAGGGGATGCCTGCACAACAAAATCACTTTCATGCATATTAAGTGTAAGATGCTGTACAGTTTGACTAGTAATACGACATAAACGAGGTTGCTCCTCTTGAACAGCATCTAAAAATAACTGCAATTCACCTAAAAAACCTTGAACTTCAACATACACGCCTTGACTATCATTATATACAAAACCTGTTAATCCTAGAGAATGGGCCAACATAGAAACAAGGGGTCGGAATCCGACCCCTTGAACTATACCGGTATAGCGAATTCCCCAGCGTTCTGTAGTTTGATTACTATTTTGTTTCATATAAACTCCTACTATACTCGGAGAATCAAATGTAATTAACCTAATGCAACAGGAATACTGCCATCAATACCAGCTTGTTCTAATTCGGCTTGAATCATGATAGCACATTCAATACGTTTCTTCTGTAAACGACAACCAAATTCATAAGGTGTCTCTAGATCGCCACCTAATGTAATGTTGTTAGCATGACAGCCACCGGAACAGAAGAATTTCGCCCAACATTCAGCACAAATTGGCTTAGAGAATACATGTGTATTGCGGAAATCTTTAGGAATCTCTGTATTTTGTAAACCATCATACACATTACCAAGCACGTATCCATCTTTGCCTACAAATTGATGGCATGGATAAATATCACCATTTGGTACAATCGCCATATATTCATGACCTGCCCCACAACCGCGAAGGCGTTTCGCCATACATGGCCCACGATATAAATCCATGCGGAAGTGGAAGAAGTTAAACTTCTCACCCCAGCCTTCTAACTGGCGTTGTAAATAAATATCTGCTAGTTTTTCATATTCTTTCTCTAAAGCTGGCCAATCTTCTTCACGAAGTACATAGTCCCCTTCTTCACCGACAACAGGCTCCATGGACAAATGCTCAAAGCCAAGATCAGACATTGCCATAACGTCTTTAGTAAAGTCTAAGTTTTTATGTGTATACGTACCACGTACATAGTATTCAAGACCGTGACGCTGTTTTACAGCATTGACAAGATTCTTTGCAATATATTTATAGGATTCAGCACCACTACCCGCTACAGGTCGCATCGCATTATGAACGGATTCACGACCATCCAAAGATAATACAAGACTCATCTTATGCTCATTCACATAATCAATTTTATCTTGTGTTAAAAGCATACCATTCGTGGTCAATGTAAGTTTGAAGATTTTGTTGTGCTTTTCTTGAATAGATTCAATGTATTCAACCGTTTGTTTAACTACATCCCAGTTCAATAATGGCTCGCCACCAAAGAAATCAATCTCACAATGTTGACGAGATCCACTCATTTTAATAAGAAAATCCACAGCCCGTTTTGCTACATCAAAGCTCATTAATTCTCGTTTAACACCGCCGTAATCACCTTGACTAGCAAAGCAATATTTGCATGCTAAGTTACAATCATGAGCAATATTTAAGCATAATGCCTTAACAATAGGTTTCTCACCTACTACAAGTTTAAACTCTTTACTCATCGGCGCAAATAATTGCTCCGCTTTGATGAGCTCATCTAACTCGTCCATAATCTCATCTAGTTCTACTGCATCTTCTTTAGCATCTAACGCAGCATGTACAGCATCGCGATTAGTGCCATCATATATGTCAAGAACTCTATCGATGAGTTCGTCGATAACATGGATAATACCGCTATTCACGTCTAAGCAGTAATAGTTATCCTTCATCCGAAACTTATGGATCATTGGTTTTAATTCTAACATGGTACCTCCAATTAATTTGTATGGTAAAAGCCCTAGTATATAGAACTTTCTAGATAATTGTACCACATTTCCACACTAAACGTTATAAAAAGAGTCATAAAGATATACCATACAATGTATGTCTTTAAAACATAAATAAAAAAGGCCCGCTAAGCGAGCCTCTTCATTATTTTTGTTTGCAAACTTGGTTACCAACTGTGCAGCTTGTTTTACAAGCGGATTGGCAAGATGTTTGACATTCCCCACAACCGCCAGTTTTAGCAGTTTTTTGTAAGGATTCAGTGTTGATAGTACGAATACGTTTAGCCATGATTATCCTCCTCAATACTTATCGAATGATATTTATTTTATCATATTTATAAAAAGCCTGTAAAATACTATTTCGTTATATTTTCGTCTACAACTTCAACTTATTTAGTTTCTACCGCTTCAGTTTCTGTTAATTGAGGATCTGCAACTTTTACTTCTGTTATAGCTTCACCTTTAGTTTTCTTAGGAGCATCTTTGCGCAAGACTTTACGTAATGCCATTGCCACTGGTGTTACAATTACAGCAGCAAAAACGGCTTCTGGAATACCATGTGTAACAGACAAGAATACGACAGAGCCTAATACTTGATCTGGACTAAGATTCATTTTAAGAGCAAACATATCTGCATAGAGTAAGAAGATTAATCCCATAACCATGATTGTATGGAATACGGTCCCCATAAAAGCAGAAACAATAATACGTGGACCTTGCGGTGCTTTCCACAATAATAGATATACCAAATATGCTAATACTGGGAAAAGTATACGTGGTAATACGGAAATAATTGGATTAATAAATAGTGGGGATAAAATATTAGGAGCTGTAATATTTTGCCACAAACTATAGCAACCAAAGATAAAGCCTACAAAGGCTCCCACTTTTGGTCCTTCTACAATAGCACCAATTAGAGTTGGTACGTGTAAAGTTGTTACATTTAGCGGACCTAATGGAATAATACCATATCCAGAAAGGCCTAATGCAATAGTGATACCGGCTAGTAAACCAATAATCGTCAATTCTCGAATCGTAATGCCACTTTTCTTCTCTTTTTTGGCTTCTTTACGTTCAACTTGCTTCAGTTTTTCATTGTCGTGGATTGATACAGTTGAGTTATCATCCAATGGACGTTCAATGTTGTTCATAGATCCTCCTTCGCTCTCATTCCTTACGGATATAAGTCGAAACTAGAAATTAAATACGTTCACGGCATCGTGAAATAATACCACGCTCTACCAATGCACCTATAATCACTGCTACACCTGTCACACCAGCTTCTAATAAAGCTGGAGTTACAAACACTAGTGGATTACCTTGGTACGTTGGAAAAACGGTGGGAACTAAAGATAAAATAAATTCTGGAATATAACCACCATACAAAATATGAGCGTTCATAGCAAGCCATATACCTGCAGTAATAATGATACGCAACAAACGTACACCCTTATATGCTAAATCTCTTGGATACAAATAGAATACAAAGACCAATAAAGAAACTAGTAATAATACAAGTTCAGCAAATAATATATTTACATTCATAGATGATGCATACATAAAATATACCATCGGATCCTGTAAATCTATATATAGGATTGAGCCAATATACAAGAATGGAATCGGTATAGTATAGACAATTATATCTAATGCTTCATCAATCATACCCCATCGATGAGTACGATTGAAAAACTTTGTAGCTAATAAGCCACATAGCTCAATAAGAACTTGAACGATAAAATATACTACAAATAAAAGTAGTACTTTTGCTAATCCATTATCTACATTAAAGCTAAATGGTGTATGAAGAAACGAAAATACCGTCCACCAAGCCCAACTATAAGCATGATAGCCCATGCTTAGCGGTAAATCATCGTTAAACTTGGCATTCTTTAGTCGTCGCACCATAATTGGTATGACTAGCGACAAAACGGGGAACACTAAAATGGGTATTGATAGTGCCCCACTTAATGAAAGTACTGTCGTAATAGCACTTACAAAAAGTGAACAAATTAACGTAAATAACCAAAAACTTTTATTCATTACGGTCTCCCACCAATCGAGTTAAGCCATAAGCTATAATCAAGCTAAATGTGACACTAAAATACATAGCTAATAAAAAGGCTATATCACGACCTACTGTTGGCCATCCCCACAACATGGATAAATCAATACCTAAGAAAATTCCTTTATAGCTGATACCGTGAACGACAACCCAGCTCACTACATAAGCGATACGACTTATAGATTTACCCTCACCAAAGGTACTGCTTTTAAATGATAAATAGGCCCAAGGCATACACAAGGATAACAACAAATACCATACTAGTGCTACTGTCGCACTCGATCCATTATGAATCATATATGCAATAATGGGAATTACCACAATAAATAGATTCAAATAGAAGGAGCGTCTGCAAATATCTATCAAAATGTTCATATAAATCTCCTACGATATGTAATCTCCTTGTATTTTACAATAATCATAGATAAATGTCATCAAAAAAGAAAAACCTCCATATAGGTAAATCAATACCTATATGGAGGTTCCTTTGATTAAGCTACTACAGAATCAGCTGTTACATCAATTGTAGGAACAGTTTCCTTTGGTTCTTCTTTTTTCAACAATGGTGTCATGCTTTCAAGCCCGATCCCCAATGTGAATAGATTATGCAACCAAGCAGTTTGACTTGGTGGCATAAAGCCAAGTACACCGCCACCAACAAGAGCACCATTGAAACCAACGATACCATTGTAATTTGCTTTGATACGTTTCATCAATGCAATAGAAATGCGGCGCAAATCTACAAGAGCTTGTAGATTATCGGAAGAAATAGTAACATTCGCAATCTTTTGAGCAATTGGAGCGCCTTCATTCATAGCGATACCAACATGAGCCTCAGAAATTGCTGGGGAGTCATTGATACCGTCCCCTACCATCATAACAGTATAGCCTTCAGCTTTGGCTTGTTTTACATAACTTGCCTTATCTTCTGGCAATACTTCTGCATGCACTTCATCAATACCAAGTTCATCAGCTACGCGTTGTGCATTACGCTTAGAGTCACCAGTCATCATGACAACCTTTTTAATGCCTAATGCATGCAAATCAGCTATAACTTGTTTTGCCTCTTCACGTACAGGGTCTTTAATGCAAATAACCGCTGCTAATGTACCACCAATAGCGAGGTAAATATGTGAAGATGTATTTGGTAAATTATTGAATTTTTCTTGTTCATCAGCAGGAATCTTTGTTTTTTCATCATCAAAGATATAATGAGCACTACCAATGCGTACACGATAGCGACCAACCTTAGATGCAATACCATGAGCCACAACGTATTCTACGTCAGAGTGCATTTCCTTATGAGGTAATGCATGATCCTTAGCAGCACGTACAATTGCTTTTGCCATGGAATGAGGGAAATGCTCCTCAATACATGCAGCTAATTTCAACATTTCATCTGCATCATGACCGTTAAATGGAATAATTTGTTCAAACTCAGGTTCAGCTTTAGTAAGAGTGCCTGTTTTATCGAACACAATCATATCTGCTTGTGCAATTTGTTCTAGGAACTTACCACCTTTAACAGTGATACCGCGTTTAGATGCTTCTTGCATAGCGGAAAGTACTGCTAATGGAATGGATAATTTAAGAGCACAAGAGAAGTCAACCATTACGAAAGACAATGCTTTCATCACATTACGAGTCAACAAGTATGTTAAACCAGCACCAATAAAGCTTATTGGAACTAATTTATCAGCCATGCGGTATGCTTGTTGTTCCATACCGGATTTCATTTGTTCAGACTCTTCAATGAGGTTAACGATTTTTTCGTAACGAGATGTTTTGGATGTGCTACGTACTTCTACAATAGCTTTACCGTCTTCAACAACAGTACCTGCATATACAGAACTGTCTTGATCGCGACGAACCGCTTCTGGTTCCCCTGTCATGGAGCTTTCATTAACAAGAACAACCCCGTCGATAACGACACCATCCAATGGAATCACTTCGCCTTGACGAATGATAATTTGATCACCAGCTACAACCTCATTAACAGGTTTGCTTACTTCAATATCATCCACCAATACCCATACTTTATCTACGTTCAAGGACATGCTTTGAGCGAGATTCAATACGGATTTACGGTGAGTCCATTCTTCTAAGATATCACCAATACCCAATAGGTACATAACGGCTCCAGCTGTAGGATAATCTTTTTGAAGTAATGCAGCACCAATAGCTACACCATCAAGTACTTCTACAGTTAACTTACGTTGCCACAATGTTTTAATCGCTTTACCGATAAATTTAATCCCATCAAACCATGCCCATGCAGCCGCAATTGGTGCAGGTAACACTGCTTTTTTACCTAAGTAAACTGCTGTGCGGTTAATCATCATTTCACGGTATTTTTTATTTACCAAGCGTGGAGAGTATTCGTTCAAAGCTGGTGCTTCGGACAAATCTAAATCGCGTAGACCAAGTACTGCATCACGCACAGCATCAGAATCACCATTATGTTTAATGGCGATTTGACTGCTACGAGTGTAGAAGGTTACATCTACAATTGCATCATTAAGGAGCAATGTATCCTCTACATAAGCAGCTTCTGCTTCTGTAAAGCGATGCCCAGACACCTTAACGTGTAAGCGATTTCTGAGTTTTCGTACAACAGAAAATTGTAACATAGTTAAATCCTCAATTATTTGTTTTCTTCAAAGATTTCTTCGTTGCGTGCTTCGTTGATTTCTTGAGCTTCTGCCAATACATCAGATGCGGATGCTTGTACTTTTTCAGCTGTTTCTAATACAGTTTCTTTAGCGCGAAGACCAGCTGCTACGATACCAGCATATACTTTTTTAGCGTCTTTAGAAGTTAACACTTTAAGACCTACAGTACCCAATGCAAGACCTGCTGCGAATAAATTAGCGTTTTTAAGATTGTTTTGGTTGAAGTTGAACATAATAATATTCCTTTCTACTGAATATATATAAAAATTACTTACTATATTTGAAAAGAGGAGCCTATTATAGAGACCCCTCTTTCAAATTCAGAATTCGTATTAGCTTACTTAGCGGTACGTTTAATGCCTAATGCCTTATTGGAACCATCACAGCTGCAGCTACCACCACAACCAGAAGATTTTTTAGAGCCAGAATCGGAGCCACCGCCACTACAGCCGCAGCCACCTTTACCAGACATTTGTTTGTAAAATTTATTACCGATATAAGCTAATGCTAATACAACTATGAGTCCTATAACAAGATTATCCATTACTATGCCTCTTTCTCAATATCTACTAAATTACAATATCTGTCTTAGTGATAAACAAGATAAAAGCAATATCTAAAGGATATTTCCCTTTTCTCATTATCATTTAACCACGAATATTGATAATTATCAAGTATTATTTTTAAATTACTTATAACAAAATCGCAATGTTTTAATTCATTTTTGTTCAAAGTATCTAAAAGTGGCTAAACTCTCCTATTTAGCGATTTTAGATTAGAAACCTAATGCGCGACCTATGTTATAGAAGATGAAACATGCAATCCAAGCAAATGTATTTTCATAGAAGAACATGAAAGCAACCCATTTCCAAGAACCTGTTTCACGTTTGATAACAGCTAATGTTGCCAAACAAGGTGGGTAAATTAAGATAAACAACATCATTGTCAAACCAATTAATGGTGTAAAGTGAGAGTCGTTTTGTAGGTACTCAGTCAACGGTGCTGGATTTTGATCATCACCACCTACAGCATAGATAGTACCCAATGTAGAAATTACTACTTCTTTAGCCGCTAAACCAGCTACTAATGATAGGCCCATTTTCCAATCAAACCCCAATGGTTCTAGCACTGGGTTAATAGCTTTACCAAAAGATGCTGCATAGGATTGTTCAATTTTTTCAGAAGCTTGTTCTTTATCAAGTTTGTCATTTTCAGCATCTAAGTTAGCACTGTTTTTATACATTGCCCATGCTGCTGGGAACAAGTCTTTATTTTCATCTTTAATATCATTGAATAATTCAGGTGCTTCAGAATCTTCTTCTACTGCTACTTCAGGTTCATCTTCTCCTGCGTCCTTAGCAGCATTAGTAGCATCTTGTACAGTAGATTTCATATCTTCAACAATTTTATCAACTGCATCTTTTTGGTCATCTGTAGCGATACCGAATTGAGCTAATGTAGCTGCATCTTTTACTTCATACTCTTGAGCAACTTGTTCTTTCATTGCATCATAGTCTTTAGAGTATTCTACATCCATTGGGTACGCTGTAATGAACCAAATCAAAATAGATGCGGCCATGATGAATGTACCAGCTTTAATGATGTACAATTTAGCACGTTCGTACATGTGCATCCAAGTAGCTTTCAATGTAGGTAAATGATATGGAGGTAGTTCCATTACAAATGGTTCAGCTTCACCTGCAAATAAGAACTTACGGAAGATCTTTGCAAAGATAATACCGAAAATAATGCCCAAGAAATATACAGAAAATACAACAAATGTACTATCCCAACCATTTGGGAAAAATGCATTTGCAAATAAGATATATACCGGTAAACGAGCAGAACAACTCATGAATGGTGTAATCAAAATAGTAACCATTCGATCCTTATAGTTATCAAGGATACGAGCACCCATTACAGATGGCACGGAACAACCAAATCCCAATAACAAAGGAATAAAGGATTTACCATGCAAGCCACATGCGCGCATTACACGGTCAATTACAAAGGCTGCACGAGCCATATACCCTGTATCTTCCAAGAAAGAAATGCCAAGGAAGAGTAATAAAATTAATGGCAAGAATGAAAGTACTGCACCTACGCCGGCAATAATACCATCAGATACGAGTGACTGTAATTGGCCCTCTGGAATAGTCTGAACCACATAAGCCTGTAATGCAGCGAAACCATCTTCAATCCAACCTTGAGGTATCCCACCTACAAAGTTAACAAACGCGAATAATAAGTACATAACAACCATGAAGATTGGTAAGCCCCAAATTCGATGCGTTAAGATTTTGTCATAACGGTCAGAGCGTGTTTCCAATTGAGTTGGCGCTTGTGTTAAACATGCATTGTATACTTCTACAGCAAAGCGGTGACGATATTCTTGGAATACAATATCAAGATCAACTTGATCCTTAATTTCTTCACGAATAGCTTCAGCCTTTTGAATAACAGCTTCCGTATTATCAAAGCGCATAACTTTGCCAATAACGTCAGCATCTTTTTCTAACAACTTAACAGCAATCCAACGAAGTGGATATGTAACAGTGCCAGCTTGTTTTAGTTCTTCTACAAGCTCACTAATTTTGCCTTCTAACAAATCACCATAATTAATTGTTACACCAGGAGCTTTTTGAGAAGCAGCTACACTAATTGTTGCTTCTAACAAGTCTTTTGTACCAATATTTGTACGACCTACAGTACTAACAATGGTAGCCCCTGTCATTTCTGCCATTTTTTTTAGGTCGTATTTGATGCCCATTTCTTCAGCAACGTCAGCCATGTTTAGAGCAATAACCATTGGCTTTTCAAGTTCCAATAATTGTGCAGCTAAATATAAGTTACGTTCCAAGTTAGATGCATCAAGAACATTAACAATTACATCTGGGTTATCATTTACGATAACATTACGCGCTACTAACTCATCCAAGGAACGTGCAGTTAAGCTATATGTACCTGGTAAGTCAATAAACAATAACTCATGGCCATCAAATTTCGTATGGCCTTCCTTTTTTTCTACTGTAACGCCGGCATAGTTACCAACGTGTTGCTTCGCCCCTGTGATATTGTTAAACATTGTAGTCTTACCACAGTTTGGGTTACCTGCTAAGGCAATGCGAATTTGCCCATTTTCTGCCATGTGAACCTCCTATTGAACATCTACATCAATCATGCCAGCTTCGCTTGTACGAAGTGCTAATTCAAAGTTTTTTACTTTGATCTCCACCGGATCACCCAAAGGGGCAAACTTCATAACATGGATTTTTGTACCATGTACGAGACCCATGTCAATTAGACGATGCTTAACATTGCCACTGCCATGTAGTGCAACAATAAGACCAGACTCACCTGGCTTCATGTCTTTCAACTTTTTGATAGCCATACGACACCTCCTAATTATTGTACCTAACAACCTCATATTAACCACACAAAATAATAATGCGTATTAATATCTTAAATTATTATATCAAATCAAGCATTAATTTCAACAATTATTATCATTTTTATGGTTATTTTTTATCTCATATCTATATTTTATTATCATATTTAATATGAGATTATCTATATAATTATCTAATAAAATACTGAATACTAGCTGAAATTTAATATTTCATAGCTATATATTTAGATACTGTAATCAATAAACTCTATTAAGATTATCATTTACAAATACTCTCACATTCTCAATTAATAGTTTATAAACAGTTTAAATGTAGCTATTTTAATATTTTCATTTCTCATTTTACTTAGTTATATCAGTATTTTTCCATATATTATCAAAAAAATATACCCAAAACACTATAATATTTATTGAGCCTAGAGTATGTTAAGACTATACATCTTCCAAGTTCAATTCATTTGCCCCTAATATGTGCATACGTTATAATTAATATAATATGTATTATAGAAAGGACGATTCATGAAATCTTTTAAATCTTTAGGTGTTTGTGATGAACTTATCCAAGCCCTACAAAAACAAGGTATAAAGGAGCCTACGCCAATTCAAGAACAATCCATTCCTGTCGTCTTTAAAGGGAATGATGTCATAGCCAAAGCTCAAACCGGCACGGGGAAAACACTAGCATTCTTACTGCCAGTTCTACAACGTGTACATACTGATGTTCATCAAGAACAAGTGCTTATCATTGCGCCTACACGAGAACTAATTAAACAAATTTCCGATGAAGCGAAGGAAATAGGTTCTATTTTAAATGTAGATATCCTCCCTCTTATCGGCGGCAAAACAATCGAGGCACAGTTACAACAGTTAGGCCGCCGACCTCAAGTCATCTTAGGTACACCTGGTCGTCTATTGGATCATGCAAAGCGCGGTTCTCTCCATCTAGACTGTATTCGTCGTGTTGTACTAGATGAAGCAGACCAAATGCTTCACATGGGCTTCTTACCAGATATCGAAAATCTCATCGGCCAAACAGATGCCAATAGACAACTATTACTATTCTCCGCTACAATTCCAGATAAAATCCGAAATCTCGCAAAGGCATATATGTCTAAACCCGTTTCAGTAACGGCAGAAGGAAAACACATCACTCTCGAATCAATTGATCAACGAGTGTATATGATGAATCCTGAAGAAAAAACACAACGGCTCATCAAAATGATTGAAGATGATAATCCGTTTTTAGCTATAGTTTTCTGTAATAAACGGGAAGGTGCCATTCGTTTATCCTACGAATTAACTGCAGCGGGGCTCAATATAGCAGAAATGCACGGTGACTTGACACAAGGTCGTCGCACACAAATTCTGCGAGACTTTGCAAAAGCTAAAACACAAATCTTAGTGGCTACCGATATTGCGGCTCGCGGTATCGACATCGAAGGTATCACACATGTATATAATTACGACGTACCTCGCGATGTAGATTACTACATCCACCGCATTGGCCGTACAGGTCGTGCTGGTAACTCTGGCGTGGCTGTAACCTTTGCGACACCACAAGACGAATCATGGTTACGACGCATCGAACGAGCTATCCAAGCTACACTTACAAAATATACTAAGGATGGTCAGATCAAAACTAAGGGCAATGCTAGCACTGCTCCAAAACGCACAAAATTAGCTAGTAAACCTAAGATTACAAGCACTTACCAATCCACTAAGGCTAAAGCTCACAAAGCACGAGGCCATAAAGGCTCCAATACACGCCAACGCCGTGCTTCTACCTCCCAAACTGGTCGTCGTGGCAAACGCAGATAAAATTCAGCTTAATATCCTAAACTAAATGAAGCAATTTTTCTTCTACAAGAACAGTTTCAAAAAAAGACGCGCACAGCTAAGCTGTACGCGTCTTTTTATTATCACTGTAAAAATAGTTGTTTCTTGGTAATCTTAGATAACTAAAAACTTTACAATAATCTATATTCGATTATATATATTTACCGATAATAAGTTACCTTTTATTGGTTACTTTATTTGTTGGCATAAATGCTCGGTACCCCATCTACATCAGAACATTGGGTCTTACATTGAGATCGATTGCTACAAATCCAGTTTGTTCGACCTCTCACCTCTTGTTTCACAAAGTAACCTACGTTACATCTAGGGCATTTATATTGTTTATCTTCATCAGATACTTCAATATTACCTTCAACACTAGAAGTATCCCCTTCTACTGGCTGAGTATGTTTACACGTAGGATAATTCGTGCACCCTAAAAAGGCACCAAATTTACCATTCCGCTGTTGCAAATGTCCTTTTTTACATTTAGGACATACAGGTAAGGAAGACAAGTCTACGCTTTCACTATCCATAGGGCGCTTACGATTTTGACTCGTTATAGTTCGCACCACATTGGGCATCATTTGATCAGAGCTTACTACTTTATCAAAACCAAGTTTATCAATTAATAATTTTAAAAACTTAATTTGATCCGCTAAGAAGGAATCTAATGTATCCTCTCCTTCGCTCATAAGTGCTAAGCGTTCTTCCCAAACAGCTGTTTCATCAGGATAAAGCAGCTCTTCTGGCAGAGCATCTACTAAGAGATAGCCCGTTTCCGTTGGAGATAAGACTTGCTTCTTCCCTGACGTTTTCATAAAGTCTCGACTGATAAGCTCATCAATAATGTTTGCCCGAGTTGCTTCTGTACCAATACCAGATACAGCCTTTAATTGCTTTTTCAAGTCTTCATTTTTTACGAATTTATGAATTTCCTTCATCGCTTGTAGTAATGTGGACGGCGTAAAACGGGATGGTGGTTTCGTTTGTTTAGACTCTATAGAAGAATCCGTATATAAAACAGTATCGTTCTTTTTAACCGCTGGCAAGTGGTCCGTTTCTTCAATAACCTCTTTTTTAGGGTCTGATTCAGCCCCACGCTCATCGGTTAGATCGGGCTCGTCATTGTCCGTCGTAGATTTAGACTTATGTCGTTTATAAAGCAATTTCCATCCTTCTTCGATAACTACACGACCATTAGCTACAAACTCTTCCTTACTTTGTTCTACTACAATTTTAGTTTGCTCGTAAATATGCTCCCCATAAAATTGCGCAATATAAGCTTGACTGATGAGGAAATAAATATTTCGCTCCTCTTGGGACAAACTATTTATATTGCAAGCCACCGTTGTAGGAATAATAGCATGATGGGCGGTAATTTTCTTTTCATTCCAAGCACGGCTCTTAATAGAACGATCTGCATCGGCAGCCCACTGTGCTAATCTCTCATCACCTGCATTTTGTAGATTGTTGAGGATTGCATTGCGATCATCATATTGATTGGGTGGTAAATATTCACAATCAGAACGTGGATAGGTAGTTAATTTCTTTTCGTATAATTTTTGCGCTGTATCAAGTACAGTCTGTGGATCATAAGAAAAGGCTTTACCTGCCAATACTTGTAAGGATGATAAGGATAAAGGCAATCGTTGTACATCTTTTTTCTTAGACTTTGTAACACCTTTAATAAAACCGTCTGGTCCAGCTTGTAAACATTCTACTAATTCATCAGCAATAGCTTTATTAATGAGTCGTCCATCTGGGTCAAGCCCCTTTTGTTCGTCTGTAGGCTGCCAAGTCGCCCAAAACACCCCATTAGGATGGTTATATAATACCTTTACAGTAAAATAGTCTACTGGTTTAAATGCAGCTAACTCTCGTTCTCTACGTACAACAAGAGCTAACGTTGGCGTCTTTACACGACCAATTGGCAATGTTACCTTATGACCTTTATAACGTTCAGATAATGTATAGGCCCGAGATAAATTCATCCCAATGAGCCAGTCTGCTCGCGCTCTTGCCAATGCAGATTGATATAGATTGTGAAAGTCCTTGTTATCTCTCAAATCATCAAGAGCAGAACGAATAGATTTTTCATCGAGGGCATTTAATAGAATACGCTGCACTGGTTTTGTATTACCTACATAGTACAAAACTTCGTCAACTAAAAGTTGACCTTCTCGATCCGGGTCACCTGCATTGACAATGACATCTGCTTTACTAATAAGGTCTTTTACAATTTCAAACTGTTGACGGCTGCTATCTGTGACAAGCAATTTCCACTCATCAGGCACGATAGGAAGATCTTGAGGGCGCCAACGGATATATTTATCATCGTAATCTCCTGGCTCAGCCTGATGCAATACATGACCTACTACCCAAGTCACCACATCATCCCCTTGGATAAAATAACCATTCCGTTTTTGGATATTCTTATTTTCTGGTAAGCATTTACTGATTTCGCGAGCCATGGATGGCTTTTCTGCAATAAATAACCGCATGGATCCCCTCCTTAACCTGAAGATAACGGCTAACCCCAAGCCGTTCTATGAAATCTCATTATACTACAATTTAGTGGTCATAACTAGAAAAATCATGTATAATTTTTACGATATATAGACTGTGAAAGTAAAACCTAAAGATTTATCTGCTTTCACAACACATTAATAGAGGTGAATCATGACATTTTTAGAAGAAGTACAACGTCGCCGTACGTTTGCTATCATATCTCACCCGGATGCGGGTAAAACAACATTAACGGAAAAATTACTATTATATGGTGGTGCCATTCACTTAGCCGGGTCCGTAAAGTCTCGTAAAACTGCAAAACACGCCGTATCCGACTGGATGGAAATTGAGAAACAACGTGGTATCTCTGTAACGAGCTCCGTGTTGCAATTTGACTACGACGGTTGCCGCGTAAACATCCTCGACACCCCTGGTCACCAAGACTTCTCAGAAGATACATACCGTACATTGATGGCTGCCGACAGTGCAGTCATGCTTATCGACGTAGCAAAAGGCGTAGAGGCCCAAACAAAGAAACTATTTGCTGTATCAAAAGAACGCGGTATTCCTATCTTTACATTTGTTAACAAAATTGACCATTTCGGTCGCAGTCCATTCGATCTAATGGAAGAAATCGAAAATGTTCTCGGCATCCGTACGTGCCCTATGAACTGGCCTATCGGTATCAACGGCGAATACAAAGGCGTCTACGATAGAGAGCACGAAACTATCGAACTCTTTGCAAAAGACGAAACTCATGGTCAAGAAAAACTTGCATCCGAAAAAGGTGCTTTAACGGATCCGCGCATGAAAGAGCTATTAGGTGACGATGTATACCAAGCATTGCTCGACGATATTGAGTTGCTAGACGTTGCTGGCGATCCATTCGATTTCGATAAAGTTCGTGCTGGTGAATTGACCCCTATGTTTTTTGGTTCTGCTATGACGAACTTCGGGGTAAAACCATTCTTAGAAAAATTCTTGGAACTAGCTCCATCCCCTGCTCCACGACAAGCGATAGAGGAAATGGTACAACCCACTAGCGAAGACTTCTCTGCTCTAGTATTTAAAATCCAAGCAAATATGGACCCGAACCACCATGACCGTATCGTATTTATGCGTATCTGCTCAGGTAAATTCGAAAAAGGTATGTCCGTATTACACCGCCAATCTAATAAAACAATCCGTCTATCTCAGCCTCAACAATTCTTGGCTACGGAACGTACCATCGTAGAAGATGCGTACCCAGGCGATATTATCGGTGTTTTTGATGCAGGTACTATGGGGGTAGGCGATACACTTTGTGCACAAAAACACAAAGTAACTTTCGGTGACTTCCCTGTATTCCCTCCGGAATTCTTTGCCCGCGTATCCCCAAAGGATACTATGAAACGTAAACAGTTCCAAAAAGGTATGACTCAATTGGCTCAAGAAGGGGCTGTTCAAATCTTTGAACAACCAGGCGCCCTTGATTCCTTCGTAGTCGGTGCCGTAGGTATGCTTCAATTTGAAGTTCTTGAGTACCGCCTCAAAAATGAATATGGTGTAGATTTATTAAATCATACTTTGCCATATGGTGTTGCTCGTTGGATTGACGGCGAAGTTGATATTGCATCCTTGAAAGGTATAGATAATGCGATGATTGTAAAAGATAATCGCGATCGCACCGTAGTTCTTATCTCTAACGAATGGCAAATGGGTTGGGTTCAAGAGCGTAATCCGGATGTAACATTCTTAACGGCCCCTAAATTACACCATGAGCTATAACGCCTAATTAACTTATTGCTAGGTCTATACATTTTAGTTATATCTTAACATGCATTTATAGAGCGAATTTATCACCATATATAATTTAGAGTCTTACTAAATCAACATAAAAATATTAAGTTTTAGAACTGGAGTATATTTTATATGATTATAAATATAAAAAATATATTCCAGTTTATTTTTTTATAACAAGAAGGAAAATCACAGATTTAAGTCGAATACATATAGTATGATTATGTACATAAGTAATATATATTATTACTTTTCTATATTTATATGTATAATCATAAAATTAGTTTTATTAATATTATTGTTTTTTGTGTTGTTATGAGTGTTTAAAGATAAAAATATAAACTTTTTATACGTTATATATTCTATAGTATTTTTTGACCATTCATGATACCATAAAACTCAGATTTATTTTTTATTTTAAAGGAGTGATTTTATGCCACTTATTGACTTAGCCTTAGTCAACAATGTATGGACCTTAAAACTGTCCATGATTCAAACTGTAGGTCTTGCCGTAATTACCTTATTCATCGGTACTTGGATCAATAAGCATTCCAAGTTCTTACAACGTATGTGTATGCCTGCACCAGCGGTAGGTGCTCTTCCATTTGCATTTTTAACTGCTATTTTATCTTATTATAAGATCTTAAACATTACCTTTGAAGGTTCCTTACAAACATTTTTAATGCTTGCCTTCTTTACCACGATTGGTTTAATGGCATCTTTAAAAGTCCTCAAAAAGGGCGGTATCTTCATTATTTTCTTCTTCTTAGCTTGTGCAGTGTGGATTGTAGTACAAAATACTGCAGGTATTATGATTGCCAAAGCATTAGGGATTGAGCCGATTATCGGCATCATGGCAGGTTCTGTATCTATGATTGGCGGCCTTGGTACAGCTGGTGCCTTTGGTCCATATTACGAGCAATTACTTGGTATCCCTGGTACCGCTTCCGCAGCAGTTGCAGCTGCAACATTCGGCATGGTAGCTGGTACAATCCTCGGCGCGCCTGTAGGTGAACGCATTATTAAAATGCATAAAGTTAAAACACCTTATGAAAATCCTGAGTTAATGGAGGATGAAGGCATCGATATAATTGAAGATCACGTTGAGAGCGGTGGCAAACAATTCAACGCTCAAGATCTTTTAACAATCTGTATGTGGATTGGCCTTGCATTAGGTATCGGTACCATCGTAAGTGCTGGATTATCTGTTCTTACTCCACTACCTGCATATATTGGCGCTATGATTTGTGCAGCAGTAATTCGTAACTTTGGTGATTTTACTAAAGCATACAAAATCAACGATGCAGCTCTTGATGCAGTATCTAATGTAGCATTATCCTTATTCGTAACAATGGCTATCAACAGCTTGAAATTAGTTCAATTAATTGATCTTGCTTTACCACTCATTACAATCTTAGTTGTACAAATGGCACTTATCTGTGTATTTGCATACCTTATTTACTTCCTCTTTGGTCGCAACTACGATGCAGTTATGCTTGGTGCCGGAGCTATCGGTTTCGGACTGGGTGCTACACCAAACGCATTAGTTAACATGTTATCCTTAGCAAGTAAACACGGCCCATCTCCTCGTGCTTGGCTCGTAGTTTCCTTAGTAGGTGCATTCTTAATTGACTTTGCAAATGCTTTCCTCATTACAACCATGGCTGGTATTCTTTACTAACTAAAAAGGACCCATTCGGGTCCTTTTTTTCATGAAAAAGAGCTTACTGGAATGATATTTTATCAGTCCAATAAGCTCTTTATGTATTATACTATTTGATTAATGCTGCCCATGCGTTGGCTACATCAGCAAATTCTTGAAGTGTAAAGGTCTCACCTCTTCGTTGACCATCAATATTTGCTTTTGCTAATAACTCTTCAATTCTATCTCTTGTTAAACCCGTTGTCTTCATCGTATTAGAGAATGTTTTACGGCGTTGCGCAAAACCAGCTTTCACAACGCGAAAAAATAGTTTCTCATCAATCACATCTACAGGTGGTTTATCACGCAATACGCAACGGATAACAGAACTTGTCACCGCTGGAGCTGGCAAAAAAGATTTAGGCGGTACATCAAGAACAATATCTGGTTCCGTATAATACTGAACAGCAACAGATAATGCGCCATAGTCCTTTGTACCGGGCTTTGCTATCATCCGTAAGGCCACCTCTTTTTGCACCATCACAACTAGACGTTCAATAGGTAATTTACTTTCCAACAAAGACATAATAATAGGTGTTGTAATATAGTATGGCAAATTGGCAACCACTTTAAATGGTTTATGATTCATAATCGTTGGCACATCAAGCTTTAACACATCACCATGAATGATACGTACATTGTCATAAGATGCCAATGTCGTATCTAGTACCTCCAATAAGCGACGATCTAGCTCGATAGCCGTTACATCTGCCCCACTTTGAGCTAAACCTTGTGTCAAGGTACCAATACCAGGGCCGACCTCTAGAACAGGTTCTCCCACGGTTAATTCCGCAGCATGTACAATTTCATCGACTATACCTCGCTTAATAAGGAAGTTTTGTCCTAGCTTTTTGCTCATTTTAATATCAAAGCGCTTACATATATAATGCACAACCTCTGGGCTTGCAATTACTGATTCTAACATCTTAACTCCTATTTTAACAATTTACTGCCTCTTCATAAGCATCTCGGGTTATACCATAATGATTTAAACGGTATAAAAATTGCTTTCCATTACCGTATCCAATACCTAATTTAGCACCAATAACCGCTCGACGAGCTGCACTATCAGGCATACCAGACAATCCGTGACGCACTAAGTCCACCATAGTAAATTCGTTAGATGATTCTAGAGATTCTACGTGTAATGTAGATAGAGCCTTCCTGATTGACTCTGGAGATGCTTGTTCTATGCCAATATCATTATTTGCAAACGCTTCGTCACGAGGCACAAAAGCATGTTGTGCATTAGGGAATTTTTTAGTTAAAACGCGTCGGATTCGCTCCCCTGCTGTATCAGGATCAGTTAATATAATAATGCCACGTTTCTCATAGGCAACGCGAATCATATCGATAACACCTCTTCTGAGGGTAAATCCTTCTGTAGCAATGCAATCAGCGTCTACAGCTTGAGCGATACGTTGTATATCAGATTTTCCTTCTACGACAATGACTTGTTTTAACATATATCCCCCTTTATTCTATTAATACATTGTAACATATATATAACATTGCTTAAATACTTATAATCGAGTAGTATTAATAGTGTAATATATAAAAGGAGGCCAATTATGACCTTACAACAATTAAAGTATGTCACAACAATTGCCAATATAGGCAGTATTAGTGAGGCAGCCAAGAGATTATTTGTGTCTCAACCGAGTCTCACCAAGGCTATTAAAGAACTAGAGAAAGAAATGGGTATTACCATTTTCGATCGTACTAATAAAGGAATTACCGTATCTAAAGAAGGGGAACGCTTCCTCGGCTATGCGCGCCAAGTGTTAGAACAAGCAGCCCTTTTAGAGGAGCAATATAAGAGCCAAAGCGGTGGTAAAAAACAATTTTCTGTGTCTACTCAACATTACTCCTTTGCAGTCAATGCCTTTGTAGAGCTTTTAAAAGGCGCTGAAATCGATCAATATGATGTATCCTTACGAGAAACACAAACCTATGAAATTATCGATGACGTAGCTCATATGAAGAGTGAAATTGGTTTGCTCTATTATAATGATTTCAACCGTCCTGTATTAGAAAAATTAATTCACACTAACGAATTAACCTTTACTGAATTATTTACGGCCCATCCTCATATCTTTATTGGTAAAACGCATCCATTAGCCCATAAAGAGGTAGTCTCTATGGACGAATTAGAGGAATATCCATATATTTCCTTTGAGCAAGGCGATCACAACTCCTTCTACTTCTCTGAAGAAATCTTCAGTACCGTAGTGCGCCCAAAACATATCCGTGTTCGCGATAGAGCATCTTTATTTAGCCTATTACTTGGCCTTGATGGATACACTGTATCTAGTGGTGTAATCGATAAAGAGGTAAATGGTGAAAATATCATTTCCGTTCCACTTGCCGAAGAAGGTTTAATGCACATTGGCTACATTACTAATAATAAAATGCAACGTAGCCGTTTAGGTCAAGAATATATCCACGCCCTAGAACAATACGTTAGTAATTACGGTAGACATATTCAATTACCGGAAAACAAAAAATAATTATATATCATATTATTTATAGAGCGATACAACACTATTGTTCAATTTAGATGTATCAGATAATCCATAAAGAAGGCACTCTCTATTTTAGAGAGTGCCTTCTTGGGTATAACTTAAAGCATAAAATCACTCATAGACATAACTTTAAACTATACACAACTTAAACATATTGATATTTTTATATATAATCATACTTAGCTATAATTAACCTATCAAAATTATCGGTTTAATCGTTTATATAAGGAGGATTATTATGTCCAAACATACAGCACCATTCCACTTTGATATCGTAGGTTCCTTCCTACGCCCAGCAGAATTAAAAGAAGCACGTGAAGCTTTTAATAAGGGAAATATTACTCGAGAAGAATTAACAGCCGTTGAAGATCGTCTTATTACAGACCTCATTCAAAAACAGAAAGCAGCTGGCCTACCAGTGATTACAGATGGCGAATTCCGTCGTGCCTATTGGCATCTAGACTTCATGTGGGGCTTTAATGGCGTAAAAGAAATTGAACTGGAACACGGTTACAAATTCGTCGGTCAAGAAACAGCGCCAGGTTCCCTCGCCCTTACTGGCAAAATTACGGGAACAAACCACCCATTCGTTGAACATTTCAAATTTGTAAAACAATTTGAAGACGAAAATACTACGGCGCGTCAAACGATTCCTGCTCCCTCTCAGTTTTTGGCAGAGTTATTCCGTGAAGACAATGGTATTACAACACGTTCCTTCTATCCAGATTTAGAAGAATTGATTCAAGATATTGCTGCCGCTTATCGCCAAGTAATTAAAGACCTCTACGATGCAGGTTGCCGCAATATTCAATTTGATGATTGTACTTGGGGTATGTGTTGTGACCATGCTTATTGGACAGGTCGTCAAAAGGATAAAAGTGTAACCATTGAAGGAGAAACTGCTAAATATTTACGTTTGAATAACTTGGCACTCGAAGGTCGTCCTAAAGATTTAGCATTTACTACACATGTATGTCGTGGTAACTATAACTCTACATGGGCCGCTAGTGGTGGATACGAACCTATTGCACCTATTCTATTTGCTAAAGAAAATGTAGACGCTTATTACTTAGAATTTGATGATGATCGCTCTGGAGGTTTTGAGCCATTGCGTGAAGTTTCTCCTAATAAGAAAGTTGTATTAGGCCTTATCACATCTAAACGCCCTGAGTTAGAAGATAAAGAAGTCATCAAAGAACGTATCAAAGAAGCAACAAAATATATTCCACTTGAAAGACTTTGCTTATCCCCTCAATGTGGCTTTGCATCCTGTGAAATCGGCAATCAATTGACCGAAGAAGAACAATGGGCTAAACTCGCATTAGTCAAAGAAATAGCTCATGAAGTTTGGGGTGATTAAATGAATGAACATACTATATATTTAGGCGGTGGTTGCTTCTGGGGCCTTCAAGGGTATATCAGAAAGATCTCCGGTGTCCTTTCTACCGAAGTAGGCTATGCCAATGGTCCTACAGAAAATCCAAGTTATGAAGATGTATGCCACAACAGTGGGCACGTAGAAGCGCTCAAGGTCATTTACGATGCTGATATACTATCTTTAGATCACTTAATTCAATATTTTCTACGTGCTATTGATCCCTTTAGTGTCAATAAACAAGGTGGTGACGTAGGCATTCAATATCGTACGGGTATTTATTATACTGATCCAACCGATAAAGCCGTTATTGAAAGTACCTTAGCACGTGCTCAAGCCTTTGAAGGCAAACCATTTGCTATCGAAGTATTACCTTTAGAGAACTACTACTCTGCTGAGGAATACCATCAAGATTACTTAGACAAAAATCCTAATGGCTATTGTCACATTCCATTGGGTCTATCTGATGAACCACTCATCGATGATAATGCATATGCTAAACCTTCCCAGGAAGATTTAAAGGCTTTAGCGCCACAAGAATTTGAAGTAACTCAAAACTCTGCTACAGATGCGCCTTTCAGCCATGAACTAACAGATGAGTTTAAAGCGGGTCTCTATGTAGATATCACCACTGGAGAGCCACTATTTGTATCAGCCCATAAATTCGATTCTCATTGTGGCTGGCCTAGCTTTACTAAACCAATAGCTAAAGATGTTATCAAGTATTACCAAGATAACTCACATGGTATGAATCGCATAGAAGTTCGTAGCCGCATCGGTAATGCTCATTTAGGTCATGTATTTGAAGATGGTCCTAATGGCTCTCTTCGCTACTGTATCAATGGATCATCTTTACGATTTATCCCTAAAGATGAATTAAAAGGTACAAAGTACGAATATCTAATTCCATATATTGAAGACTAAAAAAGGACGCCTTAATCATAAGGCGTCCTTCTACTATATCTATTATAATTGAATATTACTGAGCTAAGTAGGTCCAATAAAAAGAGAATATATCTTATAGATATACCCTCTAAATCATCATATTAGTCCAAAACGTACACTGTAACGTCTTGGCGACCAAAGTCCATAGCCTCCCCATAAGAGTCCATTACAAGGTCGATTTTGTTACCTACTATAGCACCACCTGTATCGGCAGCAATAGCTTCACCGTAACCAGGAATAAATAAACGTGTACCCAATGGAATAACATCTGGGTCTACTGCGGCAATGCCACGTACTGCAGGTAGACCCGTAGCGGTAATACCAGCACCATCACCATCGCCAGCAAGATAAGCAGATGCTTCCATTACGATAGCGCGAGATGCACGTCCTGCTACATTACGAGATGTAGTCACCTCACGAGTGCCCTCTTTAATAATTGTAGGTACCATTGCACGTTGTGTTACTTTAGATACATCATTAGTTTTAATAACTGTACCATTACTATATAGTGTTTCACGTTGTACTCGTTCTAAGCCAGGTTGACCAACTTGAACAACCTCTTCTTCGCCCTTAGCCATAGTATCATCTTTTTGACGAACCACTTCAACAGCAACTTCTTGATCTACTGTAGATAGAGAGCGGCTTGTTACTTGAGCAATTGTTATACGTGTACCACTTAAAACAGATCCATTTTCATCGCCCACTACTACATAGTTAGGTGCTTTGAAACCAAGCTCATTAGCAACACCTTGAGCAGTTGTTTCTGTAGTGAATACAGCTCTTGTTTTACCATTTACAGTTACATAAACTGGAATAGCACGAACAACCGTTAAGGTTGTTCCATTTTGAACTGTAGATGAACTAGAAATAACTTTATCATTTGGATTTAACTTAACCCCAGCATCGCGTACAATGCCTTCGTTAGAATTTAAATGCGTTCTAACAGTGTGTGCTGCACCATCTACCATAACGGTAACGGTTTTATCATTATAAGAAAAACCGGTCATGGTTACAGCTGTTACAATCAATCCGGCAACAACAGACGAAATATATCGCTTGTGTGTCTTATGAATTCTCATGTTGTAATCCCTCCTGTAATGGTATTATTCTACTACAGATAGATACAACCTGTCAAACACCATAAGTTAACAATAAGACGAAACCCTTTATAAATACTGAATTCGTAATAGATTGTATTTTGTATTTTTTAATAAAAGTCCACTGTATGCGTACATATCTATATTTTTAAATACTATACAATATATTCCGAATTGTGTACATATATACAACACTAATACCACATATAGTATATACAGATTCTTTATTACTAAATTTGTATTTTTATGTGTTTTTCAATTGTTACCAATATTTTCTAGAACACTCAAAACTTCACTTTCTCCTCATTTTTAAATGTATAAGAAAGTAAAAAAGCCCATATAATGGGCTTTTTATATGTTATGTAATTGTATTAAAATTCATTACCTAATATATTAAGGTTTTTTCATCATCTATTCATTTTTAACATCGGTTGTAACCGTTCAATGACCGTCATTGACTCTCTGTGTTCATGCTCAATAGCAGTTTTCATTAGCTCCTCTTGAGCAGATATAGGATTCTCTCGATCATTGATTTTATGATACGAACCATCTGCTCTCATAAAATGAGCTTTTAATGTATCATCTAAATATAAATCTAAAATACTTTTTACCCGTTCTTTATGGCGTTTATCTTCAATCGGAATCATAAGCTCTACACGTTCATTCAAATTTCGAGGCATCCAATCTGCACTAGATAGGTACAGACTTTCATTCCCTCCATTACGGAAGTAGAACAAACGATGATGTTCAAGAAAACGCCCCACAATAGAGCGTACTGTGATATTATCACTAACACCGGCAATGCCAGGACGAAGCGTACAAATACCACGCACGATAAGATCGATACGAACTCCAGCAGAAGAAGCTTCATACAACTTAGCAATGACCTTTTTATCGAGCAGAGAATTCATCTTACCAATGATATAGGCTTCTTCCCCATTCTTAGCAAACTCGATTTCACGGTCAATAAGTTCCATAATTTTTTCACGTAAATTTAAAGGCGCTACAATAAACTTATTCCAAATTGGTGGGTCAGAATATCCAGAAATCAAGTTAAAGAAACGTGACGCATCATCACCATACTCATCATTACAAGTAAATATACCACAATCAGTATACATGCGAGCTGTTTTACCATTATAGTTTCCCGTTGCTAGATGGACATACCGCCTAATACCATCCGTTTCCCGGCGTACCACCATAGTAATTTTAGAGTGTGTCTTAAGACCTTTTAAACCATAAATAACATGACATCCCGCTTTTTCGAGTCGACGAGCCATATGAATATTGTTTTCTTCATCAAACCGCGCCTTAACCTCCATAAGGACGGTTACTTGTTTCCCATTATCTGCCGCTTTTATTAAGGACGCAATAATCGGAGAATCCCCACTAACGCGATATAATGTTTGTTTAATGGCCAATACATCAGGATCTATAGCTGCTTGTGCAATAAATTGCTCAACCACTGCAAAAGATTCAAAGGGATGATGAACAAAAAGATCTTGCTTACCAATAATAGAAAATAAGCTATCACCTTCATAATCAACTAATTCACTAGGAATCTTAGGATCAAACGGTTCATATCGGAGCTTATCATAACCTGGATAATTACAGAAATCAAAATACATACGGCAATCCAAATGTCCATCAATGCGATATACGTCCTTTTGCTCTAATTCTACACTTGTAAGAACAAAGTCTAATAAGTGATCCTTTATCTCTCCACAAACTTCAAGACGTACCGCATCACCACGACGGCGACGCCGCAAGGATGCCTCTACTTCAGATAACAAATCTGTTGCTTCTTCCTCATCTATTTCAAGGTCTGCATCACGAGTAATACGGAAAACCATATAATCTTCAATACCATAACCTTGGAAAAATTGATTTGCATAATAAGTAATGACATCTTCTAGATAAACAAATCGATGTTCCTTATTACCACGGCTTGGAAATTCAATGATTCGATCTAATACAGATGGTATTGGCAAGATAGCAATCTTGTAATCCTTAGTCCCATCCTCTTGTATTTGAAAGATACGTACAATTGCATTAATGGTATGATTTGTTAAAAATGGAAATGGATGCCCCGAGTCAACAGCCAATGGTGTTACTACGGGGTATATATGTTCCTCAAAATAATGGCGTAGCCAAGCTTTTGTTTTTACATCTAGTGTATCAGGATGGGTAAAGAAAAAGCCATGAGCCTCTAGTTCAGTCAGTACATTATTTAAATACGTGCTTTGCATGGAAACAAGACGTTGTACAGATTCATCAATCGCCTTTAATTGTGCTTTTGCATCCATATGAGCTGCATCATATTTAACAATGCCATTCACAACTTGATGACGTAAGCCAGCCACTCGAATCATAAAAAACTCATCTAAATTAGAACTAGCAATAGCAATAAAACGCAACCGCTCCAACAGCGGAGTATTTGGATCTATGGACTCTAATAGTACACGCTGATTAAATTTTAGCCAAGATAATTCACGATTAAAATAATATTTAGCATTACTGAACATGGCGGTCACCTCCTCTTACAAGCATAAGTTCCATACCAAATACTTCTGTAAAATATTCAGCATCTCGATTAAACGTCCACCATTCTAGAGAAATATCCTCATTAGTGCGACAGAATACATACAATACATTATCGCGCTCTTCCAATATAACATCTGAGATTTTTTGGTTACTCCCTGCGTCGAGAGCACAGGCCACACGAATGATAGCTACTAACTTTGTAACCTGAATCTTTTGTAATTCTGTTAAGGAATTAAAATATGTATCATCATCAGATGGAGTTCCCTTATAGTGATAAAATACGACATTTGCAACTACTTGTTTTTCTTCTTCTGAAAGCCCAAAAATATCTGTGCCCATCACAATATGATACGCATGCTCTCCATGGTTTCGTAAATTAACAAACTTGCCTACAGAACACAATATAGCTGCAATGCGGCATAAGTAACCCCACCGCTCCGGTAAACCTTTATGGCGTAATGTTTTACAAAATAAAGAACTGAAACGTTCCACCTCAGCATCATGAATGCTGTCTGTATGATATCTAGCGGCAACAGCACGAGCTAATTGAGCATTTTGCTCACGCAATTGGTACATAAAGGGATTATTTTCCGCCTCAACGCCATAGAACCAGCTTATTCCTTGAGAGAAGGAGAAGCTACTAAAAATCAACGATTTAGGCTCTATAGCTGTTATAATTTCATTAAATAAAATCATAGTAGGCATCAAAATATTCGCCTTATATTCAGGTAGTTTATATCGATTGATCAACTTAGTGGCTGTTACACCATCAAAGGATTTGATGAAGCCCTTAAAACGTTCTGGTTCAATTGTAATAATATCGTCCTTATTACTGCCATCTCCCATGAGACGCGCCATATATTGAGCTTCATCGCCTGATAAAATAACACTATTAATATTGAAGGTCTTAAGCTCCTCCCGTAATGGGCCTATCATGCGATGTAAATACTCAGTAATAGCCATTGGAAACGATGTAGAGGAACGTTGGTTGCGATTAAAAGATTCCATAACACGTAATGACCCGCTATGCATATTGCGCTGGAATAATAAGCTTTCACCACGCCAAACGGTTAAACCTACACCACCAGAAGTAATATCAAGGAATAATGTTGCCTTTGTAGGATCCGTCAAGCGGTACTGATTAGTCATCTTGTAGTATAGTAAGGCATATTTGTAATACACCTCTTTAGGCATGTCGATAACCTCAACACGCATACCTGTTTGAATATAAATTTGGTCCAGAATACTACGACGATTAGCGGCTTCACGTATTACAGTAGTACCATATAATCTAGAGCGACTCACACCGTAATCAGCCATTAATTGTTTATATCCCTTTAATATATGACAAATTTCCTCAATCGTTTCAAAACTTAAACGAGAGGTTTGGAATAATTCTTCCCCAAAGGTTACCTCCCTAGCTGCATAATCTATAACGCGTACATCATCGATGCCCTTGTATTCTAAAATAGTAATACTCATGCTACTGGAGCCTACATGTAGCACTGCATATCGTAACGCTTTTGGTAATGCCATTATGCCTCCTTACGAGCTTCCTTCCACTCTATTTCTAATGTTTTCTTGAATTCTTTTTTAAAAGATTTTCCTAATTTCTCTACAGCCGCTTTTGTGACACTTATATCGCGACCGTTCAAATAGGTTACTACTAATTGTACACTAGTAT
The DNA here is from genome assembly GCF_003603295.1 of Veillonella sp. AF13-2. Taxonomy (NCBI): domain Bacteria; kingdom Bacillati; phylum Bacillota; class Negativicutes; order Veillonellales; family Veillonellaceae; genus Veillonella; species Veillonella sp. AF13-2. The sequence goes on from NZ_QTMT01000001.1 coordinate 813,345, forward strand.
ATTTTAGATTCACGGATAAATGGCGAATGAATTGTTCATGACTTTCATCAAGAGCTTCAGCCAAGGCTAGAATAATAGATATTTTTTGGCCCAACAAACGCTGTTCTTGATCTAACAATTTACCGTATAAGAAGTTTTTATACTCTTTTGGCGTCAAACCATGAGAGTTCATAACAAGGAACGCGCTAAAAGCTTGTTCAACATGGGAAAGCCCATATAAATTACTATTGACAAGCATATAGCAGCCATGTCGGGCATGACTATAATAATTAATCCGTTTACCAATATCATGTAATAAGCTAGCCGCAATCAAACAACGTCTTGTATTTTTATCAGCTCTATGAAGTGGTTCTAATTCATCATACAGTTTAATAGCTAAATCTGTAATATATTTAGCATGAACTAACTCATGTTTAGTCATACCTAATAATACATTCTCTGCAGAATGTATTAAAATATCATCAATAATAGAGTTACCACCTAAGTAGTGCGCTCCATAATAGTCGTAAAATAAACCTTCTCGCAAACCACACCCACCAACAACGAGTGTTTTAGTATTTACGTAGTTAAATAATTCTTCTACGATAGTAAGGCCGGCAATAATGATATCAGCGCGCTCCGATGATAAACCACTAATCTTTTTGCGTTCCTCTAGAGTTTTGCCTTTTACTTCTTCCAAAATTTCATGGAATCTATGATATGGAATTTCATAATTATGTAGCTTTGTAATGGGATAAGATAACTTGCGTTGATCCATTTTAGCAATATTACGAGCAGTGCCACCGATACCAAGGAGCGGTAATTTCACATTGCGAAGCCATGCATGTTCCTTAATCGTTTTCTTTACAACTTTCGTCAGTTTATCAAGTTCTTTAGGAGTATATTCATCCCCCTTCTGATAGGTGCCTGTTAAGGTAAGGGCCCCTATCGGCAAGCTCACCGATTTTGTAATATGACGATTTCGTACAAGGGTTATCTCGGTACTGGCACCACCTAAATCAAAAATAATAAAATCCTTAAGTCCAATGGTATTGATAACGCCAAGAAATCCCAGGCGAGCCTCTTCTTCACCAGCAATACATTCTAAATCCAAACCCGTTCGTTCTTTTACGGATTTAATAAAAGCATCCCCATTTTTAGCCAAACGTACTGCTGCGGTAGCAACAGCTTTAACCGTATTTGCCTCCATTGCATCAGCCATGTGTACAAAACCTTTTAGAGCACGCAAAGAGCGTTCCATAGCTTCTTTGGTCAGTTCGTGAGTTCCCCACATATTCTCACTGAGACGTACACTTTCTTTCTCTTGATATATCAGTCGATAACTACCAGTCTTAGAAATTTCATATATGACAAAACGAACTGAGTTCGAGCCTAAATCTATAAATGCAATACGTTTCATGTTGCTATCCTCATCTTACTTCTGTTCAGTCTGAATATACTTTAGTATACCATAGAAAAACGCGATTCTCACCGCTAAGGGAGAACCGCGTTTTATGATTTATAATTCTAATTTAGTTTTATCATGTATTTTAATACTTTGTACACAAAAACTTAGTAATTAAAGCCCAACAGATATTTTATCAGCCAATAATCTTATGAACTAGTTTCTACATTTACTCGATACCAAATACTCGTTTACCATTATTAAAAGCAATTTCACAAAACTCATCTATATCGAGCCCTTTAAGGCTTGCAATTTCTTCTGCCACAAACTGAGTTTTACTTGGATCATTACGACGGCCTCTAAATGGTGGTGGTGTCAAATACGGTGAATCGGTTTCAATGAGGATTCGTTCTAATGGCACTTGTCTTGCTACTTCCTTAAGATTTGTAGACTTAGGAAATACTACAGGACCTGCAAAGGAAATATAAAAGCCCATTTTAATGGCTTCTTTTGCCATCTCCCAGCTACCAGAATAGCAATGGAAAATGCCCCAGTTATCCTTTCCTTCATTGCGTAAGATATTCATAATATCACCATGTGCATCGCGGTCATGGATAATAATCGGGAGATCTACTTCACGAGCAAGCTCTAACTGACGAATAAATACGCGTTTTTGTGTTTCACGGTCAGAAAAATCATAGTAATAATCTAGTCCAATTTCACCAATAGCACGTACCTTATCATTGTTAAGAGCTTGTTCCTTATAAAACTCGTAGTCTTCTTCTGTGAAGTCCTTTGATTCATGGGGATGAGTCCCTACAGCAGCATATAATTGATCGTACTGTTTAGCCAAAGCTAAACCAGACTCAACGGTACCTCTATCAACACCAGGAATCATAATATATTCTACACCTGTATCAAAGCAGGCTTGTAACATCTCATTACGATCATTATCAAAGCGCCCATCATTCACATGAGCATGTGTATCAAAAAGTTTCATTATTTAACCACACTTCCTGCCGGTAATGATTCGATATTTGTTACCTCTAAATGTTCTTCCCAATCAGAGGCGGACAAAATCATACCATAAGACTCAATGCCCATCATCTTTTTAGGAGCCAAGTTAGACAAATAGATTACCTTTTTACCAACCATAGTCTCCGGTTCATAATATTGGGAAATACCACTTAATACGGTGCGTTCTTCAATACCGATATCCAATACAAATTTCAACAACTTCTTGGACTTAGGCACCTTTTCACAGCTTATAACTTTAGCTACACGAAGATCGAGTTTCTCAAAGTCATCATAGGTAATATTTTCTTTTAATGGTGGAATATTAGATGTATCTACAGCTTCTTCAACTTCTTCTGTAACAACTACATCTACCATTTCAGGAACTTCAAAACGTGGATAGATAGGCTCACCTTTTACAACCTTAGTACCTGTTGCCAATAATCCCCAAGTTTTAGCATCTTCGAACGTAGCCGCTTCAAAACCTGTAAGCCCTAATTGTTCCCAGATTTTTGGAGCTCCTACAGGAATTACAGGGCTTACCAAGATGGCAATGATACGCAATGCCTCTGCCAAGTGATACATAGCAGATTGCAAGCGCGCTTTATCATGCGCATCTTCAGATTTAGCCAATACCCAAGGCATTGTTTCATCAATGTATTTATTCATGCGACCAATAAAAGCCCATACAGTTTTGATAGCTTTATTAAGCTCCATATTTTCCATCGCCGCTTCAAAATCTTTTGCAGTTTGAACAGCTAATGTAGATACATCACAGTCCAAATCGTCCATATCATCGCATTTTGTAATCACACCACCATGGTATTTTTCAATCATCGCAATAGTACGGTTTAATAAATTACCTAAATCATTAGATAAATCTGCATTAATTTTTGTAACGAAGTTAGGTAACGTAAAGTTGCCGTCATTACCTAGCGTAATCTCGCTTAATAAGTAATAACGCAAAGAATCTGCACCATATGTATCAATCAATGGGATTGGATCGATTACGTTCCCCAAGGATTTACTCATCTTTGTACCATCTACAATCATCCAACCGTGTCCAAATACCTTTTTTGGTAATGGCAACTCAAGGCTCATGAGCATCATAGGCCAAATAATTGTATGGAAACGTACGATTTCCTTCCCCACTAAATGAAGATCTGCAGGCCAGTATTTTTTATATAGTTCACCATCACCATCAAATGGAGAAAGGGCACTAATATAGTTCACTAATGCATCGAACCAAACATATACTACATGTTTAGGATCAAATGGAACCTTGATTCCCCAATCAAAGGATGTACGAGACACCGCCAAGTCTTCTAGACCTTGCTTTACAAATTGAATCATCTCATTGCGACGAGATTCAGGCTGAATAAAGTCAGGATTCTCTTCAATAAACTTAAGCCATTGATCCGTATATTTACCGAGTTTGAAGAAATAACTTTCCTCTTTAACACGCTCTACAGGGCGACCGCAATCCGGACAAGTATGATTAGGTCCTAGCTTCTGCTCTGTCCAAAAAGTTTCGTCCGGTGTACAATACCAGCCTTCATATTCGGCTTTGTAAATATCGCCCTTCTCATAAGCTTTTGTAAATAACGCTTGAACAACCTTTTCATGACGTTCATCGGTAGTCCGAATAAAATCGTCATTGGAAATATGCATTTTTTCCCACAATGCTTTAAAACCATTTACAATATTTGTAGTATATTCAAGAGGAGTAATGCCTTGTGCTTCTGCAGCACGTTGGATTTTTTGGCCATGTTCATCTGAACCAGTCAAAAAACGTACATCATATCCTGCTAATCGTTTAAAGCGTGCAATTGTATCGGCTACAGATGTACAATACGTATGACCAATGTGCAACTTAGCACTTGGATAATAAATAGGTGTCGTAATATAATACGTTTTCTTTGTGTCTCCCATGATGAGCCTCCTTCTAACCTTCGAATGGGAAGGTTTAACGTTCTACAATATTATATACATCCCGGCGGGAAACGTTAAAACGCTTTGCCACCTGGCGAATAGCTTCTTTTTTAGGTACCCCAGTATCTACAAGGGCTTGCACAGCATCTTCATAAGATACTGGTTCATCCAACACTTCACTAGTATCGGACTCCACTGTATCAGCACCGCTTACGATGAGGACGAATTCACCTTTATAGGTGAGCTGTTCTAAATCCTTTACAAGGTTTTCCAGATCCGTGCGTACAAAGGTTTCAAACTTCTTCGTCAGTTCCCTTGCCACCGTTATGGAGCGATTACCAAAGACTTCATACATATCTTGTAAAACCTCTTGTAGTCGATGCGGGGCTTCGTAAAACAGCAAGGTTCCCGTCACTTGTGAAAGTCTTTTTAATTCTTCAATACGATGTTTCCCCCGTTTAGGCAAGAACCCTGCAAAGGTAAAGGATTTAGTATCTAAACCTGATGCAATGAGTGCTGTTAACGCCGCATTGGCTCCTGGTAATGGAACTACAGTTATGCCTTCTTCAATGGCCTTTGTTACGAGGTCTGCCCCTGGATCAGAAATAGCAGGCATACCCGCATCACTAACGCAAGCAATCGACTGTCCTTCTAACAAAAGCTCCATAATATAAGCACCTTTTTCCTCCTTATTATGTTCATGATAAGAAATCAAAGGCTTTTTAATATCAAAATGTTTTAACAATATGCCCGTATGACGCGTATCCTCAGCCGCAATAGCATCTACCTCACCCAAAATACGAACAGATCGATACGTCATATCTTCTAAATTACCAATAGGTGTAGGCACCAAGTATAAGGTGCCCCATTCATTATCGTTCATACCAAGAGGACACCTCCTTCGTGTACACATTCGTTTTTTTGTAAACGATAAGTGGTGGCTCCAGCACAAGACCTGCCTGACCTTGAAAAATAGACTCTATCAAAACTAATTTTGCTGGTTTATCTAGCATACCATGAACAAACCGAATTCGTTTTGCTTGAAAGTTAAACCTTTCTAGTTCATGTAATACATATTGCAAGCGACTAGCACTATAAATCATCCACAAGCGACCTTTACATTTAATAAAGGACTGTACCGCTTTCAGAACATCACATAAAGTTGTATGTCCATCATGAAGTGCTAAAGTACGCTCTTCAGATGTAGGCTTTGCACCGCTTTCACAATCATAAAAAGGGGGATTAACAATAACACCATCAAAAGGCTTATCTTGTATATCTCGATATGTCATATGCCGATAATCACCACATAACATATTTACCACATCTTGTTTACGATTAAGTTCTACGCTACGCTTAGCCAACTCAACGAGAGTTTCATTAATTTCTATACCTGTAATATGACCTGCCCCTAATGACGTACCTATAAGCGGCATAACCCCTGACCCCGTTCCAAGATCAACATAGGTATGACGACCATTAAAACGACAAAAATGAATGAGTGCTATGGCGTCAAAGGAAAAGCGAAACATATCAGAACGCTGATAAATCTGTAAGCCATCGATAATTAAATCATCAAGTCGTTCTTGATCATTCATCAGGCAATGCCACCTCGGACCATTTCAAATCGATAGTACGGCCCGCTTCGAGCTGTACCTTTACAGTATGCTTATGATGATTTACCTTTAAAACTTTACCAATACCTTCATCGGTAACAACCTCCTTACCAATGCCAGGAGGTGCTATATCTTGAGGAGATTGAGTGCGTTCCTTCTTCACATATAGGTCGCCACCTTTTTTATATAAATCATCTTCATAGTTAAGACAACACATCAATCGACCACATACACCAGAAATCTTCGTAGGATTTAAGCTCAAATTTTGATCCTTTGCCATGCGAATCGATACAGGCGTAAAGTCACCTAAGAAATTTGAACAACACAAAGGTCGACCACAAGCACCAATACCATTTAGTACTTTAGCCTCATCACGGACACCCACTTGGCGTAACTCGATGCGCGTTCTAAATATAGTTGCCAAATCTTTAACGAGCTCACGGAAGTCAATACGGCCATCTGCAGTAAAGAAGAATATAATCTTATTCATATCAAATGTGTATTCCACATTGATAAGTTTCATCGGTAACTTGCGTTTTTCAATTTTTTCGAGACAAATTTCAAAGGCTTTTTCTTCGCGCTCTTTATTCTTCTCGATTTGTTTCAAATCCTTAGACGTCGCCTGTCTAATAACAGGCTTCACAGGGGCAACAACAGAATCTTCATAGACCTCTTTTGGTCCAATCACAACTGTGCCGTATTCTACACCACGTGCTGTTTCAACGATAACCCCATCCCCAACGGATAGTTCTAATTGTTCAGGCTGAAAATAATAAATCTTTCCCGCCTTTTTAAAGCGTACGCCAACTATGGTTAGCATTTAATCCTCCTCCCGAGCATCATGAAGGGCGATACTAAGACCGTCCACCACGAGAGCGGTTTTTATATGTAAGCGCAAAGCCCGTTCTGCTTGCAATGTTTCGGTAATAACCTTAGCCAATGCTTGCATAGACCAGCGCGGTAATAATCGTAATAATTGAGTTTTGTATATAGGTACTTGTAATTGCGTGTCTTGAGCCCCCATTTTAAGAGCCATCATATCTCTACTTACAAGGCGTAGCCAGTGCATCAATTCCGTTAGGCTTTCACGAGATAAGCTTTCACAAGCTAAGGAAATCATAGAAAACCATCGCGTTTCAAAAGCTAATATGTCCATCACCTTAACGGCTAACTCTAGCATTTCAATACGACCTTGTGTCGCCAGTTTTTCCACCAATTGTGGATTACCATGACCAGCTAATAAAGCCTGTTCTATATCACCGGTAATTCCACGCGCTACAAGAGCGGTGCGAATCGTATCTACATCAACACTGTTAAAACCAACTCCCATACATCTAGAAATGATGGTAGGCAATACGGTGTTAATCTTGTTCGTAATAATGATGAAGTACACCTGTTCGGGTGGTTCCTCAATGGTTTTTAGCATAGCATTTGCCATGACTGCATTGGCTGTGTGAAAGTCCTCCACAATGACAACGCGGTTCCCATTGCCCGCCACAGACAGATGATCTTGTAATAATGAATACCACTGCTCTACCTTTAAGGTTGTTTTCATAGGGCGAATCCAAAAGGCATCACCCTTATCCATATAGATAGGTAATCCTTCGGCTTCGATACGTTTTTCCGTATCCCCATTTGCTAAACGGGCTTCCTTAACCTCTGCTAAATAAGATTCCCCCTTAGGTTGAGAGAATACTTGACGTCCTAGTAATAAAGACGCTAGGCCTATGGCCATATCTAGCTTGCCAAGACCAGATTCGCCATAAAACAAGAGACTATGAGGTAATGCATTACGACTTACAAGTTCAGATAGGTGTGCCTTAATCGAATCTTGACCAATTATAGAATCAAAATATGTCATAGCGCCTCCTATCAATACATGCTCAATATTAATATTATATAGGAAAAAGGCGACTTTTAAAAGAGTCGCCTTTTTCTAAGGTAGTAGATTTTCTACTACACTATATACATCATTATGAATTTCTTCAATAGTACGTAATGTATACTGACTAGATTTAGCTTTATCCACACAAGGTATGCGGTGCCATTGATAACGCTTTACTAATTCTTCATACGCATCGTGGACGGCTGCTAAATATGCATGATTCCCTTCGTGAATATCACCAGTATTGCCCCCAGTTTTACCAGTGCGCTCCGCCATAAGGGCTTCGCTCACTTCAAGGGGCATATCCAAAAGGCACACCGCATCAGGTTTAGGCAAGCCAAATTTTTGGAACTCAAAATCTTCAAGCCAATCTAAAAATTCAGTGCGTTTCTTTGGATCATCGTATTTTACCATTTGGTGCACCATGTTAGACGTTGTATAACGATCTGCAATGATGATACCCCCATTTTTATAAAATTGCTCCCAATCAGTTCTAAAGGAAGCAAATCGATCGATGGCATACATAGAGCTTGCCACATAAGGATTTACATCATGTACATCTTTACCAAATTCACCAGCTAAATACATTTTAATAGGCATAGCGGCGCCACTATCATAGTTTGGAAAGCTCACAGACTTAACGGCATGCCCTTCTTTGGTTAAGCGTTCTACTAAGAGTTTAGTTTGTGTAGCCTTACCGCTGCCATCTCCACCTTCTAATATAATCAAAGTCCCCATAATTACTCCTGTAATACCCAAATTGTTTCCAATGTCATATCATCAGCACCATTCGGTACAAAACCTAAAGCTTTGCGATTCTCTATATATTGTAACACAGAGGCACTAATCTCTTCACCTACTGCTACACAGGGAATACCTGGTGGATAATAAGCAATTGTCTCCCCTGCAATGCGATGAAGTGCTTCTTTTAAAGGTACTTGCTCACGATTTGCATACATAGCATTACGAGGGGTTATGCGCACAATAGGCGCTGGCAGCAGCGCAGAATCTTTACTAATGTCTTGCAATTGCTCTTCCTCTGTTTTATTAAATTCTTTAAATGCACGTAACACCTTTTCACTTACAGCTTGTACAGCCTTAATAAGAGCAGTTACAGACTCGTTTGTATCACCTATGGTAATGAGCACTAGCACATGATGAGCTTGTACTAACTCCACCTCAATATGATGTTCTCGTAACATCCGTTCAAAAGCAACGCCTGTGAGCCCTAATTCTTTAGCATCAATCAGCACCTTAGTACAATCATAATTTATCACCCGCTCTTGAATATCTGTGTATTCCATAGCAGCAATACCAGAAATTTTATTGAGTTCCTCACGTAAGTACATACTCAACTCTACTGCACGACTTACTAAATCATTACCTGCTGTGGCTAATTGATGGCGCGCCATATCTAAGGAAGCAAGGAAAATATAGTTTGGACTCGTACTTTGTAGCATTTGATGCATTTGCGTAATACGCCGCTTATCAATTTTTTTACCTTGCCCTAATAGCCAAGATGTTTGTGTCAAAGAGCCAACAGATTTATGTGTACTTTGAGCCACCAAATCTGCTCCAGCCTCTATAGCCTCTATAGGTAAACTTTCAGAGAACGGCAAATGAGGCCCATGAGCTTCATCAACAAGTACAATAAGTCCCCGCTTATGAGCCTCTTGTATGATATTAACAATATCTATGCCCACGCCATAATAGTTTGGATAAACTAAAAGAATCGCCTTTGCCTCTGGATGTGCATCCATTGATTTGATAGCATTTTCTAATGATACACCTAGTGGAATTCCCCAGCGTTCATCAAAATCACAGTCCATATATACTGGTTTGGCTCCTGAGAGGACAAGCCCACTAATAACGGAACGATGTGCTTCTCGAGGAATGATAATGATTTCATCAGGCCCTACAGTCCCCATAATCATGGCTTCAATCAAAGCTGTAGTACCATTAATAGAAAACCAACAACAATCAGCTCCATATAACTCTGCTGTTAAGTCTTGCGCTTCTTTTAATTCCCGTTCAGGTTCATGTAAATCATCTAAAGCATACATAACACCTAAGTCATAGGGTAACGCTGGCCCCATCCAATTCTTTAATAGTTGAGGTGCTTCAACGCCTATCTTATGACCTGGCGTATGAAAGGGCACGAAATGTTGTTCTTTATATGATTCTAAAGCCTCTACAAAAGGCATTTTTTCTTGATTACTCATATGTACCTCGTAAAAAGGGCATGAATCTCAATGAGACTCATGCCCTTATGCATGTATTTATCGCTGTGGACGACGTTTAGGATTGAATTGATTCATGCCTTTATCCATACCTACCTCTAAGGTGCCTAATACGGCTTTTACCGTATCCTTAATACCTTTTTGTACCTTCTCTTGCGACTCTTCACTAAATGGTGCTAAAACGTGATCAATGACAGTCCATTGTGGCAATGGACGTCCAATTCCTACGCGGAAACGAGGAAAATTTTCTGTTCCTATATGGGAAATTAAAGATTTAATCCCATTGTGTCCACCCGAACTACCATTTGGTCGAATACGCAACTTACCTATAGGTAAATCCATGTCATCATAGATACAATACACATCAGATGGATCAATTTTGTAGTACCGCATTAACGGTCCTACAGACTCACCACTTAGATTCATAAATGTTTGCGGCTTTACAAGTAATACTTTCTCACCATCTACGGTAATACTGCATACCTCAGCACGTTGCTCCTCTCTCCAAGGCGTGTGAGGGACACTATCGGCTATGGCATCAATAACCATAAATCCAATATTATGTTTTGTCTTTTCGTATTGCTTGCCGGGGTTACCGAGGCCTACTACTAATTTCAAGAATCACCTATTATTTATCAAACAAATTACTTACAGATACTTCATGGAAAATACGCATAATTGCTTCACCCAACAATGGAGCTACGGATAATTGCGTAATATTTGGTAAGTTGCAATTTTCCGGCAATGGAATAGTATTAGTAACGATAAGTTCCTTAATATTGGAATTTGCAATTCGTTCACTTGCCGGATCTGTCAACACTGCATGTGTAACAGCGGCGGTAACGGATTTAGCACCGAATTCTTCCAATGCTTTAGCACCTTCAACCAAGGATCCAGCCGTATCTACGATATCATCAATAATAATACAGTTTTTACCTGCCACATCACCGATGAGATTCATAACTTTAGCCACACCTGGTTCAGGGCGTTTTTTCTCAATGATTGCAATCGGTGCACCAATGCGGTCAGCCAAATCACGAGCTCTTGTAACACCGCCAAGGTCAGGAGATACAACGATAACATCTTCCATATTTTTTTCATTAATATATTTAGCCAAAATAGATGCGCCAAACAAATGATCTACAGGCACATCAAAGAAACCTTGAATTTGTCCTGCATGCAAATCAATTGTTACAAGACGTGTAATACCTGCCGTTTGCATCAAATTAGCTACTAATTTAGCTGTAATCGGCTCACGACCGCGAGTCTTACGGTCTTGGCGAGCATAGCCATAGTAAGGAACTACTGCAGTGATATGACGTGCAGAAGCGCGTTTTAACGCGTCAGCCATAACCATGAGTTCCATTAAATTATCATTTACAGGATAGCTAGTTGGTTGAATGATAAATACATCTTTGCCACGTACGCTTTCATCAATCATTATTTGTACTTCGCCATTGTTAAAACGACCTACAAATGCTTCACCTAAAGGCAACCCTAAATAATCACAAATTTCCTTTGCCAATGCAGGATTTGCATTACCTGTGAAAATCTTGAGTTTTTTGCCGTCTTCAAATGCCATTTTGTTACCCTTTCATTTGCTCCTATACTGGTTACTTATCCATAATCCATACATTACAGATACACACTATTGCCTTTTTATTGTATACTATTTTGACCTAATTGTGTTAAAAAATATGAGATTTTTTTTATTTCTTTTTGAAAGTATCCTCTGTTACCCAATTTTCTTTCACAATTTGCTTACTGCGCCCTACAGCCAAGGCCTTATCTGGTACGTTTTTAGTAATAGTAGAGCCCGCACCTACATAGCTATAATTACCTACTGTTACAGGAGCAACTAAGTTACTATTACAACCAACAAATGCACCATCACCAATAGTCGTACGATGCTTAACTTTCCCATCATAATTTACGGTAATAGTGCCACAGCCAATATTAACACCGGCCCCAACATCACTATCACCGATATAGGAGAGATGTGGGAACTTAGTACCTTCCCCAACATTAGAGTTTTTAACTTCTACAAAGTTACCTACATGAACCTTATTACCTAAAACTGTATTTGGACGCAAATGGACATATGGACCTACATCTACACCGTCTTTTACTTCACAGTCATGACCATAAGTAAAATGGATAATCGTATCATTACCGACTTTTACATTCGTCAAACGAGTATGTGGTCCAATTTCACAACGTTCACCAATCACGGTATCACCTTCAAGGACTGTACCAGGATGCAAAATTGTATCTGCACCTACTGTTACCTCAGGAGCCACATAGGTATTTTCAGGGTCAATAATTGTTACGCCAGCAGTCATTAACTCAACATTTTTACGATGTTTTAATATAGCTTCAGCCTCTGCTAATTGCAAACGTGAGTTTACCCCTAAAGATTCTTCAAAATCCTTAGTCATGTATGCACTTACCTTGTCGCCACCATTTACGAGAATACCTACTACATCAGTAATATACAATTCACCTTGGGCATTATCATCAGATAATTGATCTAAGCAAGGCCATAATTTTTTACTATCAAAAGCGTACATACCTGTATTTACTTCTTGAACCGCTAATTCTTCAGGTTTACCATCTTTCTGTTCTACGATACGAACTACAGAACCCACTTCATTACGAATGATACGTCCATAACCAGTTGGATCCGGCATATGAGCAGTTAAGATTGTAGCTGCTGCACCGGAATTTTTATGTTCTTCTAAAAGCGCTTCTAAACTTTCTTTTGTAACCAGGGGAGTATCACCGCATAACAATAAGATTGTACCATCATAGTCACCAAGTACTGGTTGAGCCATCTTAACTGCATGACCTGTACCATTTTGTTCTTCTTGACGAACAAATTCAGCACGCTCTCCCAAGTAATTTTGTACTGCATCGCCACCAAAACCAACGATAACAACATCGCGATTGGTACCAATGGATTGAACCGTTTCAAGAACGCGTTCTACCATCGCCTTACCGCCGACCTTGTGTAACACTTTTGGCAATTTAGACTTCATACGCGTGCCCTTACCAGCAGCTAAAATAAGGCTTGCAATATTCATAGTAATCTCCTATCTGGTATCTCTTATATCTCTAAACCATTTTAAATATTATTATTTACGTCATTGTTTAGCCCATAGGTCAATACTCAATATAAACCATTATATCAGCCTATAATCTTCCTAATATTAATGATTTACTCTGTATCTAACACAGGATCTATACTAATTTTCTTTGTATTTTCATCGATACCATAAAAAGTAAATAATGATTCATAATCATCGATCAACTTCGGACTTGGTTCAGCTGTAGCTACAAGAACACCTGTGCCAACAACGACCCCACTCATTTCAAGAACTAATTCCTTAAGTCCCTTAGCGGTACCGCCAGCTTTCATAAAGTCATCGATAATTAACACCTTCGCATTGGGAGGAATTGCCCGTTTAGTTAGAGTCATAGTCTGAATGCGCCCAGAGGAACCTGTTACATAATTAATGCTAATAGCAGAACCTTCTGTTACCTTACTATCACGTCTAGCAATAACAAGTGGTTTATTGAAAGCTCTCGCTACCATTACAGCCAAAGGAATCCCCTTTGTTTCTACAGTCAAAATATAGTCCGGTTCACGGTCCACGAAACGAGTCATAATAATCTCACCCAGACGTGTCATTACGTGCCAATCATATAAGATATCAGACATATAAATAAAACCACCTGGAATGATGCGATCTGGCTCCATTAAACGAGCTTGCACATCTCGTAAAATATCGTTCGCTTGTGTGCCCTTGCGATGCGGAATAAATCGTACCCCACCAGCTACACCGGCCACCGTTTCTAAGGTCCCCAGTTGAAAGTGTTCCATAGACTGCCTTACACATGTTAAATCTTCACTAACCGTTGATTTAGCCATGCCAAAAAAGTCGCAAAAGTAATTTAAAGGAATCAATTTTTGCGGTGAATCAACTAACAGTTTTGTCATTGCCACCATTCGTTCTACACGCCGTACTTTATCCATAGGGTTATCCTTTACCATTCATCATATAACTATTGAGTATACTCATCAATTTAACATCATGAGTCATCATCATATATCTATATTATACCATAATTTCCGAATATTCGAGGTTTTGAATACATTATAATTCGGTAAAAGAAAAACTCTCTAGCATTTTATACAAGAATATGATTTTAGTCTATAAACCTATCATATAGTTATATAAAGCTAGAGAGTCATCATTATAAAATATAAACCTTTACAGATTGACGTCCAAACTGCAATGCTTCTGCACGAGAATCAAAAGCTAAATCAATGCGATGCCCTTTAATAGCACCACCTACATCGTCAGCTACAGCATAGCCATAACCTTCAATATATAATCGCGTTCCCAAAGGAATTAATTTAGGGTCTACAGACACAAGTCCCTTCCGTAGACGACTACCTGTAGCTGTATATTTTCCGTTGCCAGGATCTTGAGATGAATAGCCACTAGCCTCCATCGTTAAAACTTTAGAGTATTTATTAGGCACTCCATTATGATTGCGTTCTGTGCCATGGCCACCATAACGAGTCTCCATCTTTTCCAAAGCATTCATCGTAGCAGGACCAACACGACCATCTACAGGGAGCCCTTTAGATTTTTGAAATTTTCGAACAGCCTGTTCTGTATTATGACCGTAAATGCCATCTATAGAATCATGTAAAAAACCTTGATGCTTTAACATGGTTTGCACCTTACTAACGTGATGCCCTCGTTGCCCCCGATCAATAGTTTTTGCTAATGATACAGAGGATACCATTACAATCATACAAACAAGCGTACATGTAATAATTATTTTTTTTATCATATACACCTCACCTTACATTAAGTAGTATACTATACAGTTTTAAATAATCTATAAACCATAAAGGTTCTATTAATATCAATAATTCATATATTAAATTATAGTTATAGTAATAATTTTAAAGGTGTATTACATATATATCATAAAATTATAAGATACCAATGAAAATCTCCATTATATCCTGCAAGAATATTCACTTAGATTACTTCTAAAGTCGGAAATTCTCTTCAGTCTACAATGGAGATTTAATAGTTTTATTTAATTTTAGCAGTTATGGTATACACCAATATGACATTCTTTTCGGTTTGCACCAACAAGTCTTAAGAAGATGTAACCAAATAATGCAGAGATTAATGAGCCAAGTATAACGCCACCTTTTGCCATTTCTTGAGCGTGACCTGGTTCAAATGCCAAGATAGATACGAAGATACTCATTGTAAAGCCTATACCACATACAATCGCAGTACCATATACATGCTTCCAATTAGCTTCTGTAGGCATTGGTACAAGGCCACATTTCACCATCGCAAATACTGCACCAAAAATACCTAATTGTTTCCCTATAATAAGACCTAATGCAACACCAAGCACTACAGGATGTGTTAAGTCATTAACAGATACATTACGTAAATCTACACCGGCATTAAAGAATGCAAATATTGGTACAATTAAAAAACTAACCCAATTGGATAATAAATGTTCCCAATGTTGCATTGGACGAACATACTTACGGCCTCGTTTACCTTTTGAAGGAATTGTCATAGCTAAGATTACACCAGCCATAGTTGCATGTAAACCAGATTTTAATACACAATACCAAAGGATAAACCCTAAAATGATATATGGTAAAGGTCGTACATATCCTTGCTTATTACAATAGATTAAAGCAGCTACAACTACGACAGCTGCACCTAAATACATCATGTGAATACTTGACGCATAGAAGATTGCAATTACGATGATAGCAATCAAATCATCTATAACGGCAAGAGCTGTTAGAAATACTTTCATTGAATTCGGTACTCTAGAGCCTAATGCAGATATAATACCGATGGAAAATGCAATATCCGTAGCAGTTGGTATTGCCCAACCATGTATATATTCAGAATGAAAACCTGCAATTAAGTAGTAGATAAAAGCGGGCGTTAGAACACCAAATAATGCGGCAATGCCTGGCATCACACGCTTAGCATTAGTATTAAGCTCACCTGATACTAATTCACGTTTAACTTCGAGACCTACAAAAAGGAAGAAGATTGCCATCAATGCATCATTAACCCATTCTAAAATTGTTAGATTACCTATATGGTGATTAACGATTTGAAAGTATTGTTCAGATGATGGAGAGTTCGCTAAAATTAAAGCGAGTACTGTTGCTCCTAGGAGTACAGATGTAGCTGCACCTGGAGAACGTAAGAAAACAAAAATGCGTTCCATTTGAATCCTTTCTATACTTACAAAAGATTATTTTATTAAATTTTACCACGCATCTTGCGTATTTGATAAGCTAAAATTAGGACAATCGCACCTAGCAAGCCTGCCGTGATTGATCCTATAAAGATACCTACTTTAGCCATTTCTTGTGTTATACCTGGTGGGAAAGCCAGTGTAGCAACAAAAAGGCTCATAGTAAAGCCAATACCACACAAAATAGCTGTCCCATAAATTTCAGGCCACGTCGTTTTTGTAGGCATCTTAATTGCCTTAGATTGAACCAAAATGTAGACGGCAGAGAATATACCTAATTGTTTTCCTAAGATTAAACCGAATGAAACACCTATGATTACAGGATGGAATAAATTGTCTATGGAAAAATCAGCAAAAGATACACCAGCATTTAAAAAACTAAATAATGGTATAATTAGGAAGTTTACCCAATTGCGTAAAGCATGCGCCCATTCTTCCATGGGATACACTACCTTATCTATAACTTTACCCTTAAAAGGAATTGTCATAGCCAGTACAACACCAGCAATGGTAGCATGAACACCAGATTTTAAAACTAAATACCAAAGAACTAATCCTAGAACACAATACGGAAGTGGTCTTAAATAGCCTTGCTTATTAGTATAAATCAGTAAACCAGTTACAGCCGCAGCAGCTATTAAATCCATAAAGTTAACGCCTGCCCCATAAAAGAGAGCAATAACGACTATGGCAATCAAGTCGTCAATAATAGCTAATGCAGCTAGAAAGGCTTTCATCGCTGTAGATACCTTATTACCAAGCATTGTAATAACGCCTATAGCAAAAGCAATATCTGTAGCGGTAGGAATCCCCCAACCATGTCTATATTCTGGCATATATCCAGCCGCAAAATAATACACAATAGCTGGCGTAATAACACCTGCAAATGCGGCTAATACGGGAAGCACACGTTTCGCCTTCGTATCAAGCTCCCCAGAAATCATTTCCTTCTTGATCTCTATACCAACATAAAGGAAAAAAAGAGCCATTAAGGCATCATTTACCCACTCCAGTATAGTCATTGGACCAAGGTGTATTTGCATGACTGCAAAATACTGTGCTGCAATCGGTGAGTTCGCCACAAGAACGCCTAAAATAGCGGCGGACAGCAAGGATATCCCACCAGCAGACTCTGACTGGAAAAATGCTTTTATAAAATTCATAATAACTACCACTTTCTGAGTCATAAATAATAATACGTATTTTTATGTATATAAAAACAACTATATTTATTATTATATCATTTCAGTTCGAAAATAATCAATATTGTTTACTTTCTTTAAGTAAAGAGATAAAAAATACAATAAGTGATACAGTTAAACAAATAGCAGCAATCGTATTCATAACAGGATTTTGCCAAAGTGGTAGAAGCAATCCTATAAGAACAGATATACTACAAAATAATGGTGTACGCCAAATATGCTTTTCCTCTACCGATACTTTAGATAGAATTACATCTGATTTTTTATACTTTCTAATAATAGTCATCATAAGTCCAGTCACGATACCAATAATGAGAACAATATCCCATATAGCCCACAATATCTTCAGAGCCATCGTATTATGATTATGAATATGTAGGTTAATCATAGTCGTCATACCTGTAAAATACCATGGAACTGCTTTAGTAGAAAATCTATCATTACTAGAATCGACATACAAGTTAGCATATACAGGCTGTCCAAGAAACATAGCTGGATCATCATCATTTTCTGCACCTAAATAAAATGCATAATGGTAATTGTTAAACTTAGATGGATAATCCATAGAAATAACTTGTCGATCTGGATATACTTTCATTATACGAGAAATTGCTTCTGATGGTTGCAATATTTCAGATTGTCCAATCGAAAGTTCCTGTTTAGCATTATGAAGTACATCGGCATTATAGTTATCATTTGCAATAAAAAAGCCCCCAATCCATACACCTGTTATACATAATATAAATCCCCAGACCGTTGCAACTATTGAGAATTCACGATGTAATGCACCTATTTTCATTTTCTTAGATAAAACAGAGGCTTTAGAATAACTTTTACGAAATGGACCATATAAAAAAATCCCTGAAATAATAGTGAGACTACATAAAAATGATAAGAATGTTACAATATATATGCCAATTTTACCTAAATCTAATCGTGTATGTAATTGATGAAGAGTATGTAACATACTACGAATCCAAGGATGTACAGGAGGCTCATTATGTGAAGTAATCAGTTCTTTAGATATAGGATTATATAAAACATAATCCCCACCCATTCCCATGCGAGCTGGAGGTGCTACCGTAGCCGTAGATTCAATAATACGATACCGTAAAATATGTGTAGCCCCCATAGCAGGGGATATATTCAAAATATCTTTTGATGGATATTTCTGTTTAACAAGTAGTGCCCCCTGATCAGCATACTTAAATATAGATTCTTCATGTTCATTCATCGACATTATAGCTGATGAATGATGTGTTGTTCCACCTTGAGCCCATGCATTTAACTCAGTTCGAAACATGAGTACTAATCCTGTAATACAAAACATTAAGAAGAAAATTAAGGAAATGATAGATAACCATTTATGAACTTTATATACTTTTGACATACGAATTCCTCCTTTTCTATTATTTTATACATCTAGATTGAAAGTAATTCAATACATTTACTACTATAGGTATAATCATAGATATATCTATGATTACTTGAATGTATATGTAAATATATGATACAATATTTACATCGTGCGGGCGTAGTTCATCGGTAGAATGCGAGCTTCCCAAGCTTGAGAGGAGGGTTCGATTCCCTTCGCCCGCTCCATATAATTTGTGATGTAATGTATATCACAAATTATATGCAAAATATTATAATATATATACTTTTTGTATTGTTTTTTAAGGAGATATCCATGAAATTAAGTGCAAGAAATCAATTAAAAGGTACTATCGTTGAGATCCAAGAAGGCGCTGTAAATGCAATCGTAAAAATCAACGTAGGTAATAATAATATTGTTACTGCTGACATTACTATTCAATCCGTTAAAGAATTAGGCTTAGCAGTTGGCAAAGAAGTTGTCGCTGTTATCAAATCCACTAGCGTAATGGTTGGTGTAGAATAATAAAGAATTAGAGCTGCTTAGGCAGCTCTTTTTTTGTATATATATTAAATTCCTAATAAGTTGTTATTAATATATAAGCTCTATGATTTTGTGATCATGGGGCTTGTTATTTACATAAATATGGAGTTGCTCAACTAGTTTACGGTTCGATACCATTGGTGCTGCGCACCGCGGTATCGATTAGATAAAGTTTATTTACATATATTTAAAGTAGCTCAACTGCTTTACGGTTCGGTAACATTGGCACGTTGTGCCTCGTTACCGTATGGATTAGTTAGATACTACCATTAGCCGCGGCTTCCTATCAATCCTCACTGTGGATTTCCCTTCTCTGCTTCGCAGCTCGGTAAATCTTACGTTCGGAAGCACTCATATGGTTCGGCTGCGTCGCTTAGCTCTAAGACCTCTTCGGTTGCCCTACTTGCTTCCTCACTGTGGATTTTCCTTCTCTGCTTCGCAGCTCGGTAAATCTTACGTTCGGAAGAAAGCGATGCAGTGAATCTGTCGTCGTTTCACTCCTCCATCTTCTACTGCCCTGCTTTTCCCAGGGCCGTCTTACACGGACACGTACATAGATACAACCTCTACAACCTTGGCTGGAGGCTGCTCTAGTAGGGTTAGCTAGTCGAAGACTAGCAAAAAGAAAAAGGCCTACCTTTAGGTAG